>PLWZ01000043.1 GCA_003151235.1 Acidimicrobiaceae bacterium
TCGCATTCACCGGGTTCTGTGCCCGGCGGGGGATCCCCGCCAGCGCCAGTGTGGGACTCGTCGCCAGTCTCGCCGGAGCCGGGATGGCAGCCGGCGGCTTCCATGCGGTGAACTGGGGCGGTCTTGTGCCCTTCACCCCCTCGGGGTGATCGGCGTCCTGGCGGGCATTGTTCTCGCTCCGCTGCTCGGAGGCTTCGTGGCGGAGCTGGTTAATTGGCCTGGACACCGAGCCGCCTTGCGGTTGCCTCGTTCCAGTATTCGACCAGTTCGGATCGGCGTCTAGATCGCCTCAGGAGCGGTGGCAGTCGCCGATGGGTCGAACGATGGCCAGAAGGCGATGGGCATCCTGGCCGTTGCCGTTGCCGTTGCCGTNNCGGTGCCGTTGCCGTTGCCGTTGCCGTATCCGGCTCTGCGGTCGTGACCGCCCATGGCGTCTCCATCCCGTGGTGGGACAAGGTGGCATGTGCCTCTATCCTGGCGATGGCCACGGTCCTCGGGGGGCGGCGAGTGGTCGTGACCGTCACGCGTGGACTCGTGCGCAGTGGTCCTGTGGACGCACTTGCTGGCCAGGCCGCCTCGGCGGCGGTGATCCTCGCTGCGGCGGCAACCGGCCTGCCACTGTCGACCTCGAGCGTCGTGACCTACTGGATGAGGGACGCTCGTGGATGAGGGACGCTCGAACCGTGGTGGGGATCCGATGGGTCTGGAGATCCATCGTCCCTGGCCAGGAGACCGGATGATGTCTTCGGCACCCACGGGCTGTGCGTCACCACTTCGGTGGAGACACCGGGCGAACCCCAGCCCGTCCATGCCGCCATCGCGGCTCTTGACGGCTCGTGTGGAGTTCACCTTCTTGCTCTATTGCTCAGCGGGTCCATCCGTGATGGGTGTCGCTCCAATCATCGAACTTGTCCCAGAAGTGGTACAGCCACTCCCACACCACCGACCTGGGGTGTCTCATGGTGCCTCTGTGGCTCCGGGTGGGCGCGCGATGCGTCTCGAGAGCCATTCGTGCTGCCACCACGTCGGGGTCGATGCTCGCCGACGACGCCATCAACACACCCACCACGTCGGTGGTCTCGTTGTCGCTATGCCGGCTGAAGCTGCGATCCAAGCCCTCGAGAATCTGCTCCATCTCTTCGCCGCTCACGTTGTACACGTTGTGCGCCGCCACGCCGGAGGTGAGTTCTCGGAAGCGGTTCAAGAGGTCGGCCCGTTCGTGGCAACCCTGTCGTAACCGCTCAGCGACCGCTCGGCCGCCGGGAAGGTCGTCGAGCAACGGACAAAGCACTGCGCTCAACACCGAGTCGTGAACCGACACCGAGTGGCGCAGTTTGTGGAGAAGCTGCACCCGCTCAGTGCCGGTGGTCGACTCGAGTACCTCCTGCAGCGTCTTGTCGACCTCACGGTCGTAGCCAATCAGCAGATCCCTCAACGATGTGGGGTTCGGGCTCATAGCGACGCTCCTTTCCTTGCACGAGTGGTATCTGCCAGTTGGATCATGGCAGTGGGAGGTGGTCCATCGACAGCTCGGCGGTCGGTCGGTTGCGCTCCGGGGGGCCGCTGGCATCGGTAACGAAGCGGCTTGGGGTCGTGGTCGTTCACGAGCACGAAGCCCGCTCCGGAGGCAAGCGCCTGGTAGGTCTCGAAGATCGACTCGTGACGTTGTGCTGGAGCCAGCTGTCGGACGTCGAGCGCGGGATCACCCAGCGGATGCTGGCCGTCCGATGGCGGCCGGAATACCACGGGTTCGGCGGTCGCCAGGCGGACCAGCCGGTGCAGCGCGGCGGTGACCCTGACGGCCAGCTCAGGCCTCGGCACACGCAACGCTGCCCACGCCGACGCCGTGTGCCGGCAGGCTCGGTCCCCGTAGCCGGCATGGGCCAGATCGGTCGCTGCCTCCAACAGGAGCGACAGCATCACGGCGTCGGGATCGAGGGCCGAGGCGTCTTCGCCGAGCGGGCTCTCCTGCTGAGCGGCCTCCGTGAGGCGGTGCATCTGGAGAAGCAGCTGCGCCAGGTCCACCTCGTTGTCTGCCACGAGCGGCGGGAGCAGGACGTCGTTCTCCTTCGCCACGTGCACCGAGAAGAGCGTGGCGATCTCCTGAGCCTGCGCTGCTGCGGCGTCCCCATTTGGCGCCTCGGCAAGACGTTCGGTCGCCAACGCGAGGCTCCGGTGCTCGGTGATCATCTCGGTGACCGTGCCGCCCAGCTCGGCGCGTGCCAAGGCGACGCGGTAGATGCTGTGCTCCTCGGCCAGGGCGTGGGGGAGCACCTCGCCGCCGAGATACGCGACAAGCTCGGCGACGGCCGGCTCGTGCGGGCCACCGGTGTCGACGACACGTTGGAGAGCAGCAACTCGGGCGTTCACGTCGTCCTCGAGTAACCGATGGTGGGTAAGGATCGCCTTGAGGGCCTCGGTCTCCGTGCTTGTCATCATGCTGTCTCCTCATCCACTCGGTCGGCCATCGCCCAAGTCTGGCCCCTTCGTATTTCTAGTCTATACTAGAGGAATGACCCAGCAGAAGCCAGGAGAGGAGGGGTGCCACGTCGGGTCCAAATCGAGGCCGGGCGCTCGGCGATCCGACGCGTTTTCGAATCTTTCGCCACATCGCAGACGCCCACCGCCTCGTGGGCGTGGCCGAACTGACCGAACTCCTCCGTTGAACCACAACGCGATGCGTCAGCACCTCGCCGTATTGAAGGACGCCTTGCTCGTTTTCGAGGAGTACGAGCGGCGCAACCGCCCGGTTCGTCCGCGCCTGCTCTACCGTGTCAGCCCGGACATCAGCGGATCCTGGGGGACCAAGGGGCCCCTACGGGCTACTGGCCACGCTCTTGAGCGAGATGGTCCGAACGCAGAGGAGTCCCCGTGAGGTCGGATAACGCGCCGGGAAGCGCCGCGCCCGACAGATGGCGTACGAACGAGACACGCTCGCCGTGCTCGAGGAGGACCTCGCCGCTGGGGACTTCCACCCCGGCTCGACCCCGCACGCCCAAGGGCGTGACTTCGTGCTCGGTCGCTGTCCGTTCGTCGAGGTCACTGCGACGGATCCCGCGACCGTATGCCAGCTGCATCTCGGGCTGGCAGAGGGCGTTGCGGCTGAGCTCGGCCAAGGCGCTGTCATCGATCTGGTGGCAAAGGACCCCCGATGGGCCGGATGCCGTCTTGGGGTCCGGATTGCCGAAGACTCTCGACCGGCCTCTGCGTAGGGCGCGGGCGCTGATTGGAACCGGTTCAATCAAGCAGGAGGGACACGGAAAATGTTGACAACGAGCACGCCCGTGGTCGCTGTCGAGCTACTGGCCGCTTGCATCTGGGTGGGAAGCCTTGTCTGTTTGGCACTCGTCACGAGAGCGGCACGCAAGGTGCTCGACGGTCCTTCCCAGGTGGTCCTTTTCCGGGCCATCGGCCGGCGTTACGGCATCGTCGGCACGGCAGCGCTCCTCGCGGCGATCGGGTGCGGCTTGGCGCTCGCCTGGCCGCCATCGACATGGTCGAACACCATCGATGCCACCGTCGCCCTCTCCGGAGCCTTGGTACTCCTCACAGGCGCAGGGATGGCCCAGGCTCGGGCGATGACGGCCCTACGTCGTCGGGCGGTCACCGCACCGGACGACCGTGCCGCCGCCGAGGCTGTCCGACGTGGCCGGATAGTGGCGGGCGCCCTGCGCGGCACGATGGCCCTTGTGACTCTCGCTGTCCTCGTGCTCGCCGCGCAGGCCATCTCTCACTGACGCTCGCCGGCGAGCGGGATCACATCGCCACGAAGCGGGACTGATCGGCCATTACAGATCGAGAACAAGGCGCGGCGAACGGCTCCGCGATACGCAGATCATCATCTTCTTACCTATCTCACGGTCTTCTGGGAACAGATAGTCGTCGCGGTGATCGACCTCGCCCTCGAGAACCACTGTCTCGCAACAGCCGCAGTAGCCTTCGCGGCACGAGCTAAAGTCATCACTCCAGCGTCCTCCACGACTTCGAGAACGGACCTGTCGGGCGAGATGACCAGTGTCAACCCCGATTTCTCCAGGACGATCTCAAACTCGAGTCCGGCTTGAACCGTTCGGCGTAAAAATGCGGCCTGTTTCTCGGGGTCGACGAGCACATCGCTCCCATGGTGGCCCGTATTTTCGAGATTGCAGCCGGCAACCCCGGCCGAAAGGAGGCGGTCGACAAATTCCTCCGATGCGAGTCCGTAACCGGCCTAGAGGTTGGCCGTCACCGGACAGGCGACCGAATCGGCGATGCGAGCGACAAAGTCGAAGATGACGTCGGGATCGCTCAAATCGTCGTCCTGCATGCCGAGCACGCCGGCGATCGCCCTGCTCGACGTCCACAGGGGGCTCGAGCCGATCGTCTTGCCCGACGAATCGCGCCGCTGTCTCGGGTGAGGCGTCGTCATGGCGTCGTGGAGGTGGCGACCGCCCGGGAGACGTACTCCCCGACAGGAGCGCGAAACGCGATAGCGAGCCGGTTCCAGCTGTTAATCACGACGACGGCCAGCGTGAGCCGCCACATCTCGTCCTCGGAGAAGAGCACTCGAACCTCGCCGTAGAGCTCGTCGGGAACCTCCCTTTCAGTGATGAGCGTGAGCTCTTCGCACCACAAAAGGGCGGCGCGCTCGCGCTCGCTGAACACCGGCGCTTCGCGCCACGCCGCGACGAGGTGAAGACGATCATCCGACTCGCCCATCGCCCGCGCGTCCTTCGTATGCATCTCAAGGCAGTGTGCACAGCCGTTCAGCTGTGAGGCTCTCACCTTCACGAGCTCGAGCAGCGCCGGTTCGAGTGTGCCCGCGGTCGCGGCCTCCGACAGCACTCGCATTGGACGTGTGATCTCTGCGTGCTCGTGATAGTCGATCCGCACCGCCTGACCTCCTCTTATCGACCCTGCGCGGGTTCGGAACACAACAACCATCGGGTCGCCACGATCGTGGAAGCAGCACTGTCACTTGGACCGAGGCTCTTGCCGCGAAGTGTCGGGCTCGCAACCCGTCAGGTGACCGCCCGCGATCAACATCCCGCACGACGGACAGACAAGATGGCTCCAACAGGCTGAGTCTCCACCCTCATCAGCCGGCGCGCCTGGGCGATCAACCCGGGCCCTCATGAGGGCTGTGTGACCGTCATCGCCATCGAGTTGCTCATCCACGGCTCCCTCCTCACACCACCGGATGAGCGACGGTACGGGCATCACCCTCCGGATCACGGCTGAACGCCTCCCAACAATCTACTAGTATTAACTAGAATTTCACAATGCACCCAGAAGAGAGCTCGCATGACATCCAGCTGGGCGACACCGCACCGGACTTCACCGCCGAGACGACCGAGTGCACACCGTCACTCTCCACAGCTACCTCGGAGAAGGATGGGGGGTGCTCTTCTCTCACCCGGCCGAACTCACCCCCGTCTGCACGACCGAACTCGGTGAGTTCGCGCGCCGACGTGACGAGTTCGCGCGCGCGCAACACGAAGCTCATCGGCGTGAGCGTCGACTCGGTCGACTCCCATCGGAAGTGGTCCGCGGACATTGCCGAGACTCAGGGGCAGGGCCTCAACTATCCCCTCGTCGGCGATGAGGACCGGATCGTAGCGAACCTCTACGGGATGAACCACCCGAACGCGATCGAGACCGCTACGGTGCGCACCGTGTTCATCATCGGTCCGGACAAGAAGGTGAAGTTGACGCTCACCTATCCCGCGGCGATCGGTCGCAGTGTCGACGAGATCCTTCGAGTGCTCGACGGCCTCCAGCTCAGCAGTAAGTACAGCGTCTCCACGCCGGTGAACTGGCATGAAATGACGACGACGTGATCATCTCGCCGGCGATCTCCGACGAGGACGCCAGGTGAAGTTCCCGAAGGGCTTCACAACCTTGAAGCCGTACCTTCGCTTCACGCCCCAACCGGACAAGTAGACCCGCGCAAGGAGCTACAACCGCGATCTGCTCCGTGGTCTCGCCGAGCACCGCCCTGGCGGAAGCCGCTCGGGTCCTCGCCGGCAGTGCACAGCTCCGCTCCTACGAGCATGTGCGGTCTGAGATCACCGCGCAGGTCAACAGATCACCTGAGCAGGTGCGTCGCCCGACATCGAGTGTTCTTCTTCAGGCCGGCGTCATGTGCCGATGGGGTTGCGCGAGAGGAACTCGCTTGGCCGAGCGGGGTCCAAGTTCATATCCGCATACGTGTCCTCCGGCAACCTTGTGCTCGACCCGTTCGATCTCGGCCTCCGGGAGCACCGCTTGGAGGAACTCGAGCTCGGTGGCACAGGCCGCTCCGTAGCGGGAGGCCACTGGCCAGATGGCGCAGTTACCGAGCGTGACCCGATAGCTCTCATCAGCAAGCTTGTCGAAGTCGGCCATATACCCCTCCGCGTCGAGGATCTCGGCCAGTGCTGCCACCTTCTCATCGAGGCTCTTGCCCGCTAGCTGGTCTCGGACCTGCTCGACGCGCCGATGCTGACGGCGCTCAAAGACACGGGAGAGGAGGCTCGGATCTTCCTCCTCGACGTAACCAAGCAACTCAGCGGAGAGGTCACCGGAGGCTTGGGCGAACAGCGCCTCTCCCTGCTGGGTGCTGTGGAAGAGGTCGGCGGGTCGCCCGGGGTGTCCAGGTCGCCCTCGTTGCTGGCGTGTCGCGACAAGCCCAGCCGATCTGAGGGCAGCCAGCTGCTGGCGGGCGGCACTCGGCGTGATCGCCAGCGCCTCCGCGAGGGCGTCGACCGACGCCTCCCCCCGTCTCTTCAGCGCGACAAGGGTCTGGCGCTGTGCCGGTGAGAGGTCAATCAGGCTGACCGGTACGCGTTCCATGAGGACAATCTACCCGGCGGGGACACTTTATGTGAGATTCGCAAGGTAAAAGTTGTAGTATTGGCGTGAGGCAGCGAGTCAACCGAGTCCCAGCCGGTTGGCGGAACACCGATGCCGACAACAAGGAGACGATGATGAGCGCCCTCGAGATCACCAGGCACGCCGCTGTGGGCGGTGCACGGTGACCGGCACATCGAGCGATATCGCCGAGCTGGCGAGCCGCGAGTACCAGTACGGCTTTGTCACCGATCTCGACACCGACGTCGTTCCCCCAGGGTTGAGCGAGGACGTCATCGCGCTGATCGCCGCCAAGAAGAACGAGCCGGAGTGGCTGCTCGAATGGCGCCTGCGCTCGTACCGCCACTGGCTGACTCTCGCCGAACCAACCTGGCAGAACGTCACCTACGGGCCCATCGACTACCAGGACATCAGCTACTACGCCGCCCCGAGGCCCAAGGCCGCGCTGGCGAGCCTTGACGAGGTCGACCCCGAAGTGCGGGCGATGTTCGACAAGCTCGGGATCTCCCTCGCGGAACAGGAGCGTCTCGGCGGCGTGGCTGTCGACGCGATTGTCGACTCGGTGTCGGTGGCCACGACCTTCCAGAAGAAGCTGGCCGAAGCCGGCGTCATCTTCTGCTCCTTCTCCGAAGCCGTCCAGAACCATCCGGATCTTGTGCGCACCTACCTCGGCTCGGTGGTTCCCTACCGGGACAACTTCTTCGCGACCCTCAACTCCGCCGTGTTCACCGACGGATCGTTCTGCTACATCCCCAAGGGCGTGCACTGCCCGATGGAGCTCTCCACTTACTTCCGCATCAATGCCGCCAACACGGGCCAGTTCGAACGGACCCTCATCGTCGCCGAAGAGGGGGCGTACGTGAGCTACCTCGAGGGCTGCACCGCACCGATGCGGGACGAGAACCAACTGCACGCGGCGGTGGTCGAACTCGTCGCTCTCGAGGGCGCCCAGATCAAGTACTCCACCGTGCAGAACTGGTATCCGGGCGACGCCGAGGGGCGCGGCGGCGTCTACAACTTCGTCACCAAGCGCGGCCGGTGCGCCGCGGACGCGAAGATCTCCTGGACCCAGGTCGANNACCATCGTCTCCAAGGCGATCTCGGCCGGTCACGGGCAGAACACCTACCGCGGGCTCGTGAAGGTTCTGCGCTCCGCCGAGGGTGCCCGGAACCACACCCAGTGCGACTCGCTCCTGCTCGGAAGCGACACCGGAGCACACACGTTTCCCTACATCGAGGTGAAGAACTCGACCGCACAGGTCGAACACGAGGCCTCCACCTCCAAGATCGGCGAGGACCAGCTCTTCTACTGCCGCCAACGGGGTATTTCCGAAGAGGACGCGGTATCGATGATCGTGAACGGCTTCTGCCGAGAGGTGTTCAAAGAGCTGCCTATGGAGTTCGCGGTCGAGGCCCAAAGGCTCCTGAACGTGAGCCTCGAAGGAAGCGTTGGATGATGCTCTCCATCAAGAACCTCCACGCCAAGATCGGCGACAACGAGATCCTCCGGGGGCTGAGTCTCGAGCTCAAGGCGGGCGAGGTGCAGGCGCTCATGGGGCCGAACGGCTCCGGCAAGAGCACGCTTGCGAACGTGCTCGCCGGTCATGAGGCCTACGACGTCACCGGCCAAGTCCTCTTTGAGGGGGAGGACCTGCTCGCGATGTCGCCCGAAGACCGCGCCGCGGCTGGGATCTTTCTCGCGTTCCAGCACCCGGTGGAGATCCCCGGCGTCGGAAACCTCTACTTCATGCGCGCCGCGCTCAACTCGCTGCGCCGCCAGCGCGGGCTTGACGAGCTCGACGCGATGGACTTCCTCGAGCTGGCCAAAGAGAAGATGGAACTCGTCGAGATGGACCGGAGCTTCATGAGCAGATCGGTCAACGAAGGGTTCTCCGGTGGTGAGAAGAAGCGCAACGAGATCCTCCAGATGGCGATCCTCGAGCCGAGGTTGGCCATCTTGGACGAGACCGATTCGGGCCTTGATATCGACGCCCTCCGGGTTGTGGCGAACGGGGTGAACTCGCTGCGCAGCAAGGATCGGGCGATGTTGGTCATCACCCATCACCAGCGGCTGCTCGACTACATCGTTCCCGACCGCGTCCACATCATGGCCGAGGGCCGGATTCTCCGCTCCGGCGACAAGGAGCTGGCCCGCGCGCTCGAGGAGCACGGGTACGTCGGTTTCGACCAGGTGTCGCTCGAGCCCTCGGTGCCGGTGGCGGCGAGCCCGTGACGGCCGGTCGCGACCCTACGGCGGGGGTCGCCGTTGCGCCGACCGGCGGCCTCGCGCTGCTCGAGGCTGAGCCCAGCCACGATGATCCCGCGTGGCTCACCGGGGCGCGACGGTCCGCGTCGGACTGGGTGCATGCGCATGGCTTCCCAACCCGCAAGGACGAGGACTGGCGCTACACGCGCCTCGAGCCGATCCTCGCAGTGCCCTTTGAGCGCGCGTCACTTGGGCCCAGTCTCCGGCGCGCACCGATGGCGATCAACGGGCTCGGCGCCGGTCTCGGTGGCGCCCGTCTGGTCTTTGTCAATGGCCGCTTCGCGCCAGAGTTCTCCCGTGTCGAGGAGCTGCCCACCGGCGTCAGGGTGACCAACCTCGCATCGGTGCTCGCCGAGGGGGACGAGCGCCTCGAGTCGATTTTCTCGCGCACATTCGCGCCGTTTCATCACGCCTTCGCCGCGCTCAATACGGCGCTTTCCGACGACGGCGCGTTCGTCTCGCTCCCCGCCGGTGCGGCCGTTGAGGCTCCGATCGAGCTTGTGTTCTTCTCGGAGACCGACGGCGCTCCGCTTGTGTCGAACCCACGATCGGTCGTGCTGGCGGGCCCGGGAAGCCAGGCGACGATCGTCGAAACCCATACCGGCCTCCCCGGCGAGGTCTACTGCACCAACGCCGTCACCGAGGTCATTGTGGAAGCGGGCGCCAATGTCGCGCACTACCAGGTGCAGGACGAGGCCGACTCAGCGTTCCACCTCGCGCTGCTCGACGTTCGCCAGGATCGCGAGAGCCACTTTTCTTCCCATGTGTTCGCACTCGGGTCGCACATCGCTCGCCACGAGGTGCGGGTCTACCTCGAGGGCGAAGGGGCGGACGTCAGCCTCGGCGGCCTGTACATGCCCCGCGGCGATCAGCACCACGACAACCCAGTCCTCGTTGAGCACGCCGCACCCCGCGGCACCAGCCGCCAGCTCTACAAGGGCGTGGTGGACGAACACGGGCACGGCGTGTTCAACGGACACATCGTCGTCCGCCGGGACGCATTCGGCACTGACGCCGGCCAGACGAACAAGAACCTGCTCCTCTCTGACGACGCCGAAATCGACACCCGGCCGCGCCTCGAGATCCTCACCGACGACGTCAAGTGCGCCCACGGCGCAGCAGTGGGCCGGCTCGACGAGGACGCCCTGTTCTACCTGCGCTCGCGTGGGGTGCCCGAGCAGATGGCGCGTGGCATCCTCACCTACGCGTTCGCACGCGAGATGGTGGATCTGATCCCGTTCGAGCCACTCCGAGCTCGCGTGGAAGAGCTGGTCGCCGACCGGCTCGCGACGAGCTCCAACGAGCGAGCGAGGTGAGCGCGCAACCGACGATGGTTCTCCACCCGGATTCGTCCACCTCGGCGGACACCGGCCAGGCGAGCGGGCGCTTCGACGTCGAGGCGATGCGCGAGCAGTTCCCGATCCTCACTGTGCGGCCTTATGGCAAGCCGCTCGCCTACCTCGACAGCGCGGCAACGAGCCAGAAGCCGCAGGCCGTTATCGACGCGATGTCGCCGTTCTTTTCGAGAGACAACGCCAACGTGCATCGAGGCGTGCACTACCTCTCCGAGCGCGCGACCGAGGCCTACGAGGGCGCACGTGTGAAAGCGCAGGGCTTCCTCAACGCTTCCGAGGTCGAGGAGATCGTCTTCACCTCCGGGACCACCGGGGCCATCAATCTGGTGGCCGAAACCTACGGCGCGGCCCATCTCGGCGAGGGCGACGAGGTCCTCATCACCGAGATGGAGCACCACTCCAACATCGTCCCCTGGCAGATGCTCTGCGAGCGGACTGGCGCACAACTGCGGGTCGCACCGATCAGCGACACTGGCGAGCTCTTGGTCGACGAGCTCAAGGCGCTGATCGGCGAGCGGACCAAGCTCGTCGCCATCACCCACGTCTCCAACGTGCTCGGGACGGTCAACCCGATCCGGGAGGTCACCGAGATCGCCCACGCCGCGGGAGCCCGCGTGCTCGTCGACGGCGCGCAAGCTGCCCCCCACCTGCCCATTGACGTGCAGGCGCTCGGCTGTGATTTCTACGCGCTGTCCGGGCACAAGATGTACGGACCGACCGGCATCGGCGTTCTCTACGGCCGGCGCGAGCTGCTCGAAGAGATGCCCCCCTACCAAGGGGGCGGCGACATGATCTTGTCGGTCAGCTTCGAGAAGACCGTCTACAACAACGCCCCCTACAAGTTCGAGGCTGGCACGCCAAACCTCGTTGGCGTGGTGGGTCTCGGGGTCGCGATCGACTTCCTAACCGGCCTCGACCGCGAGGCGCTCGCCGCCCACGAGCACGACCTTCTCGCCTATGGCACGGAGGCGCTCTTGCTCGTCCCAGGCCTCCGCCTCGTCGGCACCGCCCCGGCCAAACAGAGCATCCTTTCCTTCGTCCTCGACGGCGTGCACCCCCACGACATCGGCACCATCCTCGATCGTGAGGGCGTTGCCATCCGCACCGGCCACCACTGCGCCCAGCCCCTGCTCAGCCGGCTCGGGCTGTCCGCCACCGCCCGAGCGTCGCTTGCCTGCTACAGCACGCGCGCCGAGATCGATGCGCTCGTCGCCGGGCTCGAGACGGTGCAGGAGGCCTTCGGGTGAGCAACGACCTCGGCGACCTCTACCAACAGGTGATCATCGATCACGGTCGCCATCCGCAGAACTTCCACCGGCTCGGCGACGCCACGCGAACCGTCGAGGGCGTGAACCCGCTCTGCGGCGACCTGCTCACGGTCTACGTGAAGCTCCTCGATGATCGTATCGATGACATCGCCTTCGAGGGCGCGGGATGCGCCATCTCGATGGCCTCCGCCTCGCTCATGACCACGGCCCTCAAGGGCAAGCGGTGCGAGGAGGCGCTCGCGCTGTTCGGATTTGTCCACGCCATGCTGACGGAGACCCCGAGTGACGAGCTCCCCTCGGCAGAGCTGGGCAAGCTCGCGGTGCTCTCGGGAGTCTCGGCGTTCCCCATGCGGGTGAAGTGCGCGACGCTCGCCTGGCACGCGCTTCGCAGTGCCCTCGAAGGAAAAAACGAGCTGGTCTCGAGTGAGTAGGTGACGATGAGACCGGAGCGCCATGCACCGATCATGCTCGAGCGTGACTGCGAAGCCACGCTCATCCCGGGCGGACAGCCCGTGACGCTCTCGGAGGGCGATGAGGTCATTGTCACTCAGTCCCTCGGGGGCAGCTTCACGGTCCAAACCAGTGACGGCTACCTCGCGCGGATCAGCAACGAAGATGCGGACGCGCTTGGCCTCGACCCGACCGGCGACACCGAGGCCGACAAAGGCCCGGCGGAGACTGGCCCGTTCGATATCGCGCAGGTGATCGAACAGCTGAAGACGGTCTTCGACCCGGAGATCCCGATCAACGTGGTCGACCTTGGGCTGATCTATGCGTGCGACGCCCACACCCTGGCGGACGGTAGTCACCGGGTGGAGATCAAGATGTCGATGACCGCCCCGGGCTGTGGGATGGGCGACGTACTCAAGGACGACGCCCGCTCTCGAGTGCAGACGGTCCTCGGCGTCAGCGAGGTCGATGTCGAACTGGTGTGGGACCCGCCCTGGGACCAGAGCCGGTTGACCGACGCCGCCCGTCTCGAACTCGGGCTGTTTTGACGGCACGAACCCGAGTCCTGTGATGCCACCAAGGGAGAACGTTTCACCATGAAGGTCTGGATCGATCAGGATCTGTGCACGGGCGACGGGCTCTGTGAGGAGATCGCCCCGGCAGTCTTCACATTGCTCGACGATGGACTCGCCTATGTCAAAGATACCGACGTTAAGTCCAACCCTGGCGGTGCCGAAGGCCTGGCCCAGGTGCCCTCGGAGCTCGAAGACGCGGTCACCGAGGCTGCCGAGGAGTGCCCGGGGGAGTGCATTTTCATCGAGCCATAGAGGCGGACGGTGCCGCGGGCATTCGAGGTGCGACAAGATCCGACAATTCGAGGTGTAGGGCACCATTATTCGGATCGCGCTCTGAACAATCCGACATCAGATACCCCGGACCCGACGCCACGGTCCAGCATCCCGGGACACCTTTCGACGTAGGCGACACGCCGGACGAACCCTCCGCCTCCTTTGAGGGGATGCGTGGCTGAGTGCGTATCAGCCGCTGAACCCGATCTGGAGTCCTCACGTAGCCTCTCGGTGCGTCCCTCGGGTTCCAGCACCCACGCTCGGA
>PLWZ01000046.1 GCA_003151235.1 Acidimicrobiaceae bacterium
AGCCTTTGTTCAACAGGCTCCTAGGTCGACTCCGGCCGAGGTCGGGTGGTGAATCCGAGCGCCGCGCCCGGGAGGGAGTCTCCGTCGATCATGAGCCGCCAGCTGTAGCGGGTCCCGGGTTCAAGGGGGATCGGCCCCAGGTTGACGGCCAGCGCGACGTCGATCGGCGAGCCCTCCGGGATGCCCGGCGGTTTGGCCACGGTGAACTCGCCCCGCACCTCGACCGGGTGGGACCCGTCGGGGGTCTCCACGAGGACCGGCCGGCCGTCGGCGTCCTCCAAGAACAGCTCCCAGTGGTGGGCTACGTCGGCCTCGTGCCAGTCGACCTCGATCTTGAGGGCGACCGCCGAGGGCACCGGGTCGGGTCCGGTGATGCTCCAACCGCCACCCAGGATGTAGAGCTTCCCGTCGGCCACCTGCGCTGCGTCGCACAGCAGCATGGTCACGTTCACGACGGCCGAGGTTATCGACTTCCTCACTCCCACCCGTGAGAAGCTTTCTTTCCCATGTTCTCGGTCTCGGTTCCCTCCCTACGGCCAGGCATCATTCGTGGCTGAGCTGAAGGGCCTGCGCGACGACGTCTACCGGCGCCCGTTGGCCACGGCGCTCAAGCGCCTCGCCATCGGACCCGGGTGGCGTTGCGTCGATGTCGGGGCCGGGGGCGGCGACGTCTCGGTCGCCCTGGCCGAGGTGGTCGGCCACACCGGGCGCGTCTACTCGGTCGACTCCGACCCGCTCGCACGCGACGAGGTGGCCAGGGCCGCCGCCGCCCACAGCCAGGTGATCGCGATCACCCAGGCCGGCGAGGACCTCGTGCTCCCCGAACCGGTTGACCTCGCGTTCTGCCGGTTCCTCTTGCTCCACGTGTTCGATCCCGCGGTTGTCCTCCGGCGGATGGCGGACGCGGTGAAGCCAGACGGGTGGGTGGTCGCGCAGGAGCCGATCACCTCGGCCGGCCGGATCGACGGCTCGCCGATGCAGATGCCCGACGCCCGGCATCCCGACATCGGCGCGTTCCTCCCCGCTCTTGCGCGCGACGCCGGTCTCGAGCTGGTCGACGCATGGGCGGAGGCGCCCGCCGGGGTGGGACCCGGGGCCGTCGCCTCGTACCTCGAGACGTTGACCGGAGTCGACCCGGGGAATGACTCGATCGTGTTGCCGCCCCTCGTCACCGTTGTGGGTCGCCGCAGGTCGCCCGGGTAGCGTCTCGCCATGGCTGCCGACCCCATCTCCGATCCACTCGGCGCGGCCACCGAGGCCGTCGAACTGGCCGAGTCGGTCGTCGCGAAGGCAGCCGGCGCGCTGGCCAAGGGTGGGGGCGTCGACGCCGGCCAGGTCGTCGCCTACGACCTGGCCCATGCCGCATCGGGCGCGGTCGTCGCCCGGTCGATGCTCGATTACGGCACCCGCGGGGACACCGAGCGGGACCTCACCTGTGCGTTCGTCGCCGACGCGCTGGTCGACCTGGCCTCCCGTGTTGCCGGCCGCGAAGCCCTTTGGGGCGTCGAACCCGGATGGTCCGTCGCGGCGGCGAGCTTCCTCGAGGCGTATCGCTCGCCCGAATTCCTCGCCGCGCTGTGCGGGAAGACCGGACCGAACCACCTCGACGATGACTTCGAGCTCGTGCGCGAGACGTTCCACCGGTTCGCTGACGAGAAGGTCCGGCCACACGCCGAGCACGTGCACCGGACCAACGGCGACGTGCCCGAGGAGGTCATTCAGGGCCTGGCCGAGCTGGGCGGGTTCGGGCTCTCGGTGCCCGAGGAGTACGGCGGCTTCGCGTCCGGGACCGAGAGCGACTACATGGGCATGGTGGTCGCGACCGAGGAGTTGAGCTGGGGGGCGCTCGGCATCGGCGGATCGCTCATCACCCGGCCCGAGATCCTGACCCGGGCGCTGCTGAAGGGCGGCACCGAGGAGCAGAAGCGGCAGTGGCTGCCGAAGCTGGCCAGCGGCGAGACCATGGTCGCGGTCGCGGTCACCGAACCAGACTTCGGCTCGGATGTGGCCGGCCTGGTCACGGCCGCCTCCAGGACCGACGGTGGTTGGCTGATCCGCGGGGTGAAGACGTGGTGCACGTTCGCGGCCCGGGCCGACGTCCTCATGCTGCTCGCGAGGACGGATCCGGATCGCACGAAGGCCCACCGCGGCCTGTCGATGTTCGTCGTCGAGAAGGACCGCGCCGACGGCAAGGGGTTCGTGCAGACCCAGGACCGGAACAACTCGTCGGGACGGCTCGAGGGCCGGCCCATCGACACCCTCGGCTACCGGGGCATGCACTCCTACGAGCTCAGCTTCGAGGACTGGTTCGTCCCCGACGCCAACCTGATCGGGGGCGAGGACGGAATCGGGCAGGGCTTCTACATGCAGATGCAGGGATTCGAGAACGGGCGCCTGCAGACCGCCGCGAGGGCGCTTGGTGTGATGCAGGCGGCCTACGACGCCGCCTACTCGTACGCGGCCGAGCGCAAGGTGTTCGGCGCCGCGGTGCTCGACTACCAACTCACCCAGAACAAATTGGCCAGGATGGCCGCGACCATCCAGGCGATCCGCCAGTTCGCCTACCGGGCGGCGCTCCTCATGGCCAAGGGCGAGGGGACGCTCGAGGCGTCGATGGTGAAGGCGTACGGCTGCCGGGCCGCCGAGTGGGTCACCCGGGAGGCCATGCAGATCCACGGCGGCATGGGCTACGCCGAGGAGTTCCCGGTCAGCCGCTACTTCGTCGACGCCCGGGTGCTGTCGATCTTCGAGGGTGCCGACGAGACGTTGGCATTGAAGGTGATCGCGAGGCGGCTCCTCGAAGGGGCCACCTGAGGCCGATCGGTCAGGACTCGGATCGCCTCAGCCCGGCGCGTTCGCCGCGGGAAACGAACTTTGTCGCCATCTTGCGGCTCGCCTCGTCGATCATCTCGTCACCGAACATCACCGAGCCGCGGCCCTCGTCCTCGGTGGCGTGGCGGTATGCGTCGAGTATGTCGAACGCCCGGTCGAACTGCTCCTGGGTGGGCGAGTACACCTCGTTCAACACGATCGCCTGGTCGGGTGTGAGGGCCCACTTGCCGTCGTAGCCGAGCATCCGCGTCCGCATCGCGAAGTCGCGCAGCGCGTCCGAGTCCCGAACGTAGAGGAACGGGCCGTCGATGACCTGGAGCCCGTTGGCCCGTCCTGCCATCAGGATCTTCGAGAACACGTAGTTGAAGTGATCGCCCGGGTACTCGGGGATCTGCACACCCCCGGTCAGAACTGGCATCTCCATCGATGCCGCGAAGTCGGCGGGACCGAAGATGATGGTCTCGAGACGGGGCGAGGCCGCGCAGATCTCCTCGACGTTGATGAGGCCACGGGTCGTCTCGATCTGCGCCTCGATGCCGATGTGGCCGATCGGCAGGCCGCAGTTCTCCTCGATCTGGGTGAGCAGGAGATCCAACGCGATCACGTGGGCGGCCGACTGCACCTTCGGCAGCATGATCTCGTCGAGGCGCTCACCGGCACCGGAGACCACCTCGATCACGTCGCCGTAGGTCCACTTGGTGTCCCACGCATTCACTCGGACGCAGAGCACTCGGTCGTCCCAGGCCAGGTTCTTGATCGCGTCGACGGCCTTCGCCCTGGCCCCGACCTTCTCGCCCGGGGCTACCGCGTCTTCGAGGTCCAAGAACGTCATGTCAGCGGCGACGGTGGGGGCCTTGGCCAAGAAACGCTCGCTGGACGCAGGCGTGGACAGGCAGGAACGGCGGGGCAGGTCTCGGGAGCGGGCGGACATGCGCCCGATGGTAACGGTTGGCCCGCTCCGCCTGAAAGCCCCGGCAGCGCCGGTCCACAGACCCACCACCGTCACTCTCTAAGGTGTTTGATACGAGATCGTCACGAACTCGCCAAGATCGCCGCCACGCTGGGTCTTTGGCCAATTTCGCCCGATGTGGGCTCCAGATGGCCGTTTCGGTGTTTGACCCCTCAGCACCCAAGTCGTCAAGATGATGCACATCGTGACTGACGTCGAGGGGGGCTCAGCCCGCTCCGCGCCGCTGTCCCAGCAGAGCTCTCGGCGGATTTGGCGACCGGCTTTCGCAATCGTGAGCTCGCTTTCGGTACTGCCGATCCTGGCTACGGCCACGTCCAGCCAGGCTGCCACGGCCACGTCGCTCGAGGCCCAGGCCAACCAGCTGCAGCAAGAGATCTCGTCGACCGGCGTGCAACTCTCGGCTCTCGGCCAGCGTTACGACCAAGCTCGCAACGAACTCGCGTCGATCGACGGCCAGATCGCGACCACCAGGACCAAGATCGCGTCGGACCAGCACACCGTCGCCACAGACCAGATACATCTCCGCTCGGCCGTCGTCGACGAGTACCTGAGCGACGGGACCGCCGGCCAGGCCAACCCGTTGTTCTCGGGCAACCAGAGGAGCTACGCAGCGGCGCAGGAGTACGGACAGGTCGCGACAGGCAACCTCGACGTGGCCGTCGCCAACCTCCACACGGCCCAGGTCGCCCTGATCGCGGAGCGCTCCAACCTGCTCACCCAGCACGGTTCGGCACAGGCGGCCGTCAATGCCGCTGCCGCAGCCCAGGCGGCGGCCGATCAGCAGCAGTCCGCTCTCGAGTCGGAGCTGGGCCAGGTGAAGGGCCAGCTCGGCACGCTCGAGGAAGAGGCCCAAGCGCACGCCAACGGCGTCCAGGGGACCATCACGCGCGGCGTGCTGACCTCCAGCGAGAACTTCCCGCCGCCACCGTCTGACGGTGCCGCCGGCTCGCGTGCCGTCGCCGCAGCGGAGAGCCAGATCGGCGTCCCCTACGTCTGGGGCGGCGAGTCCCCCGGGGTGGGCTTCGACTGCTCCGGCCTCGTCGCGTGGGCATGGGGCCAGGCCGGCGTCGGGCTGCCGCACTACTCGGGCGCCCAGATGGCCGACAGCGCACCGGTCCCGGTGTCCGACCTCGAGCCGGGCGACCTCCTCTTCTACGGCCCCGGCGGCAGCCAACACGTGGCCATGTACGTCGGCGGCGGCGAGATGATCGAGGCTCCGTACACGGGCGCCTCGGTGTGGGTGACCTCACTCCGGCTCGGTGACGGGTTCGTGGGAGCCGGCCGGCCCTAACGCTCGCTGAGCGGGATTCGAGGAGCACCGGGGTCATACTGGGGCTGAACCCCACCCATGAAGCCCATCCCCGTCGCCTTCCACATCGGGCCACTCGAGATCCACACCTATGGGATCGGCCTGGCCCTCACGTTCTGGTTCGCGTACGGGTACTTCTCCCGGCGCCTGCGCGATCGTGGGTACTCGACCGACTGGGTCGGCGGGATGTTCATCTGGGTCATCGTCACTGCCGTGGTGGGCGCCCGGGCACTGCACGTGCTCTCCAACCTGTCCTTCTACGACGCCAATCCGGGCGACGTGTTCGCGATCTGGCACGGCGGCCTATCGTCGTTCGGCGGGATCCTCTTCGCCGTTCCGACCGGGATCTGGCAGACCCACCGGCGTTGCCCGGATCTGCGCGTCGTCGAGGCTCTCGACCTGGTCGCGCCGGTGCTCATGGCCGCCTGGGCGATGGGCCGGCTGCTCGGGCCACAGCTCATGGTGGCCGGCGGGGGGCACCCGACCCACCAGTGGTTCGGCATGTACTACGCCGGCCAGGCCGGCAAGCGGCTCCCGGTCCCGATCTTCCAGGCCTTGGAGGACTTCTCGATCTTCTGCGTGCTCATCGCCTTGGAGCGCCGCCTCCGGCGGTGGCCCGACGGCACCGCACGGGCCGGCTTCCCGGCCGGGGGCGTCATCGGGGTCGCGATGGTGCTCTGGGGCATCGAGCGGTTCTTGGACGAGCACCTGTGGCTCGGTGAGGACGGCCACCTCGGGTCACTGCTCGTGCAGGTGGCCGGGATCGGACTCGCCGTCGGCGGCGTCGCCCTGGTGGCGGTCACCCGCCGGCGTTGGACCGCCTGGCTCCGGGCGGGAGCTCCCGGCGGGCGGCCCGACGACGGGGAGCCGGCTGCGGACGACTCCAAAGAATCGGGCGGGTTGGACGAGCCGAGCCCCGAAGGGGTCGGCGCACCCTAGGAGATGGCTGGGGTGGGCGGCGGGGCGGGCGGCGGCAGCACCAACGCCCGCCACTCCCCGACCCGGGCCGACAGCTCGTCGGCCGGCAGCAGGAGCGACTCCTCGGGAACCGCATCGACCAGGGCCCGCTGGACCACGTAGTCACGCGACGCGGAGGCGAACATGCGCCGCCGCTCGGTGACCAGCGCGTTGGGCGGGTCGGCCACGAGGAAGCCGAACAGCGCGAACGCGGCATCGAGGTCGTAGACACACGGCGCCCGCCCGAGCAGGCCGGCCCGCTTGCTCGCAAGGATGGCCGCCCCGTGCAGCACGTCCTCGTGATCCTCGCCCGGGGTCAGTTTGAGCCGATCCTCGAAACGGCGGGCGACCCGGAGCGCGAACCCCTGGTCCGGTCCCGGCGTGCCGTGGCTCGTGCCGGTCGGGCGGGTCGCCCCCTTGAGGTCGCCGGGTCGGTCGGACAGCCACTGGTCGGGCACGGACAAGCGACGCGCGCCCCGGACCTGGTCGGCTTCGGTGATGGGGACGAAGCTCGGCTGGGCCATCGCTGCTCAGGGTATCGGATCGGTACCACCCCCAAGCAATGAGCATCTGTCACACGGTGGGTCGACGTCTAGATCCTCACTTGCCACCCGCGTAGGATCCGCTGGTGACCGGTGCAAGCTCGAACGAACCGGTGCTGATAGAAGCGGACGTCGACGGGATCCGCCTCCTCACCCTCAATCGTCCGGACCAACGAAACTCGCTCAATAAGGAGTTGGCGTCCGCGCTCTTCGCCGCCCTCGAAATCGCCAACGCCGACGTAGCCGTGCGCGTCGTGGTACTGACGGGTGCCGATCCGGCATTCTGCGCCGGGATCGATCTGAAGGAGGCGGCGCGCGGCGGCGCAGACTTCTTTCGCCACCTCGATTCGAGGTGCGTCACATACGTAGGCCAAATGTCGAAGCCGATCATCGGCGCGATCAACGGCGCCGCCATCACCGGGGGATTCGAGATCGCACTCGGATGTGACTTTCTCATCGCGTCCGAACGCGCCGTCTTTGCCGATACCCACGCTCGCGTGGGGATACTTCCTGGCGGCGGAATGACCGCCCGCCTACCCGGGGCCGTCGGCCTTCGGCAGGCGAAACTTCTGTCCATGACCGGCGACCTGATCGATGCCCGCCGGGCGGAGCGGCTTGGCCTGGTGGCCGAGGTCGTGCCCCACCAAGAACTCGTCGATCGGGCGCTTGAGATAGCCCGGACCATTGGCGAGATCGATCCCCTCGTCATCGGGTCCATCAAGCGCATGTATGCGGAGGGTTCCGAAACGACCCTGGGAGAGGCCCTGGAACTCGAGCGGGCGATTGCCGGGAATGCCCGAGCCGACTTCAGCGAGCTCGGCGCCCGGCGCGACGCCGTCATGCAGCGGAACCGGAGCCAGCTGCCATAGGCCGACTGATCAGCCGGTGTCATGACTTGTCGGCAGCTTCGAATGCCCAAGATCACCTAGGGAACGAGGTGTCGGGCCAAGAACGCGAGAGACGGGAACTCCTGGGCGACAAAGAACGGCCCTGTGTGGCACCCCTTGGAGAATTCCACCAACGCTCCGGCCGGCAACGCCGCGCACAGTGCGACAACACCGGGGTGGAACGGGTCGTCGTTCCCAGACGCGATCCGGACCGGCAAACCCGCCAGCGCGGCCGCGTGAGTCACTGCGTCATCGTCGGAGAAGTCCGTTGCCGACGCGTACGCACCTCTGTTGGCCGCCTGCGCTTGCGCGTAGGTGGTCCAAATCGCCGGGCTGATCGCGGCGACCGCCGAAATCAGCTCGGGGTACTTCTCGGCGAGCAACAGCGCGCCATACCCACCCATCGAGATGCCCATGGTGCCGATGCGCTGCGGGGGGCGGCCGAGGCCCATCCGTTGGCACATCGGGATCAGCTCGTCGATGACCATGGCCATCGGGTTGTCGCCCGGGTGCGGGTTCCAGTAACCGCCCCCACCGTCGACCGTCACCATGGCCATGGGCGCGAGCGGCCGACCCTCGACATGGAGGGCCACCGCCTGGGCGGGCGTCATGCCCGCGAGGGCACTCGCGTGGTTGCCCCCGTAGCCGTGCAGCATCACGATCAGCGCCAGCGCGTCACCCATCTGGTGCCCCGGGGGAAGCGCGATGGTGTAGCCCACCTCTCGACCCCGCGCCCGGGAGTGGAAGCGGCCCGAGACCGATGGTCCGAGCGGGGAGAACGGGAGCGGCGGGCTCGGCACCGAGCACGCACCGTCGAGCTGGTCGAGCTCCTCCTTGCCCGGGAGAACCCCGTGGGAGATGAGCTCGAAACCGGCTGCGCCACCGGCCACGACGGCGATGGCGCTCCCGACCCCGAGTTTCAAGAACCGGCGCCGCGTCCACCGCCGCTCCTCACCGCCAGCCGCCGGAGTAGCGGACTGGCTCGTCACCGCACCGGGGCTCGGGGTGTCAGGGCCAGAGCGATCTGATCGGAGCGTGGAGGTCGTCGACCACTTTCGACTGTTCGTCGAAGACCATCGTCCGGCGCGAGTCGTTTCGGAACGGCGCCCAACCGGGGTCGTTGTCGGTCACGAACGCGACCCAGTTGGCGTGCATCCGGTCCGCCAGCTCCTGGGGAACAACATCCCCTGCGACCACCGTCGCATGGGGATCGTCGAGCACATCGAACACGAACGGGAGATCGAGGCAGTGCACCGCGCCGAGGCCGCCGAGCGCCGGGGTCCGCCACTGGAACTCGTAGTGGTAGGTCGGTGCCGGGCCGACACTCCGGGCTTCCGCCACCCTGAGCGCGGGCACGCGGAACATGCGGTCGGTCACCGCCTGCCCGATCTGGTCTCCCTGGACCTGCGCGTTGGCCCGATAGGCCGCGATGCCGGCGTCGTCGAGTCCGAGAGCGCTCAGGGTCTTGCCAACCTCCTCGTCGTCTGCTGGGGCCATGCGGGCGGCCGCGTTGAACTCCTCCTCGGTCGTGCCGATGAGCAGCGGAAGGGCCGAACCGCGGCCGGCCGCGACCGCGTGCATCGGCGAGTCGGGCACCACCCCTCCGTCGACGAAGGGGAAGAAATTGAGCTCTCCACCGAGGGCCGCCCCCTCGGGTCGAGTCGTGGCGGCCGTCTGGGCATCGACCAGCGCGGCCGGCGAGACCCGCGCAAACTCCTCGAAGGTGGCGGCGATGCCGAGATGCTCGGCCATGCGAGCGGTCAGCCGTTGGGTCGACTCGATCGGCCGAGACGGGAACACCGAGCCGCTCATCGGGATCGCGGCGCGAAAGAGGCCCTCGGCCCGGGGCAGGGTGGTGAGCAGCATGGTGGCCGCGCCACCGGCACTCTGGCCGGCCACGGTCACCTTGCCCGGGTCGCCGCCGAAGTTGGCGACGTTGCGTTGCACCCACTCGAGCGCGGCGATCCAATCGAGCACGGCCCGATTCGTCGGTGCCCCCTCGATGTTGAGGAAGCCTTCGCTCCCCAACCGGTAGCCGGCGCTCACCACCACGACCCCGTCGCGGGCGAACCGGTCGCCGTCGTACCAGGTGCTCGACGGCGTGCCGGTGACGAATCCCCCGCCGTGGATCCACACCAGCACGGGCAGCCCGGCCGCACCGAGTTCGGGTGTGAACACATTGAGCGAGAGGCAGTCGGGCGCGTCGCCCCCGTCGATGGTGGGTTCGGGGATGAGGGTGAAGCCCGTGGCCGGCTGCGGCGCGGTCGGTGCGAAGTCGAGCGTCGGCCGCTCGCCCTCCCAGGTGTCGGTCATCTCGGGGCCGCGGAATCGGAGCGCTCCGAACGGCGGCTTTGCGAACGGGATGCCCCGGAACACGTACCCGTGGGGAGCCGTCGACCCGCGCACGCGGCCGCGGTCGGTGGAGGTGACAGGTTCGGCCATAGGCCTCCGGTCTATCTCAATCGCCCGGGTTCAGGGGTCGGCTACCCCGGCGTGGGTTCGACCAGCGGGGTCTTGGCGCTGGCGTTGGCCCGGGCCGCCAAGATCACGCCGCCGCACACGAGGGCGGCCCCGGCCAGTTGCAGCCCGGTGGGCCGTTCGGACAGCACGATCGCAGCGAGAACGAGGGACGCGGCGGGTTGGAACAGCAAGAGCAGCGACGACACGGCTGCCGGGAGGTGCGGGAGCGAGAGGGTGATCAGCAGCCACCCGACCGTCTGACTGGTCAGCGCCAGCACCAGCAACCAGCCGAGTGAGCGCAACGGCAACGAGAAGTGCAACTGACCCAAGGCCGACCCGAACGCCAACGACGCGAACGCCGCGCCGGCCGTGGCATCGGTCAGCGGGCCCGCCACGTGCGGGATCTCTTTCGTACTGGCGCGGAGGATAAGGATGAAGGCTGCGTACGTCAGCGAGGTGCCGAGTCCGTAGAGGACGCCCGCGACCGGGTGGAAGTTTGGACCGGAGTGACTGGCCAGGCCGGCCAGGAACACGACCCCCAACAGCACGACGGGAAGCGCGAGCAGGAACTTGACCCGTGGGCGCTCGCGGAGCCACACCCACGCGATGAAGGTCACGAACACGACCTGCAGGTTGCCGAGCACCGTGGCGATGCCCGCGCCGACGTCGTAGATGGCGTGGGTCCACAGCACGAGATCGATGCCAAGGAATGTGCCGGCTACGAACGACAGAGTACGGCTCCGCACGGAGCGGGAGCCGCGTCGGCGCCGCTCCAGGACCGACAGAACGATCAGCACCGGGAGGGCGAGCAGGCACCGGTAGAAGGCGGTTGTGCCGGCTGCAACGTCGGCCAGCCGGACCACGATGGCCGACGACGAGATGCAGGCGGCGCCGAGCAACGCCGGAAGGACCGGGTTGACGCTCCGGCCGGCCACCCGGAGCCCGCCCCTCGACGTCACGATTTCGGTGCCGATCCTGTCCCGCTCCACGAAAAAACGACCCTACGGCAACTTCCCACGGGTGCTTTCCGCATCAGGAGTGGAAACGGCCTAGTCCTCCGAGGCCCGGAGGAGACCGAGAACTATCGAGTCGTAGAGCGCTTGCCAGCTGGCCTCGATGATGTTCTCGGACACGCCGATGGTCGTCCAGGTGCGTTCACCGTCGCTCGTGTCGACAAGCACCCTGGTGACCGCACCGGTCCCGAGGCCGGTGTCGAGGACGCGAACCCGGTAGTCGGTGAGGTGGATCCCCCCGAGGGCCGGGAAGTGGGGACCGATCGCGCTCCGCAGGGCCGCGTCGAGCGCGTTGACGGGCCCATTCCCCTCGGCCGTCGCGACCATCCGGTCGTTGCCGACCTGGACTTTCACCGTCGCCTCGGTCGTGACCGGGCCGGGTTCGTCGCGGTTGGGCCCCGACTGCGATCCATGGTCGGTGATCACCCGGAACGACTCGACAGAGAAGAAGTCGTGCTCCCACCCGCTCGCCCGGCGGAGGAGCAGCTCGAGCGAACCGTCGGCCACCTCGAAGTGGTAGCCCTCGTGCTCCAACTGCTTCAGCTCGTCGAGCACCCGGCCGAGAACCTCACCGTCGATGTCGATCCCGAGCTCGGTGGCCTTGAGCGCAAGGGTGGAACGGCCGGCCATCTCCGAGACGACCACCCGCATGCCATTGCCGACGAGACCCGGCGACACGTGCTCGTAGAGGTCCCGCCGGCGCGCCACTGCGCTCGCGTGGAGGCCGCCCTTGTGGGCGAAGCCCGACGAGCCGACATAGGGCTGCTGGGGGTTGGGGGTGATGTTGACCAGCTCGGCGATGTGGTGCGAAACCGCGGTGAGCCGCTCGAGCCGATCGGGGGGGATCGTCCGCACCGACAACTTGAGCGACAGGTCGGGGATGGCGGCGGCCAGGTCGGCGTTGCCGGCTCGCTCGCCGTAGCCGTTGACGCAACCCTGGACGTGCGTGACCCCGGCACCGACCGCGGCCAGGGTGTTGGCCACGGCACACCCGGCGTCGTTGTGGCAGTGGATGCCGATCTGGGCCTCCATCCGCTCGACGACGTCGAGCACGATCGCGGCAACGTCGTGTGGGAGCGTGCCCCCGTTTGTGTCACAGAGCACGAGCGCATCGGCCCCGGCCTCCTCGGCCGCCCGCAACACCCGCAGTGCGAAGTCGGGGTTGTGGATGTATCCGTCGAAAAAGTGCTCGGCGTCCAGGAAAACCCGCTTGTCACGGCGCCTCAAAAAGTCGATCGAGTCGGCCACCATCGCAACCGCCTCGTCGAGATCCGTGCGCAATGCGTCGATCACGTGGCGGTCCCAAGATTTCGCAACCAGGCATACGACCGGGGTGTCGGCCTCGACCAGCTTGCGCAGGACCTCGTCCGCGTCGGCCTTCGCCCCGGCTCGGCGGGTCGAGCCGAATGCGACGAGCGTGGACGTCGACAGGTGCAGCTCGCTCGGTGCGCGCCGGAAGAACTCGTCGTCCTTCGGGTTGGCGCCGGGCCATCCACCCTCGATGTAGGTCACGCCGAGATGGTCGAGCTGCTCGGCCACCCTCAGCTTGTCGTCGACGGTGAGCGACAGCCCCTCCTGCTGGCTGCCGTCCCGGAGCGTGGTGTCGAAGACGTCCACGGCCTCGGGCCACCGCGGCATCGTGAATTCGTGGGCGCCGCTCCGGTGCGAGTGCCCGGGCCGGCGGGAGTCATTCGACATAGTCCAACCAATCCTTGTAGCGGTCGACCTCGCCCCGCACCGTCGCGAAGTAGGTCCGCTGGATCTCCTTCGTGATCGGGCCCGGCTTCCCGTCCCCGACCGGCCGGTCGTCGACCGACCGGATCGGAACCACCTCGGCGGCCGTCCCGGTGAGGAACGCCTCGTCGGCGGTGTAGAGGTCGGTCCGGATCAGCGGCTCGTGCACGACGGGGAACCCGAGGTCGGCCGCGATCGTCTCGACGGAGTCCTGGGTGATGCCCTCGAGCGCGCCGGAGTCGGAGGAATGGGGGGTGATCACCTTCCCGCGGCGGACGACGAAGACGTTCTCTCCCGTGCACTCGCTCACCCGCCCGTCGGGGGACAAGAGGATGGCCTCGTCGTAGCCGGCCTTCAGTGCCTCGACCTTGGCCAGCGACGAGTTCACGTACATGCCGGTCCCCTTGGCCGCGGTCGGCACCGCGTTGGCATCGTGGCGGCGCCACGAGCTGACCTTCACCGAGACCCCGTTCGCAACGCCGTCGTCGCCGAGGTAGCTGCCCCACGGCCACGCGGCGATAGAGACGTTCACGGGGCACGGAAGCGGGTTGAGGCCCATCTCGCCGTAGCCGAGGTAGACGAGCGGGCGCAGATAGCACCCGTCGTTCATGCCGTTGACCCGCACCACCTCTCGGGTGGCCTCGATCAGCTGGTCCAGGGTGAACGGGACGTCGATCAAGAACACCTTGGCCGAATCGAGGAGCCGCTCGATGTGCTCGCGCAGTCGGAAGACGGCCACGCCGTTTGCGGTCCCGTACGCGCGGATCCCCTCGAAGACGCCCGACCCGTAGTGCATCGTGTGGGTGAGCACGTGCACCTTGGCGTCGGCCCAGTCGACCAGCTCGCCGTCCATCCAGATCTTTTCGGTGGGGGTAATGGGCATCTCAAAGCCTTTCTGCGATTGCGGCACCGATGGCAGTGGTTGACCAGCCATCGGAACCGGCCGGGGGACGGGAGAGTTGATCCGATTGGAGGAAATCGGCGACGGCCTTGTCGATGCGGGCGGCGGCGTCGGCCTCGCCCAGGAAGTCGAGCATGAGGCTCGCCGATCGGATGGCAGCGAGCGGGTTGGCGATGTTCTGACCGACGATGTCGTGGGCCGCGCCGTGGACCGGCTCGAACATCGACGGGCCGGTCCGGGCCGCGTTGAGGTTCGCCGACGCGGCGAAGCCGATGCCGCCGCACACGGCGCCGGCGAGGTCGGTGAGGATGTCACCGAAGAGGTTGTCGGTCACGATCACGTCGTAGTTGCCCGGCCGTTCGATCATGTAGATGCACGCAGCATCGACGTGGTTGTAGTCACGTGCGATGTCGGGATACTCGGCCGCCACCTCGGTGACGGTCCTCTGCCACAGGTCGCCGGCGAAGGTGAGGACGTTCGTCTTGTGCACCAGGGTGAGCTTGTGGGCGTCGCGACGCTCCGCCAGGTCGAAGGCGAAGCGGACACACCGTTCCACTCCCATCCGGGTGTTCACGGATCCCTGGGTCGCCACCTCGTGCGGCGTCCCCTTGCGCAGGAACCCTCCCTCGCCGGCGTAGGTGCCCTCCGTGTTCTCGCGGATGACAACGAAGTCCGCTCCCGCGGCGATCGATCCCGGGACGCCGGTGAAGGGACGCAGGTTGATGAACAGATCGAGCTCGAAACGCATCCGCAGGAGCAGGCCGCGCTCCAAGGTGCCGGGCGGGACCGTGGTGTCCCCGATCGGGGGGCCGACTGCGCCGAGCAGGATCGCGTCCTGGGCCCGCAGTTCGTCGAGCACCGAGTCGCTCAAGACCTCACCGGTCCGGACGAACCGGGCCGCTCCGAGGTCGTAGTCGGTGGTCCGAAGTGAGACGCCGGCCGCCGCGACGACCTTCAGCGCCTCGTCGAGCACCTCGGGCCCGATGCCGTCTCCGCCGATGACCGCGACATTGTGACCGGGCCCGCTCATCGCGCGCTCAGGTTCGGGCCGCAATATGTGGCCCGGTCTTCCTCGTTGGCTGGGCTCGTCGGTTTCAGGATCGCCTCTCTTCAGATCCGCATTTCGGATGAAGCAAAGTTGGCTCGGAAAATGAAAAACCGCCCACCAAGTGGACGGCCAAGAGCCACACACCGGATCGGTGAGTGGCTAGTCGAAAATAATTACGTGTTGGCGAGACGCCATACGGCTCAACATCAGGGGTCCAGTGTCCCTCGGCCGGAGCTATACAGTCAATCCAGCGCTTCCGGACGCCTGGTGGAGCCATCCCAACGGATGGCTCCCTCCCGAAGACAGCGTGACACCGGACCGCGGCACTCCACCACCGTCGATGGGGCGCCATCACACACGCCTCCGTCCAACACCGCCGACAGACGGTCGTCACCGGTGAACGCCACGATGACGTCCTCCGCGGAGGTAGCCGGAGGTTCCGCATGCCGGTTGGCGCTGGTAACCGCCAGAGGCCCAATGGCCGTACAGAGAGCCTGGACGACCGGATGGTCGGGCCACCGCAGTCCCACCGTCCAACTCGCCGCCAACTCGCCGCCCAGGTCGGCACGAAACCGGCCCCTGCGGGGCACCACCAGAGTCAGCGGGCCCGGCCAGTACTGATCGGCGAATCCTTGCGCCGCCCCCTCGAGGGTGCCCGCCACCATCTCGACCTGGCCCCATCCGGTCACCAATACCGGAAGGGCCACCTCGCCGGGCCGCTCCTTCAGCGCGAAGACCCGGTCAACGGCACCGGGCTGCGATGGGTCGACGGCCAGCCCGTACACGGTGTCGGTGGGAATCGCGACCACCATGCCGGCCGCCAGGAGGTCAGCTGCCTTTCCAACGTCAACCGGGTCACTGGCGTGCAACTGAGCAATCACCGTCAGCGCCTCGCCACCAGCATCCGGAGCCGACCGGCCAGATCGCGCTCCGTGGTGACCTGGGCAAAACCGGCTCGTCGGGCGGCATCGATGGCGGCGTAGGCCTGCCGAGGCGCTATCTCCACCACCAACACACCTCTCGAATGGAGCCACCCGGGCGCATTGGCCACGATCGTCTCGATGTCGGCCATCCCACCCACGCCTCCGGCCCCAAACGGAGCCACCAGCGCCCCCCGCGGCTCCCAGTCCCGAACCCCGGGTTCGAGTTCGGCGTATTCGGACTCGGACACATACGGCGGGTTGGAGACGATCAGATCGACCCGACCCCTCAGTTCGGGAGGAAGGGCATCGAACCACGACCCCTGGCCAAATCGCACGCGGATGCCCCCGTCCTCGCCACCCTTGGAGGTGCTTGCCAGATTCAGGCGCGCCACCTCCAGCGCCTCGTCGGAGACATCGGTAGCCCACACTTCGATCTTCGGGAACCGAAGGCACGCTTCGGTAGCCATCGCCAACGCAATGGCTCCTGACCCGGTGCCGAGATCCACGCAGACCGGAGACACCACCGACGGTTCATTCCCACCACGCTGTGCTCCATCGGACATGGCCCCGCCGTGCATCCGGTGCAGTTCGGCCAACGCCACACCGACCACCTGCTCGGTTTCAGGCCGGGGAATCAGAACACGGGAATCAACCCTCAGCTCCAATGAGCGGAATGGCCAACTGCCCAGTACGTACTGCAGTGGCTCGCCGGATGCCCGCCGGGTGACCAGCCCCTCCACCTGTCGGGTTCGCTCGTCAGGTGTCATCGGGGCGGCGTCTTCTGCCTCGACGTGCTCGACGTGCTCGACAATCCACTGGGCCTCTCGTTCCGAGCCCAGCCGATCAGCTGTCGACGCCAGCAACCGACGGCGCTGGTTTCCCCAAACCGTCGCCCTTGCGCCACCGGGGGTCTCGACCACCGTCATCTCAGCCTTCGGCCAGTTGACGGGCACGCTTGTCCGCCATCAGCGCGTCAGTCAGGTCGTCGAGGTCCCCCATCAGGATGCGATCGAGCTTGTGCAAGGTGAGCCGGATACGATGATCGGTGACCCGGTTCTCTTTGTAGTTGTAGGTCCGGATCTTCTCCGATCGGCCGCCTCCGCCCACCTGGCTCCGGCGCACCGCTGACAACTCGGCGGCCTGACGATCCTGTTCCGCCTTGAGCAGACGGGACCGCAACACGATCATGGCCTTGGCCCGGTTCTGGATCTGACTCTTCTCGTCTTGCATGGCCACCACGATGCCGGTGGGAAGGTGGGTGATACGAACCGCAGAGTCAGTGGTGTTGACGGACTGCCCACCCGGTCCGGTGGACCGGTACACATCGATTTTAAGGTCGCTCTGGTCGATGGCCACGTCCACCTCTTTGGCTTCCGGCAGCACCGCCACCGCCGCGGCGGAAGTGTGGATCCTTCCCTGTGACTCGGTCACCGGCACCCGTTGCACCCGGTGCGGTCCACCCTCGTGCTCGAGGCGTTGCCAGGCACCTTCCCCCTTCACCAGAAAGGTGACATCGTTCAATCCCTCGCGCTCGGAGGGGCTGGACGAGAGAACTTCGGTCTTCCATCCCTTGGCCGCGGCATACCGGGTGTACATGTCGTACAGGTCCTTGGCGAAGAGATTCGCCTCTTCCCCACCCTCGGTGCCGCGAATCTCCATAATCACGTTCCGGTCGGCGTTGGGGTCCTTTGGCAAGAGTTGCAGCCGAAGTTCTTCTTCGAGATGGCTGAGGTCGGATTCCGCCCGCTCCACCTCGTCCCGGGCCAGCTCTCGTTCTTCGCCGACGGAGTCGGAGACCATTTCCCTGGCCGCCTCGAGATCAGATTCCGCCTGTTGGAGTCGTCGCCAGGTGCCGACCACCTCTTCGAGCTCTTTGTGCCGACGGGATGCGTCCCGCAGACGCCGGGGATCGGCCGACACGTTCGGATCGTTCAACTCGGCAACGACCGCCTCGTACTCACGTTCGAGTTCGTTCAGACGGTCGCTCAGCACGGCCCAAGGGTAGTGGCCACCGGTGCCGGTGCCGCCCACATCGTCGTCGATGGTAAAGCTGGATCGAAAAGCCGACCGGTCACACGCCCTGCGGGCGGCCCCGTCCGATCAGGATGCCGACGGTGCCGACGGCTTCTTCCGCGAGCCTGACTTGGCGTAGCGACGCTGAAAGCGCTCCACCCGGCCACCCGAGTCGACCAGCTTCTGCTTGCCGGTAAAGAACGGGTGGCACTCGTTGCACAGCTCGAGGTGGATATCGTCCTTGGTCGACCGCGTCTTGAAGGTATTGCCGCATGAGCAGCGCACGGTGGCTTCGATGTAGTTGGGGTGGATGTCGGTCTTCATTGGGTTCTCCCGTGGTGGTGGCGCTCCGGAGTCGGCCCGCACCCGATTCGCGGCGTGCCGATCATATCGGAATGGGGCAACGGTTCGATCAAGACGGAGTGGCTGGACCCTTGGCGATCTCGGCCAGAAACTCGTCGTTGCTCTTGGTGGTGCGGATCTTGTCCAACAGGAGCTCCAGGCCGGCGGCGGCGCTGCCGTCGTTGGCCAGGGCGTTGAGCACCCGGCGGAGCTTCCAGACCTGCTGAAGCTGGGACTTGTCGAAGAGCAGCTCTTCGTGGCGGGTGGAGCTGGCATTGACGTCGATCGCCGGGTAGATCCGCCGCTCGGCCAGTCGCCGGTCGAGCCGGAGCTCCATGTTGCCGGTG
>PLWZ01000060.1 GCA_003151235.1 Acidimicrobiaceae bacterium
TGCTCCTCTTCCAGTTGGGCCTGGATCTGGTTGCGCTGGTTGTCGAACACCTTGGCCACGCGGACGATGGCCGAGTCACTCCCCATGCGAGCCGCCGCCTCGGCAAGCGCCAGGGCGTCGGGATCGCTCGACAGGCGCTCGCCCTCCTCGGTCATCATCTCGATGAGGACGTCTCGCCAATAGAGGTGCATCTTCAACAGGTCGGAGAGCGAGACCGACTGGTTGGCCGCCGCCCGCCCCGGTGCGGCCTGGCTCGCCGTCTGCTCCCGGGTCGCGACCTCGCCGCTGATCAGATACGCGGTGACCTGGCCCGTCCCGGTGCGGCAGAAGCGCAGCACGTCGTCGCGGATCCGGTCGGTAACCGGGGACGGATCGCCACGACCGGCCTCCCAGCGCCCGAGCACCCGCTCGGCCAGCTCCTCGGTCCGGGCCTTCAGCGCCAGGCCGAGCGACACGGCCGACTCGGACGGCCGTTGGAGGCCGACGGTCGTCAATCGCCCGCCCCGCCGCAGTATCTTTCGCCGAGAGGTCCCGCTCTCGTCGCTCACCGGGTACCGGTTCCGATTCCCGACCGCTCGGCCGGTACCGGGTCGCTCAAAGATGCCACGCGCCCTCGGGTTCTTCCGCGGGGACCCGAAATGGCCCCTCGACAGGAAAGATGCCGTTCCGTTGTACCAGACGGTCACCCGAAAACGGTGGACTTCGGACCGGCAGCGAACCACACCCGAGTGATTTCGGCCGTCCCCCGGGGTGGACCGCCGTGTGGTCGAGGTTGCCCCTTCTAGGGCCTTGCGAGCACGGCGCGATCCCAGGTTTCCCGGCCGAGATGGCGCAACACCCGCCGGGCGATCCCCGCGCCGTCGAGCTCGAGATCGCCCAGGATGTCGGCCGGGCGGCCGTGAGCGACGAAAGCCACCGGGACACCGGCGCACAGCACCTGAGGGGAGGCCTGGCCGACCGCCGCCAAGAGGGCCGAGGAGACCAGTGCACCGACCCCGCCCTCCGCCACCCCATCCTCTGCGACGAGGACGAACCGATGCGCGGATGCGTCGTCGAGCAGCACCGGATCGAGCGGCGTCACGGACCTCGGGTCCCAGACGCTCGCCGACACGCCGTCTGCGTCCAGCAGGTCGGCGGCCGCCTCGCAGGCGGCAAGGAGCTTGCCGACGCCGATGAGGCAGACGTCGGTCCCCGACCGCACGCGGCGCGCGCCGAGGCACTCCCCCGTCGCCCGGGCGGTGGGGGCCTCGGTCTTCGGCCACCGGATGGCCACCGGTCCGCCGCTCCACTCGAGCGCCCATCGGAGCATCACAGCGACCTCCTCGTACGAGGTCGGTGCGAGCACGGTCATGCCGGGGACCTTGGTGAGCAGCGCCAGGTCGGTGACCCCGTGGTGGCTCGGCCCGTCGTCACCGGTGATCCCGGCCCGGTCGAGGCAGAACACGACCGGCAGGCGATGGAGACCGACGTCGTAGTACAGCTGGTCCCAGGCCCGGTTGAGGAAGGTCGAGTAGATGGCGACGACCGGCCGCAGGCCGGCCATGGCCATACCAGCGGCCGCCGTGACGGCATGCTGCTCGGCGATGCCGACGTCGAAGAAGCGATCGGGGTAGCGCTCCTTGAACGCGCTCAACCCGGTCGGGCCATCCATCGCCGCGGTGATCGCGACCAGCTCGGGGCGAGCCTCGGCCTCGGCGACGATCGCGCGGGCGAAGGCCTCGGTGTAGCTGCGGCCCCCACGCGCCAGGGCCACGCCGGTGTCGGGGTCGAACGGCCCGATGTCGTGCAGGCACTTGGCCTCGTCGGCCTCCGCAAACCGGTACCCGCGCCCCTTGACCGTGTGCACGTGGAGCACCACCGGCCCGTCGTGGCGCGACGCCTCGCCGAGGGCCCGCTCGAGCGCCGTCACGTCGTGGCCGTCGACCGGCCCGTGGTACGCGATGCCGAGTGCCTCGAAGAAACCGGCCGGCGCCTTGGGGTCGCACAGCTCGTCGTCGAGCCGCCCGGCCGTCGTGAGCGCGGACACCGTCGGCGCGTACGAGCGGCCGTTGTCGTTCAGCACCACCAGCACCGGCGCCCCGGACACCCCGATGTTGTTGAGGGCCTCATACGCGAGGCCGCCGGTCAGCGCCCCGTCCCCGACCACCGCTATGACCCGGCCGGGGTCCCGGCGGAGCACGCCCGCCTCGGCCATGCCGTACGCGTAGGAGAGCGCCGTCGAGGCGTGGGAGTTCTCGACCAGGTCATGGGGCGACTCGGACCGGCTGGGGTACCCCGACATGCCCCCGGCCCGGCGCAGCCCGCCGAAGTCGGCGGCCCGGCCGGTGACCAGCTTGTGCACGTAGCCCTGGTGGCCGGTGTCCCAGACGATCCGGTCCTCGGGCGAACAGAAGGTGCGGTGCAGCGCGAGGGTCAGCTCGACCACGCCCAGGTTGGAGCCGAGGTGGCCGCCGTTGCGGGCGACCGAGGCCACCAGGAACCGCCGGATCTCGGCGGCCAGATCGTCGAGGGCCTCGCGGTCCATGTCGGCGAGGGCGCCCGGCGTGAGCGCGCGCAGGGTCCCCCACTCGTCCACGACCTGGTCGTTCCGCTCGGCCGCTTCCACGATCAGTGGGTGTTCACCAGGGCGCGGATGGACTGACGGAGCGAGCCGATGCTCGCGATGGCCGCGGTGGGCTCGTAGCCGCAGTGGGCCATGCAGTTGTCGCAGCGGGGGTCCTTGCCACGCCCGTACTTCGACCAGTCGGTGGTCTCGACGAGCTCCTTGTAGCTGGACGCGTACCCGTCCGCCATCAGGTAGCAGGGCCGCTGCCAGCCGAGGACCGAATAGCTCGGGATCCCCCAGGCGGTGCATGCGAATTCGGTCTTGCCCTCCAAGAAGTCGAGGAACAGCGGCGAGTGGTTGAGCCGCCACCCCTTGCGCCGCTTCTCGCCGAACGCCTCCTTGAAGAGCTGGTGGGTCTGGTCCACGCCCATGAAGTGCTCCTGGTCGGGAGCCTTCTCGTAGGCGAAGGCGGGCGAGATCATCATCGCGTCGACCTTCAGGTCGTTGTTCAAGAAGTCGAGGACGTCACGGACGGTCTTCGGTGAGTCGGTGTTGAAGAACGTCGAGTTGGTGGTGACCCGGAACCCGCGGCTCTTGGCGTCCTTCACCGCCTCGACCACCTCATCGAACACCCCGACCCGGTCGACCGCGGCGTCGTGGCGCTCCCCGAGGCCGTCGACATGGACGACCCACGAGAAGAACCGCGACGGGGTGAACCTGTCGAGGCGACGGCGCAGCAGCACCGCGTTGGTGCAGAGGTAGACGTAGATCTTTCGCCGGATCAGCTCCGCCACGATCTTGTCGATGTCGGGGTGCAGCAGCGGCTCGCCGCCGGCGATCGACACCATCGGGGTCCCGCTCTCCTCGACCGCGCCGACGATGTCGTCGAGCGACAGCCGCTTGCGCAAGATGTCGGTCGGGTGCTGGATCTTGCCGCACCCCGGGCACGACAGGTTGCACGCGAACAGCGGCTCGATCTCGACGATCAAGGGGTAGTACTTGTTCTTCTTCACCTTGTTGCGGATCAAGTGGGATCCGATTCGGAGGTTCTGTCGCATGGGAATTGGCATTTAGCGCACCTGTTGTGGGAGGGAGAAACGGACTGACTCTTCGACGGTTCGGTATTCGACGACCTCTGTTTGGCCGAGGCCCGACACGGCCTCGACCAGGTGTTGCACCAGCGCCTCGGGTGCCGACGCGCCGGCCGTGATCCCCAAGGTTGCGACCCCGGAGAGCCACCGCAGGTCGACCTGGCCGGCGTCCTCGACAAGCTCGGCCCGGCAGCCCTCGCGGCGGGCCACCTCGACCAGGCGGGTCGCGTTCGAGGAGTTGGCCGAGCCCACCACGAGCACCAGGTCGCAGTGTCCGGCCAGCGAACGGACCGCGTCCTGCCGGTTCTGGCTGGCGTAACAGATGTCGTTGGCGCTCGGACCGACCAGGGCGTCGAAGCGCTCCCGGAGCGCCGCCACCACCTCGGCGGTCTCGTCCACGGCCAGGGTGGTCTGGGTGAGATAGGCGATCGGGGTGTCGGCGCCGTAGGGAAGCCGCGCCACGTCGCCCACCCCCTCGACCAGGTCGATCGAGTCGGGCACCTCGCCCATGGTGCCGACGATCTCTTCGTGGTCGGCGTGACCGACGAGCACGATCCGGCGGCCCTGCGACGCGAAACGTCGCGCCTCGTGGTGGACCTTCGCGACAAGGGGGCACGTCGCGTCGATCACGGAGAGATCGCCGCGCGCGGTCGCCTGGGCGCGGACCTCGGGCGACACCCCGTGGGCGGCCAGGACCACCGTGGCGCCGTCGGGCACCTCGTCGAGCTCCTCGACGAACACCGCACCGCGCGCCTCCAAGCCCGAAACGACATGCGCGTTGTGCACGATCTGGCGACGGACGTAGACCGGGGCGCCGAACCGTTCGATGGCCCGCTCCACGATCTCGATGGCCCGCTCGACCCCCGCGCAGAACGAGCGCGGCGCGGCGAGCTCGACCCGGCGGGGCGCCACCGCGCCCGCCCATGCCTCGAGGGCCGGTCGGACCTTGCGCAGCGCGGCCAGCGCCTTGATGCCGCCCCGCAGCGGTCCCCCGTCGAGCGAGTCGGCAACCGAGCGGACCACGACGAGCGGCAGGTCGCCCAGGGTGTCGGCCAGCCACGCCGACTCCATGTCGGCGGCCAGCACCCCGTCGGCTCCGAGGGCAGCTCGCTCGGAGCCCCGGGCAAAGCGCGGCACCGAGAGAATGGGTCCCAGGTGAACCGGCAGACCGGCGCGCTCGAGCTCCGCCGCCACGAGCCCGGCCGACGGGAGCGGTCGCGTCCGCCCGTCGACCGTCCGCAACTCCGTCGCGACCACGAGGTCGCCGGCGGCCAGTCCCGGCGCGACGCCACCGGCGACGCCGATCATCGCCACTGCGACGGGGCCATCGCCCACCTTGAGCTTGGCCGTGGCGGCGCGTTGGGGCCCCATCCCGATCACCTGGACCCGCCCGCCGACGGCCAGCGCCTCGATGCGCAACGCGCTCAACACCAAGAGGTCAGCCACGACCGTCCTCCTCTCCCAGGTAGCGCCCGAGCGCGGACAGCGGGAACACCATCCGGTAGAGGTGGTAGTTGATGTAGAACGCGCCCGGGAACCCGGTGCCGGTGAACCACGGCTCGTCCCAGGTGCCGTCGCCGCGCTGGGTGTCGACCAGGTATCGCACGCCGCGGGCGGCGGAGCGACGCTCGCCGGCTGCGACCAGACCCTGGAGGGCCCAGCCGGTCTGGGACGCCGTCGAGTTCCCGCGGCCCTTCCAGGCCGGGTCCCCATAGGAGCGCAGATCCTCGCCCCACCCGCCGTCCTCGTTCTGGTGCTCGACCAGCCATGCGACGGCCCGCCCGATGACCGGGTCCGACCGTGCGGTGCCCGCTGCGACCAGGGCCACGATGGCGGCGCCGGTCCCGTAGACGTGGTTGGCCCCCCACCGGCCGAACCACGACCCGTCGTCCTCCTGCGCGTCGAGCAGCCATTGCACGCCGCGCCCGAGCTCGGCGGGGTGCCTTCCGAGGGCGGCCAGCATCTCGACCACGTGCGCGGTCACATCCGCGCTCGGCGGGTCGATGAGCTCGCCGAAGTCGCAGAACGGCAGCTCCCGGCAGAGCATCTGGGTGTTGTCGACGTCGAACGCCCCCCACCCGCCGTCCTTGCTCTGCATCCCGAGCAGCCAGGTGATGGCGCGGGCGACCGACGGGTGCCCCGCCGAGTCGGTCCGAATCAGCGCCAGCACGACCTCCGCCGTGTCGTCGATGTCGGGGTACCAGTCGTTCTCGAACTCGAAGGCCCAGCCGCCCGGCTCGAGCATCGGCCGCCTGACGCTCCAATCGCCCCGCTTGGTCACCTCTTCGGCGACCACCCAGCTCGCGGCGGCGTTCAGGTCGGGGTCGTCCGGCTTCACCCCGGCGTCGGCCAGGGCGATGATCGCGAGCACCGTGTCCCAGACCGGCGACTGGCACGCCTCGAGGCGGCGGCCCGACTCGTCCTCGATGGTGAAGCCGTCCAGCCCGGCGAGCCCCGCCCGCATGACCGGGTGGCCGAGCTCGTAGCCGCGCAGCTCGAGCGCCATCATCGAGTACACCCACGGCGGTTGGATCCCGCCCCACGATCCGTCGTTCTCCTGGTGGGCCACGATCCACCGTTCGGCCCGCGTCAGCGCGGCCCGGCGGAGGAACCCGATGGGCCGGCGCTCGTAGCGGTGCAACAGCCGGTCGAGCAGGGTGAAGCGCCCGCCCCAGGTGGACAGCGATGCCTCGGCGCAACGGCGCTCACCGCTCCGGAGCTCGTCGATCCCGACGTCGATCCCCCGCACCGGCCGGTAGTGCGACACGACGCACAGGGCGACCACCGTCTGGCGGGCCCAGCATGCGAAGTCATAGATGTTGAGCGGGAACCACCTCGGCAAGAACACAAGCTCGGTCGGGAGCACCGGGAGCTCCTCCCACGACCACAGGCCGAAGAGGGCCAGCCAGATGCGTGTGAAGACCCGGGTCGCCTCGACCCCACCGGCGGCGAGCACATACTCGGCCGCCCGAAGCATGTGCGGCGCGTCGGGGGCGTCGCCGGCCAGGCGGAGGGCCAGGTAGGCCTCGACCGTGGTCGAGAGCTCCGGTGGGCCACCATAGAAGTTGGCCCACGTGCCGTCGTCGCGCTGGTTGGACCGGATCCACTTCGCGCTGGCCGCCGTCTGCTCTTCGGTTCGGATGCCGAGGAACTGGCGGAGCAGGAGATCCTCCGCGTCCATCGTCACGTTGGTCTCGAGCTCGCCCTTCCAGTAGCCCGGGGACTCCTGCATGGCCAAGAGGGCATCGCGCGCCGCGTCGAGGCATTGGCGGGCCGACCTCGGCTCGCCAGTGGTCACCGTCGACCCCCTCTGATCGATCGACGTCATCGGTCGCGCTCGGTCACGAATCGGGCGATGGCGACCAGTTCGGCGGCGTAGCCCGGCACGAGCGGGACCGACTCGAGCGACTCGAGCGCCTCGGCCAGGGCCCGGTCGGCGATGGCCATGACCTCGCGGCGGGCCCCGGTCGCCTCGATCAGCGCGGATGCCTCCACCACGTCGTCCTCGCTCAGCTCCGATGCGAGCAGCCGGTCCAGCTCGGGGCCGCCGGTGGCCCGGGCGATCACGACGGGAAGGCTCTTCTTGTGGGCGATGAGGTCGCTGCCCACCGGCTTGCCGGTCTTCTTGGGCTCGCCCCAGATGCCGAGCACGTCGTCGACGGCCTGGAACGCCATCCCGAGGCGCAGACCGAACGAGGTCAGCGCCTTGATGGTCGCGTCATCGGCCTCGGCGAGGACGCCGCCGATGGCGCTGGCGCACCCGAGCAGGGCCCCGGTCTTGCCCTCCTCCATCTTCAGACACTCCTCGGCGGTGATCGCGTCGCGCCGTTCGAACGCCATGTCGTCGGCCTGGCCGCTGATCATCAACGACGTCGAGTCGGCGAGCAGCTGCGCAGCTCGGACGCGGGCAGGCGTCGGGTCCTCCAAGAGGAGCTGGGTGGCCAGATTGGCCAACGCGTCGCCGACCACGATCGCCCGGCCGGTCCCGAAGGCGGCCCACACCGTCGGCCGGTGCCGGCGTTCCTCGTCGTTGTCGATGATGTCGTCGTGCACGAGCGAGTAGTTGTGGATCAGTTCGACCGCCACGGCGCCCAAGACCCCCTCGCGCTCGGTGCCCCCCGAGGCCGCCGCGCCGATGACGGCCAGCGCCGCTCGGACCCCCTTGCCGCCCCCGGCCATGTGGTGCTCGGCCGGCTCGCGGAGTTCGGGGTCGAGTCGGGCCACCGCCTCGGCAAGGGCGGGCCGCACCAGGGCGCCCGCCCGGGCCAGGGCGTCGGCGGCCGACGCGGCCACGTGGTCGCTCACGACGCCACCTCTTGGAGCTCGGGCTTCACACCGGTGCCGAGCCTGGCCAGCGCGGCCGCGGCCGCCGCGGCCCCGCTCCGCACCGCCCCTTCCATCGTGGCCGGCCATCCCGTGTCACACCACGCCCCGGCGACGAGCACCCGATCGAGCGTCGTCGCCACCCCCGGCCGCAGTGCTCCCGAACCCGGCACCGCCCGGAACGTCGCCGAGCGCTCGCGCGACACCACGCCGTCGAGCAGCACGGCGTCACGCACCGCCGGCACGACCTCTCCGAGGGCGTCGAGGTAGCCGGACACCAGGTCCTCGGGTCGACGCCCGATGTCGGCATCTGCCGCCGACAAGGAGATGGAGAGGCACTGCTCGCCCTCGGCGGCCCCGTCCGCGTCGCCGAAGTGCGCAGAGTCGGTCCGGTCGAAGACGAACTGCACCGGCGACTTCACGCAGGCGAACATCGAGAGATCGGTGACCCGGCGGTCGAGCACGAGGTGCACGTTCACGATCGGCGACGAGCCGAGCCCGTCGAGCGGGCCGAGCACCCCGGCCGGAAGCAACCCCGTCGTCACCTCGGGTGGCGCGGTCACCACGAGCGCGTCCGCCTCGATGCTGCGGTCCCCGAACGACACCACCCGGGCTCCGCCTGTCGCGGCGTCGAGGGCGTCGACGGTGGCGCCGAGCACCACCGTGACCCCCGCCTCGGCGAGCGCTCGGGATGCCTGCTCGCCGTGCAGCTCACCGAGCGGCACCTTGGACCAGCCAATGTCGCCGGCGTCCGTCGCGTCGAGGAGACCGGTCCGAAAGACCATCGCGGCGAGCGACAGCGACGCATCGTCGGCGGAGACGTTGAGGGTGGGCAGTGCGATGAGATTCCACAGCGCTTCGATCGCCTCGCGGCGTTGCCCGTGCGCGGTGAGCCACGCCCCGAACGCCACGTCGTCGAGGGCCGGGTCGTCGAGGTCCAGCCTTCGAAGCGCCAATGCCGGACGGGCCAACCGGGCCCGGTCCGACACCGAGAGGTGGCGGTAGCGGGCCAGCGAGCCGAGCAGGTGCAACGGGGCCGGGAGCGACGAGCGAGCGATGACCGCCCTCTTCGCGCCGGGCGCGAGCACCGGGACCTCGAGGCGGTCTTGCAGGTGCACCATGTCAGTGGCGCCGATGCGATCAAGGAACGACCGGTACGAGGTGCAACACCGCAGGAACACGTGCTGGCCGTTGTCGAACCACCGACCCTTGCGCTTGAACGACCACGTGAGCCCGCCGAGCTTCCCTCGGCGCTCGAGCAACGTCACGGTCGCCCCGCCGTCGGCTGCGTCGAGCGCAGCCGAGATCCCGGCCAGCCCACCGCCGACCACGACAACGTGGGGTGCGCTCACGACGACATCCCCGACAGTGCCCGAACCGCGACCCACGCCTTCTCGCGTCCGGGCAACGAGACCCGGCCCGTTGTGACCGCGATCGGATCGGCCTCGATCCGATCCAGCAGCCGGCGATAGATGCCCGACATGGCCCCGACGCAGGCCCGGCTCCGTCGGTCGAGCAACGGGAGGAGCTCCAGGCCCCGGGCGAACCAGGACCGGGCCCGGGTGCACTCGAAGGCGACGAGCGCGGCCACCGATTCTGGAGGACCCGAGAGGTCGGCCGGGCACCCGAGCGACGCCGCGTCGGCCGCCGGCAGGTACACCCGACCGTTGCCTCGATCCTCGAGCACGTCTCGCAGGATGTTGGTCAGCTGCAGCGCGACCCCGAGGTCGTCGGCCAACGCCACCGCGCCCTCGCGTTCGTACGATCCGAACACGGCCAGCGACAGCCGCCCGACGGTGCCCGCCACGCGCCTGCAGTAGCCGACCAGCTCGTCGATCGTCTCGTAGTGGGTGCCGTGGACGTCCATCTCGCAGCCGTCGATCAGCTCGCCGAACGCGCCCATCGGAAGCCGGTACGAGACGGAGGCATCGGCGATCGCGACGAGCACCGGGTCGTCGGTGTCGTCGAGCGAATCGATGTCCTTGCGCACTTGGCTGAGTCCGGAAAGCTTCGCCTCGACCGTCCCGTCGCCGTCGCCAATGTCGTCGATGCGCCGCGCCAACGCGTAGACGGCGGAGAGTGCGCGCCGCTCGGGCGGGTGGAGGAGCCGGATCCCGTAGGCGAAGTTCTTGGCCTCGCGCTTGGTGATCGCCTCGCACTCGTCGTAGGCCCGGATGATGTTCATCGCTTCGGCCCGTACCGGGACGGGAGGAGCGCCGTGGCCAGCCACCTCGAGGCGAAGCGGCGCGGCGTCGGCCGGCACCGCACCGCCACCACGTCGAAGGACGCTCGTTCGATCGAGTCGAGGGCTGCGCCGCCACCGGCACCGAACGCGGCCACCGCCAGGCGGGCCCGGAACGGCAGCGACGCCGACAGCGGGGCACCCTCGGCCAGCAACTCGCGTGCCCGTCGAACCTCGTGCGCCACCACGTCGCGCAGGGCCGGGCGATTCGCCTCGTCCACCAGCCCGTCGGCCGCGCACCCGAACAACGCCAGATCCTCCAAGGGGAGGTAGATGCGGCCCATCTGCGCGTCCTCGGCCACGTCTTGGAGGTGCTCGACGAGCTGCAGCCCGATGCAGACCCGGTCGGAGCGCTCGATTCGCTCGGGGGTCGCGGCCCCGAAGATCGCGAGCACCAGCTGGCCGACCGGGGCCGCCGACAACATGCAGTACGCCACCAGGTCGTCGAAGGTCGCATAACGGGTCACGCTCTGGTCCTGGCGGTTCGCTTCGATCAGCGCGCGGAACGGGGCAAGGGGAAGGCCGAACCGGGCGATGGTGGGAGCGAGAGTGCGGAACACCGGGTGTTCCGCGGTCCCGAGCGCGGCGCGGTCGAGCTCCGCGTCGGCCCAGTCGAGCTGGGCCAGCCGGTCCCCCTCGGCCTCGTCGCCGATGTCATCGACGAGCCGGGCGAAGCCGTACACGGCGAGCAGATGGGGCCGCACGGCGCGGGGCAGGGCGCGCGAGGCCACCGGGAAGTTCTCCGAACTGGCCTTGGACATCACATCGGAGGCCGACAACGAGGGCGGGCTCTGCGGATGTCCTGTCGCTGGTGATGCCACCCCCAAAGCTCCTCACGTATAGCGCCAGTGACCGACGGTCCACACTTGTTATACGTGAAGCGGCGCCCCGTCAAGGACAGGCGCGCGAGAACCCACCCGCCCGTCGGGGCAGGTGGTCCGAGATTGCTTGGGTCAGACGGTGCTGGGGGCGGCTAACGCAGCCCGAGGGCCGGTCGCACCAGCCCCAAAATGACCGTTTCTACGACCTTGCGGGCAGCCGGGATGGCGCCCTGGGCTCCGAGGCGGGGCCGCAACCGGGCGGCCAGGCCCTGGGCCACCGAAGCGACGATGCCGGCGGACTTTGGCTCGTCGCGCAGCTCCCGGGTGGCCGCCTCGAGCAGCAGCGGGGCCAGCGGGGCGAGAAGCGCCTGCAGCGCACTGAGGGCTTCGGTCTCGCTCAGGGTCCCGCCGCGCCGGTCCAGCGCCTCGCCGACCGCCTCGACGGTGGAGCGGGCTGCGGCCACGAAGATGGCGTCCTTGGAGTCGAAGTATCGGTAGAAGGTCCCCTTGGCGATGCCGGCGGCATCGCAAATCTCGCCCACCGAGACGCCGTCGTAGCCGCGCCGGGCGAAGGCCTCGCGGGCGGCGTCGAGCAGCCGCTCGGCGGCCGGGTCGGCGGTCGACAACGAACCGTCTGCGACCAGCCCCTGCCATGCCTCCTCGGTCAGGCCGGCCGAGTCCGAAGCGAGGAGGCCGGGCAGGACCCGGCGGACGGTGTCGAGGGGAACCTGGTGGGCCCGCAGGGACCTGATGGCTCCGAGTGCGACAACGTGGCGCTCGTCGTAGGAGAACCGGTTCGGCGCCATCTGGGCCGCCGGCGGGAGCAGGCCGAGCTTGCGGTAGTGATGGATGGTCGGGACCGGCACCCCGCTGCGCGCGGCCAGTTCCGACACGCCGAACACGGCGTCCCCGTCCACCTGCACCCGGGCGTCGGTCTGTGTCACCTCGCCTGTTCTACCACCCAAACGTTCGCTCGGGACATGCAACGGTTCGAACCGGCGCCGACCGGTCCCCCGCTGTCCGATCCCGCCGCACGTAGCGTGAGCTTCGGTGGGCACCCCGATGGACAGACGCCAGTTCCTCCGGCGAGCGGGCATCCTCGGGGCCTCGGTCGGCTCGGCGGCCCTGATCGGAGCGGCGGCAGGCTGCTCCAGCCCCGCCGCGGTGATCCCGACGGCTTCGACCTCCTCCTCGACGACGGGGCCGGGCCCGCTCAACTGGGCCGACCTCGCCGGGATGCTCTCGGGGACCTCGTCCTGCCGTCCAACTCGGCCTACGCATCGAGCAAGCTCTTGTTCAACGAGCAGTTCGACGGCATCAACCCCGCCGCGATCGCCTTCTGCGCCACGCCCACCGACGTGCAGCGCTGCGTCGGGTTCGCGCGTGACCACGGCATCACCGTCGCCGCCCGGTCCGGGGGTCACAGCTACGGCGGGTACTCGCTGTCGAGCGGCCTGGTGATCGACGTCACCCGCATGGCCGGCATCACCGTCGGATCCGGTTCGACGGCTGTGGTGGGCGCCGGCGCCCACCTCATCGACGTCTACGACACCCTCGGCAACGCCGGCGTGCTGCTCCCGGGGGGCTCGTGCCCGACCGTCGGCATCGCCGGGCTCACCCTCGGCGGCGGGATCGGCGTGTTCGACCGGCTGTTCGGGCTCACCTGCGACAACCTCCGCTCGGTCGAGATGGTTCTTGCCGACGGCAGCCTCGTCACGGCCAGCCCCGGAGCCAACCCGGATCTCTTCTGGGCCTGCCAGGGCGGGGGCGGCGGCAACTTCGGCATCGTGACCTCCTTCGAGTTTGGCGTCCACCCCATCCCGCCCGACATCTCGCTGTTCACGCTCGACTTCCCGTGGACGGCCGCCCAAGAGGTCCTCGGGGCCTGGCAGCACTGGATCACGACGATCCCCGACGCCCTCTGGTCGAACTGCCAGCTGCTCGCATCGGGCTCGGGCTTCAACGCCCGGGTGGCGGGCGTGTTCGCCGGGGACACCGGAGCGCTCAGCACCGCGCTGGCGCCGCTCCTCTCGGCGGTCCCGGCCGCCCCGACCTATCGGTTCGTGGGTCCCGAGAGCTACCTGAACGCGATGTTCATCGAGGCCGGCTGCGAGGGTCAGAGCGTCGGCGAGTGCCACCTCCCAACCCAGACCCCCGACGGCACGCTCAGCCGGTCGGCATTCGCGGCCAAGTCCACCTTCGTCGTCGACCCGCTTTCCTCGGCCGGGCTCGGCGCGGTCGTGAACGCGGTGACCTCCTCCCAGCAGGTCGCACCCGGTGTCGGCGCCGCGTTCCTCTTCGACTCCTACGGCGGGTCGATCAACGCGGTCGCACCGTCGGCGACCGCGTTCGTGCACCGCAACGCTTTGGCCGGCATCCAGATGACGGCCAACTGGGGATCGGGATCCGAACCGAGCTCGTCGGCGTCGTGGCTCGCCCAGGGCGCCTCCGACGTCGCCCCGTACACGAGCGGGGCCTACCAGAACTACATCGACCCGACCCTCTCGGACTGGCAGCGCGCCTACTACGGGGCCAACCTCGCCCGCCTGGTCAAGGTCAAGGCGTCGGTCGACCCGGACGACTTCTTCCACTTCGCCCAGTCGATCCCGACCACGCTCAGGTAGATCTTGATCAAGTACATCGGCTCCAAGCGGCGACTGGTCCCAGTGCTCTCCGAGATGCTCGCGGCGTCGGGCGCGCGTACCGGGCTGGACCTGTTCACCGGGACCACCCGGGTCGCCCAGGCGATGAAGGCGCTCGGGATGTGCGTCACCGCCGTCGATGCGGCCCGGTACTCCGAGATCTTCGCCCGCTGCTACATCGAGACGGACGCCCGGGCCCTCGACCGCGATGAACTCGAGCTCGCCGTGGCGCACCTCAACGCGACCGGCCCGAGGGCCGGCTACGTCACCGAGACCTTTTGCCGCGAGTCGCGGTTCTTCCAGCCCTTCAACGGCGAGAAGATCGACGCGATCCGCGACGCCATCGAGCGCGACTTCTCCGGCGGCCCGCTCTACCCGGTCGTCCTCACCGCCCTGCTCGAGGCGGCCGATCGGGTCGATTCCACCACCGGCGTCCAGATGGCCTACGTGAAGCAGTGGGCGCCGCGCTCGTTCAAACCGCTCGAGCTACGCGTCCCGGCGCTGCTCGACGGTGTCGGGTCGGCGGTCCGCGCCGACGCGTGCGACGTGGCCGGACGGCTGGGGCGCTTCGACGTCGCCTACCTCGATCCGCCCTACAACCAGCACCGGTACTTCACCAACTACCACGTGTGGGAAACGCTCGTCGCCTGGGACGCCCCCGACCACTACGGGGTCGCGTGCAAGCGGAGCGACGCGCGCGACGTGGAGACCAAGAGCGTCTTCAACTCCAAGCGGTCGATGCCGGCCGCGCTGGCCAAGGTGGTCGCCGACGTCGACTGCGAGCTGTTGATCCTCTCCTACAACGACGAGTCGTGGCTGACCCTCGACGAGCTGGTCTCGATGTGTTCGCACCACGAGGTGGTGACCACGCTCAGCTTCGACTCGCCCCGCTACGTCGGGGCCCGGATCGGGATCCACAATCCATCGGGCGAGCGGGTCGGCACCGTCTCACACCTGCGGAACCACGAGTACCTGGTGCTTGCGGGGTCCCGATCGGCCATCGACCGGGCCACCGGGGCCAGCGTTCCCTCGGTCGCCTGAGGCGGGTCAGCGGAGATCGAGGACCGTCATCAGGGCGTCGTCGATGCCCCACATCTCCTCCGCGCTGGCATGTTCGACAGGATCGCCCAGCCGGTTCACATCGACCGCACCGACCTGTTCGACGAGTACCCGAGTTCTCTCTCCCGCCACCACGAGCTCGGGGCGGAACGAAGCCGGCCGGGCACCCTGCGATGTCGGCGCGATGAGGACGATCGACCGGGGCAGCAGCGCATCTGCCTGGACGATCACCCCGAAACGACGACCCCGCTGCTCGTGCCCCTCGCCCTTCCCGAGTCGTAACTCATAGACGTCACCCCGGCGCACGAAGGTTCTCCATGAGGGCCGCTACCTCAAACATCTCCTCTTGGTCGTGCTCGTCGGCGTCAAGGGCAGCCACCTCCGCACGAAGCGCGTCCTTCCGGCGAAGTGATGAGGCGGCGTCGAGGATCGACCTGCGAATCGCTTCCGACCGGCTCATGCCCGACGCCTCCAATGTGTGCAGCGCCTTGCGAACCTCGTCATCGAGGCGTACTGAGACTGCGTTCGCCATGGGAGGATTGTATGACATTTCGTGATACATGCACCGAAACGGTTGGCGTAGGAGAGCGAGAAGGGCCGGCCGCTAGCCGAACGAACGTCAGCGGGATGCCGGGGCCGGCTGGCCGCCGCGCACGAGCCTTCCCGGCAACGCGCCGGTGTGCTCCCCCTGCGCGTACACCTCTTCGCCCGAGACGAACGTGTGCAGGTAGCCGTCGGCACGCTGCAGCAGGCGCTTGCCCCCGGCCGGCAGGTCGAACGCCATCGTCGGGCGGTGCAGCGTCAGCCCGTCGAGGTCGATGACGTTGAGGTCGGCCCTCATCCCCTCGGCGACGAGACCCCGGTCGTGCAGCCCGATCATTGTCGCCGTCCGGGAGGTCTGCTTCGCCACCACGAGGGCCAGGTCCATTCGCTCGCCCCGGCTGCGGTCGCGGACCCAGTGGGTGAGCATGGTCGTCGGGAAACTGCCGTCGCAGATCGTCCCGACATGGGCCCCGCCGTCACCGAGGCCGACCACCGAGTGCTCGTCCTCCAACATGGATCGGACCGCGTCGAGGTTGCCGTCGGCGTAGTTGAGGAACGGCACATAGAGAAAGCCACGGCCACCGTCGGCCAACAGGTGGTCGTAGGCGACGGCCTCGGGGGTGGTGCCGGCGCGGGCGGCCTCGGCGGCGACGCTCCCGCTCGGGTCGGGCTCGTAATCCGGCGGGTCCCCGAGCGGGTACACGCGATCCCACGGGAAGACCGAGGCGGCCTCGGCCATCTCGGCCAGGACGACCCGGCGGAACTCGGGCTGGCTCAGTCGGGCCACCCGATCGGGCAGGGAGAGACCGGTGAGCTCGCGCGCCGTTGCCGAGGCTCGGGTCGGGTCGATGGTCGCCTGGAGCCCGAGCAGGACGCCGACGGGCCGAGCCGCCACCTGGGCGGTGACGGCAATGCCGTGAGCGTTGGCGTCCGCGATGGTCTCGAGGAGCCGCCGCCAGGCCTCGGGGCGTTGGTAGGTCTGGGTGACCGAGACCGAGAGCGGTCGCCCGGAGGCCTCGGCCATCCCGAGCACGTTGGCCATCTCCTCGTCGAAGTTGGCGAAGTCGGAGACGACCTGGAGCACGCCCGCACCCGACTCGGCCATCAGGGTGGCGATCCCGGCCAGCTCGTCGGCGGCTGCGGTGAGCGTCGGCGTCCAGTCACCGGTGCTCGTGCGGTGGTTCCTCGTCCGCGACGTGGTGAAACCGAGCGCACCGGCCTCGATCCCCTGGCGGGCCAGCCGGCCCATGGCGTCGATGTCCTCGGGGGTGGCGTCCTCGCGCGAGGCGCCCCGCTCCCCCATCACGTAGAGCCGCAGCGCGCCGTGGGGCACCTGCGCGCCGATGTCGATGTCGTGGGGCCGCCGATCCACCGCGTCGAGATACTCGGGAAAGCTCTCCCAGTCCCACGCGAGCCCCTCGTGGAGCGCAGCGCCGGGGATGTCCTCCACCCCCTCCATGAGCTCGATCAACTTCTGGTGGTCGGCCGGGTGCACCGGGGCGAAGCCGACCCCGCAGTTGCCCATGACCGCAGTCGTCACCCCGTGCCAGGCCGACGGGACCAGCTGGCTGTCCCAGGTGGCCTGGCCGTCGTAGTGGCAGTGGACGTCGACGAACCCGGGCGTGACCAACGCCCCGTCTGCCTCGACCGTGCGATGCGCCGGCCCGTCGACCTTGCCGACCGCAGTGATGCGCCCGCCCGTCACGGCGACGTCGGCCGAGTACGGCGCGGCACCCGACCCGTCGACCACGGTCCCACCACGGATCAGGAGGTCGTGGGTCGTCATGGTTGCTCCCTTTTGGGTAGTGGGACGCTGCGTGATCGCTCGTGAGCCGGTCCGGTCCCCTGACCACGGTAGGTCGGCTCGGACCCCGAGCCAAGCAGGGCATCCACCAGTGGCACGGTCGTCGGCTCGGGATCTGGGCCGGATCGTACGGCCGTGCAACAGTGGGCCGATGAGCGCCACCGCCAACCCACCCCGCCACGGGATCACCATCCCGTTCGACGCCCCGCTCCACGAGCACAAGCGCTGGTACGAGCTCATCGTCGACCTCGGGTACACCGACATCTGGTCGGCCGAGGTGGACGGTGGCGACGGCTTCACCCCCCTGGCCCTCGCCGCCGCGTGGACGCCGACCCTCAACCTCGGCATCGCGATCGCCCCCGTGTTCACCCGCGGTCCGGCGCTGATCGCCCAGACCGCCGCCGCGATGGCCGATGCAGCACCGGGGCGGTTCGCACTCGGGATCGGCGCGTCGTCCGAGGTGATCGTCAGCCGGTGGAACGGGATCGAGTTCGTCGACCCCTATCGCAAGGTGCGCGACATCCTGCGGTTCGTGAAGATGGCGCTCACCGGCGAACGGGTGGAGGGCGACTTCACGACGCTCGAAACCCGCGGCTTCCGACTGGCCCGGGTCCCCGACCCGATCCCGCCCATCTACCTGGCTGCGCTCCGCCCCGGGATGCTGGCACTCGCGGGCCGGGAGGCCGACGGCGCGATCCTCAACTGGCTGGGCGCGGACGACGTGAAAAAAGCGGTGGCCGAGATCGGCGGGGAGGGCCACAAGGAGGTCGTGGCCCGAATCTTCGTCGTGCCCAACCCGGACCCCAACGTGGCCCGGGCCGTCGGGCGCCGCATGATCGCCGCATACATGAACGTGGAGGCCTACGCGCAGTTCCAGCGGTGGCTCGGCCGCGGGCCGGCGCTCGAGGGCATGTGGGACAAGTGGGGCGCCGGCGACCGGCGCGGGGCGCTCGAGGCCATCCCCGACGAGGTGGTCGACGACCTCATCGTCCACGGTTCGTTCGAGGAATGCCGCGCCCATGTGGCCCGCTATGTGGAGAACGGCGTGACGGTGCCCGCCCCGATGATCGTCCCGGTCGGCGTCGATCTCGAGGACGCGATCCGGGGGTTGTCGCCGAGCGCCTAGGCGGGCGACACGGAGGCCCATCCACCATGGACATCGACTTTCGACAGAACTCGCTGCGCGAACTCGCCGCCGCAGTGCGGACCAAGGTGGTTTCCGCCCGCGAGCTCGCCGCAGTGGCGCTGGCCCGGATCGACGCGCTCAACCCCACGGTGAACGCCTTCGTCGCCGTCGACGCCGAGCGGGCCCTCGAGCAGGCCGCGGCGGTCGATCAGATCGTCAGCGCCGGCGGCGACCCCGGGCCACTGGCCGGCATCCCGATCGGGGTCAAGGACCTCGAGGACGCGGCCGGCTTCCGCACCTCCCACGGCTCGGCCCTGTGGGCCGATGACCCGGAGGCCGAGCACGACTCGGTGCTCGTGGCGCGCCTGCGAGCCGCCGGTTGTGTGGTCGTCGGCAAGACGAACACGCCCGAGTTCGGCTGGACCGCCAAGACGGACAACGCGCTGTTCGGCGCCACCCGCAACCCGTGGAACCTCGATCACACGCCCGGCGGGTCCTCGGGAGGCACCGCGGCGGCGCTCGCCGCGGGCATGGTGCCGCTGGCGACCGGGTCCGACGGCGGCGGGTCGATCCGGATCCCGGCGGCGTGCTGCGGACTGTCGGGCATGAAGACATCGATGGGCCGCGTCCCGTCGGGTGGCCCACGACCCCCCGACTGGCCGGGGCTGTCGGCCAAGGGCCCGATGGCCCGGCGCATCGAGGACGTCGTGCGCGCGCTCGACGTGGTCGTCGCCCCCGAGCCGACCGACCTTCGCTCGCTGCCGCGGCCCGAGGCCTCGTGGCTGGCCGCCCTCGACGACCCGCATCCCCCGAGCAAGGTGATCTGGGCGCCGACGCTCGGCTATGCCACCGTCGATGCGGAGGTGCTCGCCATCTGCGAGCGCGCCCTCTCGGTGCTCGAGTCACTCGGCACGGACGTCATCGTGGTCGACGACGTCTTCGACAAGGACCCGATCGGGAGTTGGCTGACCCTGACCGGCGTCTACCTGCTGCGCTCCCTCGACGAGCGGGCCAGCCGGCCCGGTGCCGCCGCCATCGATCCGGGCCTGGCCTTCCTCATGGACCACGCTCGGCCGGTCACCGGCCGCGAGGTCGCCGAGGCACTCGACGACTGCCACCGGGTGAACCTGCGCCTGGTCGAGCTCTTCGGCGAGGCCCGCATCCTGTTGACCCCGACGTGCGCGGGTCTGGCGCCACCGCTCGCTCTCGGTGGCCAGGGCCTGGTGAACGGTGTCGAGACCCCGAACTGGGTGGCCTTCACCTACCCGTTCAACATGAGCGGCTCGCCGGCGGCGTCCGTCAACGCCGGGTTCAGCGAGTCCGGGCTGCCGGTCGGGCTCCAGATGGTGGGGCCGGCCCACGGCGACCTGGTCGTGCTCCGAACCGCCGCGGCGCTGGAGGCTGCCCTCGGATTCGATCGGTTGGCCCCGGTCGGCTGAGCCGGCCGTCAGTCGTCGAGGTCCGCCTCGGTCACGAGGTGCAGGAGCGGAGCACCGCTGCGGTATCGGGACAGGTTCTCCTTGAAGTACTCGGCGGCCCGCGCGTAGCCGCTCCGCCCACCGGCCGAGTTGTGCGGCGTCACCGTCACCCTTGGGTGGCCCCACAACGGGTGGTCGTCGGGGAGCGGTTCGGTCTCGAACACGTCGAGCACCGCCGCGGCGATCGAGCCCGCATCGAGGGCCTCGACGAGCGCCGTCTCGTCAATGACCGACCCGCGACCGACGCTCACGATGATCGCCGTCTCCTTCATGGCGCCGAGGAACGCTCGATCGACCAGGTGGTGCGTCGACGCGCCGGCCGGCGCACTGAGAACCACCACGTCGGCCCGCCCGATGGCCTCGCCCATGTCGCCGGGGGTCACCATCTCGGCCACCGGCTCGTCCCCGCTCGGATGCCGCCGCACCCCGATCACGTGGGCGCCGAACGCCTGTGCCCGCGTGGCCACCTCGATCCCGATCGAGCCGAGCCCGACGATCAGCCAGGTCGAGCCGAAGATCTCGGTGAAGTTGTGTCGAACCCACCGACGCTCGGATTGAGCCTCCACCCACCGCGCCGGCTGCTCGAAGTGGTCGAGCACGGCCCGAAGCACGTACTCGGAGATCGAGACGCTGTTGGCGTGCGAGGTCGTGAACGCGATGTCGCGACGGATCAGCTCGCGGAACACCGGCTCGTCGAACCCGGCGCCCTGGGACTGGAACCAGCGCAGGGTGTCCAGGCGACGGACCAGCCCGAAGAAGGGTCGCACCGGGGCGCCGGCTTCGAAGAGGTCCTGGGTCGCCCAGGCGATCTCGATCCCGCTGTCATCCCGGTCGACCGCCGAGCCGTCGGAAAGGTCCAACGTGCCGTCGGCCCCCATGACCACGAGCTCGAGGTGATCGTCGACGGAGAGGAGCGAGGCCCCGAACAAGCCTGCGGCCACCTCGGAAACAAGAAGTCGGGTCGATGGCCCGCTCACAGGTTCGCGGTGGCCTGCTCCAGGAGATCGGCGAAGCGAGCTCGCGCCTCCTCGCGCCGGGTCGGGATGTGCTCGGTCGGGATCTCGCTCGGGGCGTAGTTGCGCAGCGTTCGCCTGGCCACGGTCTGGCGGTGGACCTCATCGGGCCCGTCGTAGATGCGGGCGGCCCGAGCGGCGCGGTACATGTGCTCGAGCGGCAGGTCACACGAGAACCCGAGCGCACCGTGGACCTGGATGGCCCGGTCGATGACGTTGTACAGAACGCCGGCGCCGTAGTACTTGATCATTGCGATCTCCATGCGCGCCGCTGGAGCCCCCTCGTTGTCCATCTTCCAGGCCGCGTGCAGCGTCATCAGCCGGGCGGCGTGCATCTCGGCGAGCGAGTCGGCGACCCAGTTCTGAATCGTCTGCTTCTCTGCCAGCAGCGAGCCGTGGGCGGTGCGCGAGACGGCTCGCTCGCACAGCATGTCGAAGGCCCGCTTGGACTGGCCGAGCCAGCGCATGCAGTGATGGATCCGGCCCGGGCCGAGCCGCTGCTGAGCCAGCGAGAACCCCTCGCCCTCCCGTCCGATCAGGTTGCCCGCAGGCACCCGGACGTCGCGGTAGTAGATCTCGGCGTGGTTGCCGAAGGTCCCGAATTCGCTCTCGGGGTCCGCCATCGTCGCCACGTCGCGCACGATGTCGACCCCGGGCGTCCCGGTCGGGACGAGGATCATCGACGAGCCCTGGTACGGGTGGACGTCGGGGTTGGTCACGGCCATCACGATCAGGAAGTCGGCCACCGAGCCGTTGGACGTGAACCACTTGTGGCCGTTGATGACGTACTCCTCGCCGTCACGCTCGGCGCGGGTCTTGAGCAGCGTCGGATCCGACCCGGCGGTGTCCGGCTCGGTCATGGAGAACGCGCTGCGCATCTTGCCCTCGAGCAACGGCTGGAGCCACTGCTCGCGCATGGCCTCGTCGCCGGTCTCCTCGATCCCGATGGCCAGCAATTCGGCGTTCCCCGAGTCGGGCGCGTTGTTCCCGAAGACGACCGGCCCGTACGGGGTCTGGCCGAGTATCTCGTGCATGAGCCCGAGACGAACCTGCCCATAACCCATGCCACCGAGCGCGGGTGGCAGGTGCGCGGCCCACAGACCCCGTTCCTTCACCTGGTCCTGGAGGGGCCTGATGACCCGGAGCATCTCGTCGTAGTCGAGTCCGAGCGTCTCCAGCGGGAAGATCTCCTCGCGGACGAACTGGCGCATCCACACCAACTTCTCCTCGAACTCCGGCTCGGTCGCAAAGTCCCATGCCATGACGATCTCCTCGAACTGGGTCCCGGCCGGGCGTCGGCTCGGGTCGATCCGCCGTTCACCGTGTCGCCGCGAGGCGCTGCGTGTCGGTGGCTCTCCCCCACTCGTAGCACCGTCACGGACGGCTCGGCCAGCAGCGCTGCGTCCCCGGGGGCCCACGGGCATCCGAACCGACAGTTCGGAGCCTCTCGGTTTGATGGGAGAATCGTCGGGTGGACACGATCGGTGTGGTCGACACCATGTTCGCCCGGTACGACATGGGCAAGGAGGCCCTGGACGAGCTCGCCGAGTGCCCCGGTCACGGGGAGCGGTTCACCACCGTCCGGCGCACCGTCCCGGGTTTCAAGGACCTGGGGGTGGCGGCCAAGCAGCTGATCGAGGGCGAGCACTGCCGGATCGTGGTCGCGCTCGGCATGCCGGGTGCCGCCCCGATCGACAAGGCGTGTGCCCATGAGGCGTCTCAGGGGATCATGCTGGCCCAGCTGCTGACGTCGACCGCCATCCTCGAGGTGTTCGTCCATGAGGACGAGAGCGACGACCCGGCCGTTCTGGCCAAGGTGTGTCGTGATCGAGCGCGCAAGCACGCGAGGAACGCGTATTGGATGCTCTACGAACCCGAGCAGCTCGTCGACCGTGCCGGCCAGGGCGTCCGTCAGGGCTTCGCCGACGCCGGGCCGCTAGAGGCTTGAGTCGCGCCGGCCGCGACGAAGCGGCCGATCTGCCCGAGCGACCATGACCACCGGGGACGATCCGGGCTCCCGGGGGTCGGAGGCGGACTCGGGCCGGACGCCCATCTCGACCCGGAGTAACCAGCCGCGGCGGGGCCCGCGCCACGCGGCCACGCGCAGCACCCGGTGGCTGCGGACCCGGGCCCGTCCGGATCGCCGTCTCCGCCGGACGTACTTCCCAGAGCCCTGTACGACGCCTACTCGGGTCTCAACATCGAGACCACCGGGTGCATCCATCTCGACGGGTTCCATGCGCTCCAGGTCGTCGGGGCGCGTCATCTGCAGTACAAGGGCCCGGGGTCACGTCATCGGACCCGCGTCGCTGGCCCCAGGAGGGCGAGAGCGACCTGGCGCGGATCCGGCGTGACCACGAGTTCTTGCGGATGTTGGCCGCCGCGGTACCCCCAAGGGGCTCGGTAACCCGATCACCAACGCGAGCTGGTTCCGAGCATCGCCTCCGACCTGACCGTGGACAGCACCCCGTCGTCAGGCCACATGATCAACCTGGTTCTCACCTATCACGGCGTCAACCCGTTCATGGGCGCCCCAGCTCACCGTGCCGGTGATGGAGAGCACGATCAATCAGTACATCTACAAGGGCGGTGTATACGGCAACGTCGAGTTCCCGACGGAGCCCCAGGACTTCGACGTTGTCGACGCCTTCCTCAGGGTGGGCTCCGACGCCAACACCCTCAACGGCGATCCGCTCCCCCTTCCCGGTTCGGTGACCGTCGCCATCGTGGATGGCTCCGGCACGTCGCAGGCGAGTCAAGCGGCCGAGACCAGGCTCCAGGCAGTGGGCTTCGACGTCACGGGGTGTCGAGCACATCGGAGGTCGGATCGCAGGCCGAGACCGTGGTCGAATACGCCCAAGACACCCCGTTCGAGGAGGCGGCGGCGCAGGCGGTGGCCCAGTCGATCTCGGGCCAGGTAGTCATGGCGCTCGCACCCAACCCATCGGGGGGAGCGCCCAGGTGACCGTGGTCACCGGCACCGACTTTGCGGTGAACCCGCCCGCTCCCACGGCCCCCCACCACGACCACGACGACGAAGGGCCAGGCGAACAAGACGGGCCCGACCACCACGTCCACGATGACGACGGTTCCGGCAACAACGACGACCTCGACCACGGTGCCGAAGTTCGCTCCCCCAACTCAGGCCGTTCAGCCCCTGGCTCCCTGGGACCCCAGCTCGTGCACCGTCGGTGGGGGCCGGGGGGCCTAGTGAGGGGCCTTGCCACTCTTCACCATTCCACGGCCACCGGCACCCCCCCGCCTACGATTGCGACCACACCGATTTCCCCCTCGACCACCATCGGAGGCCCCATCTTCTCGATTCGGCGGTACTCACTGGCATGAGCGAGCTCGATTTGGGCGAATCCAACCTGCGCACCTACGTCGAGGTCCTGCGGCGGCGCTTCTTTTGGGTGCTGGCGTTCACGATCCTCGCCGTGGCTGTCGCCGCTGCCGTGAGCACCGTGCAGAAAAAGCAGTACTCGGCCACCGCCCAGCTGCTGGTCCAGCCGGCCAGCGGGTCGGTTCCGATCTCGGGTACCCAGCAAACGGTCTCCCCGACGGACGTGCTGACCGAGCTCCAGCTCGTCACCAGCGCCCCGGTCCAGGCCCTGGCTGCGAAGAAGCTCGGTTTCGCGCCGACGGTCAGCGCCGCCGAGGTCGGTCAGACCAACGTCATCAGCCTGACCGCGACCGCCTCGAGCCCCAACCGCGCCGCGACGGCGGCCAACACCTACGCCAAGGCGTTCGTCTCTTATCAAACAGCCAACGCCATCAACGCGCTGACCTCGGCCGAACAGCAGATCCAGGGCCAGATCAGGGCGATCGACGCGCAGATCCAGCCCCTCGAGGTCGAGAAGACGCCGTCGGGCGCGACGTCGGCCACTATCGCGGCCCTGACAAGCCAGGAGGCGGTGCTGAAAGAAGAGCTGGCCCAACTGCAGGTAACCGGCGCCGAGACGCCTGGGGGCATCGAGGTGGTCTCCCCCGCTTCCCCGCCCTCCGCCCCCAGCTCACCCAAGCCTGTACGCGACGGACTCGTCGGGCTGTTCATCGGTCTCGTGCTCGGCATCGCGGCCGCATTCGCGGCCGAGTACTTCGACGACAAGGTCTACACGAAAGAGCAGGCCGAACGACTCACGGGCGGTGTTCCCGTGCTGGCGATGATTCCGAGGATGAAGGGCTGGAAAGGCAGCGGTCCGGTCCTGATCGCCGAGGTCGATCCCTTCTCCCCCGCCACCGAGGCATACCGGGGGCTTCGAACCTCGATGCAGTTCGCCGGTCACCACGGGACGTTGCGGACGATCCTGATCACCAGCTCATCGGGTTCAGAGGGCAAGACCTCGACCGTGGCCAACCTGGCTGTGATCCTGGCCAAGGCCGGGGAGCGCGTGGTGGTCGTCGGATGTGACCTCCGACGACCCCAGATCGGCAGGCTCCTCGGCCGAGGAGATACGCCCGGATTCACCAACGTGTTGCTCGGCCAGGAAGACTTGAGGAAGGCCGTGCAGTCTGTCTCGAACACGCCGGGCCTGGCCCTCCTCGGCACGGGCCCGATCCCGCCCAACCCGGCTGAGATGCTCGGTTCGGAGAAAGCTGCCGAGATCTTCCGGACGCTCGCAGGGGCGTTCGACACAGTGATCATCGACAGCCCTCCGGTGCTCCCGGTAGTGGACGCCCAGATCCTCTCGTCGTATGCCGACGCAGTCCTCTTGGTCGTCACCGTGGGGCAGACCACCGAGGCGGAGGTAGAGCGGGCCACCGAGCTCTTGACCCACGTGGACGCCAAGCCCACCGGCCTCGTGCTCAACAAGGTCGTGAAACGTTCCGGTTCGGGCGAGTACGGCTACAAGTATCGATATGCGCCCTATCGCACGGGCGTCGCGCAGGATGACGGCCTCCGGCCAGCCGCATCGAGGTCGCGTTCAGAGCGAAGGACGGGCTCTTGATCTCCGGGCGATGACGTGAACCGCCGACTCGAGTTCGAGGAGTTCGTCAAAGAGCACCGGACTGTGTTCGAACCACTTCTCGATTGCGTGATCTGGGCAGTGTCGCTCCTTGCCGTGTCGGCGCTCAGCGTCGACCTGAACGAGCACCAGTTCTTGACGCTCGGCGTGTGCAAGGTGATCGGGATTGCCCTGGCGTCGCAGATCACCATCGGCTGGGTGGCTCCGCTCTATCGAGTGCGTTGGAAGAACGCGAGCTTCGAAGAGACGGTGGCGCTGGCCGCCACCGTCACCAACGCCACCGCGATCGACCTGATCGTCAACATCTTGGTCTTCCGTCACGCGATGCCGACCCGCTCCTTGTTGGCCGCAGGTGCCTACGCCTTCTTGGGCTGTGCCGGAATACGGGGGGTGTGGCGGCTCATCTGGGAGTTCAGGACACAGAAAACGCCTCGCGCGAAGCGGGCCATCGTCTTTGGCGCGGGAGTGGGCGGCGAACAGGTCATCGACGCCCTCTGGCCCCGCGGGCCGTTCCTGCCCGTCGCCCTCCTCGACGACAGCCCGCAGAAGAGGAACGCCCAACTCCGCCATCTGCGGGTTTCGGGAACCCGGGCCGACATCGCAACGGTGGCCAAAGCGGTCAACGCGGATACCTTGGTTGTGGCCATCCCGAGCGCGAGCTCTGGGCTGATCCGCGTCCTGTCCGACCAAGCCACTCGCGCGGGTCTCGACATCCGCGTGCTCCCTCAGACATCCGAGCTCCTCCAGCAGCCGTCGGTGCGGGTCTCCGACGTCCGGACCGTCACGGAGCGGGACCTCCTGGGACGACACGTGATTGAGACAGACGTGGAAGCCATCGCCGGCTACATCACGGGACGCCGAGTCCTTGTGACGGGAGCCGGGGGTTCCATCGGATCCGAACTCTGTCGCCAGATCCATCGGTTCACCCCGGCCAAACTTGTCATGCTCGATCGGGACGAGTCCGGGCTTCACGAGCTGCAGCTGTCGATGGAGGGCCGCGCACTGCTCGACAAGCGCACCCTCGTGGTGTGCAACATTCAAGACGTCGACGCACTCGATGATGTGTTTCGTGAGCATCGTCCCGAGGTGGTCTTCCACGCGGCGGCGCTCAAGCACCTGCCGCTTCTCGAGATGTGGCCCGCCGAGGCGATCAAGACCAACGTGATTGGCACGCGCAACCTCCTGGCCGCCTCAATGAAGTTCGGTGTCGGCCGGCTGGTCAACATCTCCACCGACAAGGCCGCCGATCCGGTCAGCGTGCTCGGCTACACCAAGCGAATTGCCGAACGCCTCACTTCTGCCACCACCGCCCCGGCGGGGGCCGTCTACATGAGTGTGCGATTCGGCAACGTCCTCGGAAGCCGGGGGTCGGTGCTGATCACTTTTCGTGCGCAGATCCTTGCCGGCGGACCGGTGACGGTCACCGACCCCGACGTGACCCGGTACTTCATGACCGTCCAGGAAGCCGTGCAACTGGTCATTCAGGCGGGGGCGATCGGTGGGAGCGGTGAGGTGCTGGTGCTCGACATGGGGAGCCCGGCCAGGATCGCCGAGGTGGCGAGGCGGCTGGTCGAAGAATCCAATCGGCCCATCGAGATTCTGTTCACGGGTCTGCGGCCGGGCGAGAAACTCCACGAGGTCCTCTTCGAGGAGGGTGAACCGGATATTCGCCCACAACATCAGCTCATCTCGCACGTCCAGGTTCCGCCGATCGACACCGCCCTGATCGGACGCCTCGACCTCTCCGCACCCCCCGAAACCCTGAAGGACCAGTTGGCCTTGGTCAGCCGATCCCCCGCGCCAACCGGCATATCGGCTCCCGTGGCCGTCTCTGATACTCCGGAAGCTCGGGCGCGCTTGACTTCGGCATAGCAGTCGGCCGCATCTCGCGATATCCGAAGAGTCACAGATTCGGTGAAGGCCGGAGGTAAATTGGCCTTTCAATTCCCATTCCCTCCTCACAGATCGGCGCGGATCAGCAAAAATGAAACTCGGCGTTATTGGACTTGGTCATGTCGGAAGGGCGATGCAATCGCTCTTTGTCCCGTTTGCCGACGTCGTGCCGTACGACCTCCTGACTCATTCGACATATCCCGAAGACGAGCTGGCAAAGTGTGCGTTCTCGATCATCTGTGTCGATACGCCGATGGGGGACGACGGGTCGTGCAATGTCGACAACGTTCGTGCCGCGGTGGACCGAGTGCCGACCCAGCGCCTGCTGGTCAAGTCGACCGTCCCACCTGGTTTCACTGAAGCGTTGGTCATTGAGACGGGAAAGGAGATCTGCTTCTCGCCCGAATACTTTGGCGAGAGCAACTACCTGTCATCGGTTGTCGCCGCCGGACCCTCCGGAATGCCATTCGTGATCGTGGGGGGACGGCCCGAACACCGCCGAACGATGCTCGACGACCTCAGCGCGCTCCTCGGACCCGAGAAGGTCTACTTCCAGTGCAGCTCGGTCGAGGCCGAGCTGATCAAATACATGGAGAACGCGTACCTGGCCACGAAGGTGACCTTCGTCAATCAGTTCTATGACCTTTGCGAAACATTCAACGCGGACTGGCACACCGTGCGGGAGGGCTGGCTGCTCGACCCCCGCATCGAGCGTTCGCACTCCGAGGTCTTCAGCAGCGAACGCGGATTTGGCGGCCGGTGTCTGCCCAAGGACGTGAGTGCAATCATCTCGGCGGCCGGGGATGCCGGTTGCGACCCCTACTTCCTTCGGGCGGTGCTCGAAGCGAACCGTCGATTCAGGAACGTCCCGCAGGGCTGACCGCCGGAGCCGGCGAACCGCCGCTACTTCGTAGCCACGATCAACGCAGCGCAGGCCGCCCCTCCTCCGGCGGGACGCTCCCGGACCACCCGAACGAGGCGAGGGGCGAGCCGTCGCCGAAGGCCGCTTCGCCATTGCTTCGGCAACACCAGCCTCCCGTAACGGAGCACCGCCCCCAGCCGATACCGCCGCCAACCCACCATGAGCGGCCCATCCAAGAGATCCCAAATCCTGCACAGCCTCGGGGACAGGTACGGAACGCTGGACACGGACGTGAAGCCGGCGTCGGTGAGCGCCGACTCCCATTGCTCCACCGGCCACAGGTTGTGGTGCACCAGACCGCGCTGCCGCCACGCCGCGTACCGCCGCCCACGGAACAGGAGATGGTTGTTCATCTCGGGGAGGGGGACCGTCGCCACAAGCTGTCCGCCCGGCTTGAGGGCCGACTGACAACTGGACAGGACCCCGGGAAGGTTCGGGATGTGCTCGAGGACGCAGTTGGCGAACACGGTCGAGTACGACTCGGGAGCCGTTATCAGATCGCGCGCGTCCTGGGTCTCCACGCTTTCGTAGATCCCGGCTTGGCGCCGTGCTCGTTCGACCGCCTTGGGGTTGATGTCGATCGCCTTTTCGACATGGCCCATTGCGAGCCGGGTGAAGGTCCCGCTGCCGCATCCGATCTCGAGGACCGGACGAGCGACGTTCACCGCCCGAACGACGTCAAGCTCGGGGAACCGCCACATCGCCTGGGAGACGCTGACGTAGTTGGACAGCAGGGTGTCCATGATCGCTTCGATCTCGTCTTCGGGAAGGCCCTCGTACATCGACCTCAGCGAACCTTGGACTGTGGACGGGACACCGACCTAAGAATAATTCGGCTCCGATTTTTTCTGCGGTTGTTCGCCAACTGCCCGCCCCACCAGACGACCTGCCGGGCGATGGCGGCACCGCCGGGCTCGCCGTTCTCCCGGGCTAGCCCCCTTCGGGCTTTTCCGACGAACCTGGTCTCCCCAAAGGAGACCTTTGCGTGCGACTGCTGGGATGGGTGGACCCGGTACGCCACCAGCGTCCGCGCCATGTTGTCGAGCTCGGTCAACGCGGCCATCCTCAGCCAGAGGTCGTAGTCCTGAAATCGCAACGCCCGCTCGTCGTAGCCACCCGCGCGCAGGACAAGCTCACGTCGAAACACCACCGATGGGTGGATCAGCGCGTTTCGCCACCGGAGGCGCCGGTAGACGTTGGCCGGGCCGACGGGGGTCTCCAACGCGCCGAGGGGATTCCCGTCCTCGTCGATCACCCGGGCCCAGGTCCCAAGGACTCCTACCGTCGGCCGCTCTGCAAGCTCGGCCACCTGCTCCTCCAAACGCGTCTGCATGCAAAGGTCGTCGCCATCGAAGCGGGCCACCAGCTCGCCACTGCACGCGGCAAGGCCCCGATTGAGCGCCGCTGGCAGGCCCGAGCGGCTTGGCAGCCGGATGTGGCGGATCCTCGGGTCGTGGAGGCCCGAGATGATGTCGGGCGTGGCATCCGTGCTGCCATCGTCCACGATGACCAGCTCCCAATCGCCGAGCGACTGGTTAGTCACGCTGGCCACGGAGGATTCGAGGAATCGGGCGCCGTTGTGCACCGCCATCAGGACCGAGACGGTCTTCACCTCGTCGCCTGTCCCAGCCGCTCGTAGATGGCCAGATACTCCTGCGCGATCTTCGACCACTCGAACCGACGGGCGTGGGTCGGTCCAGCGGCGCCCAATCGGTCTCTCAGGTCCGGATCATCGATCAGGCTGCCGAGGGCATCCGCCAGCGCGGCGGGGTCGTCGGGGTCCACGAAGAGCCCGCAGTCCGGCCCGACCGCCTCGACCAGGCCACCCAGCCTGCTGGCGACGACCGGTCTTCCGCACGACTCCGCCTCGAGCGCCGCCATTCCGAACATCTCGTCTCGGACCGTCGGCATCACAAAGAGGTCTGCGGCGTTGTACAGCGCGCTGAGCCGGGTTTCGTGCACCGGCCCGAGGTACCGAACCTGCAGGCGCTCAACACGATCGAGCAGCTCGCTCGATCGTGGTGTGGCACCGAACTGTCCGACCGGACCTGCCAAGACGAGCGTCGCGTCCGTCCGAGGGCCCATGCGCTCCCATGCCTCCAGGAGGACCCCGGTGCCCTTCTGTTCACACAGACGTCCAACGTAGAGAACGAGGCATCCGTCGACGGCGAGCTCCCGGCGGATCGCCGCTCCGGCCTCGGGCATCGGATGGAACTGGCCGACATTGACGCCATTTGGGACGACGACCCTGGGCGTGCTCAGCCGCCAAAATTGTTGGAGCTCTTCGGAGCAGGCGTTGGAGACCGGGGCGATGACATCGAAGCGCTCGAGCGAGCGACGCCGATACCTCCGTCCGATGGAGGACCCGCTAAATCGGAATCGGAAGTAGTCGACCGAGAGGACCGTCGGGAACCCCAGTCCACGCAGCCATCTCGCTCCGTCGGGCACCCCGTGGAAGTGCACCACGTCGGCATCTCGGTCCCGCAGGCGCCGGCGTAGCTTGGCCAGCACCTCATAGTCCCGCCACGGTCGTGGGAGCGTCGCCCTGATCGGCTCGATGGCGATCCCCCGATGGAGGTAACCGCGCCTGGCGGCCTCGGTCGAAAAGACTGTGACCTGGTGGCCGAGCTCCACCTGGCATGTCGCGACCTCCACGATTCGCCGCTGCACCGCGCCGCCCAGCTCGCTCAGGACCGGAAGGGTGGTCGGCCCCGCGTGGACGATCCTCACGGCCCCGCCGCGAACATGCGGCGCCGTTGCCCGCTCAGCACGTTTTGGTAAAGGCGGACGTGTGCCTCCACCATCGCTTCGATGCTGAAGCGGTCCCGAGCCCCCTGGGCGGCCTGATCGGCCCGGCTCACTGCGGTCCCATAGTCCGAAAAGACGTTGGCGATCGCCTGGCTCAGGGCGGCGGCGTCGCCCGGAGGAACGATCTCGCCATGGTCACCGATCTGCTCGGCGATCCCGCCGACGTCCGACGCGACGACCGGGAGCCCGGACAACATGGCCTCGGTGACGACGCTCGGCAACGCCTCGTGCCGGCTCGGCAGAACCAGCACATGAGCATCCCGGTACTCATCGCGCAGCTGAACCGGCGTCCGAAAGCCCACGAAGGTCAACGCGCCGGTGATGGAGAGCGCCGCCGCCCGTTGCCGCAGCGCGTCGAGCAGGGAGTCGGTCTGATAGACCAGCCGAAGCTCGATGTCGAACCGCCCAATCAAGCTCGCGACGCTCTCGAGCAGCACCTCGACCCCCTTGACTGGGGCGAGCTGCCCGACGAAGAGCATTCTCCAGGGGTGACCGGCGGTGGGCGGCTCATGCAAGGAGTAGGGCCACTGTTGCTGGCGGATCCCGTTGGGGATGCAAGCCAGCCGGTCACCGGGCACCCTTGATCGGAGGGCAAATTCCTCGGCCGAGGACAGTGCGATCACGGCGTCGGAACGGCGCAGCACCAACCCGAGCGCGGAGCTTCGTATCCCGGTGACCGGGGTGATCCCGTGCCGGGTGAACACCAGCCTGCGCCCGGCACACCGCACGGCCTGAACGAGTGCCTGTTTGGCCAGGTGGTGGACGTGCACGATGTCCCACGAACCCCTCCTGATCTGCCAGTTGTGCGCCTGGGTCGTCACGGACACACCGAGTTCGCCGAGTCCCCGTTCCAGGGTCGTCTCGGGGGTCTCGACGACGCCAAGGCGATCGGGGAAGCCGTAGATGCCCCCGATGAGAAGGACTCGGAGGTCTGCCACGTCCGGCGGACCCGTGGTGGGTTGATGCTCCACAAAGCGTCCTAGTTGACCGATTCGGGCCAGCTGCTCGGAGGCGGCCCGAATCGGTCGCCCACGACGGACACGTGGAACGCGACGGTCGCCTCCCGCCCCCACCGTCTCGCCAGGGCTTCTCTGAACTGGGTCCTCGGCAACCCGGCAACGGCGCTGTTGATTGCCGCCGCCAACTGGTCGGGATCGCACTTCACGAGGGTGATGGCGTCGGCCCCCGCCTGGCGCTCGATCTCCCGCGTCCCACGGTTTTCGACCGCCACCACCGGAACACCGGCAACGACGGCCTCGGCGACGGTCAGCGGAAACCCCTCACGCCGGCTCGCCGACACGACGACCGCCGCATCCTGCATCTCGGACAACGGATCGTCGGTCCAGGGGGCGAACTCGATCCCGGGCGCGTCCGGGGGGTCCCAGCCGGGGTCACCCGCCACCGCGGACCCGACGAACCGGAGCACCAGCTCCGGACAGCTCCGGCGGGCGGTCGCCCAGGCCCGGACCAGGAAGTCCAGGTTCTTGTCTCCGGCCAGGCGGCCCAGGTACAGGGCCACCGCGCCGGTCCGCTCTCTCCCGGGTACCCGGCCAAGCCCGCTCAGCCCAACCCCGGCCCCGCCGGCCGGTGCGCTCAGCACCCGCCTCCGTCCGGTCACCCGCCGGTAGAAGCGAGCGTCGTCCTCGTTCAAGACGACCGTCACCCTCGACAGCCGAGCGGTCAGCGACTCGACCAGACCGAACGCGAGCGTCAACGATGAGCGTGGCTCCAGGAAGGTTCCATGGATGACGGAGACCGAAGGCACGCGAGCCACCGCGGCGGCTACCCTCCCCAGCGCCACCGCCGCGGGGGTGTTCAGGTGAACCACATCGGGTCTGACCGCCCGAATCGCCCGGATCAGCGCACGAAACGCCCTGAGATGGGGAAGGAGCCCGCGACGCCGGAACGCCGGCAGGTCCAGCACCGAGTCGAACCCGGCGACCAGCGATGCCCCCTCCGATGCACCGATCGTCGTCCACCCTCGGTCGTGCAGCGCTTCGGCGATCGGCACAACGAACTTCTCGAGGGTCACCGAAACCGCCGCCACGAAGAGGATGACCGGTCGCTCTCCTGCAGCTCCCGCCTGCGCCTCCCCCGTCGAACCGTCCACCCCGAACATTTTGGTCGACGGACCCTCGGTTGATTGGGACGCTTCGACACCGGGGCCCGCGCATCGGACCCCTTGGTCATCCCCCTCCGGCCCGGGTGTCCCTCTTGGCCTTCCACTGCTGTTTCTGGATCTCGATCGCGGGAGCGCTCTTCAGCACCACATCCGGACCGACATCCCTGGTCACCACGACGTTGGCGCCCACGAGGGTGCGGTCGCCGATGTGCAGCGGGCCGACCACCACCGCACCGGCCGAAAGGGCCACGTCATCGCCCAGCGTCGGGCTGGACCGTCCGTCGCGCAGCCGGTCGTAGTTCCCCCCGAGCGAAACGGACTGCTGGATGGTGCATCCGCGGCCCGTCACGGTGCCGGCGCCGATCACGATCCCGATGGGATGGGGAAGCAACAGAGCCTCTCCGAGCGTGGCGTCGGAACTGATGGTGCACAGGCACGTGTACAGGATCACCCGCTCCAGCACCTTCGGGAGCACCACCGCGCCTCCGGCCCTCAGGGAGTGGGCGACGCGATAGATGCAGGACGCCCGAAATCCCGGTCGGGTCATGAACAGGCGGACGACCGTGGCCCAGTTTACGGGGCCGGAGGTGTACCGACCGGCGTCGCAGAACAGGGCCTGGCTAGTTGCCACGAGACAAACCCGCTCGGTCGGTTCGGCCCCGGCCACCCTGCTCCCGCTCGGCCAGGCCCGGATCGGGATTTCGCTTCCGACTGAGAAGGGCGAGCAACAGCACAGGCAGCGAGAAGTACACGAGAATTTGCGTGACCACCTGGATCGACCCGATGACCAAGAACGCCGCCCACATCGCGAAGTACTGAAGGACGAAGGAAGACACGATTCCGTCCGACGCGTCAAAGGCCCGCTGCAGCCTCGCGACGATGAGGCCCACCAGAAAGAACCCCGCCAGGACCCCGTAGATGCCGAAGTTCCAATCCAGCTCCGCGGTGAAAGGGATGATCTGATCGACGGTGCCGGGCCGGCCGTAGACGAGCTGGTTGTACAACGTCGTTCCGCTGCCCAAACGAGCCGTTCGGCCAACGATCGGCGCCGGAGCGAGAACCGACCGAGCCAAAGTAGTGCCGAAGTAGTAACCCGCGCCGTTCGACAGGTTTTGGACGACGACAGCCGTGAACTGGGGGGCGGCCCCGTAGAGCTGAATGTTCTGTTCAACGCTCGGCGTCGTCGTGAGGTTCGCTTGCTGGAGCGAGTACTTTCCGCCTTGGGTCCCGATCTCGATGCGGCGGAAATTCCCGAAGGCCAGCGCAGCCAGCAAGACGATCAGCCCGAAGGTGATCACCGTGCGCAGTGAAAGCCGCCGTATGTGGCGGCCGTAAGCGGCGGCCAGGGCCACCAGCGGAATGACTACCGCGGCACGGTTGTAGTTGTACGTGGCCAAAATGGCGAGCGCTCCGGCCGTGCAGACGACCAGGAGCACCGGGTGCATCCTCCGCCTGCTGGCCCCTCGCGCCCAAAGGAGGATCAGCCCGTATGCGCCCAACGGTCGGAGAAACGTGCTCGCCGTGCTCGAAAGCGACGAGGGACCGAGGGTCCCGGATGCCCCGGCGTAGCCGCCGGTGAAGTACGAGAACAACTGAGAGGCCGAACGGAATCTCCACAGCACCGCGACCAGACCGACGAAAACGAAGACGATGACCACGCCGACCGGGACGGAGTCCAGGCGTGCGCCAAGGTCACGCCGCCGGGCCGGCCGGGCCAGCACGATGGACAGACCGGCTGAAAAAGCGCAGTAGGCGGCGCACGAAAGCAGGAACGACGCCTCTATTGATCCATGAGAGGGCAGCGTCGAAAGTTGGCCCTGGTAGACGCCGAACAACAAGATGAGGATCGGCTGGAGAACCAGCTGAATCGCAAAGAGCAACCACGCCCAGTTCGACGGGCAGAGGGGTCGATCGACCCGGAGACGCAGCCTCGGGTTCATGAGCTGCGGGAACAAGAAGACGCCGCACCCGACGACCACAAGAGGATATGCGGCGAGTTCGCTCGACCCGGAACGACAAGCGACCACGATGACAGTGGCCACGACGCCCAAGAACGCCGGGGCCAAGGCATGGCGCGGCGTGTCTATCGGCGCCTCGATGAGACGGACCTCGGTCGTCTTGCTACGCGTTTGCGTTGGAATCTCGGCTCCGCCTCGGTCTGGAATGGAAATCTACCCAGTACTCAATCCGCATCATTGGATCGTCCCCCTACCTCGGCGCGCGATACGAATGCGGGTTCAGGCATTTCTCGTCTGAACCCCGAGAACGCTGGAACGATTGCCACACAGGTGACGCTGTACCCGATGAGATAGGCCAGCGCGAGACCGACCGGGCCGAGCGACGGGACGAGAACGGCGGCCGAGCCCAGCAACCCGGTAGCCAGGGCCACATCGCTGAACAACCACCACCGGACCCGGTTGAGAGCGACCGCCCCCTGGCCCAACACGCTGTTGAGGACGGTCGGTACGGCCGCTACGGCCAGGAGCTGCAGGGTTTCGATCGCTCTCGGCGCGGCCAGCCCTCGCAGGGACAAGACGGCCTTAGCTCCGAGGAAGAGGGCGAGGCCGCCAGAGACCGCCAATGCCATTGTCACAAGGACGTAGCTGCGGAAGAGGGTGCGGAATTCCTCGCGGTGCTGAGTGGCCGACATGCCAGCCATCATCGGAAACAACACGGTCCCGATGACCTGGGGCAGAAACAGAAGGACCAGGTAGAAGCGGGCGGCAAAGACGAAGACACCCACGGCGGCCAGCCCCGAGTGGTGCGCGAGGATCACCTGGCCGAGCCACAGCGCTCCCTGAAACAGCACGGCCGTACAGAGCGACGGGATGGCGAAGCGCATCAGCCGACGGACGACAGTTCGGTTGGGACGGACGAAAGAGGGCGCGAGCTGCCGGTGCTGGGCCCGCACCACCAGCACGACAACGATCAGACAGGAGAGCGCCTCGGCGATATCCAACCCCGCGATGCCACCGAGCACCCCGCTCAACACGCTCCCGGCAACCAGCAACGCTGCGTCCAGGCCTCCCCGGAGCGCCTGAGCGACGCCGAGGCGCCGATAGTCCTGTGAGCCGGCAACGCCGGCGATCAGCGTGTCTGTCAACGGGCTGAACAAGAGCAGGGGGCTTGCAAGTCGAAGGGCGCTGACCAGCGAGCCATGGCCAAGCACGTGAACTCCGATCGCCCCGCTCGCAGCGGCGAAACAGATTCCGAATATGACTCCGGACCCAATGCAGATGCCGATCGCGGCCGTGAGGAACTGACCGGCCTGCCTGCGGTCAAGAAGGAGGTGTTGGGACACGAATCGTGTCGTCGCGAAGCTGAGGCCCAGGCCGGACACCGTGGCAACGGTCAGCGCGGTCGTCTGCACCAGCACCAGCCCGCCGAAATGGGTGGCCCCAAGCACGTGTGCGAGCAGAACGGTCCCGACGAGGGTGCCGGTCCGGCCGATGCCGCTACCAAGGAGGTTCCAGGCCGTGCCGACGGCGGCTCTCCGGTGAAATCGACCCAACACGGAAAGCCGAGACGAGCTCCACAAGATTGCGTTTCCGGTCATGGCGACCGACGTCCGGTGCCGAGCACGCGATCGAACCCCTACAGCGGTCGAGCCGGCACGCCAACCACGATTTCATCGCGTCTGACCGGTCTCACGACCACTGCGCCCGCGCCCACCGTCGACCCCTGACCGACCTCGAGACCCCGGAGAACCACCGCGCGTGCGCCGATCGTGACCCCCCGGCGCAAAAGGACGTTTCCGCTCACTGCAGCCCCAGGGAACACAGTCACAAAGTCCTCGAGCACCACGTCGTGTCCGATCGTGCAGCCTGGGTTCAGCTGCACGTGGCGCCCCATCGTGACGTGCGTCGTGATGCTCGCGAACGCGCACAGAACCGAACCCTCACCTAGCTCGGTGTCCGACCCAACGTTGGCCCAAGGGTGGACGAGGATGGCAGCCTTGCGACCGAAGGACGCCGCAAGCGCGTCTATCCGTATGCGGACCTCGCCGGAACCGATGCCGATGACATAGTGCGCATCGATATCGGCCAGGGCCCCGCTCGGGCCGAGGACCTTGGCCTGCCGACGGTGCAGGAGGTCCTCATCAGGGGCCCCGTCATCGAGGAACCCGAGAAAATCCCATGTCGGCCGAGTGGCGTTCAACGCCTCGATGACGTCGAGCACCTCACGGCCGAATCCGCCGGCCCCGACGATGACGATCGGGTCCGTCATGGGTCGATCATCCCGATGTGAGCGGTCCCCAGGGTCCTCGGGCCCGGTCTGGCAGGATGACGATCGGTGAAACGAGCGGCCGATCTGCTCGGAGCGGGTCTCGCGCTCGTCGTTCTCTCGCCCGTCCTTGTGGCCATCGCGGCGGTGGTGCGCTGGACGGCGGGCCGGCCGGTTCTGTTCGGGCAGCAACGAGCGGGTCGCAACGGCCGGCCGTTTACGGTGTGGAAGTTCAGGACGATGACCGAGGCACGAGACGAGGCGGGGCGGCCACGGCCCGACGCCGAACGCCTGACCGGGACGGGCCGATGGCTCCGTTCGTCCAGTCTGGACGAGCTCCCCGAGCTGTGGAACGTCATCCGAGGCGACATGAGCCTCATCGGCCCCCGCCCATTGCCGGTGCTGTACTTGCCCCGATATTCAACGTTGGAGGCACGCCGCCACGAGCTGCGCCCGGGCATCACCGGATGGGCGCAGGTGAACGGCAGAAACGCGGTCGACTGGGATCGCCGGCTGGCGATGGACGTCTGGTACGTGGACCACCGATCCCTCCTTCTCGACCTCAGGATCCTTGCGAAGACGGTAGTTGCGGTGGTCACGCGAAAGGGGGTTAGCGGACCCGGGGCCGAGACGATGACCGAGCTTCGGCCCGAACTCTCGAACCACCTGGAGGGTTCGGGAACGTGAGCCGCATCTACCTGTCGGCCCCTGACGTCGGTTCGGCCGAAAGGGAGATGGTCGACCGGGCGATCGCGTCCAACTGGATCGCCCCGGTCGGGCCCGACCTCGACGCCTTTGAGGCCGACGTGGCATCGATCACGGGACGGACGCACGCGGTCGGGGTGTCCAGCGGAACGGCCGCCCTGCATCTCGCCCTCCAAGAGGTTGGCGTCGAAAGAGGGGACACGGTCGTGGTGTCCACGTTGACGTTCGCGGCCCCCGCCAACGCCGCCACCTATCTCGGAGCGACACCGATCTTCGTGGACAGCGACCGGTCCACCTGGCAGCTGTCCCCCGATCTCTTGGAAGAGGAGCTCTCCGCACGGGCCGCCGGCGGCCAGATGCCGAAGGCGGTCGTGGCGGTCGACGTCTACGGCCAGTGTGCCGACTACGACCGCCTGATCCCGGTGCTGCAACGCTTCGGAGTCGCGTTGGTCGAGGACGCCGCCGAGGCCCTTGGGGCCACCTATCGCGGGTCTCCGGCCGGCTCCTTCGGCTCGTTCGCGGCCCTGTCCTTCAATGGGAACAAGATCGTGACCACCAGTGGCGGGGGGATGGTCCTGTGTAGTGACGAGGAGGCGGCACGGCGCGTGCGCTATCTGGCCACCCAGGCCCGCGAGCCTCTCCCCCATTACGAGCACCGTGAGGTGGGCTACAACTACCGGCTCTCCAACCTGCTCGCCGCGTTCGGTCGGGGCCAGCTCATCACCCTGCCCGAACGGATCGCCCGCCGCCGGACCATCAACAAGCGCTACCGGGAGGCCCTGAAAGGCGCCCCGGGTATCTCGTTCATGCCGGTGGCCGCCTACGGCGAGCCCAACTTCTGGCTCACCTGCATCACGGTGGACCCCAACGAAGCCGGGACGGACCGGGAACGTCTGCGTCTGCACCTCGAATCCGCCGACATCGAGTCGCGCCCGACCTGGAAACCAATGCATCTGCAGCCCGTGTTCGCGGATGCACCACGGCGCGTCGACGGCACATCCGAACACCTTTTCGAACATGGATTGTGCCTGCCGAGCGGCAGTGGAATCGACGATGGTCAACTCGACCGCGTCATCGACGCATTGCTGGAAGGTCTCCCGGCGACCTCCTGAGTCCGTCGGCGGACGCCGGGGATCGAGCGGGTGGCTACTGGGTGACCCGGCGACGGCGCCTGCCGGTCAAGATGAGCATGCCGCCGAGAGCAAGCGCAACGGCTCCGACTCCGCTCAATGCGGCGATGTCCGCTCCCGTAAACGGCAGTGACGGGGTGGCGGCAAGCGGCACTGTCCCTGTGACCAACAGGCTTGTGGAGGCCGAGTCACCGTCCGTGTCGCTGGCGACGATCTCGTGTTGACCCGGCGCGGTGTCCGACGGGATCGTCACCACCGCTGAGAACGCCCCCGAAGCGTTCACCGTGGTGGTGCCGAGGGTGACCGGGGCACTGTGAAGCACGATGGTGACCGTGTCTCCCGGGGCAAAGTTGCTGCCGCTCACGGTCAATGAGCCGCCCGGCCCGATCGAGGAGGCGCTGTCGCCGACCGTGGCCGCGTTTGGACCGTAGGCGAAGGCAGGGGCCGAAAAGCTGAGCCCGACGGCCGCGACTGCCACAATCAGTGCAAATTTGGCCTTCACCGCAAGGCTCCTTTGGTCGCCGGGCGATAGAAATCTCCTCACGCACGGTAACGGGCGAACAGGCATATATCAAGCATTTCGGATTCTGACCACCCACAGTGGGCAAAAATCACCCTTGAACGAACCCGAATATCCGCCGTTGGCGCATGGCCGGAGACAGCACCCATTGGGCGGTTCCCGGGGTGCCGGTGAGCCGCCAGGGGGCCGTCGGGGTGACGGTGACCGCCACGGTCTCGGGGTTGGCCGAAGGCTGAAGCCGGACCGTCATCGGCAGGGTGGTCCGGGCGGCGACAACGCCCGACAGCGACACACGAATGCTGACAGTCGTGTGCGCAGGAACATCGACGTACAGGCTGTAGGCACTCACCCCGAGCTCTCGACCACTCGATGCCGATCCGGGTCGGCCGTCGACCGACACGCTCGTCAAGGCGAGGGGGCTGTACAGCGTGACCCACGTCCGGTTGGTGCCGGCCGGCAGGTTCGGATCGGCGGGACTGTCGATGACGATCGGCGGCAGTCCCGACGCTGGAGCGTCGTTGGCCAGGTGCACGATGACGCTGGACCTGACCACCCCGTTCGATGGGTCGTAGGTCACGTTGTCAGCCATCGACGTATGAAGAAAGGAGTCGATCTTGTTGTTCCCGGCGTTCTGGGCGGTCAAGGAGAGCAGGTCGCCCCCGTCCGCTGACGGGAACGACCCGTCGATACCGATCCGATGCAGTAGGGGCTGCTCGTCCTTGTGAAAGCTCCAGAACGAGATCCGGCCCGCGACGACGGCTGGGTCCAATACCGAGGCGAGCTCTTTCGGTGCCGGGAGGCTTCCGCTCACCAGCTTGTCGAACGCCACGTGCAGCGCTCCTTGGAGGAAATCGTGCCGCTCGACGTCTTGGGGCGACTCGACAACTCCGGTGGTCCCCGCGTCGAACGTCGTGTACTGCTCGGTCAAGAGCACCTGAGCCGCGTTGGCTTGGGTGAGCGAGATCGGGAGACCCGATACCTGAATCGGGCCGGTGAAATGCAGCAACGCAGCCAGGCCGACCGGGTCGAGCGCGAGAACGCCGTCGAGTCGGACACCCTCGGTCTGCCGGTAGATCTGGCTGAGGACGTCAGAGACGGTCGGAAGGTCCGGAGCGTAGGTCGCGTCTTGGGGGAACTCACCCGGACGAAAGGCGCCGTAACGGGCCAGGAAGTCTGAAGGGCCGCTGAGCTTGGCTCCACCCTGAGGCAGAGCGTCCTCGATGTCGGTGATCGATCCCGACACCGTCAGCCGGACGCGCCCGTCGGTCGCGCTCAAGAGTCCGTAACTACCGATGAATCCGTCGTAGCCCCGGCTCTCCGACGGGGTCATAAACGCGATGAGGTAGTTGCGCGTGCCGTCACCCCCGAGCATGGCCGGCAGGACCCGGGCTGCCTGCACCGCCAGCCCCGCGCCGTGCGATGCAAGTCCCACGTCTCCCTTGAACGACCGCGCCCGCTCGTCCAGCGGACCGATCAGCCACGGCGAGTCGACCGCGGTTAGCTCTGTATCGGTCAACCCGAGCTGGCGCGAGAGGATCTCCATCGGCCTTTCCATCGCCCGCAGCCGGCCGAGGCTGATCTGGCCGTCGTGATAGCTCAGCCGGTGGTAGTCGACGGCGGGAGCCTGTTCCGCTGCGACCTTCGTGGCCTGGGCCGCCGACCTGGTCGTGTCGGTCAAGAACCGGTCCTGCTGGGCCACGATGGGCACCAAGCGCGCGCCCAGGGTGTACCAACCGCTGAAGGCGGTCGCGGCCTGCGAAGATTGCGCGGCGGCCGCTCGCAGTTCGTGCGTCGTCACCGCCGCGCTCCCGACGCCGATCGTCGACAGCGCGGCATGGGCTGCAGACTCGGCCGCGGTTGCCGAACTTCGAGCCATCAACGTCTCGATCGCCGCCGGCAGGGTGATCACGACCGCGGCCACGCCCAATCCCCCCAGGGTGACGAGTGCGCGATGACGCGTACGGCCCGACGAACGCCGATACGCCGACGCTGCGATGACAACTGCGACGGCCCCAGCCGCCAAGCTCGGGAAGCCGTGGAACAGCTCGGGCGGCCACCGGAGCATGACCTGGACGCCCAGGGCCCCGATGGCCGCGCCGACGCGCCGCTGTGACCGGGCCGCGAAGGCGGCCGAGAACGCCAATGCGATTGTGACGATGGCCGGAACGAGCAACCAACCGCGACTCAGCAACACCGCCGCGAGCCCGAGGACGAGCCACGTCTCTCGCGACGCACGGCTCGCAAACACGATGAAGGCGACTGCGAAGGCCGCCGTTTCGACGGGGTCTGCGACCGCCGTTCCGGTCGGATGGCAACCCGCGAACGCCGCCCCGACACCTCCGACCACGGCAAGCGAAATCACGATAAGCCGGGAAAGCTCCTGGGGCGACCCGGTCCGCGCTGACCGATGAGGCGGCAAGCGTTGGCTCACTGTGTCCCGAATGTAGTGCGGGGCGACCGTTACGATGCGTTGTGTCCTGGCGTCGGATAATTGCCCGGCTCGGTGGAGTGATCTTCGCCTTCGGAGTCCTTGTCTTGCTGTTCGTCGCCTACCAACTCTGGGGTACCGGAATCTCGACGCGGTTCCACCAAGAGGCACTGAGAAAGCAGTTCAACCATGAACTCGCGATCGCGCGCAGCGATCGCACAACTCCGACAACCTCGCAGACGGTTACGCCAACGACCCAACCAACGCGCGGAGCAGCGCTACCGCAACCCGGGGTCGCTCCGGCTGACGGCCAGCCGATCGGCACCATCGACATCCCGAGCATCGGAATCAACTTTGTCGTCGTGCAGGGCACCGCCACCTCAGACCTCGAGCTCGGTCCCGGCCACTACGACAACACCCCGTTGCCTGGTCAACCCGGCAATGCTGCGATCGCCGGCCACCGCACGACGTACCTCCATCCGTTCTTCAACCTGAACGAGCTCGTTGCCGGTGATCAAATCTTCGTCACGACGACCCAAGGACGCTTCTTGTACGACGTGACGGCACTCATGGTGGTCAATCCATCGGACCTCGCCGTCATCGACCCGACAGCTGTGCCGACCCTCACTCTCACCACCTGCAACCCGCGGTACAGCGCATCGCAGCGATTGGTCGCTCAGGCAACCCTCGTGAGCCCGCCGGCCCCGAGGCCCACCACCCCCGCTCCGAAGACCGGCGGATCAAGATCCGGGGGACCCGACGCGATCTCGGGGGGTGTCGGCGGCAGCTCCGGTTCGGCGTGGCCGGCCATCGGGTGGGGCGCCGCGGTGGCGGCGTTCGCACTCGCCGCGGTATGGATCGTGCGTCGCTTCACCCGCAGGCTCGCCCGGTTCGCCGTGGCCGGCGTCGGTTGCCTTCTCCTACTGGTACTCCTCTTCTTTTTCTTCCAGAGCGTCACCCCGCTCTTGCCGGCCAGCTTTTGAACGGCAGGCGTCATCTGCCCTATCCGGCGCCCACTCTGGTCTGAATCAGCCAAAACTGCGTTCTCGGCGCTAAATGGGTGGGGCCCGAACGGGCAATTGTTGATCAATCCAAGCCCGTCCCCAACACGAAGTGGGCACCGTACTCTTTTGGTCACCTCCCCGTAGTGGCCACCCGGGTGACCATGAGCCACTGTCTTTAGGCACGCGCGTGCCAAAATGGCAATCAAATGGTCTACCAGGGAGACCGTGGCCGCTATTTCTACGCAGCGGTGCCACAGACGGAGACTCGACACCAGCGAATGGCGCAGGAACGCGCCACTCGAAAGCGCGGGAATCTCCTCGTCTTTGCGGCGTTCCTACTGACCTGCTTGGGCATCGGACTCGCAGCCAACATCGGCCTGTTCTATTGGAATTCAGAACGCGGTGGGCAACAACTCCTTCAGCAGGCAAGCCAGGAAATCGAGAGCGGATCCGCGGCAAGCCTGGCGGCGTGCGAAGGGCGGGCCCAGCTCCCGAACCCGCTCGGGATCCTGACCGCGCCAACCATCGGTCTCAGGGCTCCGGTCGTCCAGGGGACCTCCGATGCCCAACTCGACGACGCGGTGGGTCATGAGACTGCCTCCGCGTTGCCGGCGCGCCAGGGAACCAGCGTGCTCGCTGCCCACGACGTGACCTGGTTCACCGACATCGACAACCTGTCCAATGGCCAAATGCTCGACTACCAGAACGCGTGTGCGACCTATCAGTTCCGGGTGTTCAGCCACTCCGTGGTCACGGCCGGAACGCCGGTCTATGCCGCCCGAGGCATCCCCCAGCTGGTGCTCGTCACCTGCTGGCCCACCGACGCCCTGTTTCTCACCTCCAAGCGCTATGTGGTCTATGCGTCCCTCGCCCGCACCATCAGCAACGTGCGGGCCGCTCCACAAGCCGGGACGATCCCGTCGGGAAGCCTGACCGTGCCCGCGCCGGCTTCTCTGGTGGCCCAAGCGGCGGACCAGGGTCTTCCGCTGGGTGTCCTGCGGTTCACCGGGACACCGGCGGCAACGTGGCAGGAGAGCCCGGCACCGATCCAGGTCGAGAGTTCCGCCCTGAGCGAGTTCCGTGTCGCGCTGCTGAGCGTCGAGCAAGGCAACCAGGGTGACTGGGCGACGGTCACGGACACCGGCGGCGCGCCGTGGCCGGGCATCTCACCGCTCACGTCGGCGCAGATCGCCCACTTCAACCAGGGTGTCTCGTTGACGGTCAACGCGAACGGGAGCACGACCACCACCGTCGGCATCTCGACGGTGATCGCGCTCTCCGGTGGTTCGGCACCGGGCGTCTACAACCTGAGCATGACCGAGACGAACGCCAACGGGACCCTCGTCGTGACCGGCTGGCAACTGAGCGTCGCCTGAGGCCGCATCCGGGAGCAGAACGCGGCCCCCGCCCGGGCAACCGACGCGCGAGTGGGTCGTCGACCCGGACGTGCGGTATGGGGTGCATCGGGGCCGGCCGGGGCCGGGTGATGTACCGGTTTGTGATGTATCGAGGGCGGCGGGCGCCCTCGCCTTACCGGATCGGGGCTAGGCGACCCGACGGCGGCGGCGCCAGACGATCGTCCCGAAGACGACCAACCCAGACAGGACCAAGAGGCCTGCCAGCAGACCCTCGCCCAGGAACGGCTTCCCGGTCACGACGCTCGTCGCACCGGAAATCGCTGGGGTCGCCGCGCTGGGCGATGCCGGCGATGCCGGCGATGCCGGCGATGCCGGCGATGCCGGTGTCGTCGTCGGCGTGGTCGTCGTGGCGGCCGAAGATATGACCGCGAAGTTCGGGTCGTTCGTGAACGTGACCGTCGCAGTGCCGGCCGCCACAGTGGCACCCGAGACCGTCGTTGTCTGCCCGGGCGCCGTCACCATCACGACGGTGTCGGTGGCCAGGATCGACGGGTTGGTGATCGTGAGAGAGATCGGCGGGGTGAACGGACCGGCCATCTTGACGCCGGACGACTGGTCGACGAGGGCGACGCTGAAGTCGGCCACGACCGTGTTGCCCGGGCCGGCATTGATGGTGTCCGGGATGCCGGCCGAGATTTCGACATTGGCGCCGTTGGTCGTCGCCCCGGCCGGGACCGTCACGGCAGCCGTGGCTCCGTTGGCGGAGCCCGAGAGCGTGCCTCCGGCATTGGTCACGGCCTGAGTGGTGACGATCGAGATGAACCCGGCACTCGTGGCGGACTGGGGTGGCCCGCCCGGTGGGGTGGCGGTGCCGAACGCTGCGGCGCCGGTCAGCGCCTGCGTGAGCAGGATCGCCAACACTCCGAGTGACGCAATTCCAAGACCACGTTGGGTCCGACTCCCATATGGTGACATGGGTCAATTATCGGATGTCAAGTGGTCAAAACGCCGCATTTGGGGTCCGCGTCTTGGCCGGGGTCCGGTAGTAATGTTCGCCACCTTTTGATCTGAGTCGGGGCTTCGGTGAGCTCCAGTCCTGGGGTTTCTTCGACGTCTTTCTGACTGACTCTCCGGTAACCAGAGACTCCCGGGGAGGCCTTTTCGAGCTCCCGGGTCAACTTGATGGCACGAATTCCCCCCTCTGAGCTCTCGGTTCCTCCAGCATGGCGGCGCGGGCAGACCCTGCTGATCGACCGAAATGCCCTGCACTGGAACGGGGGAACCACCCTCGGGTCAACCACTCTGCGCAGTCGTCCCGAGATCCTCGGGCTTTCACCGAACCCGCGACCGGGTCGACCACCGGGGCCAGGGCACCGCCGCGGAGAGCACGAGCCGGGCAGGGGCGTCCGTCCGCGTTGGTAGCCTCCGCCTGAGAGCCGTCCCCTGGTAGACCACGCCGGGGCGCTGGGACTAGGAGGCGTTCATGCCCGAAGCTGTCATCGTCGCGACCGGCCGTTCCCCCATCGGCCGTGCCAACAAGGGTTCGCTCGTCGATTGCCGGCCCGACGACCTGCTCGCCCACATCGTGACCGAGGTGCTGAAGAAGATCCCGGCGCTCGACCCGTCGACCGTGGAGGACTTCATCGTCGGGTGCGGCCAGCCGGCCGGCGAATCGGGCTACAACATCGCCCGCGTCGCCGCGGTGCTGGCCGGATTGGAGGTCCCGGGCGTGACCGTCAACCGCTACTGCTCGTCGTCCCTCCAGACGATCAGGATGGCGGCCCACGCGATCCGGGCCGGCGAGGGGGACGTGTTCGTCGCCGCCGGCATCGAGACGGTGAGCCGCTATGCCCACGGCGCCTCGGACACCGGCCCCCACAACCCGCTCTTCGCGGACGCCGAGGCCCGCACCGCCACCCGATCCCCCGCCGTCACCGACCCGTGGACCCCGCCGGCCGGGCTCCCCGACGTGTACATCGCAATGGGTCAGACCGCCGAGAACGTGGCCGAGTTCGAGAAGGTGACCCGCCAGGAGATGGACGAGTTCGCCCTGATCTCCCAGACCAGAGCCGTCGAATCGCAGGGCAACGGATTCTTCGAACGCGAGATCATCCCCGTCACGACGCCGAGCGGCACCGTCGTGACGAAGGACGACGGTCCCCGGGCCAGCACGACACTCGAGGGGCTGTCCCAGCTGAAGCCCGTGTTCCGCGAGGGCGGCACGATCACCGCCGGCAACGCGTGCCCGCTCAACGACGGCGCGGCGGCGGTCGTGGTCATGAGCGAGACCCGCGCGGCCGAGCTCGGGATCACCCCGATGGCTCGGATCGTGGCGAGCGGCGTCTCTGCGCTCAACCCAGAGATCATGGGCCTCGGGCCGGTCGAGGCGATCCGCCAGACGCTGAAGCGGGCGGCGATGAAGATCGACGACATCGACCTCGTCGAGATCAACGAGGCGTTCGCGGCCCAGGTGATCCCGTCGGCTCGGCATCTCGGCATCGACTGGGACAAGCTCAACGTGCGCGGCGGCGCGATCGCCCTCGGCCACCCGTTCGGCCAGACCGGGGCTCGCATCATGACGACGCTGCTCAACGCGCTGGAAGACGCCGACAAGACATTCGGACTGGAATCGATGTGCGTGGGCGGCGGCCAGGGCATGGCCATGATCGTTGAGCGGCTCAACTGAACCACCCGGGGGTCAGGTCCGGAGGAAGTCCTTGAGCTCGCCCAGAATCGGTACCGGCCCCGGGTCCACGCCGTCGCGGTCGGCGAGGTGGAGCGAGACGAAGTCGCCGACCAGCACCAGGTCGAAGAAGCGAGCCAAGGGCGTTTCGCCCTCGGCCCACACCTCGATGACGTCGGACACGACCTCGCGTTCGACCTCGGCGACCCACTCGAAGCGCCGCGCCACCTGCGGGTGCTCGTCAGACGATCGCAGCGCGACCGCCGTGATGATCTGGCGTGTCACGTCGCCGAACTGCGCCCAGCCCGCTATCTCGTTGTGGCAGAGCTCGGGTTCGGCCGCCCACATCGCCGGAGACTTCGCGTTCTCGTTCACCTGGGTCTTCCAGCGGGACGCGGCGACCGATGTCAGCCCCTGGGCTCCGTGCACCAGCGGGATCGTCCGCCCGATCTGACGGGCGATCTCGGCGGCGGGGCTCTCGGCGGCGATGAGCTGGTCCCGTCGACGCTTTAGCTGCGTCACCGTTTGAGCGAGCTGTTCGATCATTCCCGGGAGCAGGCCCATCCGTTCTGCCATCACGAGGAGCGGGACCGCGGTCGCACCGATGGCGGCGCGCGGTTGGGGGATCGACGACGGCACGGTCACGATCGGCGAGCCGTGCTCGGCGGCCAGGCGGGCCAGCTCCCCGTCCCCGGCAACCACGACGACCTGGGCGCCGGCCGCCCATGCGGCGGTCGTGGTCGACAGGGTCTCTTCGGTGTTCCCCGAACACGAGACCGCCATGACCAGCGAACGGGGGCCGACCCAGGTGGGGAGCTCGTAGGACTTGACCACCGACACCGGCACCCGGGACGCACCGGCCGCCGCAGCCGACAGGACGTCACCGGCGATACCGCTGCCTCCCATCCCGAGGACCACGACGGCGTCGATCGCATCGCCGTCTGGGAGGGACACAACCGAGCGAGCGGCCTCGATGGCTTCGGCGACCTGCTCGGGCAGCCCGGCCGTCACCCGCCACATCGAGAGGGAATCGACGCCGAGCGGCGAGGCGACTCCCTCCCCGCCGGTGACGGGGTGGCTCACCCCTCGGCCTTCTCCGATGGGGGTTTCCCGGTCTCGACGGCCCCACCAGACCCCGCCTTGTCGGTCAGGCGCTTGTGCTCGGCCGCGTCGACCTCGACCGACTCGTCGACCAGCATCACGGGTATCGAGTCGACCACCTTGTAGGCGCGCTTGAGCCGGGGGTTGTAGAGCAGGTCCTCATCTTCGAACCACAGAAGCGGGCCCTTGTCCTGCGGGCAGGCCAGCATCTCGATCAACAGTGGGTCCAACGGCATCGGGTCCTCGTTTCTGGCTCAGCCGGTCAGCTTGGCCACCAGGGCCAGCACCTCGTCGACATGACGGGCACACCCGGTCTCGTCCCTCGCCTCCACATTCAGGCGGAGGAGGGGTTCGGTGTTCGACGGCCGCAGGTTGTACCACCAATCGCCGTGGTCCACCGTCAGGCCGTCCAACCGGTCAAGTGACCCTCCCAGCCCGGCCACGTGCTCGGCCACCGCCTCGACCGCGCCGACGGGATCGGCAACCTCGGTGTTGATCTCGCCCGAGTCGGCGTAGCGCCGGAAGGGGGCCAAGAGCTCGGACAGCGGCTTGGCACTCCTGCTCATGAGCTCGAGCACCAGCATCGCCGCGATGATGCCCGAGTCGGCCCCGTAATTGTCGGCGAAGTAGTAGTGGCCCGAGTGCTCGCCGCCGAAGACGGCGCCCGTCTCGGCCATCGTCTCTTTGATGAAGGAGTGACCGACCCGGGTCCTAACCCCGACACCGCCGCACTCGGCGATGACCTCGGGCACGACCTTGGAGCAGATCAGGTTGTAGAGGACGGTCGCGCCCGGATGCTTCTCGAGCATCGAGCTTGCGACGAGCGCCGTCGTCAGCGACCCCGACACAGGCGCCGCCTTCTCGTCGACCAGAAACACCCGATCGGCGTCCCCGTCGAACGCCAGCCCGACGTCTGCGCCATGTTCGATGACCGCCGCCTGCAGGTCGACCAGGTTCTCGGGCTGGATCGGGTCGGCGGGGTGGTTGGGGAACGTCCCATCGAGCTCGCCGAACAGGGTGGTGACGTCGAACGGTAGCGGTTCGAAGACGAGCGGCACCACCAGTCCGCCCATGCCGTTGGCGGTGTCGGCGATCACCTTCAAGGGACGCAGCAACGAGAGGTCAACGAACGAACGAACGTGGTCCGCATACGCGGGCAGGAGGGCGTCGTGGACCAGCTCGCCTTCGGGTCCCTCGTGCGGCGGGTGCTCGAGGTACTTCACTGCGAGCCGCTGGATCTCTGCGAGACCGGTGTCCTGGCCAATCGGCCGCGCTCCGGCCTGGCAGAGCTTGATGCCGTTGTAGCCGGCCGGGTTGTGGGAGGCGGTGAACATCGCCCCGGGGGCGTCGAGGGTTCCAGCGGCGAAGTACAAGAAGTCGGTCGAGGCCATCCCGAGATCGACGATCGTGGTCCCGAGGGCACGGGCCCCGTCGGAGAACGCCTCGGACAGCTCCACGCCGGACGGGCGCATGTCTCGGACCACGAGGAGGCGTTCCGCCCCGGTGAATCTGGCCACGGCCGAGCCGATGGCACGGCAGAGGTCGGCGTCGAGCTGGTCGGGAACCGTTCCGCGGATGTCGTATGCCTTGAAGACGCCTTTTGGATCGCCCATGGCCCGGCCGAGCCTAGGCCGCCCGAACAACTGAGTTTTGGGTCGTTGGATCAGTGACTAACCCTCGACCCAGGTTGTTCGTCGAAGTCCGCGACGGAGCACGGCACCACCCGTGGCAACGCAGAGATCACCTGAAGGGTCAACCGCCGCTGCCCTCGGGTCAGCAGTTCCGGAGAGCACACTGCTGGCACTTTGGATCCCTCCGAGAAGCCAGTTGGGGCGTCGCCAAACCCCATCATTCGCCGCCGGAACTCCCGGACCCGTCCAACTCGGCACCGCCCCAGCTCAGAAGAGGCATGAGCGGGCTGCCCCAGTCCCGGTGAGCCTCGCAATGTCACTCAGTAACTCGGCCGGACCTCGGTTGCACAGCGTGACGAGCGTGCGCCGGCCCTCTCGACCGGCGCCGTCGGCGGCGACGCGCGACGTACCCGCCCACCAGGAGCACCACCCCGGCAGCCGAGGCGGCGAATCCGACCTTGCCGGCGGTCGCCGTGCCGTAGGTGAGCGTGACCGTGTGGCTCGTCGGCACAACGACCATCAGGTTTGGGGTCACCCTGAACGGCCCGGTGGCCCCGTTGGCCTCCCAGTTGGGGAAGTACGACGTCTTCACCAGCACCGGGGCCCCGATCCGGCTCACGTGGAAGCTGATCGTGTCGTCTGTCTCGTTGACGTCACTCACCGTCGTCGGCTTCGCCGGGACCTTGGCCGGCGTCTGGCCCGCACGAACGCGGGGCCAGGTGCTCGGCCCGGCTGCGGCCAGCTCCACATCCCAGCGGCTGGGGTCGTCGTACCAGGCGATCGATGGCTTGAGCCAGCCTGTCTGGCCCTGGCCGACCCCGGTCTCGACGGCTGGGAGGTTCTTGAGCGGTGTGACGAGCGGCGAGTCGAGTACCTCGAAGACGTCCCAGGTCGTGGTCAGGAACTCGGATCCGTAGGCGGAGCGCCACGGGCCCGTCGACGCGACCAGGCGTAGCGACGGGTCGGCCTTGGCGGCACTGACGACCTCGGGGCTGAACGCCATGAAGTAGCGGACGCCGAGGAGCTGGAGGTGTTGGATCCCGAGCGGGATATCGACCGGCCCGTACGGGAGGCCGAGCATCGGGTCCGACGGGGTCACCGAGAGCTCGGCCTGGTTCAAGAAGTGGTACGGCGTGGTGGTCGAGGACTCGAACAGCAGCCCCTCCATCGAGTCGATGCACCCGCTGGTGAAGTAGTTGAGGTCCATGAGGGCCTCGGGGGTCCCGAACCGGTTCTCATCGGCGTTGTACTCCCACATGGCCCGGCCGCAGCCGTGCTGGCTTCCGACGTTCGCCATCGTCGACATCAAGGATTTGAACTCGGGGTAGGCCGCCCTGCCCTCGTAGCCGGTGTAGTTCCAGCTGGCCCAGTTGTACACCTGGTTGGCGCCCGGCGTGACGGGAAGGATGCTCGCCGGGAGGAAGAACGGCGGGATCACTACGAGAAGCACACCGAACAGCACCACCAGCGGGCCGGCCACGGCCCCGGGGGGCCATCGGTAGTGACGCACGACGCGCGGCGTGCGCATGCCGTCGATCCAGTCGCGGCGTTCCCGCCACACCAAGACGACCCAGCGCACCGCCACCGACGCGAACCAGCCGACCATGAGGTAGATGCACAGGAACCACAGCGGGAGCAGCCGGACGTTGTAGAGCGAACCCTGTGGGTCGGCGACCACCGCCAGTGCCGAGAGCCCGCCCAGGATCGAGAACAGGATCCCGAACCGACTGCGGGTGACCACCGCGACGACGACCGCGAACCCGCCGAGCCCGAGCGCCCAGAGATCGGCGTTCGGGAACAACAACGTCGTGAACGTGGTCACGTTCATGTACCCCATCTGGGTCGAGTAGGCGTGCTCGAGCAGGAACGGCACGAGCCACCACGACGAGAGCAGGATCCCGAGACCGAGCATGGAGCCGGCCCACCAGAGCGCCCGCCTCGGATCGACGGGTTGTTCGGGAACCAGGCCGCCGTCATCACGGATCCACCGGCGGGAGAGTTCGAGCCCGATCAACACCACCGCGCCGGCGAGGGCCAGGAAGGCCACGACGATGTGGGTGAGGATGCACAACGCGAGGACCACCGCCGCCCACCCACGGCCCTTCCCGGTCCGCAGGCCCCGGTTGAACAGGCCGAGGAACAACAGGGCGAAGGGAATGGCCAACGAGAACGCGTACTCCCCGGCCAGCGTCGAGAACAGGTTCCCGCCGTCGATGGTGAACGTGTAGTCGAACAGGAACGGCAACGTTGCTGCGGCCAGCGCGGCCGGGCCGGGAGAGCGCAGGCGGAACAGGCGACCGCACGCCCAGGCGGCGATCGGCAGCAGCAACGAGCCCAGGATCGTGACGAGCTTGAAGGCGATGCCGTAGGGGATGACATAGCTCGCCACGGCGGCGAGCAGGTCGGGGACGATGAAATAGAAGGTGTAGATCGGGTAGCCGTCGTACCAACTCGGGTCCCAACCGGTCAGGCGCCCACTCGGCAAGAGGTGGTTCCGGATGTATGCCGGCATCACGAAGTGGGACCCCGTGTCGCCACCGGTCGTCGTCGTGTCGGTGAACAGCAGGTTCCCGTGTACCTGCCAGAGCACGACGGCGATGACCCCGACGATCACCGCCAGCGTGCACGCGCGGGGCACCCAGTCCGGCCAACCCGACGGAGGCCAGGAGACGTTCACCGGGGGCTCGGACGATTGGGCCGGCTCCTCCCGCTCCTCCGGCTCGACCTGGCCGACCCGGCCGACCAGTAGGTCGTGCTCGGCGATCCGAGTCACCCGGCGCCCGAATTCAATGGATGACGCCCGAGCGGTTGTGCGCGATGGCCAGCACGGCGATGAGGTTGAAGGTCGTGTGCGAGACCATGTTCATGCCGAGCCGCCCGGTGCGGAATGCGACACACGCGAGGATGCACCCGAAGACGGCCAGCCCGGCCAGCTGCTCGAGTTCGCCGTGGGCCAACCCGAACAACGCTCCGTCAAGAACGACCGCGAGACCGACGATGGCTACGCGGGCGACGCCGGCCCTGGCCCGCCACCGGGACCCACCAACCAACACGAGGAGGCCCCGGAACAGCACGCCACGGAAGAACAATTCCTCGAAGAACGGGGCGCCGACGACGGTGAGGACCGCGATCACGAGGAAGGTCGTCCCGTGCGCGCCGCCGGTCAGCTTGGTCGTCGGCGCGTTGAAGTCGTGCAGGTGCGATTGGAAGGGCCAGTAGATCAGCGTCACCAACAGCTGCCCGCCGATGCCGATCGCGATCCCCCAGAGGTCGACGGGCCGGAAGATGATGCCGAGGTCGGCGACCAGATCCTTGGTCCCTCGCACCTTGCTTGCGAGCACCGGCCCCAGGGCGAATCCGACCCAGAGCCCGACGAGGCCCGAGGCGATGTACCAGGCCGGCGGCGCCGACAGGTTCTCGATGGCGCTGATCCGGCTCCCGTTCCCGGTGACACCGGCAGCGACCGAGATCGCGATCAGGGCCACGACCTGGCCGATCAGGAACCCGATCGCTGCGAACAAGACCCACACGAACCCGTCGGCGCGGGTCACAGGTCCACCTTGCGCGTTCGCCGGAGACGGCTCGTCGGCCCAAGGGCCCGAACCCGCCGAGGGGTAGCCCGGCGGGTGCGGCGCGCCTCCCGGCACCTCTTCGTTACCGGAGGAGGGCATCGGCGAAACGATACTGCCGCGGTTTCGTCGAATTCGGGCGCTGGCTCGCCGTAAGGGGCGCGCAAAACCGCGTTTGTGCAGCGTGAGCGCGTTCCGCGGCCCAATGATGGTCACCCGGCCGAGCGGCCCTAGGTACCCGATCGCGGAGCCATGCGCCTAGCATGGGCCGGTGAGCCCGTCACGTTCCGATAGGCAACAGAACCGCCAAACACCGCCCGGCGGCGGCAATTCGCCCACCCCGACCGGCGGTGACCAGAGCTGGCGGTGGATCTGGACCGTCCTCATCATCGCGGTCGTCGCGGTGCTGGTCGTCCCCTCGCTCCTCCCCCACTCCTCGGCCGAGTCGCTGACCTACTCCAAGTACCTGAGCCAGGTCCGGGCGCACGACATCAAGACCGCGACGATCAACAACAGCACCGGCGTCATCACCGGCAACCTGGCCGACGGGAAGACGTACACGACCCAGGGCCCCAACCCCTACAGCCAGACCGACGTCAACACGCTCCGCAAGGACGGTGTGAGCGTGAACTACGCGGAGCCCTCGGGAAGCCTCATCGGGGAGTTCGCCTATCCGTTGGTGCTGATCCTGCTGATCGTCGGGATGTTCTGGTTCGTGAGCAGACAGGCCCGCGGCCAGATGTCGGGGATCATGTCGATCGGGCGCTCGCGGGCGCGCCAGTACAGCTCCGAGCGCCCCCAGACCACCTTCAATGACGTGGCCGGGTACAACGGGGTCAAGCAGGAGATCAGCGAGGTCGTCGACTTCTTGAAAACCCCGGCCCGGTTCAAGGAGATCGGGGCCAAGATCCCGAAGGGCGTCCTGCTGGTCGGGCCCCCCGGCACCGGCAAGACCCTGCTGGCGAGGGCGGTGGCCGGCGAGGCCGGCGTGCCGTTCCTCTCTGTCAGCGGGTCCGACTTCATGGAGATGTTCGTCGGCGTCGGTGCCTCGCGGGTGCGGGACCTCTTCCAGACGGCCCGCAAGCAGGCACCCGCGATCGTCTTCGTGGACGAGATCGACTCGATCGGCCGCAAGCGCGGCGCGGGCCTCGGCGGCGGCCACGACGAGCGCGAGCAGACNNATCGCCGCCACCAACCGGCCCGACATCTTGGACCCCGCCCTGCTGCGCCCGGGCCGCTTCGACCGCCAGATCGTGGTCCCCCTCCCCGACCTCGATGAGCGCCTGCCGATCCTCCAGGTGCACTGCCTCGACAAGCGGATGAGCCCCGACGTCGACCTCGAGATCGTCGCCCGGGGCACACCCGGCATGAGCGGCGCCGACCTGGCCAACCTGGTCAACGAGTCGGCGCTGCACGCGGTCCGCCGCGGCAGCGCCACCATCGCGATGGTCGACTTCGAGTCGGCACGTGACCGCGTGCTCATGGGCCAGCGCCGCGAGAGCCTGGTCCTCTCCGACGAGGAGAAGGAGCGCGTCGCCTTTCACGAGGGCGGCCACGCCGTGCTCGCCTACGTCCTCGAAGATGCCGACCCCGTGCACAAGGTGACGATCCTGCCGACCGGGATGGCGCTCGGGGTCACCCAGCAGCTGCCGATGGAGGAGCGCCACATCCACCCGCGCTCGCACATCGAGGACGCGCTGTGCGTGCGGATGGGCGGCCGGGCCGCCGAGCTCCTCATCTATGGCGACCTGTCGACCGGCGCCGCCAGCGACCTCGTAAGCAACACCGAGCTGGCCCGCCGCATGGTGCGCGAGTGGGGCATGAGCGAGCAGGTGGGCCCGATGGCCTGGGGCTCCCAGGGCCAGGTGTTCTTGGGCGAGGATCTCATGCACACGCGGGACTACTCCGAGCACACCGGTCAGGTGATCGACGACGAGGTCGAGCGCATCCTGCGCGCCGAGGAAGAGCGCGCCCTCGAGGTGCTGGCCCGTCACCGCAAGGGCCTCGACGCGGTGGCCAAGGCGCTGCTCGACCAGGAGACGATCGACGGGGCGACGGTCGGACGCCTGGTCGACGAGGCCTTCGGTGGACCGGTGCACGCGAGCGGGCGCAAGGCCACCACGCAGAGCTTCAACGGCCACGAGTCGGGCAACGGGAAGAGTGAAGCCGCGACCAAGCCCGAGGAGACCCCGACCCCGGCCGCCGTCGGCGCGGGCCAGCCGCAGGGCCAGCAAACGCCGACGCAGGTACCCGAGCCGGCGCAGGTACCCGAGCCGACGCAGGTACCCGAGCCGGCGCAGGCACCCGAGCCGGCGCAGGTACCCGAGCCGGCGCAGGCACCCGAGCCGGCGCCCGCACCGGCAGCGACATCAACGCCGGCACCGGTTGTCGAGCCGTCCCCCAGCCCGGCGTGGCCGACCAACGGCACGCCGTCGGGTTGGCCGGCCCCACAGTGGCCACCGCCGCACTGGAGCCCGCCGCCGCCGGCGGACCCCGCCACGAACGACCGCTAGAAGGTCTCGGACCGGGCAGCCCGCTCGATCAGGGCGCGGGTGCGCCCGCCCCGGCGAGCGACACCACGCCGTCGTCGGCTGCCGGGCTGAGATCCTCGAGCACGAGAACCGGGCCGTCCGACGACACGACCAGGGGTGCCCGTTCCAACGCCCGCAAGGCATCCAATGTCAACGCCGAGAAACGGGCGCACGATGTCCTCGCGGTGATGCAGCCGGTCAGCGAACCACCGGGCGGCACGGTGATCCGCCCGAGCACGACCGGTCCCCCACCCGACAACGCCGACACCGTCGCGTGGAGCGTCACCTTGCCGGGGTTCACGACGTTCAGCACGCTCGCCTGCGCGCCGGGCACGACCGGATGCGCCGAGTTCCCCGGGCCGGGCACGAGCGCAATGGACGCGGCCGGCAGCGCCGGTCCGACCGAGAGCCCGCTGACCGCGCCGAATTGCGGGGCGCCAAGCGAGCTCGGCCCGTGTGTCGTCCGATCGACCACAACACCGGGGCCGCGCACCACTCGGATCGTGGCCAGGAACGGGAGCCCGAGCGGTATCCGGGTCTGAGCGCTCGTGTCGAACACCCACGCCGAGCGGGGCCCGATGGTGTTCGTGAACCGGGCCGACGGGGACGCTTGGGGGTGGACGAGGACCTGCACCCGGTCGGTCTCGTCGGTCGGATTGAACACCGTGATTGACGTGGCGCCACTTGGGAGGTCCCTCGAGTTGGGCAACGACCATGTCGAGAACAGCGTCGCTACGCCGAGGCGGACCGACACCCCGCGCACGCCGCTGTCCGACTCGATCTCGAGCTCGCTCGCGACGACGGCCCCGGTCCGCGCCTGCACGACACTCGAGACCGACGTTGCGTCCTGCACATACGCGTCGATCCGCTCGACCTGAAGCGCGCCCGGTGCGACCACGATCCCCTCGAACGGCTGGGGTTGGGTGATCCCGCTCGGTGTGACGAAGGTCAGGTCGACGACGGCGTCGGTGCTGGTGGGGTTGTAGAGGGACAGCGCGATGGTGTTGCCGTCGATCGTCGAGCCCGAGGCGAAGTACCACTCCGGCGATGTCGAGCGCGAGCACGCGGTCTCGGACCAGCCGAGCGGGCCCGCCACCGACTCGCTCACCAGGACGCCGCCGCCGGACAGGTTGACCGTGGTAGCGACGAATGTCCCGCCGACGAGGAGCCCGGGGCTCTCCACACTCTGCGAGCGGGCCGGGATGTCGATGCCCATGGTCTTGGTACGGCCGGTGTCAGCGACTGCGGTCATCGTCCCGGACACCTCGGCGCTCGTCGTGTTGACGAGGCTGATCGTGGTGGCCGCGCTCGCGCTCGCTGCGGACATCCCGCCGTCGCAGTACCAGGCCGTCGACTCGACCCCTGCCGGCGCGATCGACGAGAACGGCACCGCCGGCGCAGGGGCCGGCGGCGCCCGGTGCACCAGGTGGTCGGCCACCCCGGCGCCGATCGAGGCCAGCAGGATCACGGCGAGCATCCCCAGCCGGACGGGGCGGAGCCTGCGCGCACCCGCCTCGACCCGTCGTTGCTGGCCGGTGTCGCCCGGGCCCGTCTCAACGTACGGACCACTCACTCCCGCACCGCCCCCCGCTCGTGGCGGCCGACCCCGGGCTGGCGCGGCGTCGTGGTTCGGACGGTCGGACGGACGGTCGTCTCGCTCGGCCGCGCCGCCGCGAGGGCCCGCAGGCGTGCCCGAAGCGCGAACCGGCGATCGATCAGCACCCACACGACGACGAACCAGAGCACCAGCTCGATCAGCCCACCGAGGCCCGCAAACGGCAGGCCGGCGAACCTGAGTGCACCGTGGCCGCCGGTGCGGACGTCGAACTGGGTCCCCCAGCCGAAGGCCGGGCTGGCGTGGGCCGCCGCTCCGGCGACGGACAGCTGCCAGTCGCCGCCCGGTGCCATCGCCGCGTAGACCGTCCCGGACCCCACCGTCCCGAAGAAGCCCTCGGATCCCGCCGGTCCGGGCAGCGCATCGCGCCAGCCGGCGAGGTCACCGGCTGCGGGCAGTGCGATCCCCGCCGCCGGACCGCTCGCGGCGCGCCCGCCCCGCACCGCGCCCGCCGTCCGCACCCCACGCTCGGGGAGGGCGGCCGTGTTGGTGAAGACGACGAATCCCTCGCCGCCCGGGATCTGGTCGAGGTCGGCCTGCTGGTCGAGGGCGGGCAACAGGTCGGCCGGCACCGGGTAGCTCGCCGCGCTCTGCACCCCCACGATGGCCGGGGCCAGGGTCTGGATCACGACGACGTAACGGATCGCCGCCGGGGCGAGCAGGCGGCCGAGGTGCACCGTCTTGCCCTCTTGGGCCAGCGCCACCGCGTCGGCGAGCTGCGCCGCCGGCCCGGGATCGGCCGGCGCGTAGAGGAACTGCGCGTCGGGCGGGCCGCTCTCGGTGGTCGCATAGGAGAGACCGGGTCCGGCCGACCACCCGCCGAGCGGGAGCGCCGCCGGGTCGCCCAACCAGAGCACCCGATACGAGGCCGGTGCCTTGGCCGAGAGGAACTGCAGCGGGGTATTGAACCCGCTCGCCGGCAGCCCGAAGCTGCCGTTCGAGATCTCGGCGACCACCGGGATCATCCCGGCCAGGGCGGCGACCATCATCACGGACGTCACCAGCTGGCGCCATCCGAACCGGTGGCCGAAGAGGTCGGTCTCGAACGCGGCCACGCCGAGGCCGATGCACGCGGCGACGGCGACCGCCGCCGGCGCCAGCAGCGCGTCGATGGACGGTGCGAACGAGCCGGTCCAGCCGCGTGCGACCGCCCAGGCGAGACCCCAGCTCACGAGGGCGACCACCCACAGCCGCCCGGCCCAGGCGAGCCGCGGGCCGGCACCGATGATGAGGGGGAGCAGCGCCGCCACGAGCAGCAGCCAGCTGAGCGGCGACCCACCGATCGGCCCGAGGTCGAACCGCATGAGCTCCGACCAACCGGGCGAGCCGGCGAGTGCCGACGGGAGGCCGAAGACGCCGACGGCGTGTGGGCCCGCCAACGCGGTGCCGATCACCCAGGGCGCGCAAAGCACGAGCGCGACGCCGATCCCGCCGATGGCGGCCCGAACGGCCGCACGGGCCGAGCGCGACCCGCCGACCAGGAAGGACCCGAGCCACACCCCGACCGCGCAGACGAGGGCGACCACCGCTATGGCCGGTGCGAAGGCGATCCCGATCGCGAGCACGACCCCCAGGCCGAGGAGCTGGGCCCGTCGGGGGTGGTGCCCGTGGCGGCCGGCCTCCGAGCCGAAGGGATCGAGCTCGGTGGCCCGCATCAAGGCTGCGAGGACCCACGGGGTCAACGCGAATGCGACCATGCCGTCGAGCCGGCCATGGCCAAGGGCGTCGTAGACGAGCGGGAGCCCTAGGTAGCTGACCGCGCCGACCAGCCGGGCGCGGGGCGACCCGAGCGGGGCCAGGAGGCGCGACACGCCCCACGCGCCGAGCGGGATGCAGCCGAGCACCAGCACCTTTTCCGCAAGGCCCATCCCGCCCAACAGCAGCGTGCCCAGGGCCCCGAGCGCCGCGAACGCGGGGGACGCCGGCGCCGTGGTCCCGACCCCGGCCGGTTGCCAGGTGGCGAAGAACTGGTGCCAGGTCGCCGACCACGACTGCGGCGACATGAACTGTCCGACCGCGGGCAGCGAGCCGCTGAAGGTGTCCCGCACCCCGATCACGACCAGCAGGGCGACCACCAGTCCGGCGATCAGGCGGGACCGGCGCGAGGCGAGCACCCGCGACCGGCGCGGGCCGCGCGGGGCGAACCGACCACGGTCGTCCCAGTCGTCGAAGCTGTCGTCCTCCGAGAACGCGCCGGCGATGCTGCCGGTCAGCTCGGGCTCGGCGACCTCGGGCTCGTCGGGGCGACCGAGCGCGCCCACCCGGGCGTGGGTGACCTCGAAGCCGAGGTGGCTGACGTTGGACACGTACTCGGAGAGCCGGGCGCTCCCCCGCAGCTGGTTGCGCCGGATCTGATTGTCCGACACCTGCCGGGACCGCTGGACCGCCCGGCGCAGCGGACGCAGCTCGGCTCTCTTCGAATAGTTCCAGCGCCACGCGTTGACGACCGCCCGGGCCCGGGCCCGATCGCGCGAGATCAGGGCCACGAGCGCCTCGCCGATGGCGAGGACGATGGCTTGGGGCACCACGCGCAACAGGTGGAAGGCGCTGTAGCACTTGAGCACCGCCCGCAGCTCGTGGCGACGCTGCAGAGCCTGGAGGGTCACCGACTCATCGGTCCCGGTGAGGACGGGCTCGACCCCCGCCGCGATGACCTCGAGGTGCCGCACCCGCGCGTCGGGGGCGACGACGATGCGGGAGCCGGCCACCTGGGCCCGCCAGCACAGGTCGAGGTCCTCACCCATGGCCACGATGCCGGGGTCGAAGCCCCCGAGCTCGGCCATCAGGTCGGCCCGGATCAGCATGCAGCCGCCCGGGGCCACGAAGACCTCCCGCACACCGTCGTGCTGGCCGTGGTCGATCTCGGGGCTCTGGACCCGGTCGACGACCGCCCCGGTCTTGTCGGCGTTCATCCCGACGTGCAGCAGGACGAGCGGGTCGTCCCAGCTCACCACCTTCGGGGCCACGATCCCGGCGTTGGAGCGGAACGACTCCTCGACCATGAGCCGCACCGCGTTGGTGTCGGGCGCGCAGTCGTCGTGGCAGACCAGGTAGAACGCCGCCCCCTCGACGACGCCCAGCACCTCGTTGGCGGCGACCCCGAAGGCGAGTGGCTGATCGAGCCGGCGGACGAAGGCGTCCGGGAACACCCGGGCGACCCGAGAGGTCGGGTCCCGCTCCCCGCCCGCGGCCACCACGAGCACGGCCAACTGGGGATAGTCCTGCGCGGCCAGGGCCCGGAGGGTGTCTTCCAGCCACGGTCCGGGGTTCCGGGTGACGACCACCGCCACCACCGCCGGTGCACTCGTTGGCATCAGGATGCCGAGGCTAATCCCCCCGAACTACGCCCAGCGGGAGGCACGACCTTCCCAAAAGTGCTTGCAACTGTTATGCAGAGTTGATACGATGGTTTCTAGTTCGAGTACCCCCCAAACCACGAAAAGAGAAGGACATGCCTACCACCACCGACAGCAACGACGACCTCAGCAAGCTGACCGAACTGGCCAAGGGCGCCGTCGACACGGCCGTCGGCCTCGGCGTCCTGGGCTTCCAGAAGCTCCAGGTGGGCCGGGTCGAGCTGCAGAAGCGGCTGGCCAAGAACGAGAACCTGTCGGGCAGCTACTCGGGGATCCGCTCCGAGGCCCTGCGCCAGGCCACCAAGTTCGACTCGCTCGTCGCCGACGCGCTGCGCAACGTCGAGTCGTCCCTCCAGCCGATGACCGGCCGTCTCCCGGAGCCGGCCCGCCATGTCGCCTCGGTCGCCCAGGCTCGGATCGACGAGCTTCACACCAAGGTCAGCCAGTTCCTCGCCTCGGCGGCCGCCGACCCGACGAAGCCGTCGACGAAGAGCGGCAAAGACTCCACGAACTGAGCTCAGTAGCCGCGATGCGGTGACCGCCAGATCAACGCAATATCGGATGCGCTCGGGGCTCGGGGCGGCCGTGTTTCGGTCCCAATCAGATCGAAACCGGCGCTCCGGGCCACCGCCGCGCTTGGGACGTTCCGCTCGTCACAGTGGATCTCGACCCGTTCGAGCCCCATCGCGAACGCCTCGTCCCGGAGGGCCACGGCCACCGCCTTCGCGATGCCGCGTCTGAGGTGGCCAGCGTGGACCCAGTAGCCGATCTCGATCCCCCCTGGCCCGATCCTCGGGTGCAGACCGCAACCGCCCACGATCGCCTCGGCACCGGTCGCGTCGCGCTCGGTGATCGCGTAGCCGAAGTTGCTGCCGGCTACGAAGTCGGCCACCGCACCGGCGAGGAACTCCCCGATCGTGACCTCCGTCGCGGGCGCCTGGGCCCAGCTCATCCAGGGGGCGAGGTGGGCGAGGCTTTCGTTGACCGCTTCGACCATCGCCGCCGTGTCCGACGGGCGATGACGGCGCAGCGTCAGCGGCCCGGCCTCGATCTCTTCTCTCGGGCGCCCCTCCCCTCCGCTCAGGTGACCTTCTCCCGCCAATAGGCGAGCACGTCGGCCAGCGTCTGGTCGAACGGGATCTCGGGACGCCAACCGGTGGCACGGGTCAGCCGTTGGCAGTCCCCGCGCAGCACCGGGAGGTCGACCGCCCTGACCAGCGACGGGTCGGTGACCAGCTCGACGTTCGCCCCCGCGAGTTCGCACAGCCGATCCGCCACCTTGGACACCGAGACGTCGAGGCCGGAGCAGACGTTGTAGGTCTCCCCGGCCGCGCCGTCGACGACGAGGGCCCGGTAGGCCCGCACGACGTCGCGGACGTCGGTGTAGTCCCGTCGGGCGCTCAGCGTGCCGACGGCGACGCTCGACGATCCGAACTTCTGGGCCTCCACGATCCGCTTGGCCAGTGCCGAGACGGCGAACGTTGGCGCCTGTCCGGGTCCGACGTGGTTGAACGGACGCACGACGATCACCGGCTGGCCGTACCCACGCGACGCCTGGAAGGCCAGCTGCTCGGCGGCCGCCTTGCTGGCCGCGTACGGGCTGACCGGCCGGACGGGCGTCGACTCGTCGATCGGCAGCTCGTCTTCGGTGACGGCGCCGTAGACCTCGGCCGAGCTGATCACGAGGACGACCGGCGGTTCGGGCAACGCCCGGGCGGCCGACAGGACGCCGGCCGTGCCGAGGACGTTCACCCGCAGGACCTCGCCCGGGAACTCCCACGACGCCCCGACATGGCTCAGTGCGGCCAGGTGGTAGATCGCCTCGGGTCGAGCGTCGGCAACGGCCGCCGCGATCGCGGCCGGGTCGGCGACATCGACCTCCTGGTCGACCGACGTCACCTTGTCGCCCATGGCCTCCAAGTGATCGCTCAGGTGGCGGCCGACGAACCCCTCACCCCCCGTCACGAATGCCCTCATCCGAAGCTCCTGTGTCAAGCCGCGAGCGGAACCCTAACGACTCCCGGTCCGCCTCCCCGGGACCGACGCCGGCCGGGTCAGCCCGATCGGGCGGCCAGCCGGTAGGCGTCGGCGTGGAGCGATGCGCTGTTGGCCCAGGTGAATCCGGCCACGCGGGTGAGCCCGGCCCGCCGCCGTTCGCCCACGCCCGGATCGCCCTTCAACAGCGTGTCGATCGCGCCGGCCAACTCGTCAACGTCACCCGGCGGGACCAAGAGCGCGGCGTCGCCGACGACGCCCGCCATCGGTGTCCCCGTCGTTGTGATCAGCGGGGCTCCGCACGCCAGTGCCTCGAACGCCGGGAGCCCGAACCCCTCGTCGAGCGACGGGTAGGCGACGGCGGTGGCGGCGCGCAGAAGAGCGGGAACAGCGGCGTCGGGCACGTATCCCGTCACCACCACGCGGTCCCGGTGCTTCGCCGCAGCGAGGGCGTCGAGCTGGCTGCCCCAACCGTCCTGGCCGGCCAGCACCAGCTGCGCGTCCGGGTGACTCCCGGCCACCATGTCGAAGGCGCCGATGAGCGTGGCCACCCCCTTGCGCGGCTCGAGCGTGCCCACGAACACGACCAACGGCCGGCCGGCGTCGATGCCGAGGGCGCTCAGAGCCGCGGCGTCCGAACCCTCGGCCGCATCGGTGTCGGAGAACCGCTCCCGGTCGATCCCATGCGGGGCCACGACCACGGGGGCGGCCGGGCGACACAGCTCGACGAATCGTTCGGCGGTGGCGTCACTGACGCAGATGACCGCCGCCGCCCGGCGCGCCGCCACCTCGATGGCCCGCCGGAAGAACCTGACCTTGGCCGGCTGGTGCCACTCGGGATGGTCGAAGTAGGTGCAGTCGTGCACGGTCACGACGACGGGCAGGCTCGCCCGCTCGGGCATCGTGTAGTGGAGCCCATGGTGCACGGCGACGGGCAGCGAGCGGAGCCGGCGCGGCAGGAGAACCTGCTCCCAGGCCAGGCGCAACGGTCGCGCCTCGGGGGCGAGGGGGACCACCGACGCCCGGGGCGCTCGGGCACGCCAGCGGGAGGCGTCGGCCCTTCTCGTGATCACGGTGAGCGAGATGTCGTCTCTGCGGTCCAACGCCCGGACGATCTCGAGCGCGTACTGCCCGGCGCCCGCCGCCGCCGTCGGGATGGCGGTCGCGTCCACCGAGACCCCGAGCGCGTCGCCTCTGGCACCCGAGATCACGCCAAGCGCTCCCACAGGGCCAGGTGACGGGTCGCGACGGCCTCCCACGTTCGAAGCGCGGCAAACGCCGACCCCCTCGCCCGGAGCGAATCGGCGAGCTGGCGATCGCTCACCACCGCGACCAGCGCCGCCGCTATGGCATCGGTGTCGCCGGGGTCGACCACGACCGCCGGCGGGTCCCCCTCGCATTCGGTGACGCTCGGCACCGAAGAGCTGACCACCACCGGCACCCCGGCCATCATCGCCTCCACCGGCGGCAGCCCGAAACCCTCGATGATCGGCACGTACGCGAACCCCGTTGCGCCGGCATAGAGGCCCGAGAGCGCCGCGTCGTCGACGTGACCGACCAAGACAACCCCGGTGGTCTCGCCGAGCCCGGCGTCGCCCCATCCGATCGGTCCCGCGACCACGAGAGGCAATGGCTCGGGGAGCGCCGACCGCGCGGCGCGGTACGCCTCGAGCAAGCGGGGGAAGTTCTTGCGCGGTTCGAGTGTCGACACCGCCAACAGATACGGCCCGTCGACCCCCGACCCCCGCAAGGTCGCCTCGGCGGCGGCGAGATCGGGCCGCGGGAGGTGGTCCGAGCCGTGGCCGATGACGTGGACCGTGTCGGCACCCGCACCCGCCGCGACGAGGGCGCTCGCAACGGCTGCCGAGGGCACAACGAACGCATCCGCTCGGCGGAGGGCCCGCAAGAGCGCCCCCTCGTGCCATCGGCGACCGCGAGGGGTCGTGGTCTCGGGGTGGGACCGCCATGCCAGGTCGTGCACCATCACCGTGAGGGCGCCGCCGTTGCGCCGGGCGAGCGGGGGCGCGGCCAACGAGACCGCGTGCACCACGTCGAACCCCGCCGGCGCGCGGGCCAGCCCGAGGTCCCACGCCCTCGTCAACACCCGGGACGAAAGGGGCGAGGTCCGAACCGGACGGCCCCATCGGGCCAGTGGGTCGGGCGCGACCCGGCTGGCGAAGAGCGTGATGCCGGTCGGCTCCTCCCCGGTCGCCAACCTCGACGCGTCGAACCGGGCCAGGCCGTTCAACAGCCCGTACGCGTACGTCCCGATCCCACCCGGCACCGCCCGGCGGAGCTGCTCGATCGCGATGAGAACCGACGGCAGCGCCGGCTCCCCGGCCACCCCTGGAACCGCAGCGGTCATGGCTGCGGCTGGCCGGCCGAGCCGGCGCGTGAGCGGTCCGCAACGACATCGGCATAGAGCGCCGCGAGACCATCCGCGCACCTGGCCCAGCTGAACTCCGCGGCCCGTTGCCGCCCGGCGATGGAGAGCTCTTGTGCGCGGGCCTCCGAGTCGAGCACCTCGGCGAGCGCACCGGCCAGTGCGGCGACGTCACGAACCGGCACCAGCGCAGCGCCGCTGCCCAGGACCTCGGGGATCGCCCCGGCCCGCGTGGAGACGACCGGCACCCCCTTGGCCATCGCCTCGAGCGGCGGAAAGCCGAATCCCTCATAGCGCGACGGGTACGCCAGCACCGTCGCCGCGTCGATCAATCCGGCGACGGTCGTGTCGTCGACCCAGCCGGCTCGAACGATCCGTCCGCCGTGCGGCGACGCGCCGATGGCCCGAGACAGCTCCTGCTCGCCCCATCCGACGGGCCCGGCCAACACAAGCGTCACATCCGGCCGGTCCGCGGCCAGTTCGTTGAACGCGGCGACGAGCCCGGGAAGGTCCTTGCGGGGCTCGGCGGTCGCAAGGCTCACGATGACCCTGCCGGTGCCGTCCGGCAAGAGATCGGCAACCGCTTGCTTGGCCCGTTCTTGGTCGACCTCGGCACGCTCGGGGATACCCGAGTGCACCGCCCGCACGCGTTCGGGATCGGCCCCGAAGGACTCGATCACCTCTTCGGCCACGAACACCGACGGCGTGTGGACGAACGCACCCGCACGCACCGCGCTGCGGATCAACTCGGGATACGCGAGCGTCGGGCCGTCGCACATCTCGGGAAAGCGGACCGGCGTCAGATCGTGGACGGTCACGACTCGGCCGGCCCGCCGGGTCGGCGGGACGACGAAGTTGGTGCCGTGCACGACATCGCGCTCGCCCAAGAACCATTCGGCAGAGGGGCGGCCGAATCGCCGCCACGACCACTGCAACGGCCGCGCCGGCATGGCCCGCTGGGCGGACGGGACCCCGGCCGGAAGCGCCTCGGCCAGCCACTGGCGGCGGCGCCAGCTCACCGCAAAGGCCGACACGGCGACATCGGGGCGTGCGGCCAAACCACCGAGCGCGCCACGACAGAACTCCCCGACACCGGTCCGATGGCCGATCAACGGTGTGGCATCCACCGCGACCCGCAAGGCCCGACCGCCACTCGGACCCTGCCGAGACGGCGGTGTCGAGGCCATCCGTCGAGCCTTGCACACGGGTCTCGGATCGAGCGCGCTGCTACCGGGCGACGGCCGGGTCCCCACTCGATCAGGCCAAGCGGGGCACCTTCTCGGTCTCGGCCGGGGCCTCGGGTGCCTCCGGACCACCCGCCTAGGCTGAGCCGGTGATCGTGGCGTTGGCCGGCGGTGTCGGGGCGGCCAAGTTGTTGGCCGGGCTCGTCACGGTCGTCGACCCGTCCGATGTCACCGCGGTGGTCAACACCGGCGACGACCTCGAGCTGCACGGTCTGCACATCAGCCCCGACATCGACAGCGTCACCTATGCGCTCGCCGGTCTCGACAACAAGGCGACCGGATGGGGGGTCGTCGACGAGACCTGGACGGTCGCCGAGAACCTGAAGGCGATCGGCGGCGCGGCGTGGTTCCAGCTGGGCGATCGCGACCTGGCCACCCACCTGTTCCGGACCCAACGGCTGTCGGAGGGCGCGAGCCTGAGCGAGGTCACGGCCGAACTGACCGCAGCCCGCGGCGTCCGGTCCCACCTGGTGCCCATGTCCGACCAGCCCGTGCGGACGAGGGTCACCTTGGCCGAGCCCCCGCCGGGCGAAGAGCGAGAGGTGGCGTTCCAGGACTACTTCGTCCGGCTCGGCCACGCGCTCCCGGTCGCGTCGCTGCGCTTCTCGGGCGCGGAGGCGGCCCGGCCCGCGCCCGGCGTGCTGGAGGCGATCGCGGCGGCCGGGGTGGTCATCTGCTGCCCGTCCAACCCGATCGTGTCGATCGGTCCGATCCTGTCCGTGCCCGGGATCCTCCACGCCCTGGTGGCACGCCGCGACCGCGTGGTCGGCGTCTCGCCCATCGTCGCCGGGACGGCGCTGCGGGGTCCGGCCGACAGGCTCCTGCGCGAGCTCGGGCACGAGGCCAGCGCGCTCGGCGTCGCACGCCTCTACGCACCGTGGGTGGGGACCCTCCTGATCGATGAGGCCGACGAGAGCCTCGCCGGTGCCATCGAGGCGCTCGGCGTCCGCTGCGTGGTCGCGCCGACGGTCATGACCGACACGGCGCGAGCCGCCGACCTGGCCAAGGCGGTGCTCGGTGCCATCTGAGGCCGACGGCGGCATCACCCTCATCCCGATCCGGGGCATGGGTGAGGTGCACCCCGGCGACGACCTCGTCGACCTGCTCGTGGCCGCGCTGTCGTCGCCGGGCCTCGAGCTCCGTGACGGCGACGTCGTCGTGGTCACCCAGAAGGTGGTGTCCAAGGCCGAGGGTCGCCTCGTCGCCATCGACACCGCCGACCCGGCGGCCAAGGCGGCGCTCGTCGAGTCCGAGTCCGTCCGCATCCTGCGACGTCGCGGCGAGCTGGTGATCAGCGAGACCAAGCACGGGTTCATCTGCGCGAACGCCGGGGTGGACCTCTCCAACGTGGCATCGGGGCAGGCCGCGCTGCTGCCGCTCGACTCGGACCGCTCGGCGCGCGGGATCGTGGACGGGCTGCGCGGGCGGATGGGCATCGAGGTCGGGGTGATCATCTCGGACACCTTCGGCAGGACATGGCGCCGGGGGGTCACCGACGTCGCCATCGGGTGTGCCGGGGTGGCCGCGGTGGTCGACCTCCGGGGAACGGAGGACGCGGGCGGTCGGGAGCTCCAGGCCACCGAGGTCTGCGTCGCCGACGAGCTCGCCTCGGCGGCCGAGCTGGTCATGGGCAAGGACCGCAACGTGCCCGCAGCGGTGGTCCGCGGCGTGCCGAGCTCGTGGCTCCGACGGGCCTCGGTCGCCGACGAGATCGTCAGGCCACCGTCCGAAGACCTCTTCCGCTAGCCGGCCCGCTCGGCGAAGTATCGGATCACCGCCGCGATCCCGGTCTCGAGCGGCGTCCAGGCCTGCCACCCGAGCTGCATCGCGGCCCGACCGGCGTCGAGGCTGCTGTGCCGGACGTCGCCGGCCCGGGCCGGGCCATGGTCGGCGGGCGCGTCGACCCCGGCCGCCTCGGCCACCAGGCGATAGATCTCGTTCACCGACGTCTGACTGCCGGTGCCGATGTTGCAGGTCAAGCCTCCCCCGCGCGACGACGCACGGACGAACGCGTCGACGACGTCGTCGACGTAGACATAGTCACGGGTGTACTCACCGTCACCGTTGATGACCACCGGCTCGCCGGCGACCAAGCGCTGGGCGAAGATCGCCACCACCCCGGCCTCGCCGTGGGGATCCTGACGGGGCCCGTACACGTTGGCCAGGGCCAGCGCGGTGAACTCGACCGCGTACAGGTCGCGGTAGGCGACGAGGTAGTCGATCGCTGACTTCTTCGACACGCCGTATGGCGACAGGGGCCGGTGCGGCAGCGTCTCTGGGATCGGCAGCTTCGACGCGTCGGGCTCGCCGTACAGCGTCCCGCCGCTAGCGGCGTACACGACCCGGTCGGTGTGGCCCGCCCGCGCGCCCTCGAGCACGTTGAGCGTGCCGAGCACGTTGACGTCGGCGTCGAACATCGGCCGCTTCACCGAAACGGCCACCGAGGCCTGGGCGGCCAGGTGGAACACGACCTCGGGCCGGCGGCGGGCGACCAGCTCGACCATTTCGGGGAGCCGGATGTCCAGCTGGTGGATCCGCAGGGCCTTGCCTCCGGCCGTGCGGGCCTCGGCCAGGTTCGACAACGAGCCCGTCGAGAGGTCGTCGACCACGTCGACCTCGTGGCCCTCGGCCAACAGCCGGTCCACCAGGTTCGATCCGATGAAGCCGGCCCCGCCCGTCACCAACGCCCTCATCGTCGCTCCACGCGTCCTTTGTGCCGGGTGCTAGCCCGGCACCTTCCCGTCCACCCGGCGGCCCGGTTCGAGCTCGACCCCGAACCCGATCACCGAGCCCGATCGCACCTCGCACTCTGCCCCAACTCGTGCACCCTTCCCGAGGATGGCCCCGACCACGTTGGCGCCGTCCTCGAGCACAACACCGGACATCACGACCGAGTCGCGCACCACGGCGCGGGCCCGCACGATCGAACCCGCGCCGAGGACCGAGTGCTCCAAGAGGGCTCCCGCTTCGACGACCGAGTCGCGACCGACGAGCGACGCTCCCCGGACCTCCCCGTCGATGGCGGCTCCCACACCGTGCCAGGTCCCGTCGGCGACGAGGGTCACGTCCGGGCACGGCGGCCCCGGCCGCTTTCCCTCGAGCAGATCGAAGTGGGCCTGCATGTACGCGGCGGGCGTCCCGGTGTCGAGCCAGTACGACGACTCGCTCATGGCAAAGAGCTGGCCGTCTGCGACCATCTGGGGGAACGTCTCGCGCTCGATCGACACCCGCTCACCGAGCCGCACGCGGTCGAGGAACGAGGGTTCGAGCACATAGGCGCCCGCGTTGATGAGATTGGACGGGGCCTCGTCGGCCGGCGGCTTCTCAATGAACTCGCGGACCAGACCGTTCTCGTCGATGGTGACGACGCCGAACCGGGACGGGTCCTCGACGGGGTAGAGCCGAAGGGTCCCCTGCGCGCCATGGCTCCGGTGGAACGCCACCAGCGCGCCGAGGTCGAGGTCGGTGAGGACGTCGCCGTTGACCACCACGAAGGTGTCGTCGATCCCGGCGGCGTCGGCGGCGAAGCGAACCGCTCCGGCGGTGTCGAGCGGCGCCGGCTCGGTGGCGTAGGAGAGCCGGACGCCTGCGGCCACGTTGTCGGGGTAGGCATCCTTGAACGCGTCCGGCAGGTATTGGAGAGACAGCACCGCCTCGTCGACGCCGTACGCGCCGAGATGCTCAAGCACCCGCTCGATCATCGGCCGCTCGACGACCGGCAGCATCTGTTTCGGGGTGCTGAGGGTCAATGGTCGCAGGCGGGTGCCCTCGCCCCCGACCAGAACGACCGCTTTCACCCCGTTGTGGTCGTCGTCCCGGTCGGCGCCGTGGTGGTCGTCGAAGTACTGGGCGCCGTCGTGCTCGAGGTGGTGGGAAGTTTGATGGGAACGGTCGTGCTGGTCGTCGTGCTCGTGGTCCCGTTGACCACCTGGCCCTGGAACTCGAGCATCGCGTTGATCGTCGATTGCGCCGGCCTGAACAGCTTGGTCCCCGACGGGACGAAGCCGATCGTGATGAGCGAACGCGCGGTGATCTTGAACGCTCCGGGATCCCCGGTGAGCACGGTGCCCGAGGTGGTCACGGCGTTCGGCCAGGTCTCGACCGTGACCACACCCTTCTTGCCGGCATCGGGCGTTCCGGCCGGGCACACCTGGCCGTTCTTGTAGGGCTTGTGGTTGGGAACGGTGAGGGACGTCTTCGACAACTTGAGCGTGGGGTCCTCGGCGAAGAACCGGCCGAGGGTGGCGTTGTTCCCCGAGTCGGACGCGCTCTTGGGCGACACCTGGAGGACGCCCTCGCCGGGCGTCGTCATGCCGGCGCTGTTGGACACGAGGCTCGTGGACGGCGGCGCCGGGCGATTCCCGCAGATGTCGAACCCGAAACCGGCATAGAGAGTGGTCCCGACGGCCGGCTGGATCGCCGAGGCGGCCTTGTGGTGCTGGTACTCGTAGCGGGCGAAAACGATCGAAACGAAGCCCAGGATCACGATCAGAACCAGCCCGGCGTACCAGTTGACGGGGCGCTGGCCCCGATAGCTACGCCCGCCTCCGGTGGAGGCGGCGCGTGTGACCCATTTTCCGGAGGAACTTCGCGGCATTGCGGGAAGGAACCCTACTGCCTGGTGGCCATGGCCCCCGCCTCGGGCCGCCGCCTCCGGCTGAGCGACCGGTACAACGACGCCGTCCTTGGATGCACCACGGCCAGGTCGAACCGCTCGCCCGGGCGCCGAGATGGCGCCTCGTCGACCTGGGAGAGGAGCTCGGCCATAACCCGCTCGACCCCGGCCGGATGGCCCTCTTGGTCGGCGCACACGAGGAGCCGACGGTAGAGGCGCTCGTCGTAGGGACTGGCGAGCAGCCCCCGACGGGCCGCGGCCGCGGCAGGACCGGGCCGCCCGGCGCGCAGATGCTCGTCGGCACTCCGGCAGGCGAGCGTCGCCACACGCTCCTCGATGTCCGCGGCGACGCCCTCGAAGACCGTCCACTCCACATTGCGGAGTCCCTCGAACGGTTGCCCGCGCACGAGCTCGAGCGCTCGGCCCCAGCACAGCGGATCGTCGCTCGATGCAAGCAGCATGAACCTCCGCCAGTCGGTGGTGACGCTTGGCGACAGCCGCAACCGGCCGTGGGACCGCGGTAGGTGGTCGCTTCCCGACGCCGACCGACCGAGCGCCCGGCGCGCCGCCGAGGCCGTCGAGTGGAGCGTGGCGGGAGCCATGAGCCGGTCGGGCCAGAGCGCCGTGGCCCACGCCCCGTTCCCCACCCCGGCCGGATGCAGGGCCAGATAGACGACGAGCTCGACCGCCGAGGACCGAGAGAATCCGGTGCTGGCGCCCCGAATCTCGACGGACCCGAGGATCGAGACCTCGACCTCGTGAACCTCGTCGTGGCGTTCCCGCCCCTCGATCGTCCGGACCGGGACCATCACCACGATGCCCACCCCGCCGATCGCGCCGTTGCACCCCACAGCATGTGAAGAACGGTCGGGCGCTTGTCGCGCGATGGCCACCCTGATCCTGGCATCACGACCGTCCCTTCACGACGGGCGGGCGGATCGCCACCGGTAGGAGACGGGCCGGCTCGTCTCACGCCCACACCGCCGTGTCGGGTTCACAAATCGCCGTCAACCGGCAGTCACCGATGGTGCCGCAGCCACCTGGCGCGGACCTTGCCATCGACTTCGCGGCACCCGTACCGGCCGCACGCAATCGCCCATGTCAAGCTTGAGCCATGTCGGACGAGCCCGGAACGATCGTCGTCATCGAGGACGACCCCAATATCGCCGACCTCGTCGACATGTATCTCCGTCGTGACGGGTTCCGGGTGATCCAGGCCAGCACCGCAAAGGCGGGGCTCGAAGCCGTGGCTCGCGAGCACCCACGATTGGTGGTCCTCGACATCGGCCTGCCCGATCGGATGGATGGCCTCGAGGTGTGCCGCACACTTCGGGCGACGAGCGACGTCCCGGTGGTGATCCTGACCGCCCGCGATGCCGAGGTCGACCGCATCCTCGGGCTCGAGCTCGGGGCGGACGACTACGTCACCAAACCGTTCTCCCCGAGAGAGCTGGTTGCCCGGGTCCGGGCGATTCTCCGTCGATCGGAACCATCGGCCCGAAGCGGCGCCGGCACGCTTCGCATCGGAGACGTCGAGGTGGACCTCGACCGACATGAGATTCGATTGGCCGGCGACGTGGTCGCCTTCACCACCAGGGAATTCGACCTTCTCGCGTGCTTGGCCGACAACGAGGGCCTGGTCCTCAGTCGGCGCCAGCTGCTCGACGGGGTGTGGGGGGCGGACTGGGTCGGCGACGACCGGACGGTCGACGTGCACGTGCGCCAGCTACGCAAGAAGTTGGGCGGAGCACTCCCGCTAACGACGGTGTGGGGCGTTGGTTACCGGCTCGGCTGATCGCCGCCACGTCGGCCACCCGCGGCAGGTTTAGCCGTGCGTCAACGCCTCGTGCTGGTCATCGTCGGGACGGTGGTCGTTATCACCCTCGTCGCCGGAGGAGGCGCCTGGATCCTGGCTCGCCAATCCACCCGAACCGGAGCGATCGATCAGGTCCTCTCGAGCGCCCGGGCATTTGGAAAGGTCACCGTCGAGCGGACCCACGACGGAGTCACCCTTGGCAAGAGAGAGCTTGCGACCATCCGCGCGCTGGCGCACCTCGACGGCGCCCATCTGGTTCCGGTTGTCGACGGCGCCGTGGAAACGAGCGGATTACCCAAATCGGTCGTTCCCGGAGCCGCCTTGCACCGGCTCGGCGAGTCCGGCGCAACCGGTCCTTCGTCGGCGGTCGCGGGGTCGACGGGGTCCGAGGCCTGGGCGGCAGTCTCGGTGCCGATACAGGTGGCCAGACGGCTGGCCCGCGGCACGGCAATCCGCCGCTATGTACTCGTCCTGACGCGAAAGATCGGGAGCCCTACCCTCTCCGGCGACATCTGGATCTTGGCCGGTGCGGTGATCGCGTTCGCAGTCATCGTGAGCCTGGCCCTCAGCAGGCGGATCACGAAGCCCCTTCGCCGCGCGGTATCGACAACCCAGAAGATCGCGGCAGGCGACCTCGACGCGCGCGTGGGTACCCAACCGGGTGGTTTCCCGGAGCTCTCGTCCCTCGCTAGCTCGATCGACGCCATGGCCGAAGGACTGGGCCGCCTGAGAACAGCCGAGCGCCAATTCCTCCTGTCGGTCTCCCACGAGCTGCGGACTCCATTGACGTCGATCCGAGGATATTCCGAGGCCCTCCTCGATGGGACGGCTGCGGACGTTCCCCACGCCGCCTCGGTGATTGGAAACGAGGCTCGGAGGCTCGAGCGGCTCGTCGGCGACCTTTTGGACCTGGCCAAGCTCGACGCCCGGACGTTCTCGTTCCACTTCCGGACGGTCGACGTCTCCGAGGTGCTGGCCGAGGTGGCCGAAGAACTTCGGCCGGTCGTCAATAACGCCGGTCTCGTGCTGACCGTCTACCCAGCCCCGGGCCGGCTACTCGCCCAAGTCGACCCGGACCGTTTAGACCAGGTCTTGGCCAACCTCGTGGAAAATGCGGCCAAGTACGCCCGGAGCAGGATCAGCCTCGGCAGCGTCGAGAACGGGACCGAAGGCCTCCTCATCGTCGAAGACGACGGCCCAGGCATCCCCCCCGAAGAGATCGGCCTGATCTTCACCCGGCACTACAGCGCCGACCGCCATGCCCGCCCCGGCCGGCCGCGAGGCTCCGGGCTGGGCTTGGCCATCGCGGCCGAGCTCTCAGCGGCAATGGGGGCGACCGTTCGAGCTGAATCCCCCGTCGGCCCGAACGGCGGGACCCGGATGCTGGTCCGGCTCCCGGTGTCTGTGCCTTCACAAAACCCTCACATCTCCAACACGGAGTCCTGACAACGGGGTGGCTTACTAGAAGACAAGCCGGTCGGACCGGCGGGACGCAGCCAACCGACCCCCAGATCGGCGCTCGGCCCAAGACAGGAGAAATGGAAATGAGAAACGGATTCGGCTCCAGGGCCAAGAAGACGGCCATCGGGGCCAGCGTGGTCCTCGGGTCACTCGGCATCGGCGGGGCGGGCTTCGCCCTCCTCGACGGTGGAAACGCCTCGGCAACCGGCACCCCCGCCGCGACCACCACCGCGCCCAACGCCACCAAGGGCCACAAGGTTGGCCAGTTCCTCCGCCGTCACACGGTCGAGTCCACCATCACGGTGAAGACCAAGAACGGCTACGAGACCTACAACCTCATCCGAGGAACGGTCGGGGCCATCTCGGCCACGTCGATCACGGTGAACTCGCCCGACGGGACGTCGCTGACCGCGACGATCAACTCGTCCACGAAGTTCCACAACACGACGGACGCGCAGCTGGCCACCGGTGACAAGGTCGGCGTCCTCGCCGAAGCAGGCGTCGCCCGTTGGGTCAACGCTCCGAAGACCACCAGCTCGGGCGCGACCAGCTAGATCCCCACCCGCTCACCCACCGGTGAGCTCGATCTCGACCGCCCGGGGCTCCGGGCGTTCGGCAGGCCGGACCCCCGCCCAGCCGAACGCTCAGCCCCGGCGGTCGTTTTCGTTTGTGGCGGCGACCGGCGTGCCGCGAGCCGGTTCGGATAGGTCGGGTCGAGCGAGACGAGCTAGGACGGTGCACGCCGCTGGGGCACCGTGCTCGTCGTCGGCACCGGCAGCGACTGCTGGGCCCCGTACGCCGAGGACATGGTGATGAAGTCCCGCTCCCAGTAGGACTGGAAGTACCGGCTGCTGCCTCCGCTCATCGTGGACAGGAGGTTGGCCCCGTTGCTGGGCGCGGCCGGCTGGCCGGCCGCCGGGCTGTATGCGGCCATGTTCACCCAGTCTGTGTTGATGTCGAGCTCCATGGCCCGGACGCAACCGGCGGCGGCCAGGACGTTGGCCAGGCTGGTGATGTTGAGCGACGGGCCGCCGACGTAGACGAGGGCGCCGTCGGCGGTGACCCCCACGCCGGAGCGCCACACGTAGACCTGGTTCCCGAGGGTGAATCCCCACTTCGACGTGTCGCTGGCGTCGAGCCCGGGCACCGGCTGGCCATTGCTGACGAGCAGATCGAGGTTCTGGCGGACCGACGCGACGTCGGGCGCCATCGAGACGTCGCTCCCCCACGCTCCGACGGTCGCAGTGCCGTTGTCGTAGATGACGAAGGAAGCTGCGCCCGCCCGGAGCGGGATCTCGGTCCGCCCGTCGGTGTAGTAACCCCCATTGGCGTTCGCCATCAAGAACCCGGCATTGAAGACTGCGACGACGGAGCTGGCCGCATCGGAGTTGATAGGTGCCGTATGGGAGAAGGGTCCGCCTCCCGGGATGATGCTGCCCGAGTACAGGGTTGCGTTGAGCAACATCGTGTCCATCCACGCGACGCCCACCACCTGGCTGGTGTGGATGGGGTCGGGTCGCAGCTCGGTCTCGTAGACCGCCGGCACGCCGTCGACAAGCCGGCCGGCCGGCGACCACTGACCCTCACCCGCGAGCGGCGAAGAGGCGAGCGGCGTGATCGGGTCCGGCGGCGCGAGGTGTGGTGGGGCCTCGGGGGGTGGGGCGGTGACCGCGGTGGTCGTCGGCACCTTGATCGCACCCTTGGGCGGTTTGCCGCCGACCGGGGGTTGGTGGTGGCTGTACCAGAGGTTTTCGATCCAGTTCACGGCGCTCTCGGCACCGTGGCCGCGGAACCACTCCGCCGCCCGGGCGCCGATCGAGGAGCCGTTCGCGGGGTTGCTCAACGCTGAACCGAACGAGATACCGACCGGGATCATCAAACCGGCGACGACGATCGCGACGATGAGGACGACCCGGCGGCGTCGGCCCGAACGCACACGCTTGCGCCGATCCTGACGGGACACTGGGGGTCCCGAACCCGTCGTACTCGGGACGTCGGTCCCGGGCGTCTCCGTCATGGATCTCCAAGGATAGAGCGGGACGGTGTTCTCGAATGGGCCACACCCGGCCCTGAACAGCCGATGTGGGCACCCGTGGGGTGCCGGTGCGCCCCTTCCCCAGGCTGCGCCGGGGACTGTCTAACCTGGGCGGCCGTGGTCCGACGCGTCGCTACCGAGTCCCCGGACGAGCCGACCGGCCCGCCCGCCCAGGGACACGACTCGCCCAGCCCGTCGGCCCCGGCGACGTCGCCCCCGGGCACCGCCGGCGCGGCGCGGGCGGTCTTGCGCTCACTTCGGCCCAGGCAGTGGCTCAAGAACCTGCTGGTCTTCGTCGCGCCGGCCTCCGCGGGCAAGCTGGGACACGCCGGCACAATCGGACACTCGATCGCCGCATTCGCCATATTCTCGGCCGTCGCCTCGGGGATGTACCTCGTGAACGACGTGCTCGACGCGGAGGCCGACCGCCGCCACCCCGAGAAGCGCCACCGCCCGGTCGCCGCCGGTCACATCGGGACCTCCCAGGCCCTGACCATGGGGGCGGTGCTCGTCGCCGGCGGCATCGTGGGCGCCTGGTTCACCGGTGGGTGGCGGCTGGGGTTGCTCATGGTGCTCTACGTCGCGATCAGTTCTGCCTACAGCATCTGGGTGAAGAACATCGCCGTCGTGGAACTCGCATCGGTCGCATCGGGTTTCGTACTGCGGGCCATCGCCGGAGGCATCGCCACCCACGTGCCGCTGTCGGACTGGTTCCTCGCCGTCACGTCTTTCGTGGCCATGTTCATCGTCACCGGAAAGCGCTTCGCCGAGCACCGCAACCTCGGGGAGGGTCGGGAGGCCCACCGCCGGGTGCTCCGCGACTACACGCCGAGCTTCCTCCAGTCGACGCTCACCCTCACGGCCACCGGCGCCGTCACCGCCTACTGCCTGTGGGCGTTCGACCGCACCGGGCTGGCCTCCCAAACGAGCCACCACCCCTTGTGGACGCAGCTCACCGTGGTCCCGTTCGCCATCTCTGTCCTGCACGTGTTGCGGGTCCTCGACTCCGGCGGCGGCGCCGCGCCCGAAGAGCTCGCCCTTCGGGACCGGTGGTTGCACGTGTTCGGAGCGGTGTGGCTGTTGTTCTTCCTGATCGGCATCTATGCCTAAGACCGCTCGGGGCGAGGCCGCCATCGTCACCAAGACCGCGATCTCGAAGGACGCGCCGCCGACCCCGGCATCCGCAGAGCGGACGTTGTCGGGATGGGGCCGCACCTCGCCATCTGCGGCGCGCGTGGTGACGCCGGACGACGTCACCGGCGTCCTCGCATCGGCTCTGCTCGCAGCCGGCCCGGGTGACGGCTCGCTCAAGCCCGGCGTCATCGCCCGCGGCCTCGGACGCAGCTACGGCGACGCCGCTCAGTGCGCGGGAGGCATCGTCGTCGACACACAGAACCTCGGCCGCATCGGTGCGATAGACCCCGAGTCCGGCGAGGTCGAGGTCGACGCCGGGGTGAGCCTCGATGCGCTGCTCCGGGCCGGGCTCGAATCGGGCTGGTTCATCCCGGTGTCCCCCGGCACCCGCCAGGTCACGATCGGCGGCGCCATCGCGGCCGACATCCACGGCAAGAACCATCACGCCGATGGGAGCTTCTGCAGCCACGTCACCTCGGTCACCCTCGACACGCCGAGGGGCGGGCACGAGGTGGGTCCCGATGCGGACCCCGAGCTCTTCTGGGCGACCGCCGGCGGGATGGGTCTCACCGGGATCATCACCCGGGCGCGCGTGAGCATGCGCAAGGTCGAGACATCGTGGATGCGCGTCGACACGGAGCGCCACACCGGCATCGATTCCCTCATGGACGGACTCGTACGGGTCGACGGAGTCAATCGGTACTCGGTGGCCTGGGTCGACTGCGCGGCGACCGGGTCGCGGCTCGGGAGGGGCATCCTCGACGCCGGCGACCACGCGACGGCTGCGGAGCTGCCGGCCAAGCGGGCCGCCGACCCCCTCGCGCCACCCCGGCGGCGGGGTCTCAAGGTCCCCAATCTCGTCCCCCCGAGAATCATGAACGCGCTGACGGTGAGCGCGTTCAACGAGGCGTGGTTCCGAAAGGGGATCTCTCGGACCAGCCAGATCCGTCACCTGGGCGGGTTCTTCCACCCGTTGGACGCGGTAGCCAACTGGAACCTGCTCTATGGGCGGCGGGGGTTCGTGCAGTACCAGTTCGTCGTCGGGGACGAGCACCGGGCCGTCATCCCCCAGGCCATCGAGATGCTTCAGAAGGCGGGTGCGCCATGCACCCTGGCCGTGCTCAAGCGCTTCGGCCCCGGTGACCCCGGGCCGCTCAGCTTCCCGATCGCCGGTTGGACGCTCGCCCTCGATCTGCCGGTCGGACCGGCCGGCTTGCGACCGGCGCTGCGGCGTCTCGATGACATCGTCGCCGGAGCGGGCGGGCGGGTCTATCTGGCCAAGGACGCTCGCCTCGAGCCCGAGATGTTCTCCGTGATGTACCCGCGCCTCGGCGAGTTCCAAGCGGTGCGCCGGCGGGTCGATCCCGAGGGCCTGCTGCAATCCGACCTCGGTCGGCGGGTCGGCATCTGCGAGCACGCCCCGTGAACGACGCGTTCGGACTCCCGAACTCCGTGCTCGTGCTGGGCGGGACCTCGGACATCGCCCGCGCCCTCGTACGCGAGCTCGTCGGCGGCGGTGCCAAGAAGGTCGTACTGGCCGGCCGGGACGCGACCGGGTTGGCCGCGGCGGCCGATGAGGCCAAGGAAGCCGGCGCGGATTTCGTCGCGACGTTGCCCTTCGACGCGAACGACGTCGATCAGGCCGCCGCGGTGGTCGATTCGGGCTTCTCGGCGGTCGGCCGGGTGGACCTCGTCGTGATCGCTGTCGGCCTGCTCTACGACGACGAGGCCGACGAGCGGGACCCGGCCCGGGTCGCGCGCTGCGTCACGGTCAACTTCACCTGGCCGGCGGCGGCCCTGAGCCGGATCGCCCATCACCTGCGCGAACAGGGCGCGGGCCGCGTCGTGGTTCTGTCATCGGTCGCCGGGGTCCGGGTCCGGCGGTCCAACTACATCTACGGATCGGCGAAGGCCGGCCTCGACGCCTATGCCAGATCTCTCAACCAGGCCCTCGCCGGTTCCGGCGCGAGTGTGACCGTCGTCCGGCCCGGTTTCGTGCGATCGAAGATGACCGAGGGGCGACCGAAGGCACCCTTTGAGGTGACCCCCGAGGCGGTCGCGAGTGACATCGTGAAGGGGATCCAGAGCGGGTCCGAGGTGGTCTGGTCGCCGAGCGCCATGCGACCCATCTTCTTCGTGCTCGGCCTCCTGCCCCAACCGGTCTGGCGCCGCCTCCCCTTGTAGGCCGAGGCACCGACGGCCGAAGCGTCAAATCAGGGGTCCGACGGCAACGATGGCCTCGCGGGGTTGCCTTTCGGACCCTTCGAGCCACCTCGACCCTTCTCCATGGGCGTAGGCACCATGGCGACGGCCTGTGGCGCCAAGATCCGCTCGACCCCGACGTGACGCTCCGGGATCCCGACGATCTCTGCCAGTTCCGATCCATCGATGGTCTCGCGTTCGAGCAGCAGAGCGATCACCCGATCGAGCGTGTCACGGTGCCCGTGAAGCAAGGATGTCGCTCTGGCCTCGGCCTCCAGCAGCAGCCGGGCGACCTCCCTGTCGATGGCACGTTGCGTTTCCTCGGCATAGGGGCGGCCCGCGAAGGGATTGTCCCGGCTCGGCCCTTCGGGCCCGTAGCCGATCGGCCCGACCACGGGAGAGAAACCCCACTCGCGAACCATTCGGGTGGCGAGATCGGTCGCGCCCGCCAGGTCGTTGGACGCGCCGGTCGACGGCTCGCCAAGTACTTCGATCTCAGCGGCTCGACCCCCGAGGCGAACCGCCAACGAGTCGGTTAGGTAGCTCTCGGGATAGAGGTGGCGTTCAAACTCGGGCAACTGTTCGGTCACGCCCAGCGCAGCCCCACGGGGCAGGATCGTGACCTTTGCGACCGGGTCCGCGTGCTGTGAAAGGACGGCCACCAGGGCGTGACCTGCCTCGTGCACCGCGACCGCGTGCTTCTCTTCGGGTAGAAGAGCGCTTGATGCATCGCGTCGTCCGATGAGGAGACGATCACGAGCGGCGTCAAAGTCGGCCTGCGCGAGGGTGGTGCGCTTGTCGCGAACGGCGTTGATCGCAGCCTCGTTCATAAGGTTGGCGAGATCGGCACCGGAGAATCCCGGCGTCCCTCTGGACACCGCGTCGAGATCGACATCGGGGCGGAGCTTCTTGCCGCGTCCGTGAACCTTCAAAATGGCGGTCCGTTCCGTCTTGTTGGGGAGAGGGATCTCCACGGTTCGGTCGAAGCGTCCGGGCCTCAGCAGGGCGGTGTCGAGGATCTCTGCCCTGTTCGTGGCTGCGATCACGACCACCCTGGCGTCCGGCTCGAACCCGTCCATGTCCGACAGAAGCTGATTTAGGGTCTGCTCGCGTTCGTCGTTGGATCCGAAGCCCCCCGGGCCGCGTCGGCCACCGATGGCGTCGATCTCGTCGATGAAAATGATCGAAGGGGCCAGCTTTCGAGCGTCGTTGAACAGGTCGCGGACCCGTGAAGCCCCGACACCCACGAACATCTCGACGAAGCTCGACCCACTGAGCGCGAGGAACGGGACCCCGGCCTCTCCGGCAACGGCCCGGGCCAGCAGCGTTTTGCCGGTCCCGGGCGGCCCGATCATGAGCACCCCCTTCGGGCCCACCGCGCCCGCTCGTGCGTAGCGCTGCGGGTGCTTCAGGAAGTCAACAACCTCCATGACCTCGGCCTTCGAACCCTCGTAGCCGGCGATGTCGGAGAACCGGGTCGTCGGCCGGTCCTCGTCGTAGACCTTCGCCTTTGACCGGCCCACGCCCATGATCCCGCCCAACTGTTTGCCGCCGCGACGTCCGATCCAGACGAAGACCCCGACGATGACCAACAGAGGCAGGAACGTGACGAGGAGGCTCAGCAGTGAAAACGAGCTCGGGCTGGTGCCGGTCACCTGGACCTTGTGCGCAAGCAAGAAGGAGGAGAGAGTGGTGTCGTCGAGCGCCGTCGGGATCTGCGAGGTGTACGCGGCTCCGTTGTGGAGTTTCCCGGTCACCGAACCCGTCGAGCTGATCGTGGCCGTCGAGACCTTGTTCGCCGTGACCTCGTTGACGAATCCGGTGTAGGTGAAACTCTTGGCCGTGCTCTGGACGAACCCATGGAACAACAAGAGGAGCGTGAGCAGGACTCCGACCGGCAGAAGCCACTTGCGCCAGGGTGGAGCCGGATTCGAGACCGGTGTCGGTGCCTTGACCGGACTCTCCGTGGGCCCAGGTCGCGCTGAGGCCGACCGATGGGAGGAGTTCAAGTTCTTATCCACGCCACGTCGCGACCCTCCAAGGCCCGAAACGGCCGATCCCCAGATTTCGGTGCCGCGAGCGAAACAAGAGGGTTAAGTGGTCGCTTGCGGGTCGTCGCGGCGGTCGAGCGTCTCGACTCGATCCTTGCGACTGTTGGCAACGAACCGATGCATGCTCAAGCCCCGAAGACGGCCTCGGCTCTCAGACACGAAGATCCTCCGCGTACGGAACCGGGTGGTTCCCACCAAGCTCGACAAAGCGTTCGTTCAGGGCATGTGCGATGAGATCGCGATCGTGCGGGCTCGGCTCGAGGGCCTCGTAGAGGAATGCTTCGACCTCCAGGGCGGAGCTCATGCCTCCCAGCTCGAAATAGCGCAACCACAGCTCTCCATGGGAAAGCAGGGCGTCGCGGCGGAATTCGTCAAGCGTGTTCGCCGTTTGGTCAGTCATGGTGCCTTTCCGGAGACCGGATCTCTGTGCCCGAGTCGGGCCGGTGGGTAGAGCCGATGACGTCCCTTGCTTCTTCGCGTAGTGGCTTGCCGGACAACCCAGAGGATCGACGCAGAACGTCGAACGCTTCCTTGTCCCCGATGTCTTCGCGCTCCATGATGACCCCTTGTGCCTCGGCGATGATCTCCCGGGTCCGAAGGGCCAAGCGGAACCGACCGGCCAACTGGTCGTCGGCGATGTCCACCCCGGCCGCCGCCAAGACGTTCGATGCCTCCGTGGCGAACACGCCGGCGAGTTTCTGGTCCTCGATCTCGAAGGCTGTCGCCGTGCGTGAGTACATGTTGAGCGCCCCGACCGGGCGGTCCCGAACCAGGAGTGGTGAAGAGAGAATCGCGCTGATGCCCAGAGCCCGGGCCTTTGGTGTAAACGCCGGCCACCGGGGTTCTGCTTCGAGCGACTCCGCGTGGAACCATCGTCCCTCAATCGCTGCGTCCACGCAGGGTCCTTCTCCGGTGGCGTACTGATCGGCATCCATGTCCAAGATGGTCTGATCGCTGGCGGCCACCGTCGCGAGACGGCCATGACGCCGAAGCGTCACGCTGGCTCCGTCGGCCCCGCCGACCGTGGCTCGAGCGAGCGCCACGACCAGTCCCAACGCGGAGTCGACAACGTCCTCATTGGTGGGGATGGCCGTGACGGTCATCGGATCTTCAGCCGACCCGGCCTGCCCGAGCCCGGGTGGTGGTGCCGAGAGGCGCCGCTCCTGCTCTGGACCCAGGTGATTTCGACCTGGGGAGAGCTCGATGCCGATCAGGTCCGAGAGCCAGGTGATATCGAGCACCCGGGCCACATCGGTCGAAGAGGAGCGGATGGTCAACCCGCCTCCCGCTCCGACGAGCGTGCCCGCGGCGCTGGCGACCACAGCCAGCCCGGCCGCATCCAACGACTCCAACTCCGCGATGTCCAGGACAACCGAGGGATATCCGCTGGCCGCCAGTGCCTCGACAAAGGCGCCCAATACCCGTGCGCTCGACGCATCGATCTCTCCTCGAAGGCCAAGGAGCGCGAGATCGCCCTCGAAGCTTGCCGCGACGCCGAAGCGTGCCAGGGGTGCGTCAAGCGGTGTCACTCCGTGGCTATTCACGCGTCCGAGGGGCCTGGGGCCGACCGGACGGTTTGAGGCTCAACTCGGCCCCGCAAGCGGGTCAGGAAGGAAGGTCGCTTGATCGACGGCGAGGATTTCGACACGAGTCGCGACCTCCGGGCAACGGTCGACGCCAGCCGACCAGCTGAACCCTCTCTGTCGAAAGCAGGGCCGACTCTACACCTACCGAGCGACCACGGCGCCATTAAATTGTCCAGCCTCGTGGCCCCTTTGCCGGCGGCGGGGCCTCACGAGACACCCATGAAGCCGGCGGTACGTCCTACCCGCAGTAGGCGTGGTGGGTCAGTTTGAGCCCCACTCGGCGTTACACCCTGGCCATACGTTCGGCCCGTGGCTCGCTCCCGGACCTACAAGTTCCTGCTCCAACCGACGAGCCAGCAACTGGCCGCGTTCGAATGCCTGCTCAGACTCCAGCGAGAGCTTTACAACGCGGCCCTCGAAGAACGCCGGGGGACCTGGAAGTGGAATCAGCGTTCGGTCTCATACTTCGACCAGACCAAGGAACTGACTCAACTTCGCTCGGTCCGCCCCGATATCTTGAGCTTCGGGGTGACGGTTTGTAGAGGAACGCTCATGCGCCTGGACCGGGCTTTCAACGGGTTCTTCCGGAGATGCAAGTCCGGGGAATCCCCGGGGTTCCCACGATTCAAGGGACCGGGCTCCTTTGTCTCGCTCCAGTGGCTTGACACGAACGGCTGGGCCCTCGATGAGNNCGGGAAGGCAGGCGCTACTGGGTGAGCATCCAGTGCGTCGATGTCCCCGCCGAGCCCCTGCCGGCGACCGGCAAGAGCATCGGGATCGACCTGGGCGTCGACTTCCTGGTCGCGACCAGCGACGGTCAGCTGATTCAGGCCCCCCGCTTCGGCAAACGCGGCCACGCGGGCCTGGAGAAGGCCCAGCGGGACCTGGCCACCAAGATCCCCGGTTCCAAGAACCGGGAAAAGGCCAAGCAGCGGGTGGCCACCCACCACCGCAAGATCGCCAACCGACGCCGGGACTTCGCCCACCAGACGTCCCGCCGCCTGGTCAACGATCACGACCTCATCGTCTACGAGGACCTCAAGATCACCAACATGACGAGGCGACCCAAGGCTCGTCC
>PLWZ01000067.1 GCA_003151235.1 Acidimicrobiaceae bacterium
CAAGACGACCACGACCGAGCGCATCTTGTTCTACACGGGGCGCAACTACAAAATCGGCGAGGTCCACGAGGGCGCGGCCACCATGGACTGGATGGTCCAGGAGCAAGAGCGCGGCATCACCATCACGTCCGCCGCCACCACCTGCCGGTGGCGCGACACCTGGATCAACATCATCGACACCCCGGGCCACGTCGACTTCACCGTCGAGGTCGAGCGTTCGCTGCGCGTCCTCGACGGCGCGGTGGCGGTCTTCGATGCGGTCGCCGGCGTGGAGCCCCAGACCGAGACCGTATGGCGCCAGGCCAACAAGTACCACGTGCCCCGGATCTGCTTCGTGAACAAGATGGACCGGGTCGGCGCGGACTTCGAGCGGACCGTGGCCATGATCCGGGACCGCCTCGACGCCCTGCCGGCGGTCGTGCAGCTTCCGATCGGCGTCGAAAGCGATTTCGTCGGCGTGATCGACCTGCTCGAGCAGACGGCCCTCGTCTGGGAGGAGGGTGTCGGCATGGGCGAGAAGTGGTCGGAGACCGAGATCCCGGCCAACCTTCTCGAGGCCACCGAGGAGGCCCGCCATCAGTTGGTCGACGTCCTCTCCAACTTCGACGACACGATCATGGAGAAGTACCTGGCCGAGGAGAAGATCACCGGCGACGACCTGCGGCGCTCGATCCGCGCGGCCACGCTCGGCGCACACGTCGTGCCGGTGCTGTGCGGCTCGGCGTTCAAGAACAAGGGCGTCCAGCCGATGCTCGACGCGGTGGTCGACTACCTGCCGAGCCCGCTCGACCTCCCGCCCACCGTAGGCACCAAGCCGGGCAAGGACGAACCCGACGAGCGGCTCCCCGACGACAACGCACCGTTCTCGGCGCTCGCCTTCAAGATCATGACCGACCCCTACGTCGGCAAGCTCACGTACCTGCGGGTCTACTCGGGCACGCTGCGCAAGGGCGGCACCGTCCTCAACTCGACGAGGGACAAGCGCGAGCGCATCGGCCGGCTGCTCCAGATGCACGCCAACCACCGCGAGGACAAGGACGCCATTTTCGCCGGTGACATCGTGGCGGTGGTCGGCCTCAAGCAGACGACGACCGGGGACACCCTGGCCGACCCTGCGCACCCGATCGTGCTCGAGGCGCTCGAGTTCCCCGAACCGGTCATCCACGTCGCCGTCGAGCCGAAGACCAAGGCCGACCAGGACAAGCTGTCCCGGGCGTTGTTCTCGCTGTCCGAGGAGGACCCGACCTTCCGGGTGCGCAGCGATGAAGAGACCGGCCAGACGGTCATCTCGGGGATGGGCGAGCTCCACTTGGAGGTGCTGGTCGATCGGATGCTGCGCGAGTTCAGCGTGGACGCCAACGTCGGCAAGCCCCAGGTGGCCTATCGCGAGACCATCCGCAAGCCGGTGAAGGATGTGGAAGGCAAGTACATCCGCCAGACCGGTGGCCGGGGCCAGTACGGGCACGCGGTCATCGACCTCGAGCCGACCGGGCCGGGGGGCGGCTACGAGTTTGTGGACAAGATCACCGGCGGTGCCATCCCCAAGGAGTACATCTCGCCCATCAACACGGGCATCCAAGATGCGCTGACCTCGGGGGTCCTGGCCGGGTATCCGACCGTGGACGTCCGGGTGACCCTCGTCGACGGGTCGTATCACGACGTCGACTCCTCCGAGATGGCGTACCGGATCGCCGGGTCCATGGCAGTCAAAAAGGCCATCGGCCAGGCCGGGCCGATCCTCCTCGAGCCGGTCATGGCCGTCGAGGTGGTCACCCCCGAGGACTACATGGGCGACGTCATCGGCGACCTGGCCTCACGGCGGGGCAAGGTCGAGGGGATGGAGCAGCGTGGCACCAGCCACGTCGTGCGGGCACAGGTACCGCTCGCCGACATGTTCGGCTACGCTACCGACCTGCGCTCTCGTACGCAGGGCCGCGCCACGTACACGATGCAGTTCGACGCGTACAACGAGGTGCCCGACTCGATCTCCAAGGAGATCGTGGCCCGGGCGAGAGGCGAATAACTCGGCCGAGAGGCCACACACAGAGGCGACGGACGCCCGTCGCGGCGGTCCCCGAGGGGGGTCCGCCCTAGAGCAGGGAGCGGTTCTCCAGACATGGCCAAGAAGAAGTTCGAGCGGACGAAGCCGCACGTCAATGTGGGCACCATGGGCCACATCGACCATGGCAAGACCACGCTGACGGCTGCCATCACCAAGGTCCTCTCCGAGACGAACCCGAACACCGCGTTCACCCCTTTCGACCAGATCGACAAGGCCCCCGAAGAGAAGCAGCGCGGGATCACGATCACGATCGCCCACGTCGAGTACGAGACGCCCAACCGGCACTACGCCCACGTCGNNACATGATCACCGGCGCCGCCCAGGTGGACGGGGCCATCCTCGTGGTCTCGGCGACCGACGGCCCGATGCCCCAGACCCGTGAGCACGTCGTGCTGGCCCGCCAGGTCGGCGTCCCCTCGATCGTGGTCGCCCTCAACAAGGCCGACATGGTCGACGACGAGGAGCTCTTGGACCTGGTCGAGCTTGAGGTACGCGAGCTGCTCTCCGAGTACGAGTTCCCGGGCGACGACACCCCGGTCATCCGGGTCAGCGCACTGAAGGCGTTGGAGGGCGACCCCGAGTGGACGCCCAAGATCACCGAGCTCATGGAGGCCGTGGACAGCTTCATCCCCGAGCCCGTCCGCGACGTCGACAAGCCCTTCCAGATGCCGGTCGAGGACGTCATGTCCATCACCGGCCGTGGGACGGTCGTCACCGGCAAGATCGAGCAGGGCGTGGTCAAGGTGGGCGACCAGGTCGAGATCGTGGGGCTCCGCGACACCCAGACGTCCGTCGTGACCGGGATCGAGATGTTCCGCCGGTCGCTCGACGAAGGCCGGGCCGGGGACAACGCCGGCTGCCTGCTCCGTGGGACGAAGAAGGAGGACGTCGAGCGCGGCCAGGTGCTGTGCAAGCCGGGCTCCATCACCCCGCACACCAACTTCGAGGCCAACGTCTACACCCTGACCAAGGAGGAGGGCGGCCGCCACAAGCCGTTCTTCAACAACTACCGACCCCAGTTCTACTTCCGGACCACCGACGTGACCGGGTCGATCACCCTTCCGAGTGGCACCGAGATGGTCATGCCCGGTGACACCACCGAGATGACGGTCGAGTTGGGCAAGCCGATCGCCATGGAAGAGGGCCTGCGATTCGCCATCCGCGAGGGTGGGCGAACCGTCGGCGCCGGCCGCGTCACCAAGATCCTCAAGTAGTCGGTCGAGCGAGCGTCATCATGGCCGAGGGCCCCCGTCAGAAGATCCGGATCCGGCTCAAGGCCTACGACCACGAGATCCTCGACCAGTCGACGGAGAAGATCGTGCAAACGGTCCTCCGCACCCAGGCCAAGGTCCACGGCCCGGTGCCGCTGCCGACCGACAAGCACCGCTACACGGTGATCCGGTCCCCGCACAAGTACAAGGACTCCCGGGAGCACTTCGAGATGCGGGTCCACAAGCGCCTGGTCGACATCGTCGAGCACACGCCGAAGACGGTCGACTCGCTCCAACGCCTCGACCTGCCCGCCGGCGTCGACATCGAGATCAAGATCCAGAACGCCTGAGCCGCCGGGCCCGACCGGCCGGGGGACACGGTCGGTGTGGGGTCGCGAGGCGGCCGATCGGCCCTGGCGGGGCCATTCGGCGGTGGTGTAGCCTGTCCTTTCGGGCCGAATTCGGTCCGACCGGTGACCTCGACGGGTCGCCACCCCTAACAGACGTGCTCGAGCGCCCGGCCATGGGTCGGGGACCTCGGGTCGAAACAGTCGAGCGCTCCGCTCGGGATAACCGGGCGGAGCGTTGGCATGCACCAGGGTCCTCCGGGGCCCGTTCACGAAAGACGCGCGAAGTGGCTACCAAGGCGATCGTCGGCGAGAAGGTCGGCATGACCCAGGTCTGGGACGACCAGAACCGTGCCATCCCGGTGACGGTGCTGCGCGTCGCGCCCGTGCGGGTGGTCCAGGTGAAGACCCCGGAAAAGGAGGGCTACTCGGCCCTCCAGGTCACCTACGGCTTCCGCCGGCGCAACACACTGAACAAGCCGACCGACGGCCACTACACGGCCGCCGGCGTCGAGCCCGGCCGGCGCCTCGTCGAGCTCCGCCTGGACGACATCAGCGACTTCACCGTCGGCCAGCAGCTCTCGGCCGATCTGTGGAGCCCCGGCGAGCGGGTGGATGCCATCGCGGTCAGCAAGGGCAAAGGCTTCGCCGGCGCCATGAAGCGACACAACTTCAAGGGCCAGGGCGCCGCGCACGGCAACCACAAGCACCACCGGGCCCCCGGCTCGATCGGCGCCTGCGCAACGCCGTCGCGCGTGTTCAAGGGCACCCGGATGGCCGGCCGGATGGGGGCCCGCCAGGTCACCGCGCTCAACCTCCAGATCGTCTCCGCCGACCCCGAGCGCGAGCTGGTGCTCGTGAAGGGCGCCATCCCGGGCCCCCGGGGCGGCATGGTCGTCCTGCGCAACTCGGTCAAGGCGCCTTCGCCTGCCGCCAACGGGAGCACACGGTGAGCCCGGCGACCAAGAGCGCGCTACGCGGCCCGGTCCGCAAGGAACGGCCCGACCCCGTCGAGCGCCAGGTCACCCGCCGCGACGTCACCGGCACCGAGCTCGGCCAGGTCACCCTCGAGCCAACCATCTTCGGGATCGAGCCCAACGAGGCCGTCCTGCACCAGGTCGTCACGGCCCAGCTGGCCGCGGCCCGCTCGGGCACGCAGGCCACCAAGACCCGGGCCGAGGTACGGGGGGGCGGCGCCAAGCCCTACAACCAGAAGGGCACCGGCCGGGCCCGCCAGGGCTCGACGAGGGCACCCCACTATTCGGGCGGCGGCGTGGCGCTCGGGCCGAAACCGCGTAGCTACCGCCAGCGGACGCCCAAGAAGATGGTGCGCCTGGCGCTCTACTCGGCCCTGTCCGACCGGGCCGCCGACGACCGCATCGTGCTGATCGACCGGTGGCCGTGGGAGCTGCCGAAGACGAAGGACGCGCTCGAGGCGCTCGAGGCGCTCGACCTGGGCGGCCGCGTGCTCGCGGTGCTCTCCCACGACGACATCGTGGCCGACCACTCCTTCTCCAACCTGCCCGAGGTGGACACCGTGCTCGCGAGCGAGCTCGCCGCCTACGACATCCTCCGCTCCGACTGGGTCGTCTTCACCGACAAGACCCTCCCGGGCGCGCCGGGCGAAGAGGGTGGCGCCGATGCGTGACGCCGGAGCGATCCTGATCCGCCCGGTCGTGTCCGAGAAGACCTACGGGCTGATGGACCAGAACGTCTACGTGTTCGTGGTCGACCCGCGCTCGACGAAGATCGAGATCCGCCACGCGGTGGAGCAGGCCTTCGGGGTGAAGGTCGACAACGTGAACACGCTCAACCGCAAGGGCAAGACGACCCGCAACCGCCGCACCAACACGCCCGGCAAGCGCCCCAACACGAAGCGCGCCTTCGTGACGTTGCACGCGGGCGACAAGATCGATCTCTTCGAGAGCTGAGGATCATCGAATGCCCGTCCGCTCGAGAAAGCCCACCAGTCCGGGACGCCGGTTCCAGAGCGTCGCCGACTTCTCCGAGATCACCCGCGACCGCCCGGAGCGCTCGCTCGTCGCGCCGCTGCCGGGCAGCGGCGGCCGCAACAACTACGGCCGCAAGACGGCCCGCCACCGTGGGGGCGGGCACAAGCGCCAGTACCGGATCGTCGACTTCCGTCGGGACAAGGACGGCGTGCCGGCCAAGGTGGCCGCAATCGAATACGACCCGAACCGCAACGCCCGCATCGCGCTGCTCCACTACGCGGACGGCGAGAAACGCTACATCCTCGCCCCGGCCCAGGTGAAGGTCGGCGACACGCTCCAGAGCGGCCAGGGCTCGGAGATCCGGCCGGGCAACGCCCTGCCGATGCGCTACATCCCGGTCGGCTCGGTGATCCACAACGTGGAGTTGCGCCCGGGCGGTGGCGGCAAGATGGCCAGGGGCGCCGGCATGAGCATCCAGCTGGTCGCGAAGGACGGCGGGTTCGCCACCCTTCGGCTGCCCTCGACCGAGATGCGCCGCGTCTCCATCGACTGCCGGGCCACGCTCGGAGTCGTCGGGAACTCCGAGGCCGAGCTGATCAAGGTGGGCAAGGCCGGGCGGAACCGCTGGAAGGGCATCCGCCCCCAGTCCCGCGGCGTGGCCATGAACCCGGTCGACCACCCGCTCGGTGGCGGCGAGGGGAAGTCGTCGGGTGGCCGCCACCCGGTGTCCCCGTGGGGCAAGCCGGAGGGCCGGACCAGGTCCCGACACAAGGAATCCGACAAGTTGATCATCCGCCGCCGCCGCAAGCGCGGGGCAAGGCGCTAAGGGGACCGAAGAATGCCGCGCAGCCTGAAGAAGGGACCCTTCGTCGACGACCATCTGTTGAAGAAGGTCGACGCCCTGAACTCGACCGGGGAGAAGCGGGTCATCAAGACCTGGTCGAGGCGATCCACGATCATCCCCGACATGGTCGGCCACACCATCGCGGTCCACGACGGACGCCGGCACGTGCCCGTGTACGTGACCGAGTCAATGGTCGGCCACAAGCTCGGCGAGTTCGCTCTCACGAGGACGTTCCGGTTCCACGCCGGCCAAGAACGCGCAGGTCGGCGATAGATGCCGGGCGCCAAGACCAATGAGCGGCCCGGCACCCGGGCCGTCCTGCGGCACTCTTCTATCTCGGCCTCCAAGGCCCGCCAGGTCCTCGACCTCATCCGGGGCAAGGACGCCGACATCGCCGCCCAGATCCTGCGGGCCACCCCGCGGATGGCCGCCGAGGCCGTCGGCAAGGTGCTGGCCTCGGCCGTCGCCAACGCGGTCCACAACGACGGGCTCGATGCAGAGGACCTCTACGTCTCGGCCTGCTACGCCGACGAGTCGGCAACGCTCAAGCGTTGGCGGCCCCGGGCGCGTGGACGGGCCACGCGGATCCGCAAGCGGACCTGCCACGTGACAGTGATCGTCAGCCGGATGGACGACGAGCGCCTGGCCCGAAGGCGGGCCGAGCGCGACGCCACCCAGGCCCGCCGGTCCCGCCGGGTCACCGAGTCGAGGCGCCGGGCCGACCTCTCCGGTCGCCTGACCCGCCGCCGGGCCGCCCAGGCCGAGGCCGAAGAGGCCCGGTTGGCCGAGGCCGAAGCGGAGCTCGACGAGTTGCAGGAAACCGATCTCGAGGACGAGGACGAGGACGTCGAGGACGTCGTTGACGATGACGAGGCCGACGCGGCCGACGAAGAGGACGAGAACGAAGACGAGGACGAAGACGAAGAGGGCACCGACGGCGAGCCGGACGACGCCGACGAGGAGAAAGACAGCTAATGGGTCAAAAGGTCAACCCCTACGGGTTCCGGCTCGGTATCACCACCGATTGGAAGTCGCGGTGGTTCGAAGAACGCCGCTACCGGGAGTTCGTAGTCGAGGACTGGCGTATCCGCGACTACCTCATGTCGCAGCTGGAGGCCGCCGCGGTCAGCCGGATCGAGGTCGAGCGCACGCGTGACCGCGTCCGCGTCGACATCCACACGGCGCGCCCGGGCATCGTCATTGGCCGGCGCGGCTCGGAGGCCGACCGCCTGAAGAAGAAGCTCGAGGAGATCACCGGGCTGCCCAATCGGATCCAGCTCAACATCCAAGAGATCAAACGGCCCGAGCTCGACGCGGCGTTGATCGCCCAGGGGATCTGCGACCAGCTGGTTCGCCGGGTCGCCTTCCGCCGGGCCATGAAGCGGGCCATCCAGACCGTGCAGAAGGCCGGCGCCCAGGGCGTCCGCGTCCAGTGCTCGGGTCGCCTCGGCGGCTCGGAGATGGCCCGCAAGGAGTCATACCGCGAGGGCCGGGTGCCGTTGCACACGCTGCGCGCCGACGTCGACTACGGCTTCCGGGAGGCCAGGACCACCGCCGGCCGCGTCGGGGTGAAGGTCTGGATCTACAAGGGCGACATCCTGCCCTACAAGGTCTCGATCGACGACAAGATCACCCGCGAGGCCGCGATGGCGGTCGGGGAGACCTCCGGCCAATCCGGTCCCCGCCGGCTCATCACCGCCGGCGGTGGGCGCCGCCGGATCGAGCAGGGCGAGCCGGGCAGCGCGCTCGACGAGGGGCTCGAAGACGTCCTTGAGGACGAGGTCATCGAAGAGGTCGTGGAGGAAGTGGTCGAAGAGGAAGTCGTCGAAGAGGTCGTCGAGCCTCCCGCTGCCGTCGCGCCCGAGGGCGAGGAGGCACCGGCCGAACCCGAGACGCCCGCCCGCGACCTGCTCGAGCTGCCGACCGAACCCGACGACCTGGAGCGCCAGTTGGCCCAGGACGAGCAAATGGAGCGGCAGACCCGCCACGAGCACCACGAGACCCCGCACTTCCGCCGAGAGGCCGACTGACGTGCTGATGCCCCGCAAGGTCCGTCATCGCAAGCAGCAGCGCGGCCGTCTCCGCGGTGTCTCGAAGGGTGGCACGACCATCAACTTCGGCGACTTCGGGATCCAGGCACTCGAACCGGGCTGGATCACGGCCCGCCAGATCGAGGCCGCCCGAATCGCCATGACCCGCCACGTGAAGCGTGGTGGGAAGGTCTGGATCCGGATCTTCCCGGACAAGCCGGTGACCGAGAAGCCCGCCGAGACGCGCATGGGCTCGGGCAAGGGAAACCCCGAGCACTGGGTCGCGGTCGTCCGCCCCGGCCGCATGCTGTTCGAGCTCTCCGGCGTGGAAACCCCGCTCGCACGCGCCGCCATGGAGCGGGCGATCCAGAAGCTGCCCATCAAGGCCCGCTTCGTCGTCCGCCCGGGCACCCACGGCGCCTCCGAGGTGGAGATCTGATGACCAAGGCGGTGGAGTTCTTCACCATGGACGGCGACGAGCTGGAGAACCGGCTCGTCGAGGCTCGTCGCGAGCTGCTCAACCTTCGGTTCCAGCTCGCCACGGGCCAGCTGGACAACGTGTCCCAGCTGAAGTCGGTCCGGCGCGACGTTGCCCGGATCCTGACCGTGCTGCGCGAGATGGAGATCGCCGAGTCCGAGGGGATCGCGTTCGAGGCACCGGCTCCCCAGCCCGCCCGGGTGAGGGCCCAACGCCGCGCCCGCGAGCTCGAGGAGACAGGCCTCGAGGCCGGCGACGAGGCGGCCGAGCCGATCCCGGCGCCGGCGCGCCCGGCCCGGAAGGTCGTCAAGGTCGAAGAGGTCGAAGAGGTCGAAGAGGTCCAAGAGGTCGAAGAGGTCACGGACGAGCCCGCCGAGATAGCGGCAGAGGACGAACCCGAAGCCGAGGAGCCCGACGGTGAGCCGGCTCCCGCTCGGGGACGGGGTCGCCGCCGCAGGGCCGAAGCCGCAGACGAAGTCGCAGAGGCGCCCAAGAGTTCGACTCGGATCCGGGGTCGGCGCCGCAAGGCCGAGGATACCGCCGACCAGCCGTCGGCCGACGAGGAGCAGTGATGGCCGACGAAGCCCAGACACGTTTGAACCGCCGGAAGGTCCGCGAGGGCATCGTGGTCTCCGACGCCATGGAGGCGACGGTCATCGTGGCGGTCGTCGAGCGGGTGCGACATCCCCGCTACGGCAAGACGGTCCAGCGGACCAAGCGCCTCTACGTCCACGACGCCGAGAACACGGCGAAGGTCGGCGACAAGGTGCGGGTCACCGAGACGCGCCCGCTATCCAAGCTGAAGCGCTGGCGCCTGGCCGAGATCATGGAGCGGGCCCGATGATCCAGCAGGAGTCGCGGCTTCGCGTCGCCGACAACTCGGGGGCCCGTGAGGTGCTCTGCATCAGGGTCCTCGGTGGCTCACGCCGCCGCTACGCGTCGATCGGCGACATCTTCGTCGCGACCGTGAAAGACGCCATCCCCGGCGCGGCCGTGAAGAAGGGCGACGTCGTCCGCTGCGTGGTCGTGCGGACGAAGAAGGAGAAGCGCCGTCCCGACGGCAGCTACATCCGATTCGACGAGAACGCGGCCGTGCTGATCAACGAGCAGCAGCAGCCGCGCGGGACCCGCATCTTCGGCCCGGTCGGGCGCGAGCTGCGCGACAAGCGGTTCATGCGCATCGTCTCGCTGGCCCCGGAGGTGTTGTGATGCGCATCCGTAAGGGAGATCGCGTCGTCGTCCGCACCGGAAAGAACCGCGGCCAGCGCGCCGAGGTTGTCCGGACGATGCCGGCCCAGGACAAGGTCGTGCTCGAGGGCGTGAACGTGGCCAAGCGCCACACCAAGCCCAAGCGGGCGACCATGCAGGGCGGGATCATCGACAAGTTCATGCCGATGTCGGCCTCGGCCGTGTCGGTGTGGTGCAACGGTCACGGGGGCCCGGCTCGCGTCGGCGTCAACATCGACGACCAGGGCCGCAAGCAACGCGTGTGCCGGAAGTGCGGGGCCGAGCTGTGACCCCGGACGAGACCGAAGAGACGACCGAAGACGCAGTGAGCGAAGAGACGACCGAAGAGGTGAACGAAGAGGCCGAGGAGGCCCCGGCCAAGACGGCCGCGGCTGCGAAGAAGGCCCCGGCCAAGAAGGCCGCGGCGGCGAAGAAGGCCGCCCCGGCTCGCACCGGGACGGCCACCGCGACGCGAGCCCGTCCCCGGATGAAGGAGCAGTATCTGGCCGAGTTCCGGGCCCAGCTGCAGGGCGAGCTCGGGCTCGAGAACGTGATGCAGGTTCCGAGGCTCGAGAAGGTCGTCATCAACATGGGGGTCGGCAAGGCAACCCAGCAGGCCTCCCTCATCGATGGAGCCCAGCGGGACCTCGAGGTGATCTCCGGCCAGAAGCCGATCGTGACCAGGGCCAAGAAATCGATCGCGAGCTTCAAGCTCCGGGAGGGCAACGCGATCGGGGTCAAGGTGACGCTGCGGGGTGACCGGGCCTGGGAGTTCCTCGACCGCCTGATCAGCATCACCATCCCGAGGATCCGGGACTTCCGGGGGCTCTCGCCCCGTTCGTTCGACGGCAACGGCAACTACACCTTCGGGGTGACCGAGCAGCTGATCTTCCCCGAGGTCGACTACGACCGCATCGACCAGGTGCGGGGCATGGACATCACCATCGTGACCACAGCTCGCAACGACGAGGAGGGTCGGGCGTTCCTTCGAGCGTTCGGCTTCCCGTTCCGACAGGAGACCCGATAAGCAATATGGCGAAGAAGGCACTCATCCAAAAACAGCAACGGATCCCGAAGTTCAAGGTGCGCGGTTACACGCGCTGCCAGCGGTGCGGTCGGCCCAAGGCCGTCTTCAAAAAGTTCGGCCTTTGTCGAATCTGCCTCCGCACGATGGTCCATGCCGGCGAGGTGCCGGGCGTGACCAAGTCGAGCTGGTGAGGGAGGTGGCGTCATGACAATGACCGACCCAATCGCCGACATGCTGACCCGGATCCGCAACGCGAATTCGGCCCAGTTCGACACCGTGAAGATGCCGGGCTCGAAGCTCAAGGAGGCCCTCGCGGCCATCCTCGAGAAGGAGGGCTACATCGCGGGCTTCGAGGTCTCAGAGACCCCGGACAAGCCCGGCTCGACCCTCGAGATCACGATGAAGTACGCGGCCGACCGGACGCGGACCATCGCCGGGATCAAGCGCGTCTCCAAGCCCGGCCTGCGCATCTACGCTCAAGCGGACCGGATCCCTCGAGTGCTTGGCGGGGTTGGCGTCGCGGTGGTCTCGACCAGCCACGGTCTCATGACCGACCGCGAGGCCCGCAAGCACCACCTGGGTGGAGAGGTGCTCTGTTATGTCTGGTGACCTCGACCTTCTTTCGCTGCGCACCGGCGCCCGCCGGGCGATGAACGCGCGCGCCGGTGGTGCCTGATGTCACGCGTCGGTAGATCGCCCATCGCGGTGCCCTCGGGCGTATCGGTGACCCTGGAGGAGCGGTCGGTGACCGTGAAGGGACCCCAGGGAACCCTGGCGCGCTCGCTTCCCGGTGCGATCACCATCACCCAGGAGGGCGACGTGCTGAACGTGGCCCGTCCCAACGACGAGCGCATGAACCGGGCGCTCCACGGCCTGACCCGTTCGCTGGTCGCCAACATGGTCACCGGCGTCACCGAGGGCTTCAGCAAGGAGCTCGAGATCGTGGGCGTCGGCTACCGGGCCATGCTGCGCGGGCCGAGCTCCATCGAGCTGGCGCTCGGGTTCTCGCACCCGGTCGTGGTCGACGCGCCCGAGGGGATCAGTTTCGAGGTGCCGGTGCCCACCCGGATCATCGTGAGGGGCATCGACAAGGAGAAGGTCGGCCAGGTCGCCGCGGACATCCGCAAGATCCGCAAGCCCGAGCCCTACAAGGGCAAGGGCGTGCGCTATCTCGGCGAGCGCGTCCTTCGCAAGGCTGGAAAGGCGGCGAAATGACATCCAAGGCGGCCATCACCAGGACCCTGCGCATCCGCCGGCACGCCCGGGTCCGCGGCAAGGTTGTCGGCACCGAGGCGCGCCCGCGCCTCGCGGTCAGCCGGTCGCACCGGCACATCTCGGCCCAGGTCATCGACGACGGCGCCGGCCGCACGTTGGCTGCCGCCTCGACGGTCGAGGCCGATCTGCGACGCAAGCTCGGATCGGGTGGCGGCGGCAATGTGGCCGGAGCCGAGGCGGTCGGCAAGCTCGTGGCCTCCCGGGCCAAGGACGCTGGGATCACCCAGCTGGTGTTCGATCGCGGCGGGTTCGCCTATCACGGGCGGGTGGCGGCACTCGCCGACGCCGTCCGGGCCGAGGGACTGGAGCTCTAAGTGCCAGAGACGCAATACGAGGAGAGGACCATCCGGGTGAACCGGGTGGCCAAGGTCGTGAAGGGCGGTCGGCGGTTCTCCTTCGCCGCCCTGATGGTGGTGGGCGACGGCAACGGGCACGTGGGGCTCGGCTACGGCAAGGCCAAAGAGGCCGGGCTGGCCGTGCAGAAGGGCATCGAAGAGGCGCGCAAGAACGTCTTCGAGGTGGCCCTGGCCGGGTCGACCATCGTCCACCCAGTCATTGGGGAGAGCGGCGCGGGACGGGTGATGCTGAAGCCGGCCGCGCCAGGAACCGGCGTGATCGCAGGCGGTGCGGCCCGGGCCATCTTGGAGATGGCCGGGATCCGCGACGTGCTGGCCAAGTCGCTCGGGTCATCCAACGGGATCAACGTCGCCCACGCCACCATCGCCGGGCTGAAGAGCCTGCGCACGCCCGACCAGATCGCGGCCCTGCGCGGGAAGCAGCCCGAGGAGGTCGTTCCGGGCGGGGTCCTGCGCGCCTTCCGGGAGCGCAAGCGCGACAACGAGCTTTACTCGGAAGGCGGCTGAGCATGCCGCCGCGCAAGAGCGCCAAGGCGAGTGAAGTGGGCACGCTTCGAGTGACCCAGATCCGCTCGGCGATCAGCACGAAGCCCAAGCACCGGGGGACGCTGCGCGCCCTCGGGCTCCGGGGGATCGGGAAGGTCAACGACCTGCCGGACCGCCCGGAGATCCGGGGCATGTTGCACCGGGTGTCCCACCTGGTCAATGTCGAGGAGGTGACGTCGTGAAGCTCCATGAGATCTCGAGCCCGAAGGGTTCGAAGAAGAACCGCCACCGGGTCGGCCGCGGCATCGGCGGCAAGGGCGGCAAGACGGCCGGCCGTGGGATGAAGGGCCAGCGGGCCCGCGGCACGGTTCCGGCCGGGTTCGAGGGCGGCCAGCTGCCCCTCATGCAGCGGATCCCGAAGCTGCGTGGGTTCAAGAACCCCTTCCGGGTTGAGTACACCCCCATCAACCTCGACGCCATCGACGCCCTGGGGGTCGACGAGCTGAACCTCGACGTCCTGGTCGCCTCCGGCCTGCTCCGCAAGGGGGACATGGCCAAGATCCTCGGCCGCGGCGAGGTCAGCCGGGCCCTCCGGGTCTCGGCGCACGCGTTTTCCGCCTCGGCGGAGGCCGCGATCACCGCCGCGGGGGGTAGCGTCGAGCGGGTTCAGCCGCCGTTCGGGCACGGCAGGCCACCGGCTCGGGGCAACGCCCTGACCAACCGGTAGCCGGTCCGTCGGCACAAGCGGGGAGCGACTAAGAGCGTCATGCTCACGAGACTGGCCAACATCTTCCGGGTACCGGACCTTCGAAACAAGGTCCTGTTCACCCTTTTGGTCATCGCGCTGTACCAGTTGGGCGCGAACGTGCCGGTCCCCGGGGTCAGCTTCGCCAAGGTCCAGCAGCTCCAGCACTCGGCCGGCGCGTCGGGCGTGCTCGGCTTTCTCAACCTGTTCTCCGGCGGGGCGCTCGTCCGGCTGGCCATCTTCGGTCTGGGCGTCATGCCCTACATCACCAGCTCGATCATCATCCAGCTGTTGTCGACGGTCATCCCGAAGCTCGAGGAGTGGCGGGACCAGGGTGCGGTCGGCCAGAAGAAGATCACCCAGACGACCCGGTACCTGACCGTCGCTCTCGCGCTCATGCAGTCGACCGGGCTCGTCTACGCCTTCCACGGCCACGACTCGGGCCTGCTCGGGACGACCATCGACCTCATCCCGAAGTTCACGGTGCCGCTGGCCGCCTTCATGGTGCTCTGCCTGACCGCCGGCACCGCGTTCGTGATGTGGCTGGCCGAGCTCATCACCCAGCGCGGCATCGGACAGGGGATGTCGATCCTGATCTTCGCGAACGTGGTCGCGTCGATCCCGGCCGGTGGCAAGGCCATCTACGAGGAGGGCGGGATCGCGAAATTCGGCGCCATCCTGGCCGTCTCCCTGATCCTGCTGGTGGTCATCGTCTTCATGGACCAGGGGCAGCGACGCATCCCGGTGACGTTCGCGAAACGGGTGGTCGGCCGGCGAATGTACGGCGGATCGAGCACCTACATCCCGCTCAAGGTGAACCAGTCGGGGGTTATCCCGATCATCTTCGCGAGCTCGGTCCTCTACATCCCGGTGCTGTTCTCGAACGTCATCCCCTGGCACGGCTTCCAGGACTTCGTCCGGACCAACATCCAGCCGACCAGCCTCATCTACATCTCGTTCTATTTCGTCCTGATCCTCGCCTTCACCTTCTTCTACGTCTACGTCGCATTCGACCCGCACCAGCAGGCCGACATCATCCGAAAGCAGGGCGGGTTCATCCCGGGCATCCGCCCGGGGCCGCCGACCGAGCGGTACTTCGCCCACATCTTGAGCCGGATCACGGTGGTCGGGGCCTTGTTCCTGGCCACCGTCGCGGTGGTGCCTTCGGTGCTCATGTCGCTCTGGCATCTGACCGCCTTCCCCTTCTACGGGACCACGCTGCTCATCTCGGTGGGGGTGGCCCTCGAAACGATGCGACAGATCGACAGCCAGCTCATGATGCGCAACTACGAAGGCTTCCTCAAGTAAGCGCTGGTGGTCTCCGGCGTCAGGCTCGTGGTCCTCGGCAAGCAGGGGGCCGGCAAGGGAACGCAATGCGTTCGGCTCTCCCACCACTACGTGGTGCCGCACGTCTCGACGGGCGACATGCTGCGCGCGGCGGTGAAGTCCCGCACCCCGCTGGGCGAGCGGGCCCAGGCGGACATGGACCGCGGCGACCTCGTCTCCGACGAGCTGATCATGGAGATGGTCCGCCAACGGCTCACTCGGGCCGACGCACAGTCGCGCGGGTTCGTGCTCGACGGGTGCCCGCGCACGACCGCGCAGGCTGAGACGCTGGACGAGATCCTGCTCCCCGAGACCCTTGACATGGTCGTCAATCTGGAAGTCCCCACCCACGCGGTGCTGCGACGGCTCGCGGCCCGGCGGGTGTGCGAGGACTGCGGCACCAACTACTCGGTGTCCTCGCCCCCCGCCATCAGAGGGACCTGTGACGTGTGCGGCGGCGAGGTCGTCCAGCGTGAGGACGACACCGAGGAGGCGATCACCCGCCGCCTCGAGTTGTACGCACGCCAGACGGCGCCGCTCCTCGACTTCTATCGGAAGGCCCACCTGCTCGCGACCGTGAACGGGACCGGCTCGGCCGACATGGTGACCCGGCGGGTGGTCCGGGCGATCGACCGCCAGTTGATGGACGACCGGGGCCGGCCGCGCTCGGAGGGCGACTGATGCGTCGGAACAGAGACGAGCTGGCCAAGATGCGTCGGGCGGGCCGGGTGGTCGCGGAGATGCACGAGGTGACGCGCGCCACGGCGCGCCCCGGCGTCACCACGGCATCGATCGACCAGGCCGCGCGCGAGGTGCTGGAGCGCCGGGGGGCGAAGTCCAACTTCCTCAACTACGGCAATCCGCCTTTTCCCGCCGTCATCTGCACGTCGCTCAACTCCATGATCGTGCACGGCATCCCCGGCCCCCAGGTGCTCGAGGAGGGGGACATCCTCTCGATCGACTGCGGGGCGATCATCGAGGGCTATCACGGCGACGCCGCCTACACGATGGCCATCGGGGAGGTGTCCGCCGACGCCAAGCGGTTGCTGGAGGTCACCGAGGCGTCGCTCTTCGCCGGCATCGACCAGATGAAGGTCGGCAACCGGCTGCACGAGATCGGCCGGGCGGTCCAGAGCGTGGCCGAGGCGGCCGGGTTCTCGGTGGTCCGCGAGTACGTCGGGCACGCCATCGGCACGGCCATGCACGAACAGCCCCAGGTGCCCAACTACTGGCCCGGTTCCCCGGGACCGACGATGAAGGCCGGCAACGTCTTCGCGGTCGAGCCCATGGTCAATCTGGGCCGAGCCGCCACTCGGGTGCTGGACGACCAGTGGAGCGTGGTGACGGCCGACGGGTCGTTGTCGGCGCACTTCGAGCACACGATCGCGGTGACCGACGACGGCCCGCAGATCTTCACCATTCCCTAGGAGGTGGCAATGCTCGAGGAGTGGGGCCCGCTCGGGCCGTTGGCCGGCGAGTGGGAGGGAGACGGCGGACTCGACAGCGCGTATTCGAACAGCCGCGGCGAGGTCATCTCCACCCCGTACCGGGAGAAGGCGACCTTCAAGCCGTTCGGCCCGGTCGTGAACGGTCGCCAAGCCCTCTACGGCCTCGACTACAAGACCGCGATGTGGCGGGAGAGCGAGGAGAACCCGTTCCACACCGAGGTTGGCTACTGGCTGTGGGACTCCGACGCCGGCGAGGTCGTCCGGGGCTTCGTGGTCCCACGCGGGATCACCGTCTTGGCCGGGGGGTTCGCAGAGGCCGACGCCAAGCAGTTCACGTTGGAAGCCGAAGCAGGCCACGCCCGCTATGCGATCGGAGAGAACCAGTACCTGAGCGAGCGGGCCTCGACGAGGCACTACACCGTGACGGTCATCCTCCACGAGGACGGCACCTGGTCCTACGACGAGCAGACGATGCTCAAGATGGCAGTCATGGACGAGCCCTTCGCCCATACCGACCGCAACACCCTCCGGCGGGCCGCAGACGGCTGAGTTCGCCGTCGGGCGAGGGCGCACAGGAGCCCCTGGGCCCCGACGCTCAGCTCGGTGACGTCCGCCTCGAGGCCCCCCGACATCAACGCCTCGAACGTGCCCAGGACCTGGGCCTTGTTGCGGCAGCCCCGGGGTTGGTTCCCGTCCCCCCAGGAGACGATCTCGGCGAGCAGCGGGGCCAGCTGGTCGAGGTCCCGCTCCTCGTGGGCATTGCGCAGCCGTTCGGCCAGCGAAACGGCGTTCGAATTGGTCATCGGTTGAGCATCGGGTACGGCGCCACGGCCCCTTGTGGCCCCCGTTTTGTCCGGCCGGCCGGGGCGAACGACGTGGTGGCCTAGGATGGGAAAGCCGTTCTGAGGCGCCCGTTGGGCGTGATCAGGGCGAATCTCGCTCCCGGGGTGGCAATTCCCTGGACGCGCGATAAAATCGCAGGTCGGCCTGTCGCGCCCCTCGGGAGCTTTGCCCCCGGGACCGGTGTCGCTGGTCACACCGCCGATCCCTCGGACCCGTGTACCGCGCGGCGCTCGGGGCGATCGGAGGAAGAACGAGGAGAGACACTGCCAAAGCCCAAGGAAGACGCCATCGTGCTGGACGGGACGGTGACGGAGCCTTTGCCCAACGCCATGTTCCGGGTCGAGCTCGAGAACGGGCACAAGGTATTGGCGCACAGCTCTGGGCGGATGCGGATGCACAGGATCCGGATCCTGCCCGGCGACAAGGTGCAGGTCGAGATCACGCCCTACGACCTCAGTCGGGGGCGGATCACCTACCGGTACAAGTGAGCACGCCAAGCGGCGTGACGAGAAGGACGAGGAACGAGACGTGAAGGTCCGACCGAGCGTCAAGCGGATCTGCGAGAAGTGCAAGATCATCCGGCGTCATGGCCGGGTGGTCGTCATTTGCGACAACCCGCGGCACAAGCAGCGTCAAGGCTGAGGAGAAGAAGACAAGAGTGGCTCGAATCGCCGGCGTCGACATCCCGCGAGAGAAGCGGGTGGAGATCTCCCTCACCTACATCTTCGGTATTGGCAGCACCGTGTCCAAGCAGGTCTGCGCGAGCACCGATGTGGACCCAAACACCCGGGTCCGTGACCTGACCGACGAAGAGGTCAGCCGCCTCCGCAACTACATCGACGCGAGCCTCCGGGTCGAGGGTGACCTCCGCCGGGACGTCGCCCAGGACATCAAGCGCAAGCAGGAGATCAACTGCTACCAGGGGATCCGGCATCGCCGGGGGCTCCCGGTGCACGGGCAGCGGACCCACACCAACGCCCGCACCCGCAAGGGCCCCAAGAAGACGGTGGCCGGGAAGAAGAAGGTGCGCAAGTAGATGCCCCCCCGTCCGACCAAGCAGCAGGGTTCAAAGGCCCAGGGAGGCAGCCGGCGCCCGAGGCGTCGGGAGCGCAAGAACATCGCCTACGGCGTCGCCCACATCAAGAGCTCGTTCAACAACACCGTCGTCACGATCGCCGACCCCGAGGGCAACGTCCTCGCGTGGGCCTCGGCTGGCAACGTCGGCTTCAAGGGCTCCCGCAAGTCCACCCCCTTCGCGGCGCAGCTGGCCGCCGAGGCCTGCGCCCGCCGGGCCATGGAGCACGGGGTCCGCAAGGTCGACGTGCTGGTGCGTGGACCGGGCTCGGGTCGCGAGACCGCCATCCGCTCGCTCGCCGCGACCGGCATCGAGGTCGTCGGCATCAAGGACGTCACACCCATTCCGCACAACGGCTGTCGGCCGAAGAAGCGCCGGCGGGTTTGAGAACCCACAGGAAGCGCAGGTAGAGGACCGAGCATGGCTCGATACACAGGACCCGTTTGCCGGCTATGTCGGCGTGAGCGCACGAAGCTCTTCTTGAAGGGCGAGCGCTGCTATTCGCTGAAGTGCCCGGTGTCAGAGGCCGTCACGGACCGGCACAGCCGCGCCTACCCGCCCGGCGAGCACGGCCGCGACCGGATGCGCCAGGGCTCCGAGTACCTGACCCAGCTGCGCGAGAAGCAGAAGGCCCGCCGCATCTACGGGCTCTTGGAGAAGCAGTTCCGCAACCTCTACGAGGAGGCCAACCGCGAGTCGGGCATCACCGGTGAGAACCTCCTCCGGATGCTCGAGATGCGCCTCGACAACGTGGTCTTCCGGGCCGGATGGGGCGCCAGTCGCCGCCAGGCCCGCCAGTTCGTCCGCCACGGGCACGTCCATGTGAACGGTCGCCGGGTCGACATCCCGAGCTACCGCGTCCGAAAGGGCGACGTGGTGATCCTGAAGGAGGCGTCCCGCCAGATGTTCGCGGTGCGTCGCAACATGGACACCCTGGACCGGCAGCGGCCGCCGTGGCTCGAGGCCGGCGACGCCGGGTTCGCAGTCGAGGTGCTCAACCCGCCGTTGCGCGAGCACATCGACGAGCCGGTCCAAGAGCAGCTCATCGTCGAGCTTTATTCGAAGTAGCGGCCCGGGCGAACGAGATGCCCGCCGTCCCCCCAAGAACGATTACCGAGGAGCCCAGCAATGCTGATCATCCAGCGACCGATCGTCGAGCCCATCGGCGAGGAGCAGAACCACACCCAGCGATTCGCCATGGGTCCGCTCGACCCCGGCTTCGGGCACACGCTCGGCAACTCGCTGCGGCGCACGCTGCTGTCGTCGATCCCGGGTGCCGCCGTGACCCAGGTCCGCTTCGACGAGGCGTTGCACGAGTTCACGACGCTCAACGGGATCAAAGAAGACGTGACCGACCTGATCCTCAACCTGAAGGACCTCCTGGTCAAGATGGACGAGGACGAGCCGATGACGCTGCGGATCGACAAGCGGGGCCCCGGCGACGCAACCGCGGCAGACATCCAGACCCGGACCGGCGTTGAGATCCTCAACCCAGACCTGCACCTGGCCGGCCTGAACGCCAAGGGGCGCCTCGCCCTCGACATCACCGTCGAGCGGGGCCGTGGCTACGTGTCCGCCGACCGCAACAAGCGCTCGTCGACCATCGGTGTCATCCCGATCGACTCGATCTTCTCCCCGGTGCGCCGGGTGACCTTCGACATCGAATCGGTGCGGGTCGAGCAGTCGACCGACTTCGACCGCCTGGTCCTCGAGATCGAGACAGACGGGACGATCAGCCCCCGCGAGGCCCTCGCCTCGGCCGGGGACACCCTGCGCACGCTGGTCGGCCTGGTGGCGGACCTCGAGGACGCCCCCCGCGGCCTCGAGCTCGGCGAGACGGGCAGCACGTCCAGCGGCTCGCCGGACCTCGACCTTCGCATCGAGGAGCTCGACCTGTCCGAGCGTCCCCGCAACTGCCTGAAGCGGGCCCAGATCAACACGATCGGCGAGCTGGTCGACCGGACTCTCGACGACCTGTTGGGCATCACCAACTTCGGTCAGAAGTCCCTCGACGAGGTCATCCAGCGGCTTGACGAGCGAGGCCTGTCGCTCCGGACGAAGGACTAGGGACCGATGCGCGGAACGCCCACCCGCGGCCGCCGTCTCGGCGGCGGCGCGGCCCACCAGAAGGCCATGCTCGGCAACCTGGTCGCATCGCTCATCGCAGCCGAGGCGATCGTCACCACCGAGTCCAAGGCCAAGGCCCTGCGACCGGTCGTCGAGAAGTGCATCACGGCGGCCCGCAAGGGCGGTCTCCACCAGCACCGCCAGGTCGTCGCGTTCATCCGGGACAAGGACATGGCCCACAAGTTGTTCGAAGAGATCGCGCCTCGCTACGTCGACCGGCCGGGCGGCTACACCCGGATCCTGAAGCTCGGCCCGCGCCCGGGTGACAACGCGCCGATGGCGCGCATCGAGCTCGTCTAGGCCGGTGCCGCCGGGCGCGCCCCGCAAGGCCGCCACCCCGAAGCCCGCCACACGGACCAAGCGCGTCCCCGCGCCACAGCAGTCCGCCCACGCGGCGGCTCCGGAGGGTCCGACCCGCACCCGCTGGCGGTTCCTCGTCGCCTACGACGGCAGCGCGTTCCGCGGCTTCGCCGCCCAGCCGAACCAAGACACCGTGGCGGGCGCGCTCGCCGCGGCCATCGCCCGGACGACTCGTTTGGGCGAGCCCCCGCAGATCACCTGCGCCGGCCGCACCGACGCCGGGGTCCATGCGCGCGGACAGGTGGTGCATGTCGACCTCCCGGCCAACCTGCCGAAGATCCGGCGCGGCGGCACGACGAGGTCGATGGGGGCGGACGACCTCCTGATCGCCCTCAACCGCCAGATCGCCCCGGCGGTTGTGGTGAAGGAGGCCGGCCCGGCTCCGGAGGGGTTCGACGCCCGCCGGTCGGCCACCGCGCGGCGCTACCGGTACCTGGTCTGGAACGGCCCGGTCGCCGACCCGCTGCTCGCGCCGGTCTCCTGGCACGTCAGCGGCCCTCTCGACCTGAAGCGCATGGCGGCGGCCACCGACGTCCTGGTCGGCGAGCACGACTTCGGTGCCTTCTGCCGGCGCCCCCCGGGGTCGGCCAAGGGTGAGCCGGTGACAAGAAGGGTGCGGCGGGCCGGCTGGACCGTCGCCAACGGGGCCGAGGTGGACGACGCCAACGCAGCCCCGGCCCCCGCCATGGCCGGCCGACTGCTCCGATTCGAGATCGAGGCCGATTCGTTCTGCCACCAGATGGTCCGATCCCTGGTGGCCGAGCTGGTCGAGGTGGGAAAGGGTGGGCCGACCCCTGCCGACGTGGTAGCCGCATTGCGGGCCGGCGACCGTTCGGGCCTGCCCGGACCGGCCCCCCCGAACGGCCTGTGCCTGGTCTCGGTGTCCTATCCAGCCTGAGCGTGTGGCGCCCACCCTCACCGTGCCATATCCTTGAGGGTCGCTCCTCGCCCTCCCGGCCGGCCGATCCGCCGCCCATGGCGACGCAAGCAAGGAATCTTCTGTGCGTACCTATGTCCCCAAGCCAGCTGAGATCGAACGGGCGTGGCATGTCGTCGATGCCGAGGGCCTGGTCCTCGGCCGCCTCGCCACCGAGGTCGCCCGCGTGCTGCGGGGCAAGCACCTCCCGATCTTCGCCCCCCACACCGACACCGGCGACCACGTCGTCGTGATCAACGCCGACAAGGTGGTCATGACCGCTGGCAAGGGCGATACGAAGTTCGCCTACCGCCACAGTGGCTACCCGGGCGGGCTCCGGAAGCGCAGCTACTCGTCCCTGCTCGAGAACCAGCCGGCCGAGCTGGTGCGCCGGGCGGTCCGGGGGATGCTGCCGAAGAACACGCTCGGCCGCCAGCAACTGGCCAAGCTCAAGGTCTACGCGGGCCCGGACCACCCGCACGTCTCCCAGTCGCCCCAGCCACTCGAAATCCCTCACGCCCGCCGCCAGGCCTAGTCAGAGGAAGAACCCGCACATGCCAGCCCCCCTCAGCCAGACAACCGGTCGCCGCAAGGAGGCCGTCGCGCGCGTGCGCTTTCGCCCCGGCACCGGCACCATCAAGATCAACCGCCGCGAGTTCGAGGAGTACTTCACCTCGGCCAGCCACCGCATGGCGGTGACCGACCCGCTGCGGCTCACCAACACGACCGAGTCCTACGACATCGACGCCACCATCGACGGCGGCGGGGTGTCGGGCCAGGCCAGGGCGCTCCGTCTCGGCATCGCCCGCGCGCTGTGCCTGCTCGACGCCGAGCACCGGCCCATCTTGAAGCGCTCCGGCCTTCTCACCCGCAACGCGCGTGAGAAGGAGTCCAAGAAGTACGGCCTGAAGAAGGCCCGCAAGGCGCCGCAGTACTCCAAGCGGTAACGGGGTGGGCCGAGCACGTTTCGGCACCGATGGTGTGCGAGGGGTTGCCGATGTCGACCTGACCGCAGCCCTCGCCCTCGCCTTGGGCCGGGCCACCGCCAGAGTCCTCGAGGCCCCGGGCTTCGTCGTCGGGCGCGACACCCGTCAGTCGGGACCCTCGCTCCAGGGCGCGTTCAGCGATGGGCTCGCCGCCGAGGGCGTCGCGGTCGCCGACGTCGGTGTCCTGCCAACTCCCGGCGTGGCGTTCGTGGCCCGGGCCCGCGGCCTCCCGGCCGCCGTCGTCTCGGCCTCCCACAACCCGTATCAAGACAACGGCATCAAGCTGTTCAGCGCCGAGGGCACCAAACTCCCCGTCGAAACTGAGCGGGCGATCGAAAAGGAGCTCGACGCGCTCCTCGACTCACCGGAACACCGCTCCACCCGACCCAGCGGTTCGGTGGTGGTTGACGCCGAAGCCGCAGGTGAGTACCGGCGCGGCGTCGTCGCCGCGTTGGGGGGTCGTCGCCTCGACGGGCTGCACGTGGTGCTCGACTGCGCGAACGGTGCGGCGAGCGCTGTTGCCCCGGCGGTCTTCGAGTCCGTGGGCGCCCAGGTGGAGGTGGTGTTCGACCGACCCGACGGCATGAACATCAACGACGGGTGCGGTTCCACCCATCCGGCTGCGCTGTCGGCGGCCGTGCTCGAGCGCGGCGCGACCCTCGGCCTCGCCTTCGACGGTGACGCCGACCGACTGGTGGCGGCCGATCACCATGGGGTTATCGCCGACGGCGACACGCTGCTCGCGCTCTTCGCGATCGACATGGCCGGCCGGGGCCAGCTGGCCGGCGACTCGGTGGTGGTCACGGTGATGTCCAACCTCGGGTTCCACCTGGCCATGTCCGAGCGCAAGATCTCCGTGGTCGAGACCCCGGTCGGGGACCGGGCCGTGCTGGGCGCGCTCGAGGCGGGTGGATTCGACCTCGGCGGTGAGCAGTCGGGCCACATCTTGTTCCCCCGGCTGTCCTCCACCGGCGACGGGATCCTGACCGGGCTGATGCTGGCCGACCTGATCGTCCGTTCGGGAGTCGGGTTGGCCCCGCTGTCGGCGGGCCTCATCGAGCGGGTGCCCCAGGTGCTTCGCAACGTCGTCGTCCTCGAGCCACATCGCCTGGCCGGTGCGACCGACGTCTGGGCAACGGTCACCGAGGTCGAGGCGTCGCTCGGCTCGACCGGTCGGGTGCTGCTCCGGGCGAGCGGGACCGAGCCGGTGGTCCGGGTCATGGTCGAGACCTTCGACCCGGAGGCTGCCGAGCTCGCCGTCGACCGGCTGTGTGCGGCCGTGGAGGGCTCGTTGGGGCGGCCGACCGGGTCGTGAGCGGCCCCGTTCGGGCCGCTCGATGCCCGGTGTGACGCTTTTTGGAACGAACGCTCATGGCACCACACTCGGGCCATCGGTGAGGCACCCGGCGCCGTCCCGGTAGCCTCGTGTGGCATGTGCGGGATCATCGGGGCCACCGGCCTCGACGACGTCGTCGACCTGCTGGTCGAGGGCTTGGAACGCCTGGAGTACCGGGGGTATGACTCGGCCGGCCTGGTCCTGACCGCCCCCGGAGAGTTGTGGCGGGTGCGCGCGGCCGACGGGACCCGTTCGGTGGCGGCGCTGCGGGGCCTGGCCGCCTCGGCCCCTCGAGCGGCCACGACCGGCGTCGGCCACACCCGCTGGGCCACCCACGGCCACCCGTCGGTCGAGAACGCCCACCCACTCTTCGACTGCACCGGCCGGGTGGCGGTCGTGCACAACGGGATCATCGAGAACCACACCGAGATCGGGGAGCGCCTCGAGGCGGCTGGCCACACCATCACCTCGGCGACCGACACCGAGGTGCTGGCCCACCTCGTCGAGGAGCAGATGGCAGGGGGCCTGAGCCTGACCGAGGCGGTGCGGGTGACCCTCACGATGGTCGAGGGCTCATTCTCGATAGCGGTGGTCTCAGCCGACGAGCCCGAACTCCTCGTGGCGGCGCGGCGAAACACGCCGCTCATCCTCGGGCTCACCGACGGCGCCGCTTTGTTGGCGTCGGACATCCCGGCGTTGCTCGGCAAGACCGACCGCCTCTTCGTGCTCGACGACGATCAGCTGGCCGAGTTGCGGCCGGGCTCGGTGCGGGTGACCACGCTCGCCGGGGCGGAGGTCGAGCCGCCGGCCTTGAGCATCGATTGGGACCTCGCCGCCGCGCAGAAGGGCGGCTACGAGGACTTCATGAGCAAGGAGATCCGGGAGCAGCCCCGCGCGGTGGCCGACACGCTGCTCGACCGGCACCGGCCGGACGGCTCGCTGACGCTCGACGAGGCCAGGCTGTCCGACGACGATCTTCGCCGGATCAACAAGGTCTACATCGTCGCCTGCGGTTCGAGCTACCACGCCGCGTTGCTGGCCAAGTACGCGATCGAGCACTGGGCGCGCGTCGCCGCAGAGGTCGACATTGCGAGCGAGTTCCGCTACCGGGACCCGGTCCTCGATGCGACCACGCTCGCCGTCGGGGTCAGCCAGTCGGGCGAGTCGCTCGACACGGCGCTGGCCCTACGAGAGGCACGCCAACGCGGGGCCCGGGTGCTGGCCGTGACCAACGTCGTGGACTCCTCGATCGCCCGCGACGCCGACGCCGTCCTCTATACGCGGGCGGGGCCCGAGATCTGTGTCGCCGCGACCAAGACCCTGCTCGCCCAGATCGTGGCCCTCGAGTTGCTCGCCCTGACGCTCGCCCAGGTGCGCGGCACCCTGTCGGCCGATGAGATCGATCAGATCATGGAATCGCTTCACCGGCTCCCCGGGATGATCGAAGAGGTGCTGAAGCGCGAGAAGGAGGTCGACGAGGTCGCCCAGGCGCTCGTCGCGGCGCGGGACTTCTTCTATCTCGGGCGCAACGTCGGCTTCCCGGTCGCGCTGGAGGGGGCGCTGAAGCTGAAGGAGCTCTCCTACCTCCACGCCGAGGGATACCCGGCCGGGGAGCTCAAGCACGGACCGATCGCGTTGATCGAGCCGGGCACAGTCGTCGTGGGTGTCGCCACCCGCAACCCGCTGTGGGACAAGTTCCAGTCGAACATCGCCGAGGTGAAGAGCCGGGGGGCGACCATCGTGCTCGTCGCCAACGACGGTGACGAGCGGGCCGAGGCCCTCGCCGACCACGTGCTGTGGGTCCCGGCGGCCGACCAGCTGCTCGCGCCGGTGGTCGACATCGTTCCGCTCCAGCTTTTCGCCTACCGGCTCGCCCGGTTGCACGGCCACGACGTCGACCGTCCCCGCAACCTGGCCAAGACCGTGACCGTCGAGTGAGCGTCGTGATGCCCCAGACGGTCGGGGCGCACGTGTCGGGGATCGGGATCGATGCGGTCGACGTCGACCGCTTCCGCCGGGTGCTCGTCCGCCGGCCGTCGCTGGCCAATCGGGTCTTCACGGATGCCGAGCGCGCCGACGCGGCAGGCCGCGGCGACCCGGCCCAGCACCTGGCCGCCCGCTTCGCGGCCAAGGAGGCGGTGATGAAGGCGCTCGGCACCGGCATCGGCGGCTTCGCCCTCCACGACGTCGAGGTGGTGCGCGGGACCGAGGCCGGGGCCCGCCGAGGCGCCCCGTCCTTGCGGCTCTTCGACCGGGCGGCGGCGCTGGCCGCCGAGCGCGGGATAGCCAGCTGGCACGTCTCGTTGACCCACACCGACAGGCTGGCCATGGCCATGGTGTTGGCCGAGTCCGGCGAGCCCTGGACTCGTTGAGGCGGCCAGGGTGCGACCGGTGGTGAGCGTCGCCGAGATGCGGGCGGCCGACGCTGCGGCCATCGGTTCGGTGGGGGAGTCCGAGCTGATCCACCGGGCCGGTTTCGCGGTCGCGACAGAGGCCCTCCGCATGCTCGGAGGCGCCTACGGGCGACGGATCGTGGTGCTGGCCGGCAAGGGCAACAACGGCAATGACGGTCGGGTGGCCGCCGCTGCGCTCGCTCGCCGCGGGGCCCTGGTGGACGTGATCGACGCTGCGAGCGCGCCCGGTCGCATAGATGGCTGTGACCTCGTGATCGACGCCGCCTACGGGACCGGGTTCTCGGGCGCCTATTCGGCCCCCGTCGTGTCCAAGGGAACGGTGGTGCTGGCGGTGGACATCCCGTCGGGGGTGGACGCCAACACCGGCGAGATGCCCGGCCGGGCCCTCGAGGCCGACCGAACGGTCACCTTCGCGGCGTTGAAGCCGGGCCTGCTCATGGGAGCGGGCGTGTCGGTGAGCGGAGAGGTCTCGGTTGCCGACATCGGCGTGCGGGTCCGGTCGACCTCGATCGGCCTCGTTGACGACGCCGACCTGGCCGAGCTCCCGGCGCGGGAACGCAGCACCCACAAGTGGGTCAGCGCCGTCGCCATCGTCGCCGGTTCGCCCGGGATGGAGGGCGCCGCCTTCTTGTGCGGCCGGGGCGCCGCCCGGGCCGGCGCCGGGATGGTTCGCCTCGCCGTGCCGGGCGCCGACACCGAATCGGCCGGGCCGTGGCCGAACGAGGCCGTGCGGGTGATCCTCGGCAAGAAGGATTGGGCCGACGACGTCCTGGCGGTCGTCGAACGCTGCCGTGCGCTCGTCATCGGCCCCGGTCTCGGTCGCGACGACGCGACGTTGCGCGCGGTGCGGAGCGTCATCTCCCGCTCGCCGGTGCCGGTGGTGGCCGACGCGGACGCATTGTTCGCCCTCGGCGACGCCCGCTCGGCCCGGGAGGTGGTCTCCGGCGACGGGGTGGACCGGCCGGTGATCCTCACCCCCCATGACGGCGAGTACCGCCGCCTGGCTGGCCACGATCCGGGTCCCGACCGCGTCGCGGCGGCCACACGCCTGGCCGAATCGACGGGCGCGGTCGTCCTGGTCAAGGGATCCCTCACCGTGGTCGCGGCGCCCGAGGGCGAGGGCTTCGCGCCGCCGCCGGTCCTCATGGCCGCCGCGGGGACCCCTGCGCTCGCAACCGCCGGGACCGGCGACGTGTTGAGCGGGATCATCGGCGCGTTCGTCGCCCGGGGGGTGGACGCGCCGCGCGCGGCCGCGTTCGCCGCACACGTCCACGGCGCCGCAGCACGACGGGGCCGGGCCCAGGGCCTCCTGTCGGTCGACCTTCCCGATCTCGTGGCCGACTGGCTGTCGGAGAGCGAGGCCGGCCCTCATGGCTGAGGGTCGCTCGCGGCCGGCGTGGGCCGAGATCGACCTCGAGGCGGTGCGGGTCAACATCGGCCTGATGAGCCAGGTGGCTGCGCCCGCCGCGGTGTGCGCCGTGGTCAAGGCGGACGGCTACGGGCACGGCGCCGTCACCGTCGCCCACGCGGCCATCGAAACGGGGGTCGCCGGGTTGGCCGTTGCTATCGTCGACGAGGGGATCGAGCTACGCAACGCCGGTGTCACCGCCCCGATCCTGCTGCTGTCCGAGGTCGCTCCCGACGCCGCCGAGGCCGCCGTCGAGCACAGGTTGACGCCAACCCTCTACACAGACGAGGGGAAAGCCGCCGTCGAGCGGGCGGTGAACCGTGTCGGTGGTCGCGGCACGGTGCACGTGAAGGTCGACACCGGCATGCATAGGGTCGGCCTCGCGCCCGAGGCGGTGCTCGATTTCGTCGGTTCGGTGCACGCCGCGCCGGACCTCAGCCTGGAGGGCTTCTTCACCCACCTCGCCGTGGCCGACGGAGACAGCCCGGAGGACCGGGAGTTCACCGACCGCCAGGTGGCGGAGTTCGAGCGCCACCTCCGCGACCTCGCCGCGCGCGGCATCCGCCCCGCCGTGCGCCACGCCGCCAACTCGGCCGGCGCGATCGCACACCCGGGGTCGCGCTTTGATCTCGTCCGGACCGGCATCGCGCTGTACGGCGAGCTGCCCAACCCGTCGATGGCCACAACGATCGCCGCCGCGTCGGGGGGCCACTCCTTGCGGCCGGTCCTCTCTCTCCGAGCCCAGGTGGTCGCGACGCGCAATCTGGCCGCGGGCGAGCGCCCCTCCTACGGCCGACTGCGCCCGCTGCCGGGCCCGTCCGTCGTCGCAACCGTCCCCATCGGCTACGCCGACGGCGTGCCGCGGCGGCTGTTCGACACCGGCGGTGAGGTGCTGATCGGCGGTCGCCGCCGACCGCTGGCCGGCAGCGTGACGATGGACCAGATCGTCGTCGACTGCGGGGACGATGGCGACGTCGCGGTCGGGGACGAGGTCGTGTTGATCGGCCGGCAGGGTAACGACTTCATCGGCGCGTCCGAGTGGGCCGATCGGATGGGAACCATCTCCTATGAGGTGCTGGTCGGCATCGGCTCCCGGGTGCCCCGTGTCCCCCGTGCCGAGGCCGGGCCCCGTGTCCCCCGTGCCGAGGCCAGGCCCCGGTTGCGCCACTGGCTCGGACCACGGCCGGTCCGGCCCTGATGCAGCCGTGAAGCGCCGCCGGGTCGTCGCCGGGATCGCGTTCGGGACCCTGCTCGGGGCCGCCTACGTGCTCGAGCGGTCGTTGGCCCGACGCTGGCGGGCAGGGGAGGACGAGCTGACCGCAGCCGGCCTGTCGATGCCCGACGTCGCCCACCACTTCGTCCCGACCGACGACGGTGCTCGGATCCACGTCGTCGAGTCCGGGACGGGTCCGGCCATCGTGCTGATCCATGGGATCACGCTCGGCGTCGGGGTCTGGGCCCGCCAGTTCCGCGACCTGACGGACCGGCACCGGGTGATCGCCTTCGACCAACGGGGGCACGGCCAGTCGATCGGTGGCTCGGGTGGGTATTCCTTCGAGCGGTTGGCCGACGATCTCCTCACCGTCCTCGAGCACCGCCAGGTGACCGACGCCGTCGTCGTTGGCCACTCCATGGGCGGGATGGTGCTGCAGTTGGCCGCGCTCCGGCGCGCCGAGGCGTTGGCCCGGCACACGTCGGGCATCGTGCTGCTGGCGACGGATGCTGGCCCGGCCATCCCCGGCCCGGTCGGTCGGCCCATGGGGACCGTGACCGGGCGGATGGCGGGCCGGGCGGCCCGCTTCGCCGAACGGCGGGGGAAGGGCGTCTATCCCGGATCCGACCTGGCCACCTGGGGGGCCCGGGTGTGCTTCGGATCTCAGCCCCGGGCCGCGGACGTCGAACTCGTTCGTTCGATCTCGGTCGGCGTGTCGCCCCGGGCGATGGCCGAGCTGCTGATTCCCCTCCTCGCGTTCGACGTCCGCGCCGAGCTGGTCAACATCGAGCTCCCGACCCTGGTCGTGGTGGGCACGAGGGACCTGGTCACCCCGGCCCGGCGGGCCCGGGCGATGGCCGAGCGGATACCGAAGGCCGAGCTCGAGGTGCTGGCCGGGTGCGGCCACCTGGTCATGCTCGAGCGCCCCGACGCGCTCGCGAGCATCCTGGACCGGTTCTCCGCCCAGCGCGTCGCCTGAGCGACCGGTCGGGCAGCCCGGGAAGCACGGACGCCGGTCCAGGTACGATTCCGCGGTGGCTGGGCCGGGGACGCCCGTGGCTTTCGAGGCTCTTCGGTCAGAAGCACTGGGCTGCGTCCGGTGCACGCTATCCAAGGGTCGGACCCAGGTCGTCTTCGGTGTCGGCGACCCCCACGCGGACCTGATGTTCGTGGGCGAGGCGCCCGGGCGTGAGGAGGACCTCGCAGGCGAGCCGTTCGTCGGACGCTCGGGCAAGCTGCTCGACCGGCTGATGCAAGAGGAGCTCGGTATGGACCGGAGCCAGTGCTACATCGCGAACGTGGTCAAGTGCCGCCCACCCGACAACCGCGACCCGGCGCCCGGGGAGATCGAGGCCTGCCGGCCCTATCTGGAGGCTCAGATCGACCTGATCGACCCGCTGGTGGTGGTGACCCTCGGCAACTTCGCAGCGCGGTTGTTGCTCGACACGACCCAGGGGATCAACGCGCTGCGGGGCAAGCCGTACCCGTTCCGGCGGGGCCAGCTCGTTCCCACGTACCACCCGGCCTATGCACTGCGCTCGGGGGGCCAGGGCGTGGCCGAGATGCGGGCCGACTTCATCCGTGCGAAGCGCCTGCTCGCCCGGCCGACGTGACCGATGGCTGGACGATCGGCGCCCGGACCGACGATCCCGACGGGACCCGATCACTGGCGGCCGCCCTGGCCGGGCACAGCCGTCCCGGTGACCTCATCCTCCTCGTCGGCGGGCTCGGCGCAGGCAAGACGGTCTTCGCGCAGGGCTTCGCCGCCGCCCTCGGCGTCGCGGGTCCGGTGACCTCGCCCACCTTCACCCTCGTCCGCCAGTACCAGTGTGCCGGCCCCGGGCCGGTCCGCCAGCTGGTCCACGCGGACCTGTACCGGCTCGATCACCTGACCGAGGTGGCGGATCTGGCCTTGCCCGAGCTCATCGAGGGTCAGGCGGTGGCGCTGGTCGAATGGGGTGACGCCGGCGCACCCGTGCTGGGCGAGAGCGCGCTCGAGGTCGCGCTGGCCCCGACCGATTCCGATCGCCGCCGCGACGGCGGGGCCGAGCCGCGCACGGTGGACCTGGCGGCCCGTGGCCCGGCCTGGGCCGGGCGGCGGGACGAGATCGCGGCGGCCCTCCGGCCGTTCGCGGCCGGCCAGAGCGTCCCGGGCGCCCGATGATCGTGCTCGGCATCGAGTCGGCGACGGACTCGGTCGGCGCAGCGGTCGGCGATGGCGAGGTCCTCGGGGCAGCGTTCGCGGTGACCGGCCGCCGTCGGCATGCCGAGAACCTCGCGCCGGCGATCTCCGAGGTGTTGGCGCGCTCGGGGATCGGGCTCGAACGCGTCGAGGCGATCGCGGTCGACGTCGGGCCGGGCCTGTTCACCGGGCTCCGGGTGGGGGTGGCGACCGCCAAGGGGTTGGCCCAGGGGCTCGGGATCGGCGTCCTCCCGCTGACGAGCCTCGAGATCCTGGCCGCGGCCGCGTTCGAGTCGGGATGGCAGGGGACCGTTGTCCCGGTGGTCGACGGTCGGCGGGCCGAGGTCTTCATCGGCCGGTATGCACGAGGGGGGGAGGGATGTGCCCCGGTCGAGCTGGCTGCACCGACGCGACACGCGCCAGAGGCGGTGGTCGACGAGGTGATCGGCGTGTGCGAAGAGCCCGTTCTCGTCTGCGGCGACGGGGCGCTCCGCTACCGGAGCCTGCTCGAACGTCCGGGCAGCGTCGTCGTGGCCGGCGACGCGCTTGGCGCGCCCGATCCGGCGGTTCTGGTTCGGCTGGCCCGGGCGCGCCTCGGCGCGGGGGTGCCACTGCTTGGCGCGACCGAGGTGCTGCCGGTTTACCTGCGCGACGCCGACGCGCGGATCAACTGGGTGCAGCGGGCCCCTGTCGGTGCGGGCGGGTGAGGTCGTGACCACCGCGCTGCCGGGCATCGAGATCCATACCATGCACCGGCGCGACCTGCGATCGGTGCTCGAGATCGAAAAGCGGGTGTTCCCGGAGCCGTGGAGCTCGACCATCTTCGGGTCGGAGCTGGCGCTGCGCCACGGCCGGTCGTACCGGGTCGCGAAGGCAGGCCGACACGTCGTCGGCTACCGCGGCCTCATGTTCAGCGGCGAGGAGGCCCACGTGACCACCCTCGCGGTTGCCCCCGAGTACCACCGCCGCGGGGTTGCGACGCTCCTCCTGCTCGACGCCGTCCGGACCACCGTCGAGTCGGGCGCCCTGCACCTCTCGTTGGAGGTCGCGTTCGGCAACCACGGAGCCCAGGCGCTCTACCGCCGGTTCGGGTTCAGCCCGGTCGGCATCCGGAAGGGCTACTACCAAATGACCGGCGAGGACGCGTACGTCATGTGGGCCTACGACCTCCCCTCGCCCGACTACGCAGGGCGGATCTCGGGCATCGAGGCCGAGCTCCGGAACCGGCCGGCCGTGTCGAAGTGAGGGTGCTCGGCATCGAGACGTCGTGCGACGAGACGGCGGCGGCGGTGGTCGCGGACGGCCCGACGATCCTGTCCTCGGTGGTGTCGAGCCAGGTCGACCTCCATGCGCGCTACGGCGGCGTGGTGCCCGAGCTGGCCGGCCGGGCCCACCTCGAGCTGCTGACGCCGGTGATCGCCGAGGCGCTCGAGCGGGCCGACGCGGACGGCACCCCGCCGGTCGACGCGGTCGCGGCCACCTGCGGGCCCGGGCTCGTCGGTTCGCTCCTGGTCGGCCTCAGCCACGGGAAGGCCCTGGCCATGGCCTGGGACGTCCCCTTCGTCGGGGTCAACCACCTCGAGGGCCACCTGTTCGCGTCGCTGCTCGACCACCCCGACCTCGAGTGGCCGCTCGTGGTGCTTCTCGTCTCGGGGGGCCACACGGTGCTCGTCCTCGTCGAGGGAGTGGGCCGCTACCGGCTGCTCGGGCAGACGGTCGACGACGCGGCGGGCGAGGCGTTCGACAAGGTGGCCCGGTTCCTCGGCCTCGGCTACCCCGGCGGCCCTGCGGTGGACCGGGAGGCCGTGCACGGGGACCCGGCCGCGTTCGCCTTCCCGCGGGCGATGCGCGACGACGGCTACGACTTCTCGTTCTCGGGACTGAAGACGGCGGTCGTCCGCACGGTCGAAAAGACGCCGGAAGCGCCGACAGCGGATGTCGCGGCGTCCTTCCAAGAGGCGGTGATCGACGTGCTGGTCACCAAGGCGCGGCGCGCGGTGGCCGACACGGGGGCCCGTGGCCTGTGCCTCGCCGGGGGAGTGGCGGCGAACTCGCTGCTGCGGCGGCGGGTCGAAGCGTTCTGCGGGGCCGACGACGTCGCGGCGCTGGTGCCGAGCCTCGCCATGTGCACCGACAACGCGGCCATGGTCGCGGCGGCCGGGCAGTGGCGGCTGGCCAACGACGGCCCGAGCCCGCTCTCGCTCGGCGCCGACCCCAACCTGTTCTTCTCGTTCACCGGTTGAGCCGCTCTCGCCGACCGCCGGTAGGGTCGACGGGGGTGGCAGACGGCCAGTTGCACAGAGAAGACCTGGATCCAGATCCCATCGTCCAGTTCGAGGCGTGGTTCGCCGAGGCGAAGGGTGCGGTGCGCCAGCCCGAGGCGATCACGCTCGCGACGGCGGATGCCCACGGGGTGCCCTCTGCGCGGATGGTGTTGCTGAAGGGTTTGGACGAGCGCGGCTTCGTCTTCTTCACCAACTACGAGAGCCGCAAGGGCGCAGAGCTGGCGGCCAACCCCCACGCCGCCCTGGTCGCCTACTGGGACCAGCTCAACCGCCAGGTCCGCGCCGAGGGGTCGGTCGAGCGGGTGAGCGAGGACGAGTCCGACCGGTACTTCGCCACCCGCCCGAGAGCGAGCCAGTTGGCCGCGTATGCCTCGCATCAGAGCGCCCCCCTGGCCGACCGGGCCGAGCTCGAACGGGCGGTGCGCTATCTCGAGACCGAGTACCTCGGACGTGCGGTACCTCGACCGGCTCATTGGGGCGGCTACCGGCTGTCACCGCAGGTCATCGAGTTCTGGCAGCACCGGGAGAGCCGCCTGCACGACCGGTTCGCGTACACACGGGTGGAAGCCCGGTGGCGACTCGAACGATTGGGCCCGTGACCGGGCCCTGACATCCGGTGGGCACACCTGACGCAGGCGGTCGGTATCGGCGAGTCGGGACCCGCAGAGCCACAAAAGCCCAGGTGAAGCGCCATCTTGGCCGACTTTGCGGTCCGACCCGTCGGCGAGATCCGCATAACGGGAACTGCATCCATGTAACTTGGTCCTCGATCGGTACCCACCTGGGACCGACGAAAAGGCAAACCCTTCGTGAGAAGGGGACGCAAAGCCACGGGACTCACAGAGTCAGCCGGGCTGCCGAATCGGTTGCTACGCGCTGCTGGACCGATCTGAGGCGCCCCGGCTGCTCACGTGAGCGGACAGGGAGCGCCAAATGCGAGCGACGGGTCGGCGTCGTCAAGCTGTCGTCTGTGTAGTCGTTGCGCTGCTCGCAACGGGTGGAATCCTCACCACCGCCACGTCGGCAAACCCCGGGACCCGGACGGCGTTCGTGTCTGAGTTTCCTCACACCACGCGGTTGTCCGCGGGATCGGTGCCCGCAGCAGCCACCGAGGCTCCCGTGGCCACCACCACGACGACCGTGCCCGTTGCCCCACCACCAGCTGCGCCGAGCGCTTCGCCCACGCCTTCGGCCGCGCCGGCTGTGTCTGTTGACCCCCCGGGGTACGGCTGTGCCGCTGCGTTGGCCTATCTGGCTGCGAACGCCAACCCCGAGTTCACCTTCGAGTGCCCGGGCTATGCCGACGGGAACGAGGCCATGACGTGTGTGAATCACACCCCGGAATGTGCAGGTGAGCACCTGATCGCGATCGCAGATCCGTGCCCGGCGGCGTACATGAACGAGGCCTACAACTCGAACAGTTGGTCCGACGCCGAGGGAACGTTCACGAGGCCGATCGATCCTTACGGCGAGTGTTGACGGGCACGGGAATGCGTTCCGGGGATCATCCGGGCCAAGGCCGCTCGCCGGGTTAACCCGGGAAGAGCAGGTCGGCCAGGCGTTCGCATAGGTCTCGGAGGAGGTCGGCTGTCGCCTCCATGACAGCCAACGGCCTTCCGATCGGGTCTGCGATGTCGTCGGCGTCCGAAGCCCCAAGCAGATCCCGTCGGGTCCTCCCCTCCGCTGCCTCGGCGAGCCATGTTTCGATCGAGATCCCGGGAGGCCTCGGACCGACTGCTTCGCCCCGGCGAACCAACTCTTTGAGAGTGAAGGTGTAGCCCCACGCGTTCGGCGCCCGGACCACGATCTCTCGCACGTGGTGGCGCTCCATGCAGAGCACCAGGTCGGCTGCTTCAATCGATTCGGTGTCGACCGACTGACTTCGGTGCACACTCATATCGGGTCCGTCACGGGCCACCGTCGCCAGCGCGTCGGCATCCATCGGCTGGCCGCCGACCAGGATCCCGGCCGACACGACCTCAACGTCGATGTGCCGTCGTTCCAGCAACCCGAGAAGGATCGCCTCCGCCATCGGGGAACGGCAGACGTTCGCTGTGCACACGAAGAGGACCCTGATAGTGGGCAGCCTACCGACGCCTGACCAGGCGTTAGTCGTCGACGGAGACCAATCTCACCGCTCAGAAACTGGCCGGCAGCAGGGGGGAGATACTTTGGAAGAAGAAAAAGAGGAGAACGAGGAGGACCAGGGTTCCGACGAAGTACAGCCCGGCTGCCAACGCAACCCGGGGGCGACGGCGCCGGAGAGCCCAGATCGCCGCGGCCACGCCCAGACAACCCGCCGCCCATCCAACCGCGCCCCACGTGCTCCCGCCGGTGCCCGCGAGCCGGCCGGCCGTTGCCGCGGTGGGCTTGCGGAGGTGGCTCGAGATCGGCTTGTGAATCGGAACGGGGGCGGGGGGACTGACCAGATCGGCCAGGACGACCAGGCGCTGCGAGGCGCTGTAGCGGGGGTTGCACGTGGTGAGGGTCAACGTCGGCGTTGGGGTCGGATCCAGCACCGCCACGTCGGTCGGGGGCACGACGGTGACGTCTGTCACCCGATACTCGAAACGTCCCTGTGTCGTGGTGACGTAGATCGGGTCCCCCGCAGCGACCTGGTCGAGACTGTAGAAGGGATGCAAATACGTGGTGCGGTGCCCGGCGATGGCAGCGTTCCCGGGTTGCCCCGGGAGCGGGGTGCCGGCGTAGTGGCCGGGTCCGAGCATGAGATCACTGGTGCTCGTTCCTTCCACGACCACGAAGTTGGCCCCGATGGCCGGGATGTCGATGATCCCGATGGGCTGACCCTCGGCCGGCACGTCGCCCGGCACCGGGTATGTCACCCCCGAAATCGGTTGGGTTGTGGTGCTGCTCGACGACGGGATCGAAGTGGTCGACGAGTGTGCAGTCTTCGGGTGATGGGCCTGAGCCAGTTCCTGGTCAAACTGCCGGCGCAGCTGTTCTTGGTGCAAGCGCGTTGTGATCGACGTACCCCACAGCTGATACGCGACGAAGAGCAGGATCAGCGCGCCTGCGATGAGGAGAAAGGTCCCAACCAATCGGGCGCCTCTCCGCAGGGCCATGGTGAATGGTAAACGGTCGGTGGCCAAACCCCCATCGCGTGGCCCGGCAGCCAGTCTTCGGTGATGCCCCAATCCACGCCGGGTTTGCACGAAATGTGCCGGAGATAAGGTCTACGTCGGTGCATAAGCATGCCGAGCCCCGCGCGGTTGAGACCGGTTCGGTCACCTCGTTCGCAGACGACGGTGCTGCGGACGACCGCAGAGAGGCGATGCAGTGAGCCCGCTGACTCACTTGCAAGCGCTTGAGGGCGAGAGCATTCACATCCTGCGTGAAGCGGTTGCCGAGAGCGAACGTCCCGTCATGCTCTACTCGGTGGGCAAGGACAGTTCCGTCATGCTTCACCTCGCCGGGAAGGCGTTTTACCCGGGCCCGATCCCGTTCCCCCTACTGCATGTCGACACCACTTGGAAGTTCCGAGACATGTACGTGTTCCGTGACAAGCGGGTGGCCGAACTCGGTGTCGATCTCGTGGTTTACCAGAACCCCGAGTGCCTCAAATTGGGGATCAATCCGTTCACACACGGCTCCGAGTTGCACACCGCCATGTGGAAGACCGAAGGTCTCAAACAGGCGCTCGACCTTTACGGTTTCGACGTCGCGTTCGGTGGAGCTCGGCGGGACGAAGAGACGTCTCGGGCCAAGGAACGCGTCTTTTCGATCCGGTCCCCCCAACATCGGTGGGACCCGAAGCAACAGCGGCCCGAGCTTTGGCGGCTTTACAACGCGCGGCGAAGTCCTGGTGAGACTGTCCGAGTGTTTCCCCTGTCGAACTGGACCGAGCTTGATGTATGGCAGTACATCCATCAAGAGGACATTCCGGTAGTTCCTCTTTACTTCGCGGCGAAACGACCCGTCGTAGAGCGCGGTGGCACCCTCATCCTCGTCGACGACGACCGCATGCCACTCGAGGTTGGCGAAACTCCCACGTTGAGAACTGTCCGATTTCGAACCTTGGGCTGCTATCCGTTGACCGGGGCCATCGAGAGTGAGGCGAGGGATGTCCTGAGCATCATTGGCGAGATGATGCGCGCGACGAACTCCGAGCGCCAAGGTCGTGTCATCGACCATGACGCGAGCGGATCGATGGAGAAGAAGAAGCAAGAGGGGTACTTCTGATGGCTCGGAGCTCGGATCAGCTCATCGAGACGGACATCGAGCGATATCTGGAGCACCAGCAGCGCAAGACCTTGCTTCGTTTCATCATGTGCGGAAGCGTGGACGATGGGAAGAGCACCCTCATCGGGCGACTGCTCTACGAGTCCCATCTCGTATTCGACGACCATTTGAGAGCGCTGGAGACGGACTCGAAGCGAATCGGAACCCAGGGCGATGAGCTCGACTTGGCGCTGCTGGTAGATGGCCTCGCCGCCGAACGTGAACAGGGCATCACGATTGACGTCGCCTACCGCTTCTTCGCGACGGAGGCCCGCAAGTTCATCGTCGCGGACGCGCCCGGCCATGAGCAGTACACACGCAACATGATCACGGGTGCCTCGACGGCAGATCTTGCCGTCGTCCTCGTCGACGCGCGCAAGGGGATCCTCACCCAGACCCGGCGCCACACCTATCTGCTATCGCTGATCGGTGTCCAAAAGATCGTGCTTGCGGTGAACAAGCTTGACCTTGTGGGCTACTCACGCGAGACGTTTGACCTGGTCGACGCCGAGTACAGAGAGTTTGCGAAAGAGATCGGCATCACCGACGTGGTGAGCATTCCGGTCTCCGCCCTCCGGGGCGACAACGTCACCCGGCGCAGCAGCAACACCCCCTGGTACACGGGCTCGACGTTGATCGGAATTCTCGAGTCGATCGATCTCGATAGCGATCGACGCGACAGCCCATTTCGCATGCCTGTCCAATGGGTGAACCGCCCCGATTCGGGCTTCCGTGGATTCGCCGGCACCGTCGTGAGCGGGGTGTTGCATCCGGGTGACCCAGTACGACTGACTCCCTCGGGGCGTCAGAGCACCGTGAGCCGCATCGTTACCGCCGACGGGGACCTTGACGAGGCTGTGTCTGGACAGGCGATCACCGTGACGCTGAAAGACGAGATCGACGTCAGTCGTGGTGACCTGCTGGCCAGCGCGGAGGCTCCTCCGTCGGTGGCCGACCAATTCGAAGCTCACATCGTCTGGATGAACGATCAGGAGATGCTCCCGGGGCGTTCGTACCTGATGAAGATCGGCACACTCACGGTCGGCCTGACCATCGCTCACCCCAAGTACAAGATCAATGTGAACACGCTTGAACACGTAGCGGCAAAATCGCTCGGACTCAACGAGATCGGGGTGTGCAACCTCAATCTCGATCGCCCGGTTCCGTATGACCGGTACGCGGACAACCGGGACACCGGCGGCTTCATCGTGATCGATCGCATTACCAACAACACGGTTGGTTGCGGAATGCTGCATTTCGCCCTGCGGCGAGCAGACAACATCCACTGGCAATCGATCGACGTGAACAAGGCCGCTCATGCGGCCCTGAACCACCAGCGTCCGTGCATCGTCTGGTTCACCGGTCTTTCGGGTGCCGGTAAGTCAACGATCGCCAACCTCGTGGAGCGAAAGCTGCACCAACGCGGCCTTCACTCCTACCTACTCGACGGCGACAACGTGCGGCATGGGCTCAACAAAGATCTCGGGTTCACCGAAGCCGACCGCGTCGAAAACATCCGGCGCGTGGCCGAGGTGGCGGCGCTCATGGTGGATGCCGGCCTCATTGTGCTTGCGTCGTTCATTTCACCGTTTCGCTCCGAGCGCCTGCTTGCTCGAGATCTCGTGAGCACGACCGAGTTTTGCGAGGTGTTTGTGGACGTGACGCTGGCCGTAGCTGAGCAACGCGACCCGAAGGGGCTGTATCGAAAGGCCCGCCAGGGCGAGCTTCTCAATTTGACCGGTATCGACTCCCCCTACGAACCGCCCGAACACCCCGAGATCCACGTCGACAGCACGAGCTTGTCGGCTGAGCAAGCCTCCGATCTCGTGATCGCGTGGCTCGGCGCCGCTGGTGTCATCGAGTCAGCTTGAGTTGGACCTCTCGCGTTCGATCAGTGGCCACGCTCACCAAGCGGCGCGATGTGCTCTCCCCATCGGAGTAAAGATAGAATAAGCTGAGTTTAATGTAGAAACGAGAAGGTGGTGCCCGATGGCGGTTGGCTTGGTAACGGGAGGGTCGAAGGGCCTAGGACGTGAGCTCGCAGCCGGGCTGTTGGACCGGGGCTGGTCGGTGGTGATCGATGCGAGGGATTCGCTGGCGCTGAGGCGCGCCGAGAAGGACCTTCGCGCGAGGCTGCGTGACGGGGCCGAGCTCGTGGCGGTGTCGGGCGACGTCACCGACGAGGCGCATCGTCGGGCGCTATTGCTCGAGGTCGGCAAGCTGGGAAGCCTGGACCTCTTGGTCAACAACGCCAGCACGCTCGGAGCGACACCGTTGCCATCGTTGTCGTCGTATCCGCTCGAGGCCTTGCGCAGGGCCTACGAGGTGAACGTCGTCGCGCCGTTGGCCCTGGTGCAGGCCGCGCTCCCTCAACTCCTGAGCTCGAAGGACCCGCGGATCCTCAACGTGTCGTCGGACGCATCGGTAGAGGCCTACGAGGGGTGGGGCGGCTACGGGTCGTCCAAGGCGGCTCTCGATCACATGAGCGCAGTGCTCGCGGTCGAAGAGCCCAGCGTCCGCGTCTGGGCAGTCGACCCGGGCGACATGGCGACACAGATGCACCAGGACGCCTTCCCGGGGGAAGACATCAGCGATAGGCCACAGCCGAGCGAGGTAGCTCCCCTGCTTCTGGATCTGATCGAGGGAGCGCAACCGAGCGGGCGTTATCGGGCCGCGGAGCTGGCGAACCGGTGACCACCTCTCTCACCCCTCAGGCCCCGGTCCGGGTGGCCGCGCTCAGCTTCGCCCTCCCGCCGGCACTGGAAGCCGGCTCGCCGCCCGAGGCCCGCGGGCTCACCCGCGACGCCGTCCGCATGATGGTGGCGCACCGGCACGACAACACGCTCGTGCACGCCTACTTTTCGGACCTCCCGGGATTCCTCGAAGACGGCGACCTCGTCGTGGTCAACACGTCGGGGACGCTGGCCGCCGAGCTCGCCGCGACCGACCCCGACGGCCAGACCTTGGCCGTCCACCTGTCGACCCAGTTGCCAGCCGACCTTTGGACCGTCGAGCTTCGCCGCGAAGGTCAGCCCTACTTCTTGGGGCACTCGGGCGACGAGCTCTCGCTGGCCGGCGGGGGACACCTCTCGCTTCTCACGCCGTACGCCGCACACGGCGACGGTGTCCGCCTGTGGGTTGCTTCGCTCGCGCTCCCCGAACCGTTGCTGGCCTACCTCTCGGCCCACGGGACCCCGATCCGGTACGGCTACGTGCAGGGGGAGTGGCCGATCTCGATGTACCAGAACGTCTACGCCACCGAGCCGGGGTCGGCCGAGATGCCGAGCGCCGGACGGCCGTTCACGCCCGAGGTCCTGACCCGGCTCGTCGCCCGCGGCGTCGGCGTCGCACCGGTGCTGCTGCACACCGGGGTCGCGTCGCTCGAGGCGTCGGAGGCCCCGTATCCCGAGTACTACCGGGTGACCCCGGCCACGGCCCGACGGGTGAACGACACCCGACGCGGCGGGGGCCGGGTCATCGCCGTCGGCACGACGGTCGTCCGGGCCCTCGAGACGGTCGTCGACGAGCGCGGCGAGATCAGTCCCGGCCGCGGTTGGACCGACACCGTGGTGACGCCCGATCACCCCGTGCGCGCGGTGGACGGGCTCCTCACCGGTTGGCACGAGCCCGAGGCGTCCCACCTGGCCATGCTGGAGGCCATCGCGGGACGTGAGCTGCTCGAGGTCAGCTACGCGTCGGCCGTCGCCGAGGAGTATCTCTGGCACGAGTTCGGCGACGTGCACCTGGTGCTGGCGTGACCACCGAGCTCGACGCGGCGCCCCTGGCCAACCTGCCGACGACGCGCCGAGCCATCCTCACGGCGATCAAGCGCTCCGGACCGATCACGACGGCCGAGCTGGCCCACCAACTCGGCATCACCGTCACCGCGGTGCGCCAACAGCTGCACCGACTGGGTGAGGACGGTCTGGTCCTTCACCACCCGGACCCCGACGGCCGCGGCCGTCCGGCCCACCGATACCAGCTGACCACGAGCGCCGAGGCGCTGTTCCCGAAGCGCTACGGGGACCTGACCGCGGAACTGCTCGGCTACCTCGGTGGGCCCCAGAGCCCCGAGGTGGGCCAGCTCTTCGAGCGCCGTCGCAAGCGTCGGCTGGACGGCGCCACGCCCCGCCTGGCCGACCTGTCCCTCGACGAGCAGGTCGGCGAGCTGACCCGGATCCTCGACGAGGACGGCTACCTCGCCGACGTCGAGGTGCTCGATGACGGCGGCTGGCGCATCACCGAGCACAACTGCGCCATCCTCACCGTCGCCACCGGTTACCGCCAGGCCTGCTCGAGCGAGCTCGATTTCATCCGGGCCGCACTTCCCGGAGCCACGGTCGAGCGGGTGGCCCACCTGATGGACGGCGCCCACGTGTGCGCCTACGAGGTCCGGCCCCACCCGTAGGCACGATCGCTCCGTCGTTGTGACGGGGCCTGCCGAGGAACCACGCCCGGCCGAGTGCTCCTGCCCTACAGTCGGCCCTGCTAGGCCCCCAAGGAGACCTCATGTCCGAGCAGCCCCCCGACGCACCGAACATGCCTCCGGGTCCGCCCCCGTATCCGGGCGCACCACCCCCGTATCCGGGCTACCCGCCGCCCCCGGCACCGCCCCAGCCGCAGCCGTCGGCGTCGCCGGACCCCTGGTACACGCCGGCTCCCCCTCAAGGCCCGCCGCCCGGCTATCCGCCCGGTGGTGGGATGCCGCCGCCGTCAATGCCGCCCCCGGGCCAGTGGACACCCGGCCCCTCCGGCTACGGCCAGCAGCCCTATCCGGGCGCCGCGCCCCTGGCCACCTACTGGGCCCGGGTCGGCGGGTTCCTGCTCGACGCGGTAATCGTCGCGGCCCTCTACCTGGTCGTCCTGCTCCCGACCCATTCCTTCCACGGCATGACGAGGGCCACGGCCAACCACGTAGGCGTCCGGGCCGGTTTCTCGGGCGGGGCGACACTGTTCATCCTGGTGGTGGGAGTTTTGTACTCGTCGCTGCTAATCGGCCTGCGGGGACAGACCATCGGGATGATGGCGGCGCGGATCAAGGCCATCGATGCCAACACCGGGAACCTGATCGGGTTCGGCCGGGCGCTCGGGCGCGACCTGTTCGAACGGCTGCTCGGGTTCTTGTTGTTCATCCCCCTCGTCATCGACCTGCTGTTCCCGGCCTGGGACCCCAGGCGCCAGACGCTCCACGACAAGGTGACCAACACGGTCGTCATCAAGATCTGAGCCTCGAAGAACCGCCGACCCGCGGTTGCCGCCGACCCCTGGGGCCGCTATCGTTGGCACTCACAAGGTTCGAGTGCTAACGAGCGCCAAGGAGGCCCCGTTCCGATGAAGCTGCAACCGCTCGACGACCGCATCGTCGTTCGCCCAGGCGAATCCGAAGAGACCACGGCCTCTGGCCTGGTCATTCCCGACACGGCCAAGGAAAAGCCCCAGCAGGGCGAGGTGTTGGCGGTCGGCCCCGGCCGGCGCGCCGAGAACACCGGCGACATCATCGCCCTCGACGTGGCCGTCGGAGACACGGTCGTCTACTCCAAGTACGGCGGGACCGAGATCACGATCGACGGCGAGGACCTCCTGATCCTCTCCGCCCGCGACGTGCTCGCGAAGGTCGGCAAGAAGTAGGGACGTAAGTCCCGGCCGGGCGCTCGCCCGGCTCCCGCCGGCCCTCCTGGCCGGCCTGTATCCCAAGAACTCGAGAGGAGACTGTCCCACCCATGCCCAAGATCTTGAAGTTCGATGAGGCTGCCCGGCGGGGGCTCGAGGCCGGCATCAACAAGCTGGCCGACACCGTGAAGGTGACACTTGGCCCGAAGGGTCGCAACGTCGTCATCGAGAAGAAGTTCGGTGCCCCGACGATCACCAACGACGGGGTGTCCATCGCGCGCGAGGTCGAGCTGGAGGATCCCTTCGAGAACATGGGCGCCCAGCTGGTCAAGGAGGTCGCGACCAAGACCAACGACGTGGCCGGCGACGGGACCACCACGGCGACGGTGTTGGCCCAGGCGCTCATCTCCGAGGGCATGCGCAACGTCGCCGCCGGGGCGATCCCCTCCGCGTTGAAGCGTGGGATCGAAAAGGCGGTCAAGGCGGCGGTCGAGGCGATCGCCGGCCAGGCCAAAGAGATCGACTCCAAGAACGAGATCGCACAGGTCGCCGCAATCTCGGCGGCCGACCAGGCGATCGGTGACGTGCTGGCCGAGGCCATCGACAAGGTGGGCAAGGACGGGACGGTGACGGTCGAAGAGTCGAACACCTTCGGCATCGAGCTCGAGCTCACCGAGGGCATGCAGTTCGACAAGGGCTACCTGTCGCCGTACTTCGTGACCGACGGGGAGCGCCAGGAGACGGTGCTCGACGAGCCCGTCATCCTCTTCTACAACCAGAAGGTGAGCGCCGTGCACGACCTCGTGCCGGTGCTGGAGAAGGTGATGGGCACGGGCAAGCCGCTGCTCATCGTCGCCGAGGACGTCGAGGGCGAGGCACTCGCCACCCTGGTCGTCAACAAGATCCGCGGCACGTTCACGTCGGCCGCGGTCAAGGCCCCCGGCTTCGGTGACCGCCGCAAGGCGATGCTGCAGGACATGGCGACCCTCACCGGTGGCCAGGTCATCAGCGAGGAGATCGGTCTCAAGCTCGAGAACGCCACCTTGGACCTGCTCGGCAAGGCCCGCCGCGTCATCATCACGAAGGACGACACGACGATCGTCGAGGGCGGGGGCAGCGAAGAAGAGGTGAAGGGCCGGATCGCCCAGATCAAGCGCGAGATCGACGACACGGACTCGGACTGGGACCGCGAGAAGCTCCAGGAGCGCCTGGCCAAGCTGGCCGGCGGGGTCGCGGTGGTCAAGGTCGGCGCCGCCACAGAGGTGGAGCTCAAGGAGAAGAAGCACCGGATCGAGGACGCCCTGTCGGCCACCCGCGCCGCGGTGGAAGAGGGCATCGTCGCCGGGGGTGGCACGGCGCTCATCCGCAGCCGCAAGGCCGTCAACAAGCTGGCTGCCACACTCGAGGGTGACGAGGCCACGGGCGCCAACATCGTGGCCAAGGCCCTGGAGGCGCCGCTGCGCTGGATCGCCGCCAACGCCGGCCTCGAGGGGGCCGTCGTCGTCCAGCAGGTCGAGGGGGCCAAGGGCAACATCGGCCTCAACGCCCTCACCGGTGAGCTCGAGGACCTGGTGAAGGCCGGGATCATCGACCCGGCCAAGGTGACCCGGTCGGCGTTGCAGAACGCGGCGTCGGTTGCCGGCCTGCTGCTCACCACGGAGGCGCTCGTGGCCGACAAGCCCGAGCCCGTTTCGGCCGGCGCCGGCGGCGGCGGCGGCGGTGGTGGCATGGGCGGCATGGGCGGCATGGGCGGAATGGGGATGATGTAACGACGGTGCTCGTCTCGGGTTTTGTAGCCTGAGCACACCGATGTCCGACACCGCGTCAGAACCCCCTGTTTTTGGCGCGGGACCGTTCGATCCGTCACGGCGGCTTATCGGGGGGCCGCCCCAGTGGGCGGCCCTGCCGGTGGAGAAGCGCCGACCGATCCCCCTCGTGACGGTGCTCGGCGCCCTCGGCGCCGCAGGCCAGCTCGGCCGGGGCCCGGACGGACCACCGGCCACAACAGACGACCCCCTTGGGCCCTGGCGTGACCTCCTCCCGACCGACACCGGGCACGCGAGTGCCGCCGCCGTCCTAGTGGCCCTGTTCGAGGAGGCTGGTGAGGCCCGGGTCGTGCTGACCCGGCGCTCGGCCGAATTGCGGACGCACCGCGGCCAGGTCAGCTTTCCCGGCGGCCGGATGGACGAGGGAGAGGACGCACGGACAGCCGCTTTGCGAGAGGCCCACGAGGAGATCGGGCTCGATCCGGGCGCGGTCCGGGTCGTCGGGTGGCTTCACCCCTTGTTCACGCTGAACGCGGCGTCGTTCGTGCTGCCGGTGGTGGGTGTGCTCGCCGAGCGCCCCGCCTTGTCGCCGAACCCCGACGAAGTGGCCCGGGTGTTCGACGTGGAGCTGGCCGACCTGGTCGGCGACGGGGTGTACCACGAGGAGACGTGGGACCCCTATGAGGAGTGGTCGGCCACGGGGTCCGAGGCACGACAGATCTGGTGCTTCGGGGTCGAGGACGAGCGGGTGTGGGGGGCCACGGCCCGAATCCTCCACGAGCTGGCGCTGCTGGCCCTCGGCATCGTCCCCGGGGACTGAATATCGCGAAGATCGACGAGCCGTCGGTCCGATCCTGGCGTGGCGGTCCGACGACTGACGCGGGCAGCCGACTCCGAGCGAGATCGTCGGCGTCGGAGGCATACTGAGAACGCCGGTGGGGGCCCGGGAAGCGGGAGGTGCGCAATGGACCGACGGCTGATGACCGGCCAAATCCTCGTCCTGAGCCTCACCGGCGACCTCGATCCAGGAGTGAAGCGCTAGCCGGGCCAGGGCCACGAGCGGCCACAGAGGAGGAAAACGATGGCGTACGTCGAGGGGCGAGTCGTTCACGATGCCGACTCCCACATCTTCGAACCTCCGGGCTACGCCGAGGAGTACGCCGACCCCGCGATGCGGGAGCAGCTGAGCGAGGCGCTCGCCAGTGGTGAGACGCCCGCGTTCATCGACGCCGCGCTGGCCAAGCAGAAGGATCCCGAGTTCCGGGCCAAGGACGCGGAGGAGATCATGCTCCGCAAGAACCATGTGGCGGTCGGGGCGATGCTGCGCGAGGACCGGCCGGTCGCACTCGACCACCTCGGTTTCGCCAGCCAGCTCGTCTTCACCACGACCTATCTGGCCCCCCTGCGGCGATTCGATCTCGGTGAGAACGTCGAGCTGGCCTATGCGCTCGCGACCGGCCACAACCGCGGGATCGTCGATTTCTGTTCGGTCGACCGGCGACTCCTGCCGGTCTGCTACGTGCCGTTCGCCGACATCGAGCGGGCGGCCACGGCGGCCGGGGAGGCCATCGAGATGGGCGCGAAGGCGCTCATGATCGCCTCCAACCCGCCCCGCCAGCACTCCCAGAGCCACATCGGCTTCGACCGCGTGTGGGCGCAGGCCCAGGAGGCCGGCGTGCCGATCCTCTTTCACGTGGGCGGCGAGCAGCCCATGAACCCCGTGTACAAGGAGAACGGCCTGCCGGCGGTGCCCGACTTCCACGGTGGCGACTCCAACTTCACATCGGTCTCCTACATGGCCATCCCCTACGCGCCGATGCAAACCATGTCGACGCTCATCTTCGACGGCGTGTTCGACCGGTTCCCCGAGCTCCGCTTCGGCGCCATCGAGCTCGGCGCAAGCTGGCTCCCGGGCTGGATGCGGTCCATGGACTCGGCGGCCGACGCCTTCGGGAGGAACGAGGAACGCCTCCAGAACGCGAGCATGAAGCCGAGCGAGTTCGTGCGCCGGCAGCTTCGGGTCACGCCGTACCCGCACGAGCCGGCCGGATGGATCATCGAGCACACCGGCCCCGAAGTCACGATGTTCTCCTCGGACTACCCGCACGTGGAAGGCGGTCGCAACCCGATGAAGCGGTTCGAGTCGTCGCTCTCGGACCGCAGCGACGAGGAGCGATACGCGTTCTTCCGCGGCAACTTCGCCGACCTGATGGGTCCGGGACTCGGGGATCTCGACGTGCCGGTGGTGGCCGCCTGATCGCGGCCCGCACAGGGGATCGAGCAACGTTGGGACAATGGCGTCGGCCGCGTCGGCCCGGAAGGGATCGGACATGACCAAGGCATTGGTGTTGAGCGGCGGGGGATCGGTGGGGATCGCCTGGCAGACCGGCCTCGCGACCGGACTGGCCCGGCACGGCGTTGACCTGAGCGCGGCCGACCTGATCGTCGGCACCTCGGCCGGTTCGGCCGTCGGCGCGCAGCTTGCCCTCGGCGGCGATGCCGAGGAGCGATTCGATCGCTACAAGCAGATCGAGACGAGCACGGCCCCGCCGGCATCATCCAACGGTGCGCCGGATCCGTCGATGGCCGAACGGATGGCGAAGTTGATGGAGATCATGGCCGAGTCGATGGACGACGACGGCGAGCCCGAGGCCCGCCGCGCCGCCATCGGGAAGTTCGCGCTCGAGGCCGACGCCACCCCCGAGGAGGCGTTCGTCGGCTTCTTCCGCTATCTCCATGACGAGAAGTGGCCGGCGCACTACAAGTGCACCGCGGTCGATGCCGCGACGGGCGAGTTCGTGGTCTGGGACGAGCCGGCCGGCGTGCCCCTCGACCGGGCCGTGGCCTCCAGCTGTTGTGTCCCGGGGCTGTTCTCGCCGATCACCATCAACGGGCATCGGTACATGGATGGCGGGATGCGCTCGGGCACCAACGCCGACCTCGCGGTCGGTCACGACTCCGTGCTCATCGTGACGCTGATGACCCGGGAACGGATGGCCGGGGCGGCCGACGACCGCCTCGCCCGCCTGTTCCAGACGATGGATGGGGAGCAGAAGGCACTCGCGGACTCCGGTGCGAGCGTAGAGATCGTCGGCCCCGACGAGGGTGCGGCGAACGTGATGGGTCTGAACCTGATGGATGCCGCGGTGGGCCCGGCCGCCGCCGCCGAGGGCCTGCGCCAGGGCGAGGCGATCGCCGAGCGGATCGTCAAGTTCTGGGGCTGAGTCGCCCGACCTCCGATCCCAATTGCCCTAATTGAGCGCGCCGACCCTCAGCGAGGGGGTCAGACCGACACGGTAAGGTGGACCGAGTGTCGCAGTCTGCAGGGTCGGCTCGGCTGAGACCGTCGGGGCCCCGGCAACAAGCGCCGGGCGAGACCGGAGCCGGAGGTCAATCGGGTGGCTGAGATAGAGATCGGCATCTTCAAGTCCGGACGCCAGGCGTACGGGTTCGATGACATCGCCATCGTGCCCAGTCGGCGGACCCGGGACCCCGAGGATGTCGACATCTCCTGGGAGATCGACGCCTACCGATTCGAGTTGCCCTTGCTCGGGGCGGCCATGGACGGGGTGACCTCGCCCGCCACCGCGATCGAGATGGGCCAGCTCGGCGGCATCGGCGTTCTCAACCTCGAGGGGCTCTGGACCCGGTACGAGGATCCCACCTCCTTGTTCGATGAGATCAGCGAGCTCGACGACGACAAGGCCACCCCGCGGATGCAGCAGATGTACTCCGAGCCGATCAAGCCCGAGCTCGTCACCGAGCGGATCCGCCAGATCAAGGAGGCCGGGGTCACCGCCGCCGCCTCCGTCACTCCGCAGCGCACCCTGGCCTTGGCCGACGCCGTGATCGCCGCCGAACTGGATCTCCTGGTCATCCAAGGCACGGTCGTCTCGGCGGAGCACGTGTCGAAGACCGTCGAGCCACTCAACCTGAAGAAGTTCATCCGCGAGTTCGACCTGCCGGTCATCGTCGGCGGCTGCGCCTCCTACCCGGCCGGCCTCCATCTCATGCGAACCGGCGCGATCGGGGTCCTCGTCGGGGTCGGACCGGGCAACGCGTGCACGACGCGCGGCGTGCTCGGCATCGGCGTCCCGCAGGCGACCGCGATCGCAGACGTCGCCGGTGCCCGGATGCGCCATCTCGACGAGACGGGCGTCTACGTGCACGTGATCGCCGACGGCGGGATGTCCAAGGGTGGTGACATCGCGAAGGCCGTTGCGTGCGGCGCCGACGCGGTGATGCTCGGCTCCCCGCTCACCTCGGCGTTCGAGGCGCCGGCCCGGGGCTTCCACTGGGGGATGGCCACGTTCCACCCGACCCTTCCCCGCGGTGCCCGGGTGCGCACCGGAGTCCGCGGGTCCCTGAAGGAGATCCTGCTCGGCCCGGCCCACGAGAACGACGGCCGCATGAACCTGTTCGGCGCGCTGCGGACGGCGATGGCCACATGCGGGTACGAGACCGTCAAGGAGTTCCAGAAGGCGGAAGTGATGGTGGCCCCGTCCCTGCAGACCGAGGGCAAGCAGCTCCAGCGGTCCCAGGGCGTCGGCATGGGCCATTGACGCCCGTCGACGACGCGGTCGTCGTCGTCGACTTCGGCGCGCAGTACTCGCGGCTCATCGCCCGCCGCGTGAGAGAGGCCCACGTCTTCTCCGAGATTGTCCCGGCCACCGTCACCGCAACCGAGCTGGCCGAGCGCCGGCCGAGCGGGATCATCCTTTCGGGCGGCCCCAAGTCGGTGTACGAGACCCCGGCCCCCACGCTCGACCCGGCCGTCTATGACCTCGGGATACCGATCCTCGGGATCTGTTACGGGGCCCAGCTGATCGCGAGCCAGCTCGGTGGAACGGTGGCCCACACCGGCAAGGGCGAATACGGCCGCACCGAGATGTCGATCGTCTCGCCCTCGCCGCTCTTCGCCGATTGGCCGGTCGACGGCGAGGTCTGGATGAGCCACGGCGACTCCATGACCGAGGCGCCGCCGGGGTTCGACGTCCTGGCGAAGAGCGGCGGCTCGCCCGTCGCCGCCTTCGGGGACTTCGACCGGCGGATCTTCGGCGTCCAGTTCCACCCCGAGGTCGTGCACACCGCCCGGGGCTCCGAGTTCATCGCCCGGTTCGCCCACGATGTGTGCGGGTGCCCAGCCACCTGGACCCACGTGTCGATCATCGAGTCCCAGGTCGAGGCGGTACGGACCCAGGTCGGCGGGGACCGGGTGCTCTGCGCGCTGAGCGGCGGGGTGGACTCGGCGGTCGCGGCCGCCCTGGTCCACAAGGCGATCGGTGACCAGCTGACCTGCGTGTTCGTCGATACCGGCTTGATGCGGGCCGGCGAGGCCGAGCAGGTCGAGGAGACCTTCCGGCGCCAGTTCCACGTCGACCTGATCCACGTGAAGGCGGCCGACCGGTTCTTCGAGACCCTCGCCGGCGTGCTCGACCCGGAGGACAAGCGCAAGCGGATCGGCGAGCTGTTCATCCGGATCTTCGAGGAGGTCGCGGCCGAGCTCGGCTCCGGTGACGCGGGCCCGCGGTTCTTGGTGCAAGGGACGCTCTATCCCGACGTGATCGAGTCGGGGACCGGGGACTCCGCGAGCATCAAGTCGCATCACAACGTGGGCGGCCTTCCCGACGACCTCTCCTTCGAGCTCGTCGAGCCCCTGCGGCTCCTTTTCAAGGACGAGGTGCGCTCGGTCGGTGAAGAGCTGGGCCTGCCCGCCGACATCGTGTGGCGGCACCCCTTCCCCGGCCCCGGCCTGGCCGTGCGCATCACCGGCGAGGTGACCCGCGAGCGCGTGGAGATCGTGCGGGCCGCCGACACCATCGTGATCGAGGAGATCCGGAAGGCCGGCCTGTACGGACAGCTCTGGCAGAGCTTCGCCGTGCTGCCCGCGACCAGGACCGTCGGCGTCATGGGCGACGGCCGGACCTACGCGTACCCGATCGTGATCCGTGCGGTGACCAGTGACGACGCGATGACCGCCGACTGGGCCCGCCTCCCCTACGACCTGGTGGAGCGCATCGCCTCGCGCATCATCGGCGAGGTCCAGGGAGTCAACCGGGTGGCCCTCGACGTCACGTCGAAGCCGCCCGGCACCATCGAGTGGGAGTGAGCGTCGGGCCGGCCCACGGCGATGCCCGCTTGTTCTCCCTCGACCAGCTGGCCCCGGATGCGTCCCAGTCCGACGAGCAGATCGAGGACCCGCCCCCGCCCCTCGACGGTGCTCCCGCCCGCCCGCCCGCCCCGCCGCACCTGCCCGAGGACGAGCCGGCCCCGTCCCGAGGGACGGTGCGCTCGGACGAGCAGATCGAGGCCCGCTTCCGGACCCCGCGGCCCGACGAGCTGCTGGAGGGATTGAACCCGCCCCAGCGCGAGGCGGTGGCCCACCGGGGCGGCCCGCTGCTCGTCGTCGCCGGGGCCGGGTCGGGGAAGACCCGCGTGCTCACGCGGCGCATCGCCCATCTGCTGGCCACCGACGAGGCGGCGCCGTGGGAGATCCTGGCCATCACCTTCACCAACAAGGCGGCCGACGAGATGCGCCGCCGCGTGGTCGAGCTGGTGGGCAAGCGGGCCGAGCGGATGTGGGTGTCGACGTTCCACTCCGCCTGCCTGCGCATGCTGCGCTCGCACGCGTCGATCCTCGGCTACCAGTCGTCGTTCACCGTCTACGACGACCTCGACTCGCGCCGGCTGATCGAGGTGATCATGGCCGAGCTCGGGCTCGACACGAAGCGTCTTCCGCCGCGTTCGGTGGCCGGGGTCATCTCGCAGGCCAAGGCCGAGCTGATCGACTTCGAGACGTTCCGCGAGAACTCGCGCTCGGACCCCTTCGCGATCCGCATCGCCGAGGTCTACGCCCAGTACCAGCAGCGCCTGCTGGCCGCCAACGCGATGGACTTCGACGACCTGTTGATGGTCGCCGTCAACCTGCTCGAGGCCTCCGATGTGGTGCGCACCGGCTACCAGCAGCGCTTCAAACACGTGCTCGTCGACGAGTACCAGGACACCAACAAGGCCCAGAATCGGCTCGTGATCCTGCTGGCGGCGGGCCACGGCAACGTCTGCGTCGTCGGGGACTCTGACCAGTCGGTGTACCGCTGGCGGGGCGCGGACGTCTCCAACATCTTGCAGTTCGAGCAGGCCTTCGCCAACGCAACGACGATCCTGCTCGAGCAGAATTACCGCTCGACACAGAACGTCCTCGACGCCGCGAACGCCATCATCTCCAACAACCTGGCCCGGCGGCCGAAGCGCCTCTTCACCGAGGGCGAGGCCGGCCCGCCCATCGCCCGCTACCGGGCCGAGGACGAGCACGACGAGGCGTCGTTCGTGGCCAGCGAGCTGACCAGGCTGCACAACCGCGAGCAGCTCAGCTACTCGGACATGGCCGTCTTCTACCGGACCAACGCGCAGAGCCGCGTCTTCGAGGAGGAGCTGGTCCGCGCCGAGGTCCCCTACAAGGTGGTGGGCGGGACACGGTTCTATGACCGGCGCGAGGTAAAGGACATGATCGCGTTTGTCCGCCTGCTCGGGAACCCCTCCGACGAGATCTCGGCGCGTCGAATCTTGAACGTGCCAAAACGCGGCATCGGCGATACGTCGGTCGGCCGTCTCGTCGCGTGGGCGAAGGACCACCACCTTTCCATCCCCGAAGCTTTGGACCACGCCGAGGAGGCCGGGCTGTCGGGAAAGGCGCTGAAGGGCGCCACCGCGTTGGGGGACCTCTTGGCCGAGCTCTCCCGGCTTGCCGAGACCCTGGCCCCGGGTGACCTGGTCGATGCGGTGGCCCACAAGACGGGGTATGTCGCGGAGCTCGAGGCCGAGCGGAGCCACGAAGCCGACGGGCGGATCGAGAACATCTTCGAGCTGGCCGGCGTGGCGGCCGAGTACGAGGACCTGTCCGAGTTCTTGGAGACGGTCGCCCTCGTGGCCGACTCCGACGAGATCGACGGCGACGGGACCCGGGTCAACCTCATGACCATGCACACGGCCAAGGGGCTGGAGTTCTCGGCGGTGTTCCTGACCGGCCTCGAGGAGGGGATCTTCCCCCACATGCGGACGTTGGCCGAGCCCCTCGAGCTCGAGGAGGAGCGGCGGCTCTGCTACGTCGGGGTAACGCGGGCCAAGGCACGCTTGTACATGTCCCACGCCTGGCGCAGGACGCTCTGGGGCAACACCTCGCACAACATCCCGTCCCGGTTCCTCTCGGAGGTGCCGAGCGAGCTCGTCCACGACATCGGCGTCGTCGGTTCGGGCAAGGGCGACCTCGGGTTCGCCCGGCCCCCGTCACGGCGCCAGACGACCGGGGCCGAGACGCTCGGCCTGATGGCCGGGGACGAGGTGGTCCACGACCGCTGGGGGGAGGGCACGGTCATCTCGGCCACCGGGGAGGGCGACGGGGCCCAGGCCGAGGTGCGGTTCGGCTCGGTCGGGCGCAAGAAGTTGCTGCTCTCCGCGGCACCGCTCCGCCGGGCCTGAGCGCGGCTTGGCCCCACCCCCGGGGTCCCCGCCTATCATCGGACTTCCATGAAACGTCCCTACCGGGTGGTGGTGGCGAAGCCAGGGCTGGACGGACACGACCGCGGGGCGAAGGTCATCGCACGTGCCCTTCGAGACTCGGGGTTCGAGGTCGTCTACACCGGCCTCCACCAGACGCCCGAGCAAGTGGTGAGCGCCGTCGTCCAGGAGGACGCCGACGCTGTCGGGCTCTCCATGCTGTCGGGTGCGCACCTCTCGCTCGTCCCGAAGGTCGTCGCCGGGCTGGCCGCGGCGGGGCGCGACGACGTGCTCGTGATCGTCGGCGGGATCATCCCGGACTCCGACATCGCGACCCTCACCGAGCAGGGCGTTGCCGCGGTGTTCACCCCGGGCTCGTCGCTGCCCTCGATCGGGGAGTGGTTGGCCGCGGCGCTCGACCGGCGCGAGGAGGCGCTCGGAGTTTGAGAACCGCCCCGGCGCCCGGCCCGACCCGGCAGCGCCGACGAGAACCGGTGACCGCCGAGGACGGCTGATGAGCCCACCGCCCGGCTGAGCGCGAGCCCCCACCGGCCACGACCGACATACCCAACCGACCACCAGAGCGACCGACACAGAAAGACAACCCAGAGGACAAAGTGGATCTCTACGAGTACCAGGGGAAGCAGTACTTCGCCCGCTTCGGCATACCGACGTCTCCCGGCGGCACCGCCGACACGGTCGACGAGGCGGTCGAGCAGGCCGAGGACGCCGGCTACCCGGTCGTGGTCAAGGCACAGGTGAAGGTGGGCGGCCGCGGCAAGGCGGGCGGCATCAAGCTGGCCGCCAACCCCGGCGAGGTGCGCCAGGCCGCCGAGGCCATCTTGGGCATGGACATCAAGGGCCACACCGTGCACCGGTTGTGGGTCGAGCACGCCTCGGACATCGAGAAGGAGTACTACGCCAGCTTCACGCTCGACCGGCCGGCCAAGCTCCACCTGGGCATGCTGTCCGCGGCCGGCGGGGTGGAGATCGAAGAGGTCGCGGCCACCAAACCCGAGGCGATCGCCCGCCTCCACATCAACCCGCTCGACGGGCTGGACGAAGAGACGGCGCGCCGGTGGGTCGACGAGGCGGGCCTCGACGAGGCGGCCCGCGACGGCGCGGCACAGGTGCTCGTCCGCCTCTACCACTGCTTCGTCGAGGGGGACTGCGACCTCGCCGAGATCAACCCGCTCATCCTCACCACCGAGGGCAGCGTGCACGCGCTCGACGCCAAGGTGACCCTGGACGAGAACGCGACCTTCCGGCACCCCGAGTGGGAGGAGTTCGCGGGCACCGACACCGAGGACCCGCGGGAGAAGATGGCCAAGGAGAAGGGGCTCAACTACATCGGCCTCGACGGCACGGTCGGGATCATCGCCAACGGGGCCGGCCTGGCCATGAGCACCCTCGACGTGGTGAACCAGGTCGGGGGGAGCGCGGCCAACTTCTTGGACATCGGCGGCGGGGCGAACGCCGCGGTCATGACCGCGGCGTTGGAGGTCATCAACTCGGACCCCGCAGTCCGCTCCATCCTCGTCAACATCTTCGGTGGCATCACCCGGGTGGACGACGTGGCCAACGGGGTCATCCAGGCGCTCGCGAGCGTCGAGATCCGGTCACCGATCGTCCTGCGCCTGGATGGGACCAACGCCGAGGCCGGCCGGGCGCTGCTCGCCCCCCACCTGTCCGATCGCGTGCTGGCGGAGCCGACGATGCTGTCGGCCGCCCGCCGTGCCGTCGAGCTAGCCCGTTAGCCGAAAGAGAGAGACGTGAGCATCTTCGTCGACGAAAGGACGACCGTCGTGGTCCAGGGCCTGACCGGTGGCCAGGGCCGGTTCCACGGCCTTCGCAACCGCGACTACGGCACCAAGATCGTGGGCGGCATCACCCCGGGCAAGGGCGGCACCGACGTGGAGGGCGTACCGGTGTTCGACACGGTCGCCGAGGCCGTCGACGCCACCGGGGCCGTGGCGTCCTTCGTGGTCGTGCCACCGCGCTTCGCCTGCGACGCGATCCTCGAGGCCGCCGCCGCTGGCATCTCGTTCATCGTGTGCATCACCGAGGGCATCCCGGCCCAGGACGAGGCGTCGGCCTACAACCGGCTGGTGCGCGAGTTCCCCGGCACCCGGCTGCTCGGCCCGAACTGCCCCGGGATCATCTCGCCGGGGAAGACCAACATCGGCATCACCTCGGGCGACATCGCGCTGGCCGGCGGGCCGGTCGGCATCGTCAGCCGCTCGGGCACCCTCACCTACCAGGCCCTCCACGAGCTTTCCCAGCAGGGTGTCGGGCAGACCACCTGCGTCGGCATCGGCGGGGACCCGGTGCCCGGCACCAACTTCATCGACTGCCTGGAAGCGTTCGAGGCCGACCCGGACACGAAGGCCGTGATGATGATCGGTGAGATCGGTGGCTCGGAGGAGGAGCGGGCGGCCGAGTACATCGGGGCGCACATGACCAAGCCGGTCGTCGCGTATGTCGCCGGGGTCACGGCGCCCCCGGGACGCAAGATGGGCCACGCCGGGGCGATCATCTCGGGCTCGCAGGGCACCGCCCAGGCCAAGATGGAGGCGCTCGACGCCGCGGGCGTGGTGGTCACGGCCAACCCGACCGAGGCCGGGGAGAAGATGGTCGAGATCGTCCGGGGCCTCTCCTAGCCGCCCGCCCGGCCTCCGCCATCGGGCGCCGTGATGCGGCCGGGCTCTTGTCGGGGCCCGCGATGCGCGCCCTGTACCGTGGGCGCGTGCGCGTCGCAGTGCTCGTGTCAGGAAGCGGGACGATCCTCGACGCGATGCTCCAGCGGGGCGTGCCGGTGGCGCTCGTGCTCTCGGACCGCCCGTGTGCCGGCCTCGAGGTGGCGGCCCGCAACAACGTCGACGCGGTGCTCGTCGACCGGCGGGACTTCGGCGGCTTCGGTGGCGACTTCGACCGCCGCGCCTACACGGTGGCCCTGACAGAGACCCTGCGGGCGGCCGAGGTGGATCTCGTCGCGATGGCCGGCTTCGGCACCGTCGTCGACCAACCGCTCCACGACGCGTTCGCCGGCCGGATCCTCAACACGCACCCCGCGCTCCTGCCGGCGTTCCCGGGGTGGCACGCCGTCGAGGCTGCGCTCGCGGCCGGCGTGAAGGTGACCGGGTGCACCGTGCACCTGGCCACGCTCGAGATGGATGCGGGACCGATCCTGGCCCAAGAGACCGTCCCGGTGCGCGACGACGACACCGTGGCCACGCTGCACGAGCGGATCAAGACGGTCGAGCGGCGGCTGTACCCCGAGACGGTGCTGAAGATGCTGAACGAGCTCGCGACGACCGGCGACGCCGGAGCGAAGGACGACCGATGAGAGCGCTGCTGTCCGTCTACGACAAGGACGGCCTGGCCGGGCTGGCCGCCGGGCTCGCCGACCTCGGCTGGGAGCTGTTGGCCAGCGGCAACACCGCCGCCGCGCTGGCCGAGTCGGGCATTGCGCATCGGGCCGTGAGCGATGTCACCGGGGCCCCCGAGATCCTGGGCGGCCGGGTAAAGACGCTCCACCCGGCCATCCACGGCGGCATCCTGGCCGACCGCTCGGTGCCCGGGCACCTGGCCGACCTCGACGCGCAGGGAATCGAGCCGATCGACCTGGTCGTCTGCAACCTGTATCCGTTCCGGAGCGACCCTTCGGTGGAGCTGATCGACATCGGCGGGCCGACCATGGTCCGCGCCGCCGCGAAGAACTTCGCCCACGTCGGCGTCGTCGTGTCCCCGGCCGACTACCCGGGGGTGCTCGACGAGCTTCGGGCGGACGGGTCGCTGTCCGACGAGACACGGCGCCGATTGGCGCGGGCGGCCTTCGCCCACACCGCCTCCTACGACGCCGCGATCGTGCGGTGGCTGGACGATGACGAGCTCCTTCCAGAAACCATCCACCTCACCTTGGAGCGCGCCGAGGTCCTCCGGTACGGCGAGAACCCCCACCAGCACGGGGCCCGCTACCGGGTCGACGGCCGGCCGACGTGGTGGGACGAGATGGTCCAGCACAGCGGCACCGCGCTCAGCTACCTGAACCTCTTCGACACCGATGCGGCTTGGCGGCTCGTCCACGAATTGTCCTCCGACGCCGCCCGCCCGGCCGTCGCGATCATCAAGCACGCCAACCCGTGCGGCGCCGCGATCGCCCCGGACCTCGTCGAGGCCTACCGGCTCGCGCTCGACTGCGACCCCTTGTCGGCCTTCGGGGGGATCGTGGCCGTCGCCGGAACGATCGATGCGGCGCTCGGTGAGGCCATCGCCGCGGGGCCACAGGCCGACGTGATCGTGGCCGCGGCCATCGAGCCCGACGCGCTGGCTCGGCTGATCGCCCGCCGGAAGGCCACCCGGCTGCTCACCGCCCCGGCCCCCGAGCCCGCCGGGACACAGGTGCGCAGCATCGGCGGCTCCGCGCTCGTGCAGGAGGCCGACCGCATCGTCGTGCCGAGATCGGACTGGCGGGTCGTGACGAAGGTGCAACCTACCGACGAGCAGTGGCGGGACCTCGTGCTCGCGTGGCGGGTCTGCGCGCGGACCATGTCCAACGCGGTGGTCACCGTGACGGGAGGCCAGGCGTCGGGCATCGGGGCCGGCCAGCAGTCGCGGGTCGGCGCGGCCGAGATCGCCGTGGCCAAGGCGGGGGACCGGGCCAAGGGCGGTGCCGGGGCGAGCGACGCGTTCTTCCCGTTCCCCGATGGGCTGGAGGTGCTCGCGCGCGCGGGGGTGGCCGCGGTGATCCATCCCGGGGGATCGGTCGGCGACGCGGCGGTCATCGAGGCGGCCGACGCGGCCGGCATCGCGCTCGTCGCGACCGGCGAGCGCCACTTCCGGCACTGAGGCCAAAACCCGCGATGAGGGGAGCACACCAATGAGCGCGATCGTTCTCGACGGCGAGGCGGTGGCCGCCCGGGTCCGGACCGAGATCGCCGAGCGGACGGCCAAGCTGGCCGCCGACGGGGTCCGCGTGGGGCTCGGCACCATCCTGGTCGGAGACGACGTCCCGAGCGCCCGCTACGTGGCCATGAAGCACGAGGATTGCGCGGAGGTCGGCATCGCCTCGTTCCACGAGCACCTGCCTGCGACGGCCAGCCAGCGCGACGTCGAGGACGCGGTGGCGCGTTTCAACGACAACCCGGCCATCCATGCGTTCTTGGTCCAGGTGCCGTTGCCGCCCGGGCTGAACGAGGAGCGGGCGCTGCTCGCGGTCGATCCGGACAAGGACGTCGACGGCCTCCAGCCGGTCAACCTCGGCCGACTGGTGATGGGCGCCCCGGGACCGCTCCCGTGCACGCCCGCCGGCATCCTCGAACTGCTGCACGCCTACGACGTGCCCGTCGAGGGCCGCCATGTGGTGGTGATCGGCCGGGGCCTCACCATCGGCCGGCCGCTCGCCCTGCTCCTCGCCCTCAAGCGACCCGGGTGCAACGCCGCGGTGACCGTCGTCCATACCGGCGTGCCCGACCTCGCCGACCACGTCCGCCGGGGCGACATCGTGGTGGCCGCCGCCGGGTCGGCCGGCCTGGTGACGGCGGAGATGATCAAGCCCGGTGCGGCGGTGGTCGGCGCGGGCACCACCTGGGTGGGCCGCAAGGTCCTGTCCGACGTGGACGCAGGGGTCGCCGAGGTGGCGGGTTGGATCACCCCGCGCCTCGGTGGGGTCGGGCCGATGACGAGGGCAATGCTGCTCCGCAACGCGTTGGCGGCGGCCGAGCGGTCCTAGGGCGAGCGCGGCCGGGTCAGGCCGGCCGGTCGATGACGGTGGCGACCCACCAGCGGTGGCCCTCGGGGTCCCTGGCCTCGTACTCGCGTTGCCCGTAGGGCTGGTCGGACGGGTCACGGGTGACGTCGGCACCCTCGGCGCGGGACCGAGCACAATGGGCGTCGACGTCGGGGACCCGCACCACCAGGCCGCCAAGGGCCAGGGTGCCGTCCTTGGGCGGGCCCAGCTGTTTGTCGAGTATCGGCAGATGCAGCCAGATTGCCTGGCCGAAGGCGTCGACCTCGCCGTGGACGGGGTTGCCTTCACCGTCGGCCTGGACGCCGCCCGGCCCGAATCCGAACGCCCGGACCAAGAAGTCGTGGGCCCGCTGGATGTCGCCGTAGACGAGGACCGGGATGACCGCCTGGGCGCTCGCTGCCACCGGGATGAATATACCCAGGGCGGGGCCTACGCTTAGAGGCCGTGGCCAGGATCTCCGACCTGCTGTCGGCCGGGCGGACCTACTCGTTCGAGTTCTTCCCGCCCAAGAGCGATCAGGAGCTTCTGGTGCTCTCGCGCACCCTGGTCGAGCTCCAGCCTCTCGGCCCCTCCTTCGTCTCGGTCACCTACCGGGGTGGGGCGGCGTCCCGCCAGCGCACCCACAACCTCGTCTCGGGGATGCTGCACACGACGACGCTGGTTCCGATGGCCCACCTCGTCTGCGTCGCCCATACCCGCCTCGAGCTTGCCGAGATCCTGTGTTCGCTGCGGCGCTCGGGGGTGGAGAACGTGCTCGCGCTGGGTGGCGATCCCTCGCCGGACGCCGGCGCCCCCCGGGAGCTCAACCACGCGATCGAGCTGGTCGAGCTGGCCCGGGCGATCGGCGGCTTCTCGATCGGCGTGGCCGCGCAGCCGATCGGCCACCCGGCCTCGCCCGGCCTCGCGCACGATCGCGACCGGCTGGCCGAGAAGCTTGCCCTTGCCGACTTCGCGATCACCCAGTTCTTCTTCGAGCCCGAGGAGTACCTCGGGCTCGTCGCGGACCTGCACGACCGGGGGATCGACAAGCCGATCCTCCCGGGCATCATGCCGGTGACCGCGTTGAGCTCGATCCCCCGCATGGCCACCATGGGGGCCGCCGTGCCGCCGTGGATGGTGGAGCGGCTCGAGGCGGCGGCCAGGGACGACGAGCACGACGGCGTGCGTCGGTGCGGGATCGAACTGGCCACCGAGCTCTGCAAGGCCGTGCTCGACGGGGGGGCACCCGGGCTGCACTTCTACACGCTCAACGTTTCGAGCGCGACCCGGGACATCTACCAGGCCCTGGGGCTCGCGCCGCACCTGAGTGCGGCCGGGACCGTGGCCACCTGAGCTAGCAATCCGCTCGGCCGACTTGCGGTCGAGTCCCCCCGTGACATAGGAGCTTTTTCATGGCAGAGAAGATCACCATGGGCAGCGACGGCACGCTGTCGGTCCCCGTCGAGCCCATCATCCCGTTTATCGAGGGCGACGGCACCGGCGTCGACATCTGGCCGGCGGCGCGAATGGTCCTCGACGCCGCCGCGACCAAGCACGGCCGCACGATCTCGTGGAAGGAGGTCCTGGCCGGCGAGAAGGCGTTCAACGAGACGGGCAACTGGCTCCCCGACGAGACCGTCGAGGCGTTCCGCGAGCACCTGATCGGGATCAAGGGACCGCTCACCACGCCGATCGGCGGCGGCATCCGCTCCCTCAACGTGGCCCTGCGCCAGCTCCTCGACCTCTACGTCTGCCTGCGCCCGGTGCGCTGGTTCGCCGGCGTGCCCTCGCCGGTGCGCCGCCCCGAACTCGTCGACATGGTCATCTTCCGGGAGAACACCGAGGACGTGTACGCCGGCTACGAGGTCGAGTCGGGCACGCCGGAGGCCGAGAAGCTCGGCGAGTACCTGCGCACCGAGATGGGCTGGCCGATCCGCGACGGCTCGGGCATCGGCATCAAGCCGATCTCGGAGATGGGATCGAAGCGCCTCGTGAGGGCCGCCATCAACTACGCCCTCGAGCGTGACCGGCGCTCGGTCACGCTCGTCCACAAGGGCAACATCCAGAAGTTCACCGAGGGCGCATTCCGCTCGTGGGGCTACGAGGTCGTCCGCGAGGAGTTCGCGGACCGCGCGGTCGGGTGGGACGACTGCGACGGCAACCCGGGCGACCGCCTGCTCGTGAAGGACACCATCGCCGACATCACCCTCCAGCAGGTGCTCACCCGGCCGTCGGACTTCGACGTCATCGCCACCACCAACCTGAACGGTGACTACCTGTCCGACGCGCTGGCGGCCCAGGTGGGCGGGATCGGCATCGCGCCGGGGGCCAACATCAACTACGTGACCGGCCACGGCATCTTCGAGGCCACCCACGGCACGGCGCCGAAGTACGCCGGCCAGGACAAGGTCAACCCCGGCTCGATACTCCTGTCCGGCGTGCTCATGTTCGAGCACCTGGGTTGGACCGACGCGGCGGCCGACATCGTGAAGGCGCTGGAGGCCACGATCGCCGACAAGATCGTCACCTACGACTTCGCGCGACTGATGGACGGGGCCACAGAGGTGAAGTGCTCGGAGTTCGCCTCGGCGATCGCCGACCGGCTCTAGCCCCCACCCCGGGCGCGGGCGACCACGACCGAGACAAGCCCACCGAGCGAGCACAAGGAGCGGCCCCCCATGCCAGCAACCCCACCCATCCACGTCACGGTGACCGGCGCGGCCGGGCAGATCGGCTACTCGCTCCTGTTCCGGATCGCCTCGGGCCAACTGCTCGGCAAGGACCAGCCGGTGGTCCTGCGGCTGCTCGAGATCGAGCCGGCCATGAAGGCCCTCGACGGCGTGGTCATGGAGCTCGACGACTGTGCGTTCGGCCAGCTGGCCGACGTCGTCGCGACATCCGATCTGAAGACGGCGTTCGACGGGACCAACTGGGTGCTCCTGGTCGGCTCGATCCCCCGCAAGGCCGGCATGGAGCGCGGTGAGCTCCTCGGGGTGAACGGCGGCATCTTCAAGCCCCAGGGTGAGGCGATCGCCGCCCACGCGGCGTCCGACGTGCGGGTGCTGGTGGTCGGCAACCCGTGCAACACCAACTGCCTCATCGCACGGTCGGCCGCGTCGGGTGTCCCGGCCGACCGGTGGTTCGCCATGACCCGGCTCGACGAGAACCGGGCGAAGTCCCAGCTGGCCAAGAAGGCCGGGGTCCCGGTGGCCGACGTGACCAACGTCACCATCTGGGGCAACCACTCGGCGACACAGTTCCCCGACTTCGCCAACGCGCGGATCGGCGGCAAGCCGGTGCCCGAGGTGATCACCGACACCGAGTGGCTCCAAGGGGACTTCATCTCGACCGTGCAAAAGCGCGGCGCCGCGATCATCGAGGCGCGGGGCCTGTCGTCGGCCGCCTCGGCTGCGAGCGCGGTGGTTGACACGGTGCGCTCGCTTCGAACCGAGACGCCCAAGGGGGACTGGTTCTCGGTCGCCGTCGCGAGCGACGGTCAGTACCAGACGCCCGAGGGGCTCCAGTTCGGGCTGCCGGTGCGTGCGGATTCGAAGGGCAACTGGAGCGTCGTCGAAGGGTTGACCCACGACGAGTTCGCGACCGATCGGGTGCGCATCACCACCGAGGAGCTCGAGGCCGAGCGCAACGACGTTCGCCAACTCGGGCTGGTCGACTGACGCCTGATTGATCGGCCGCCGATGCGGGCGGCAGATCCGCCGCTACGAAGCGACGGGCACCGGCAGGTCGTAGCCGGCGTGGTGGAGGAAGGACAGCTTCTTCGCCAGCGCGCTCTGCCACGCGGCCATCTCCAGCTCGAAGTGTGAGCGGTCGCCCTCTTCGCAGGCGTGTTCGAGCTCGTCGAACGCCGCGTCTTCTGCGTCGAGCAGCTCGCGGTACTTCAAGAAGAAGTGGTCGTCGATTGGCTGGGACACGCGGGCCCTCCCCTTCGTTGGCCCGCCCGGCGCGGGCCGCTCGGTCCCGAGACTATCGCCGTGACCCCCACCCCCGCCCGGGGGTAGTGGCTCACTCGCGTCCGGGCAGCTTGGGTGCGGATAACGAGAACAGCGAGACGGCCCCAGAGCCGGGCGCCCATTTTGCCTGTCGGTGATCCTTACCTGAGCCACTTTTGGGCACCACTGGCCAAATCCCACCCCCTCGGCGCTCGTTCAGAGGGTGTGCACGACCCACACGTTGGGCTCCCAGTAGGACCCGACGTTTCCGTGGCGATCGATGCTGAGCGTGGAGAGGCCTTCGGGGAAGACGTACTCGCCCGACTCGGGGAACTCCATGCCGGTCCAGGATTCCCAGTCGGCGACGCTGCCGGTGATCCGCATCGACTGGGCGATCGGCGCGGCGATCGTGGCTCCCATCCGCGTGTGAACCCTGATCCACGGATCGAAGGGCTCACCATCGGGCCTGACCCAGGTGATGTAGCGCTCGATCGGGGTCAGGGGATAGCGGTGCTTCCAGTTCGGACGCACCGGGGCGATCAGCCACGCCAGGCCGGCCGATCGGGCGATGCTCGCCATCTGCTCCAAGATGACCGCCGCCAACCGCCGGTTGCGATTGCGGACAGGGATCTCCGCAGCCATCGCGCACAGCGCGGTTGCGTTGCCGTTGCTCGCCCTGAGCTTGAAGCTCGCCTGGATGCTCGCATCTATCCCTGGGGGCAGGCCCTCGGGGGTGCCGTCCCAAGCGAGGGGGATGGTGTGGCCTTCACCCAGCACCTCGTCCGTCTCGTCGTCGTAGAGGACGAACTGGTACTCGGCGAACTCCTCGTAGAGCCGGCTCCAGAACTGGTTGGCCACGTCACCGTGGAGGTTGTACTCGGGCCATATGTCGGTGTCGCCGAAGCGCTGGTAGCGATCGAAGCCCTCCGAGTAACGCACGGCGACCACGGCCACGACTTCCATCCTTGCAAGCGACAACGGCTCGGGGACCGCCGGTCAGTAGGAGGTGTTGGCCTGCAGCTCGGCCATGCGGCCGGCGGCGGCGGCCAGGATGCCCTGGCCGGCCACGAGGACCGACAGGTCGCCCCGCACGTGGACCCGGCCGGTGCCGAGTGCCTCGGTCGGGTCGAGCTCACCGCGCGAGAGCGCCGCCGCGTCCTCGTAGGAGAGCGTGACGACAACGTCGGCCCGGTCCCCGGACTCCTCTTCGGGGGTCGACAGGGTGACTGCGCCGTCGTCCACCGAGAGAACCACCCGCAGGGGTCCGGCGGACGCGGGTCGGTCGGGGACACCCGTCACGTCCTGCTCGACCCTGAAGTGGCCGGACTCGGCGCGCACGGAGCTCGCGGTCCCGGGGTCGGTCAGCTCGGCCCCCTCCAGCGCGGCGTTGAACGCGCTGACCCAGTCCGCCGTGAGAAAGCGCGCCATGGGGCCCGGTCGGCTACGCGCCGTGGGCGGTGGCCTCGCCCGGCGAGGCCTTCTGGCGCCGCAGGATCTTGCGGCCGAGCCATGCCACCGGGTCATAGGAGGCGTCGACCACCCGCTCTTTCATCGGGATGATCGCGTTGTCGGTGATCTTGATGTGCTCGGGACAGACCTCGGTGCAGCATTTGGTGATGTTGCACATGCCGAGGCCGGCCTTCTGCCGGACCAGTTCCCGGCGGTCGTTGGTGTCGAGCGGGTGCATTTCCAACTCGGCGTAGCGGATGAAGAAGCGCGGGCCGGCGTAGTGGGCCTTGTTCTCCTCGTGGTCGCGGATCACGTGGCAGACGTCCTGGCACATGAAGCACTCGATGCATTTGCGGAACTCCTGGCCCCGCTCGATGTCGATCTGCTGCATGCGGTAGCCGCCGTCGGGCCGTGGTGGTGGCGCGAACGCGGGGACCTGTTTGGCCATCTCGAAGTTGAACGACACGTCGGTGACGAGGTCGCGGATGATGGGGAATGCCTTCATCGGAGCGACGGTGACCGGGCCCTCGGGCAGCTGATCCATCCGGGTCATGCACATGAGCCTGGGCTTGCCGTTGATCTCGGCCGAGCACGACCCGCACTTCCCGGCCTTGCAGTTCCATCGACATGCCAGGTCCCCGGCCTGGGTGGCCTGGATGCGGTGGATCACGTCGAGGACGACCTCGCCCTCCTGCGAGGGCAGGGTGTACTCGGCGAAGTCGCCCCCGTCGCCGTCGCCGCGCCAGACGTTCATGGTGACGTCGCTCATCAGTGACTCTCCTCGAACAGTTCGGCGAGCTCGGCCGGCATCTCGGGGATCGGCTCGGGGACGATCTTGATGTCCCCGTTCACGCCGCCACCCGATGGCTGGCGCTGGACGAGGTTGACCTTCCCGAACTCGGGGTCGGCCGACGGGAAGTCCTCCCGGGTGTGCCCGCCCCGGCTCTCCTTGCGGTCCCTCGCCCCGAGGGTCACGCAACGCGACACCGTGAGCATCGCCGGGAGGTCGGTGGCGAGATTCCAACCGGGGTTATACGCGCGGCCCCCGCCGACGCTCACCTTGGCCGCCCGGTCGCGGAGCACATCGAGCTCTCCGAGCGCCCGTTCGAGCTCGTCGCCGGTCCGGATGATGCCGACGAGCGTCTGCATCATCTCCTGCAGCTCCTGGTGGAGCTCGTAGGGGTTCTCGCCGTCGGTGCGCTCGAAGGGGGCGAAGGCTTCGGTGATCGAGTGCTGGATCTCGCCCTCGTCGGGCCTGGGCGACCCGGAGCGGCCGGCCGCGTAGTCCGACGCGCCGATGCCGGCCCGGCGGCCGAACACCAACAGGTCGGACAGCGAGTTGCCGCCCAGGCGGTTCGCCCCGTGCATCCCGCCGGCCACCTCGCCGGCCACGAACAGCCCCGGGACGGTCGCCGCTCCGGTGTCGGCCTCCACCCGGACCCCGCCCATGAAGTAGTGGCAGGTCGGCCCGACCTCCATGGGCTCGGCCGTGATGTCGACGCCGGCCAGCTCCATGAACTGGTGGTACATCGACGGCAGCCGGCGGCGAATGTATTCGGGGGTCCGGCGACTGGCGATGTCGAGGAATACGCCGCCGTGCGGGCTGCCCCGGCCGGACTTGACCTCGGTGTTGATGGCCCGCGCGACCTCGTCACGCGGCAGGAGCTCGGGTGTGCGCCGGCCGGCCGAGTGGTCGTCGTACCAGCGGTCTGCCTCCTCCTCGGAGTCCGCCGTCTCGGCACGGAACATCTCGGCCACGTAGTTGAACATGAAGCGGGTGCCCTCGGAGTTGCGCAGCACGCCGCCGTCGCCCCGAACGCCCTCGGTGACGAGGAGGCCGCGCACCGAGAGCGGCCACACCATGCCGGTCGGATGGAACTGCACGCACTCCATGTCGATCAGGTCGGCCCCGGCCCACAGCGCCATCGCGTGCCCGTCGCCGGTGCACTCCCAGCTGTTCGACGTGTACTTCCAGGACTTGCCGGCGCCGCCGGTGGCGAGCACCACCGCCTTGGCCGAGAACACGACCATCTCGCCGGTCGGGCGCCAGTAGCCCACCGCACCCGACACGACGCCTTCGGCGTCGGCTACCAGCCGCAGGATCTTGCACTCCATGAACACGTCGACGTCCATCGAGACGACGCGCTGTTGGAGGGTGCGAATCAGTTCGAGGCCGGTCCGGTCGCCGACGTGGGCCAGGCGGGCGAAGCGGTGGCCGCCGAAGTCACGCTGGAGGATCCGGCCGTCGGGCGTGCGGTCGAAGAGTGCGCCCCATGCCTCGAGCTCGTGGACGCGGTCGGGCGCCTCCTGGGCGTGCAGCTGGGCCATGCGCCAGTTGTTGAGCATCTTGCCGCCGCGCATCGTGTCGCGGAAGTGAACCTGCCAGTTGTCCTCGGCGTAGATGTTGCCCATGGCCGCCGCGACGCCACCCTCGGCCATGACCGTATGCGCTTTGCCGAGCAGGGACTTGCAGATGAGCGCGGTGCGCAGACCGCGGGCCTTGGCCTCGATGGCCGCCCTGAGGCCGGCACCGCCGGCCCCGATGATGATCACGTCGTAATCGTGGGATTCGTACTCGGCCATCTCGATCTCCCTAGAAGATCTTGGGGTCGTTGAACACGCCCGCCGAGACGAGCCGGACGTAGAGGTCGGTCAGGGCGACGAACAGGAGGCTGATCCAGGCCAGCTGCATGTGCCGTGCGTTGAGCGGGGTGAGGAACTTCCAGATCCGGTAGCGGACCGGATGGGTCGAGAAGGACCTGACGCCGCCGCCGCAGAGGTGCCTTGCCGCATGGCACGAAAGGCTGTACATCCACAGCAACGCCGCGTTGGCGACCAGGACCAGGGTGCCGATGCTGACGCCGAACGTTCCGTCGCCGGGCAGCCGGAATGCCATGACCGCGTCGATGGTCAGGATCGTGTTGAACACCAGCCCGAGTAGGAAGAAGTACCGGTGCACGTTCTGTAGGATGAGCGGGAAGCGCGTCTCGCCGGTGTACTTGGTGTGGGCATCGCCGACGCCGCATGCCGGTGGCGACTGCCAGAACCCTCGGTAGTAGGCGCGGCGGTAGTAGTAGCAGGTGAGCCGGAAGCCGAGCGGGCCGCCGAGGATCAGGACCGCCGGGGTGATGTGCCACCAGGTCAGCACGAAGAACGTGCCGCGCGCGCCGGCAACGCAGCTCCCGGTGATGCACGGCGAGTAGAAGGGCGAGATGAGGTCGCGATGCGCCGCCGCACCGACGTAGTAGTCCTTGTTCACGAAGACGGCCCACGTCGAGTACACGACGAACGCGGTCAACACGACCACGCTGATGGTTGGCTGGACCCACCAGTTGTCGGTCCTCAGCGTCCGTACTGCGGGCCCTCCCCGCGGGCCGCCGAGTTGGACCGGCGTGACCGTCGGCGCTTCAACGCTCACGCCGTCTCCTCCTTTGATCGTCTCCGTGGCCTCTCACACCGGCGATGCTCGCGCCTCGGCGCAGGCCGGTGGGGTGATCAGCCTCATCTTTCCATCCCGCAGGGGAGTGGGTGCAATCCGAAAATGCCGGTTTTGGCCCTGTCGGTGGGGTCCCGGCGATGGGCCCCAGGGGGTCAGAACCCATAGGCTCGGGGGATGGCCTCCGCATCCGCACATCCACCCGCCCCACCCCACGATCTCGCTCACACCCTCGGCGAGTTGCGGTCCGCGGGCTGGGAAACGGTGCCGGTCTCAGAGGAGCTGCGACGCAACGCCTCGCGCCGGATCAGCGCGGGAGAGCCCCTGATCGACGGCGTGCTCGGCTTCGAGGACACGGTCATCCCGCAGCTCGAGAACGCCATCTTGGCGGGCCACGACATCATCTTGTTGGGGGAGCGGGGCCAGGCGAAGACCCGAATTCTCCGGTCCCTGATCGAGCTCCTGGACGAGTGGATGCCCATCGTGGCCGGCTCCGAGATCAACGACGATCCCTACCAGCCGGTGTCTCGTTACGGCCGGCTGAAGGTGGCCGACGAGGGCGATGAAAGCCCGATCGCATGGATCCACCGCTCCGAGCGCTACGGCGAGAAGCTGGCCACGCCGGACACCTCGATCGCCGACCTGATCGGCGAGGTCGACCCCATCAAGGTCGCCGAGGGCCGCTACCTTTCCGACGAGTTGACCCTCCACTACGGGCTCGTCCCCCGGGTCAACCGCGGCATCTTCGCAATCAACGAGCTCCCCGACCTGTCCGAGCGGATCCAGGTCGGGCTCTTGAACGTCCTTGAGGAGCGCGACGTGCAGATCCGGGGCCATCGGGTTCGGCTTCCCCTCGACGTGATGCTCGTGGCCACGGCCAACCCGGAGGACTACACCAATCGTGGCCGGATCATCACGCCGTTGAAGGACCGGTTCGGGGCCCAGGTGCGCACCCACTACCCGGAGGAGACCGGCACCGAGATCGCCATCATGCTGTCGGAGTCTGTCCTTCCCGAGCAGCTGCCGGTCATCGTGCCCGCGTACATGCAAGAGGTCCTCGCCGAGATGAGCCAGCTGGCCCGGCGGAGCCCGCACCTCAACCAGAGGAGCGGGGTCTCGGTCCGTTTGACCATCGCCAACTACGAGACGCTGGTCGCGAACGCCCTGCGTCGGGCGCTGCGCACCGGTGAGGCGGTTGTCGTCCCGAGGGTCAGCGACCTCTCGGCCCTCCTGCCGTCCACCCAGGGCAAGATCGAGGTGGAGGCGCTGGAGGAAGGCCGGGAGGACGAGGTCGTGGCGCAACTGGCCTCGGCGGCCGTCCTGTCGGTGTTCCGCCGGCGGGTCACGCTGGAGGACCCGGGCGGCGTCGTCGGGTCGTTCGGGGAGGGATCGGTGGTCCACACGGGCGACGATCTGGCCTCGGCCGACTATCTGACCGTGCTGGCCGACATGCCGGCCCTGGAGCCTCCCACCCGGGCGTTGGCCGGACCCGAATCGGGCGAGTCGCCGGCGTTGATGGCGGCCGCCCTCGAGTTCCTCCTGGAGGGCCTGCACCTCACCAAGCGCCTCAACAAGGACGCCTCGGGCGCCCGCGCCCTCTACCGTCGGCGTAGGTGAAAGCGCAACCATGACGGCCCGCTACGACTTCAGCGACTGGGACGGCACCCAGGAGTGGGGTGATCTCGACCCCGACGACCTGCTGGCCGAGATCACCGACGACCTGCTGTCGGGCGGCGACCTGAACGACGCCCTGCGCCGCCTCATGCGCAGCGGTATGCGCACCCGGGACGGCGAACGGATCATGGGCATGCGCGAGATGATCGAGCGGATGCGCAAGCGGCGCGAGGAGCTGCTGAAGCAGGGCAGCCCCAACGCCGAGATGGACCGGATCGCGAAGGCCCTCGACGAGGTCGTCGACCAGGAGCGGGCCGCCATCGACCATCTGGAGCAGGAGGCCAAGGACTCCGGCGACGAGCGCCGGGCCGAGGTCACCTCCGATGTCGCGACCGAGCGGCGGATGTCGCTCGACCTGTTGCCCCCGGACCTCGCGGGCAAGGTGCAGGGGCTCCAGCACCACGACTTCGTGTCGTCCGAGGCTCGCGAGCGCTTCGAGGAGCTCATGGAAGAGCTCCGCCAGGAGGTCGCTGACGCCTACTTCAAGGGCATGTCGGAGGCCCTCAGCTCGACCGACCCCGAGCAGATGGCCCGGATGCGCGCGGCGATGGACGCGCTCAACACGATGCTCGAGCAGCGGGCCCGCGGCGAGGAGCTCGACCCGACCTTCGAGCAGTTCATGGAGAACTTCGGGGACATGTTCCCGGGCGACCCGAAGAACCTCGACGAGCTCTTGGAGCAACTGGCCGAGCGGATGGCGGCCGCCGAGGCGATGTGGCGCTCGATGTCGCCCGAGCAGCGCGAGCAGCTCCAGTCGCTGGCAAACTCGCTCCTGGAAGACATGGACCTGCGCTGGCAGATGGAACGGCTGGCCGGCAACCTGCGCCAGGCCGTCCCCGGCGCCGGCTGGGGCCAGTCGTACCGGTTCCGGGGCCAGGACCCGATGGGTTTCGGCGAGGCCACCGACGCGGCGAGCCAGCTCAGCAACCTCGACCGCATGGAGGAGCTGTTTGCGTCCGCGTCGTCCCCCAATGCGCTCGACGAGGTCGACATCGACGAGGTGCGGCGTCAGCTCGGTGACGACGCGGCCCGCTCCCTCGAGCGACTGGCCCGGCTGACGAAGACCCTCCAGGAGAACGGCCTCATCGAGAACCAGGGCGGCCGGACCGAGCTCACCCCGAAGGGCGTGCGCCGGCTCGGCCAGCGTGCGCTCAGCGACCTGTTCTCCCAGATGCAGCGCGAGCGCATCGGCGACCACCAGTCGGCGACGTCGGGCAGCGGGCACGACCGGGAGGAGACCACCAAGGCCTACGAGTACGGCGACCCGCTCAACCTCCACCTCTCGGCGACCGTGCACAACGCAGTGCGCCGTGGCGGTTCGGGCGTGCCGGTGCGGTTGCTGGCCGAGGACTTCGAGGTCGTCGAGACCGAGGCGCTGACCCGCTCGGCCACCGTCCTGCTCGTCGACCTCTCCATGTCGATGCCGATGCGGGACAACTTCGTGCCGGCCAAGAAGATGGCCATGGCCCTCCAGACCCTGATCTCGACCCGGTTCCCTCGCGACTACCTCGGCATCGTCGGGTTCTCCGAGGTCGCGAGGGAGATCAAGGCCGAGGACCTGCCGACCGCCATGTGGGACTACGTGTACGGCACCAACCTGCAGCACGCGCTGGCGATGGCCCGCCGGATGCTGGCCCACCAGTACGGGACCAAGCAGATCATCGTGGTCACCGACGGCGAGCCGACCGCGCACATCGACGACGCCGGTGAGGTGCGGTTCAACTACCCGCCGGTCCAAGAGTGCCTGCGCCGCACCATGGCCGAGGTCATCCGCACGACGCGGGCGGGGATCACGATCAACACCTTCGCCCTCGACCTCGAGCGCACCCACTACCCGTTCGTCGAGCAGATCGCCCGGGTGAACGGTGGCCGGACCTTCTACACGACCGCCGATGAGATGGGCGGCTACGTGCTGGTCGACTTCCTGCGCCACCGGCGCTACCTGCGGCCCGCCGGCTGACCCCGTACACCGGGCGCAGATCACACCGAAACGATCCCGTCCGGCTCCGGGCCGGGGCCGATGGCCTGCCCCCGGGCCTGCCCGACGTGCGAAATGCCACTCTACGTGGTGAAATGGGGGCGTACTCTGGCGCAGACGACCGCGAAGTGTGAGAATTCTCCCTCTTGCGTTCCTATGTCGGATAGGGGAAGATGACATGGTTGTAGTTACATCGGTGCCACTTACAGTGAGGGGAGGCCGACCGGTGGACTTAGCCGCAGTGCTTTATGGACGTTTGGACCGCAGTTGGCAGGCACAGGCCAACTGCATGGGAGTCGATCCGGACCTCTTCTTCCCCGAACGCGGGGCGTCGACGAGGGAAGCCAAAGAGGTGTGTCGGGGATGCGTGGTCCGGGAGGACTGCCTCGAATACGCGTTGGCGAACGGCGAGAAGTTCGGAATCTGGGGTGGCATGAGCGAGCGGGAACGCCGCCGGCTGCGCCGGGCCCGGGCGTTGCAACGCCGGGCCGCTATGTCCGACGTTTCCTCAGCGTAGGGTCTCCCAACCTCGCCTCGAGGCCGTCACGGGGCGACAGTCCCAACTCGTCGAATCGGTTCTCGGGCGTGCGCGCCAGGACCGCCGCCGGCACCAGCCCGACCAGCTCGGCTCTCTCGATGCGCCCCCCGGGGAGTAGCGAGGCGGTCACCCGGTCGTAGGCCTCCGCGGGGCCAACCCGTTCGGGGTCGACCAGGTTGCACGACACCTGTGTCGACCCGCCCACCACCAGCCCGAGTGCCCGCAGCGACTTGCTCCTGATCCCGGCCGCCACGGCACGGGTCTCGGCGGCGGTCAGCCCGCTCACCCACAGGTTGTAGGCGACCAGCGGGCCCCGGGCACCGATCGCGATGGCCCCCGCGCTCGCATGGGGTCGGCCGGGCCCGGTGTCGGGCTGCAGGGCGCCGAACGCCCCCCGGCGCACCTCGGGTAGCGACCGGACGCCCCCGTCGGGCATCGGGCCGTAGAGGAAGCAAGGGATGCCGAGGGTCGCCCCGGCCCAGATGGCCAGCCGGTCCCGGGCCTCGATCGCGGAGGTCAGGTCGGCGGTGCCGACCGGCGTGAAGGGCACGACGTCGACGACACCGAAACGCGGGTGGACCCCGGTGTGGCCGTCGAGGTCGAGGGTTTGCACGGCCACGGTCACGAGGGACTGGACCCGGCTCAGGAGCTCGACGTCCGGCCCGCCCATCGTCAGCACGCTGCGGTGATGGTCGGCGTCCCGGTGCAGGTCGAGCAGGAGGTCGCCGCACGCGTCGGCGAGGAGTTCGAGGGTCGCGAGGTCACTCCCCTCGCTGACGTTGATCGCCGAGGCGAGGACGGGCGCGCTCACGGCGCAGGGAGGAGGGGTGTTGCTAGGGGAGGAGCCGGTTCAGCGTGCGGAGCTGACGCGGATTGACCGGCGAGCCCGCAGGATCCGGCGGCGTTCACGCTCGGAACGACCACCCCAGACACCGTGATCGATCCGGTTGGCCAGGGCATACTCTAAGCATGCATCCGCGACCGAGCAGTCGGCGCAGATTCGCTGAGCAGCCTGTACGCCAAGACCGTCACTGGGGAAGAACACCGCAGGCGGCACTTCTCGGCACTTGCCCTCTGCCATCCACTGGGTATCCATCGGGCGTTCCATGCCTCCGTCCCGAGCATAGCGGTGTTCTTGCGGAGGACGGATCCGGCGTCAATGGCGCCGGCGAGTCCTCCGGCGCGCGGGGCGGAGCGCCTTGAGCGACGTTCCGGAGGGACGCCCGAGCGGCCCTGCTCACGGCACACCTCCCGCCCCTCCGAGCTGGGAACAGCGGCCCCTCGATGCCCCGCCGCCGTCCGAACGGCCCGCCGGGTGGCCGCCACCGGCGCCTCCTGCGGCCCCGCCACCGGCCCCGCCACCGAGCCCGCCCGGGGCCGAGTGGAGACCGGCCCCGAACCCTGGGCCGCCACTCCAACCGCCAATGCCCGGCTATGCCCACTACCCGGGGGCCGGACCGTGGAGCCGGCCTCAGGTCCCGGGCTACTTCTTCCCGGCCAACCCGGTCGTCACACACGAGACCCGGGTCAAACACACGCTCACCGCGCGGAACTGGGTCCTCGTCGTGGTCATCACGGCCGTCGTCGCGGCGGCGATCGGCGGAGCGGTCGGTTACGTCGCCGCGGTCAACTCGCAGCAGACCATCGTCGAGAAGTTCTTCCCGAACTCGGCGAGCTTCCCGAAGCCCGCCGACGTGCAACAGATCCTCGCCGAGGTTGAGCCGGCCGTCGTCTCCATCGACACCACCGGCGTGGTTCGGGCGGGTGGCTCGGGCACCGTCGAGGGAGCGGGGACCGGCATGATCCTCACGTCCGACGGAGAGGTGCTCACCAACAACCATGTCGTGGCCGGCGCCGGGACACTGACCGTCACCTTGTTCGGCCAGACCAATCCGTTGCCGGCCCACGTCATCGGGACGGACCCCGCGCAGGACCTCGCGCTCGTGCAGATCGAACACGCGAACGGACTGCCGACCGTTCACCTCGGGGACTCCAACGCGGCCCGGGTGGGCGACAACGTGCTCGCGATCGGCAACGCCCTGGCGTTGGCGGGGGGTCTGAGCGTGACCGAGGGCATCGTGTCGTCGAAGAACCGCTCGCTTACCGCGACGAGCGACCTGACCGGACGGAGCGAGAACCTGAGCGGTCTCATCCAGACCGACGCGGCGATCAACTCGGGGAACTCGGGCGGCCCACTCGTCAACTCATCCGGTCAGGTCATCGGCATGAACACGGCCGTTGCCGAGAGCACGCAGGGCAACGCGCCGGCCCAGAACATCGGGTTCGCCATCGCCATCGACACGATCAAGCCGCTCCTCGCCCTCTTACGCGCCGGCGGCACGAAGGGCTCGGGCGGCTGAGACGACCGATGGGCTGCCCGGGCGGATACCACCGCAACGGGCAGTACGCTGACCCGTCGTCTTTGATGCACCGTTGGGAGGACCCGTGGCGCCCGAGCCTGAGGAAGTAGCTGCCGAGGAAGAGGCCGAGGTCCTACCCCCGGTCGGGCACGCTCGGGTCGTCTATCTCGGTCCAGTGGCGCCCCATTGGGAGGTCCAGTCCGATTTCGGCGACCCCGCGACGATCCAGGCCTTCCGGGATCGGGCGATGGCCCGCCTGGTGCTTCTCCCGCCGCACGACCCCCAGTTCCGGCGGAACCGGGAGCGGGTGGTGCGCGATGCCGAGCGGGAGAACCTGACGCTCGAGTGGGACCTCGGCTTCCCCGAGGAGAACGCCTAACCGCCCTGCGGGCCTATTCGGGCGGGCCCTCGGTCTCGGGCGCATCTCGGTCCTCGGGCAGGTCGATCCGCTCGAGCCACAGACCCGGGGCGTCCACCTCGGCCGGCGTGGGCAGGCTCCTCGAGTCGGCGAGCAGGCGGGCCAGCCCGTCCTCTCCGGCCCGTTCGACCACCCCGCGGACGAACGAGGCCCCCCGATCGACCTCGGCCCGGCTGACGTCGAAGCCGAATAGCGCCGCGGCGGCCTGCCGGCCCCGGGAGTCGGCGACGCGATAGCGGTACCAGGCCTCCGAGAGAGGGCCGGCCGATCCGGTGATGGCCTGAGCGATGGTGGTGGTCACGTGGTCGATGTAGCCGGTCAGCGCGGCCACCAACGCGTTGAGGCGGTCCGACGTCGCACGGTTGCCCGGTGCCAACAGATCGGCCAGCAGCGCTTCGGGGTCTGACATCAGGTTCTGCAGCGACTCGGGTCCGACGTCGGCCCCGCTCAGCCGTTCCGCGATGCCCTGTTGCGCGGCCATCGACTCGGCCACCGCCCCCTCCAGCAGCTCGTTCAGGCGGGCCGTGATGTGCGGCCGATCGAGGACGAGCTGGACGGTGAGCTCGTGCGCGCATACCCACAGCAATGTGGCGTCCTCGGGCAGGCTCCAGTCGGCGGCGAACGCAGCGACGTTCTCCGGCACCACCAAGAGCTCGTTCGACTTCGGCCACGGGACGATCAGCGCGTACTGCCCCAGGGCCTGGCGGGCCAGGTGGCCGGCCGCCGAACCGAATTGGAGGCCGAGCATGATCGGGCCCATCGTCGACGCAAACTGGCCGAGCAGCGCCTGGAGCCCGTCGGGGATCTCGTCGGAGTCGAGAGCCTCTTCGATCGGAGGAGTCGGCGCGGTATCGATGAGCCCGACCATCCTTTCGAGCAGGGGCCGCCACCCGTCGAGCACGCGGTTCGCCCATGCACCCCGGCCGACCGGCACGAACGAGTACGAGTGGCCGTCTCCGATTGAGAGCCCGGTCGTCCCCTCGACGTGCAGCTCGACCACCCGCGCGAGCTCCTCGAGCTTGATCCGTTGCAGCGGGTCGGGATTGGACTCGGTGCCGCCGTCGGTGGCCACCCCGGCGGCGAGGGCCCGGGCGGCGTCGAGCCACGGGGCCGAGGTGCCGCGGGCACCGCCGCCGATCACCTTCAAGAGGTCGCCGAGCAGTCCCGAAATTGGGTTGTCGGGGTCCTCGGGGTTCATTGCCACCCCCTCATGCTAGGGGCCGCCCGGGGGAATCTGGCTACGCCGACTGGCTGAGGGCCAGGCCAACGGTTCGAACGGTGTCGCCCCGGTCGACCCGCAGGTTCACCCAGGCCCCGGGGGCCAGGAGATACAGCCGGGAGCGCAGGTCGGCCATCGAGCGGACCCGCCAGCCGTCGATCGACTCGATCACGTCGCCCCGCTGCAGCCGGTCGTCGGACGCCCCGCGCTGGTCGACCGCGGTGACGAGGGCCCCCTTCGGTTGCTTGCGGCCCGAGTCGACGCCGTTGATTCCGAGCCATCCATGTTGGATCTTTCCCCCGTCGCTCATCATCTCGAGCGCGACCTGCACGACGAACGCGCCGGGGAGGAAGACCGTGCCGCCACCGGCGGACGCCACGCCCGACTTGTCGAGGATGCCGATCACAGCGCCGTCGGGCTCCATCAACACCGCCCCCGCGGGGCTGGCGGTCGTCGACGCGGCTGCGACCACGCTGGCCATCCCCGCACCCGGGCCCGACTGTACGGGGACGCCGGTCGACGCGATCGTCTGGTTCGACCATGTCGCCGTCTCCGATCCGGGCGAGACCGACGTTACGGCGAGCATGACCGCCCCCGCTCCCGGTTGCACCTCGCTCCAGTCGACGAAGTGCGCAACCGGCAGTGCGGAGCCGATGCTCAACAGGCCGACGTCCGACGTCGGGTCCACACCGATGATGGTCGCGCTCTCGCGCCGGCCCGACGCGGTCGTCGCGACGATCAGCTGGGCGCCGGTGAGCAAGGTGGCGTTCGTGGCGATCAGTCCGTCCGACGCGACGACGATGCCGCACCCGTAGGTGCTGGAGGTCGCAGAGGTCACGTCCAGGCGCACGATCGACTGAGCGGCCGATGCGGGGGGAGGGGCGATCGGGGGGAGCGTCGAGATCGGGCCCGGCCGGCTGTGTGTCGCCAACATCAGGCCGCCGGTGACGAGGGCCGCCACCGCACCGGCTCCGACGAGGCTGGTGGCCCAGGCCGTCCGCCTCCCGGCCGGGCGTATGTGGACGACGGGAGCCGCCCCGGGGAGCCCAACCGACGGCCACGAGCCGGTTTCGGAGGGGTGCCGCCAGGCTCGCTGCTCGGGTGGGACCCAGCCTCCGGGCGCGACATTGCCGCCCGACAGCTCGCCCTTCGGACCGTCTTCACCCTCTTCGTGTTCACCGGGCTCCTGGTTGTTGGAGCCGCCATCCGATGAAGTCACAACTGCCCAGGTTACTGAGGGCTTTGGCCGCGATGCGGTCGCCCGGACCCTCGTACCATGGGCCAAGTGCCTCGTGACCTGGCGATCGACCTAGGCACGGCCAACACCCTCGTTTACGCCAAGGGGAAGGGCATCGTCTTGAACGAGCCCACCGTGATCGCCTACAACACCCGCACCCGGGAGGTGCTCGCCATCGGCTCCGAGGCGTGGCAGATGATCGGCCGAACGCCCGGCTACATCGTGGCCGTCCGCCCGCTGCGTCAGGGAGCGATCACCGACTTTGACATCACCGAGCGGATGTTGCGGGTTCTCCTGCATCGGTGCGGGGTCTCGAGGATCAGCCGGCCCCGCGTCCTCATCTGCGTGCCCTCGGCCATCACCCGGGTGGAGCGCCGTGCGGTGAGGGAGGCGGCCCGCCACGCCGGTGCGTCGGCGACCTACCTCATCGAGCAACCCATGGCCGCCGCCATCGGGGCCGGTCTCGCCATCCATGAGCCGATGGGTTCGATGGTGGTCGACGTCGGCGGCGGCACCGCCGAGACCGCGGTCATCTCGCTCGGGGGAGTGGTGGCCCAGCGGGCCATCCGCTGCGGTGGTTTCGACTTCGACACGGCCATCCAGTCCTATGTCCGCCATCGCCACGGAATCGCCATCGGCGAGCGGACGGCCGAGGCGGTGAAGTTCGCCATCGGCTCCGCCTACCCCTATGAGGCCGAGCGGGAGGCCATGGTCCGCGGGCGAGAGGTGTCGACCGGGATGCCGAAGACGGTCGGCCTCGAACCGGTCGAGGTTCGCAAGGCGCTCGAGGATCAGGTGTCCCAGGTCATCGGTGCGGCGGCCGACTGCCTTGCCGAAACCCCGCCCGAACTGGCCCAGGACATCATGTTCGAGGGGGTCCATCTGCTCGGGGGCGGCGCGCTGTTGCGAGGCATGGCCCAGCGGCTGGCCAACGGGACGGCGGTCCCGGTGCACCTTGTCGACCTCCCGTTGGAGTGCGTGGTGCTCGGTGCTGGTCGGTGTCTCGAGGCCCTCGACGAGTTGCGATCCGTATTCACCGACACCGAGGACTGACGCTCCCCGCTGGCTCAGCGACCGAGGAGGATCTCGGCCGCTTGGCGAACCTGCCAATCGGCGTCGCCGAGGCAGCCCTCGAGCGCCGACTCCACCTCGGGTCCTTCGAAGCCGGCCAGCGCCACGACTGCACGACGCCGAACGGGCGGCCGGTCGGCCAACGCGCCGAGGACCGCAGTCAGCCCGTCCGGGGCCCCGATGGCACCGAGCGCGGCGACGGCGGCCTCGCGGCACCTCGGGTCGTCGTGATCCGCGGCCACCCGCGCGATCGACGGCACCGACGCACGGTCCCGACGCTCGCCGAGCGCCCACCCGGCCGCCTCGACGACCAGCGGGTCGGGGTCTTCCAGCCGATCGACGAGAAGCGAGGGCAGGGTGGATCGAGAGCCGGTGCCGCCACAGCGGGCACCGAGCACCGCCGCCCGGCGCCGCACCGTCGGGTCGGCGTCTCCGAACGCCTCGGCGAGATCGGCGACGCGGAGTGACCCCAGGCGCTCGAGGGCGCCGAGTCGGGCGGCGCGCACCGAGGGATCCGGGTCGGACCTGGCTGCCTCGACGGTGCCCCGATCACCCCGGTGCCCGGCCAGAACCACCGCCCGCCGCCGATCGGTAGGCGATCCGTCGCGCCGGTTCTCCGGCCGTTCCATGGGAGGATCGTCGACCACCGTCACGAGTATGACCGAGGCCTACCCCGAACCCCGTGTGCCGCGCCGCAGCCGCAGGCTGCCCCGCGTGGCCCTGATCGTCGTGGCCGCCGTGCTGGTGGTGGCGGTCGTCGCAAGCCGGATCACGCTCAACTACTACGTGTTGTCCCCCGGTGACGCGCAGTCGGTCGGGGCCCTCATCAAGGTGCCCCATGCACGCGCTCACCGCATCCACGGCGCAGTGCTCCTCACCGACGTGTTCTTGCAGCAGGTGACCGCGCTCAGCTACGTCTCCGACCTTTTCTCGAGCGACGACCAGGTGGTGCCGACCGACGAGCTCGTGGGCGGCGGGATACCGCCATCCGAGCTGACGGCTCAGGGGTATCTGGAAATGGCCCAGGCCCAGGCGGCGGCGAAGACCGCCGCCCTCCGGCGGCTGGGTTTTCACATCACCGAGCACGACTCGGGGGCCGTGATCGCGGGGGTGGCCTCTGACACGCCGGCCGCCGGTGTGCTGAAGGTGGCCCAGGTCATCACGGCGGTCAACGGGACGGCCACGCCGACCGTGTGCGACTTCGTCCGCCAACTGGCCACGCTCGGCCCGGGCCAATCGGTCACCCTGTCCGTCGATCAGGACCACTTCAGCGCCGAAGGCGTGGCCGTGTCCGGTTCCTCGGTCAAAAAGACGCTCCGACTGGCCAAGAGGCCGTCCGGGGTCGCCTCCGACACCGGGTGCGGCATCCGGCCGAGCTCGGGCTTTCTCGGGCTGTCGGTCCAGACCCAGCAGGACTTCGACTACCCGTTCCTCATCACCATCGACACCGCCGGCATCGGTGGCCCTTCGGCGGGTCTCGCCATGACCCTGGGTCTGATCAACACACTGTCGGGCGGGCACCTGACCGGGGGTCGAACGGTCGCCGCGACCGGGACCATCGACGAGTTCGGCAACGTAGGAGACGTCGGAGGCGTCGCGCAGAAGACGATCGCCGTCGAACGGGCCGGCGCCACCGTCTTCTTGGTGCCGCCCCCCGAGCTCGGCGTGGCCAAGTCGAAGGCCGATGCCCCGCTGCACGTCTATGCGGTGTCGACCCTGGCCCAGGCGCTGTCGGTGCTCCACAAGCTCGGCGGCGACGTGCCGGCCGCCACTCCGACGGACTGACGCGGGCAGGGATCGGGCTCGCGGGTCTCGAATTGGGCAATTTCCTGGCCGAGTGTCTATCCATTCTGGGGTGATCAGGCCGTAGGCTTTGGCAATGCCGGACGCCGCCAGCGACTCCTCGCCCCGCATGCGGTCAAACGAGGTGTCGGGTCGGACGTTCACGAGGAACCGGCGCGGCTTCGACTCCGCCGAGGTGGCGGCCTATCTCGAGGAACTCGCAGCCGAGCTCGCGGCTTGGGAGGCGCGTGAGGAGGCGCTGCTCGAAGAGTTGTCTGCGGCCGAGGAGCGCTCGGCCAACCCTGAGATCAGCGACGACCAATTGACGACTGCGCTCGGCCAGAAGAGCGCCGAGCTCCTGCGCAACGCGCATCACGAGGCGTCCCGGCTCGTCAACGCGGCCGAGGAGACCGCGGGTGCGGTCGTCCGGGACGCGCAGCAACAGGCCACCGACATCCAGGTCAGCGCCGAGGCGGCGTCGGCCGAGCGCATCGCCCATGCCGAGCTGGCTGCGGGCTCCGTCCAGGAGGGAGCGCAGGCGGACGTGGCGGCGATCCTCGACCGGGCCCGCGCCGATGGGAACGCGCTGCTCGATCGAGCACGCGAGCGCGGACGCCTGATGATCGAGCAGGCCCAGGAGACCCGGCGCCGCATGTTGACCGAGACGGCCCAGCGTCGGCGCGTCCTCCTCATCCAGATCGAACAACTGCGCGCGGCGCGCGACCAGTTGGCCCGCACCGTCATCGGGGTGCGCGGCTCGGTCGACGACATCGTCTCGGGCCTGGCCCGGGCTGACGATGACGCGCGCGCCGCCGCAGCAGCGGTCGCGGAGCGCGTGGCCGAGGTCGAAGCGCAAGAGGTGGAAGGTCTGGAACCGGCCGAGGCCGACGCCATCGCAGCCGCAAACGGCGGGCCCGACGCAGCCGGCGAGACAGCGGGGAATCGCGAGCCTCTGGTCGCCGCTGGCGCCGAGGAACCGGGCCCCGAAGAGTCCAAGGTCGAGGAGCTCTTTGCGCGGATCCGCGAGGGTCGAATCGCCGACCCGGCCGAGGACGCGACGCATCCGATCGACACGGCCGGGCAGAGCGCCGGTGAGACGGTGGCCGAACCGACCGAGAGCGACGCGGAGGGGGGTTCCCTGGGCCTTGCGATCCCCCTTGTCGCATCGTCTGACCCCGAGACCGACGGCCTGGTCGCCGAACGCGACGATCTTCTCGACCCGATCATCGCCCGGATGGCCCGCCGGCTGAAGCGGGCCATGCAGGACGACCAGAACCTGCTGCTCCACCGACTTCGGAACGACTCGGGCGAGTACCGCCAGGAACTGCTCAGTTCCGAGGACGATCAACGCCGCGGCCTCGTCGAGGCGTCGGTGGACTTCCTCGGTGACGCGTTCGACGCTGGTGAGACGTTCGCGCACCAGCAGCTCGGCCACGGCGACGAGGCGGTTTCCGACGCGACGGAAATCAACCGCTCGGCCGTCGGGACCGGAGCGCAGGAATTGGCGGACACGGTCGTGACCCTGCTCCGGCGCCGGCTGTTGGAAGAGGACGTCGAGGGCCCAGGGCCGAGCGAGGAAGAGGCCACCGAGCTGGTCAGCGCGGCCTACCGGGAGTGGCGAGGGGAGCGGATCGAGCGGCTGGTCGGGGATCACGTCATCGGGGCCTTCTCGAGCGGGGTCCGGGCGGCCAGCGCCAAGGCCTCGTTGCGCTGGATCCCGTCGGGCTCCGACGACGCCTGTGCCGACTGCGAGGACAACGCCCTCGCCGATGCGGTTGCCGACGGTGAGCGCTTCCCAACTGGGCATTTGCACCCGCCGGCCCACGTCGGGTGCCGCTGTCTCGTCGTGCCGACCAAGACTTGACAGACTCCGGGACCTAGGCTCCCCACCCGTGCGCACCCCCCAAGACGTGGCGCCTCGCGTCCCCCGTGCGCGCCACCGCGGCCGTTGGTGGCTGCTCGCCGCCGCCATCGTCCTGATCGTCCTGCTCGGATCGCTGCGATCCCTGGCCAGCATCTACACGGACAACCTCTGGTTCTCCTCGGTCCACCTGAGCTCGGTCTGGTCGACGCTGCTCGGGGTGAAGGTGGGCCTGTTCGCCTCCTTCGGCGGGCTCTTCTTCGTGCTGTTGTGGGTCAACCTGATCGTGTCGGACCGGGTCAGCTCGGTCGTCGACGCCGGCGACCCCGAGGACGAGCTGGTGCGCCGGTACCAGCGGATCGTCCGCCCGTACGCGAACCGCATCTACGCGGGGCTCTCGGTTGTGGTCGCCCTGATTGCGGCGGCAGGGACGATCGGGGAGTGGCAGAACTGGCTGCTCTTCACCCACGGCCAGAGCTTCCACAAGACCGACCCGCAGTTCCACATGGACATCTCGTTCTACGTGTTCCGGCTGCCGTTCCTGGAGTTCCTGGTCAACTGGTTGATCGTCTCGCTCATCGTCGTCTTGGTGTTCACGGCGGTGTTCCACTACCTGAACGGCGGCATCCGGACCCAACGGGGCCGCCCGAGGGTGCGGCCGGTGGTGAAGGCCCACCTGTCGGTGCTGTTGGCGCTCATCGCATTGGCAAAGGCGGCCGGCTACGTGCTGGCCAAGTACCAGCTCGTCACCTCCAACAACGGCTTCGTCGAGGGCGCCGGCTACACGGACGTCCACGCGCGGATCCCGGCCCTCGAGCTCCTGTTCTGGATCTCGCTCGCGGCGGCGGCCGTGCTGGTCTGGAACATCCGCCGGCAGGGGTGGACGCTGCCGATCCTGGCCGTCGGGCTGTGGGCGTTCGTCGCCCTCGTAATCGGCGTCATCTACCCGGCCATCAGCCAGGCCATCGTCAACCCGTCGCAGAACTCGAAGGAAGCCCCGTACATCGCCCGCAACATCGCCGCGACGCGGTTCGCCTACGGGTTGAACAACATCACGGTGAGCCAGTACCCGGCGACGGCGTCGCTCACGGCCGATCAGGTGCTCGAGAACTTCGGGACCCTGGCCAACATCCGGCTGTGGGACCCCGACCCCCAGATCTCGCTCCAGACCGTGCAGAAGCTGCAGTACGTGCACGGCTACTACACGTTCACCGGGTTGGCGGTCGACCGTTACCGGATCAAGGGTCAGCTCCAGCCCGTGCTGGTCGGCGTGCGACAGGTCAACCAGTCCGGCATCGCATCGCCGACATGGGTGAACACGCACCTCCAGTACACCCACGGCGAGGGCATCGTGCTGGCTCAGGCCAACACGGCCAATGCGAACGGCGATCCGGTGTTCGCGGTGAAGAACGTCCCGCCGAACTCGTCGGGTGGGCTGCCCAAGGTCACCCAGCCCGACGTCTACTTCAGCCTCAACAACCCCGGCTTCGTGATCGCGAACACCAAAGAGGACGAGATCGGATCGGGTGACCCCCACTACCAGGGAACCGGGGGTGTCCAGCTGACGTCGCTGCTCCGCCGGGCGGCGTTCGCGCTCCGACTAGGCGACTTCAACCTTCTGATCTCGAGCCAGATCACGAGCAACTCGCGCATCATGTTCGTGCGCGACATCCAGAACATGGCCCAGGAGGCCGCTCCGTTCCTCAACTGGGACGCCGACCCATACGCCGTGCTTGACCAGGGTCACATCGACTGGGTGCTGGACGGGTACACGACCACGGCCAACTACCCGTACTCGCAGAACGCTGGATCGATCCTGGTGCCCCAGGGCAGCGGCCTGCCGGCCAGCTACAACTACGTGCGCAACTCGGTGAAGCTGGTCATCAACGCCTACTCGGGGTCGATGACCTTCTACGCGATGGACAACGACCCGATTCTGCGGACCTACGAATCCGCGTTCCCCGGCATGTTCACCCCGGCGTCGTCCATGCCGGCCAGCCTCCAGCAGCACCTTCGCTACCCCGAGGACATGTTCTCGGTGCAGGCCGCCCTCTACGGCCGCTACCACATCCTTTCGCCGAACGACTTCTACAACGCCAACGGGGCCTGGACCCTGTCGCCGACCGCGGGTGCCGGTTCACCCGGGCAGGCTCTTTCGGTCACGCTCACCACCAACGCGCAGGACCAGACGATCAGCGGCTCGATCGCCCCGATGTCTCCCGTGTACCAGGTCTTGAAGGAACCGGGGGATACCACGCAGTCCTTCAACATCTCGGACGCCTACGTGCCGTTCAACACTGGGTCCAACAGCCAAAACCTGTCCGCGTTCATCTTCGGCACCTATAAGTCCGTTGCCGGCGGGAAGCTGCACGTGTACGTGACGCCGGGGGGCCAGTCCGTCGGTCCGGCGCTCGCCGAGTCCGAGATCCAGCAGAACAGCACGGTGTCCCAGGACATCACGCTGCTCGACCAGCACGGCTCGGGCGTCCTGCTCGGGAACATCTTGATGTTGCCGGTCGGGAACGCCGTCATCTACGTGCGTCCCCTCTACGTCGAGTCGACCACCAACCCCCTGCCCCAGTTGACCGACGTGATCACGGTGCTCGGGGCCGACGTCAAGATCGAGTCGACGGTGAGCGCGTCGCTCAACGCGCTGTTGAAGATCCAGGTGCCGACCGGCACCCCGGGTGGTTCCACCTCGCCCACCTCCAACCTCGGCTCGGCGACCGAGTCCGAGGTCAACTCCTTGATCATGCAGGCCCAGACGGACTACCAGGCCGCCCAGGCCGCGCTGACGAGCGGCTCGCTGGCCCAGTACCAGACCGAGATCGCGGCAATGGAACAGGTGCTCCAGCAGGCCGAGAGCCTCCTCAACCCCACCGGGACCAGCCCGACGTCACCGACGACGACCACGACCACGACGGTGCCCAAGAAGAAGACGAAGACCACGACCAAGAACACGTCAACCGCAATAGGCGTGGGCGGTTCCAACTCTCGAAGCTGACGTCCCCGCCGGAGGACCGGCCACGGGCTCCGTGCGATGATGGGTGTTCAGGTAGGTCAGCTCGCTCCGGCGGGCCCGAGTCCGGGGGTGCCCGATGGGGTTTCTCGACAAGGTGAAGGAAGGCGCAGCCCAGGCGTCGGCAGCGGCCAAGGACGCCGCCCAGAAGGGCCAAGCGAAGCTCGACTCGATGCAGGCGAAGAAGGCCGCCGACGGCCTGTTGCGCGACCTCGGGGCGGCGGCGTACGCGGAGAAGATGGGAAGAGCACCGGCGAACAACTCTGCCGAGATCGACCGGATCCTGGCTGCGCTCGAGGCTCACGAGAAGGAAAACGGGCAGATCGACCTGGCACCGACATCGGGCACGCCGGGCAACTGATCCAGCTCGATGGCACCCCGTTGGTGGGGGATGGCCGGCGGCTGCTAAATTTTCAGGTCTCGCCGCGGGGTGGAGCAGTCTGNNGGGTTTGGTCGCTTGACCGAACGTTCCAAATGTGGGGGAAAACCATGGATTTGTCATCAATTTGTCATCAGTCGGGGTTCCGGTCATGACGACCGACGAACTCGCACGGCGCCGATTCGACCGGCAGGTCAGCAAACTGCAGGACCAGCTGAAGACTCTGCAGACGGTCGTCTACGGAATCGACCAGATCGAAGACATCGGCGAGTGGCGCAGAGCTGCTCGGGCCGCTGGCCGTCGCCTCGGGATTCCAGTTCGCACCGGCGTTTCCCGGGACGGCACAAAAGTTTGGGCCTCAGAAGGACCGTAAGAAGACTCGAAACGGCGCCGGTCGGGCTACCACCGGCCCAGCGGCACTGGCCAAGAGTGACGCGGCCTTGACGATCGAAATACCGATCAGCATGTAGCTGATTGTCTGGTGTCGCTCATCCATGAACCGATTTCGATTGTCTCATGGTCTCGCGCTCGCAGCAATCGGTTGAGTGCCGGGTTCGATTGCCCCAGCATGAATCACCGCTGATACCTCTCCGGTGGTAGCTAACGAGACTGCTCGATACCGATCCTTAAAACAAACGCGGCGGATCGTTGTGCAAAGGTGCTCTCGGAATAGCGGACCGACCCGACGATGGGATCGTCATGTATCGAAACTTGCAACTCTGGCCGATATCGAAGACAACCCAGGCGAACACAACGGACGCGCCATCCTTACGGCGCAGATGCTGCGCATCAACTGACGCCACTAGTCCAGAGCCGAAGAGCGGATGAAAGATGCGCTCGTTCTGAACGACTTCGTGCGTCCGAAGCTTCTCGATCAGGTCTGGGTACTTGGGCATACTTCCGTTGGATGGACGAAGCGCCTGACCACCAACACCTGTCCTGCACGTGACCCGGGCTAGTTCAGTCGCAACCCGCATGAAGTAGTCGTAGTCCTGCATGGTGCTGGCCCACTCGACCGGCACTTTGTCGTAGCCATGGGCGGCGCCGCACAAAGAGCCGACAAATCCGCCAATAGTGTCGGTGTCTGAGCCCAGCGCGTTAACGGCCTCAAGTACAGCATCTCGGAATGAGTCGCCGGCACCCACGAAGATTGCCAACCCGGCGAGCACGGTTGCGGTCCCCGAGCCCTTGGCCTCGGGACGGAAGCAGCCAAGGCCTTCCATCATTCGAAGAGCGTCGGAAGCGTCCCGAACACCGGATAACTTCTCGAGCCCTCCAAGAACCTCAACCTTCGTCTGCTCCCACTCGTACTCAAAGGAACGGCCGCCCTCATTCCAGCGCTCTCGCCATTTGTCCAGACCTTCATCGTTTGGCATCTCGGAGGACGTAACGAAGTCCACGAGGTGAGTGACGAGGTTCTTTTGGAACGCAAGCCCCTCCAGAGTGCAGCTTCGAATTGCCTCAGCGAGGAGCAAAGCACCCAAAATCGCTCGAGGATGGCCATGCGTACAGATAGCCGACTGCCAAACGGCCATAACCATTCGCTCCTGGTCGTTGACGTTGGCAAGGGCTACCGGGGCCACTCGCATGGCAGCGCCGTTGGCACCGGCATCTCGGTAGTCCTGAGTGGCCCCTCGATGCTTATAGGTGAAGAAGTTGCTATTCCAGTTAGCCGATCTGCGCTGCAAGGCTCGAGCGGCGCCCGTGATCGTTGAACCAGCACCCCGGGCGTAGTCAAGCCAAAGCGGAAACTCAACTTTCGCCAGGTGATGGACGTCGACCGATCCGTCGCTCTGTAGCGATCGGGCGACGGCAAGCGTCAACTGCGTGTCGTCGGAATACTGACCAGCGCTGATGTAGTCAATGTAGGTATTGAACCGTCCCCCGGTAGCCTTCTGCCAAGAGCGGTACTCGGTAACTCGATCTGAGCGATAGATCTTTCGCATGTGCTCAGGACCACGAACAAACTCGGTAATCCATCCGAGGGCGTCGGCGGCGGCGGATCCGATGAGGGCACCCGCGATACGCGAGAAGTATTCGTCCTCGAGAGTTGGTTCAATTGTTTCAAATGCTGGGCTGGCGTCAGCAATCGTCATCACCGGACTCTCCTCGTTGCGGCATAATCTCCAGGGAACCGGAACCCCGGTAATCCCCGCGCGGCCACCTGGATCGGCTGAGAGGGCTTCACCCCTGGCGAAAGGGAACTTAGGATCTCTCCCAAAATCGGAAGCCAATAGTCGTGGGCTTCCTTGTCACAGAAGACAATCCCGCGAAATGCCTTCAGCGGAATGGCCGAGGGCACGATAATCTCGGCGTTCCCCGCCATGAAGGTGTCCGGGTTCGGAAAGCAGGCGTCGAAAGCTTCGATACCCGACCGCTGCTTGATGTCATCGGCAGGATATTCGCTGTAGGCGCTGTTGATCGGACAATAGCAAGTACCCGGCATGGTACAAACGGTCACAGAATCCAACAGGATGATTGCCAGCTCGTCATCGTGGCTTCTGCACATCCACCACGGGGGCATGAAGCTGCAGATGATGAAGCCAGCGAAGGCCTCTTTCTTGTCGGCACTGCCCCAGTAGTGCCCGTCTGAATCCATTGGTTCGGCAATGACACGAGCGGTCCGTTCCGTTAACGATAGGAGAGCTGCGTGTCGAAAGATGTCGGGCAACCGGTGGCAAGGCGTCGTGTGGCTGACGTAAGTGATCCGACGGCGCTGCAGGCTGTCGGATATCGCGTCCATCGCCGCCCCTCATGACCTACGAACATATGTTCGCTGTACCCCGAAGTCAAGCATTCCGGAACATCGGCACATAGATGATGGTGTCGAGCGTATCTGGTACCGCCGCGTTGGATCCGTTCGGGCAGTGCGCCGACGCCCCATGATATGACCGTTCCTTCCCGTACAACCGGAAGCCGATTTTGAGGGCAGCATGGTTCAGCTTGGCGAATGGCACGTCATTGTGGACGTATCACAGAATGCTGATGGAGAGTCAGGCCGACCGTATTTCCACCGACATTCTTGCCGACCTCAAACGGTGGGCAATTGAGGCTGGGCAACGGCTATCTGACGAGACCGGGGTGTCGCTCAATATGTCCGTTGACGAGTGAAGGTGGCCTATAGAAAGTCGACAGCGATGCCCGCAATCAGGTCGGCGGCCTCGGGCGTCAGCTGAACGCCTGCTTGTTGAGCGGCCTCTTGTATGGCCGTCTTGAGGAGCCACTTGGCAGCGTCCCGCCAGAGCAGCCGAGCCCAGAAGCTGTACCAGGTGCTCGGCGGGAAGCCTTGGCGATGGCGTTGGACGACATTGCCCAAGTCGTTGGGAAACAACTGTGCCTCGGCCGCTACGGCCTGCAACCAGGCACCGAGCTGGGCTCGCCACGGGTTCGCTTGTGTCGGTTGAGTAGCCATCAGCAGGCATCCAGGTTTTCGAGGTTGTCCTTCTTGGTGCTGTCGGGCTTCGTCTTAATGTACGGCGCGGCAAGACAATCCTTCGCCGGGCAATACCCGATGGCCTCGATGGTGGCGGTGTAGCCGTCGGCGCTGGTCTCCCAGGTGTTGCCGTTGTTGATGCTGTCAACGACTTCCTTGCGGGTGTAGTGGATTCCGCCCGACGTACAGACGCCTTCGATATGCCGATGGGTGCCGTCTGACGACAGTTCCTTCCGAACTCCTGTGACGGTGTAGGTGGTGGCCATGTTTTGCCTCCTCAACAGAGCCGGACCATGTATGTCCGGGCCGTGGTCGGCACGGCGAAAAAAGCATGGCTAGGGGGTGTGACACCCACCCGAACCGCTGTCACACCCCCTAGGAAGGCTGGGAGCTACTCACGTCGGGGGATCACCCATCTACGAACGTACGTTCGTTAGATTTATCAAGGATTGAGCGGAAGGTAAGAGGCTATGGCCGGAAAGAAAATCCAAATCAGCATGACCAGCTTCGCCGACTTCGTCGTCTGCGATTCTCTCGGTCAGCTCGCGAAGGTCCGCCAAATTCGGCGCCAGTACGAGAGCGAGTACTTCCCGAGCAAGCATTTCTGGTCCAGATTCATCGAAGGTGTTGAGTCCATCCTCAACCAAGGCGGCAGCCCGCGGGATCTGGTCGAGGTCTACGAGAAGGCGAAAGACAACCGTCCCAAGCCGTATGCGTCAGCCTGCGAAGGCTTCAAGAAATTTTGGGGTCGCCACGAGTTGGAGCTCGCCGGCACTCCGAAGCAAGCCACGTGGGACCATGAGCGCCTGCGGGTGCGACTCAACCCCGAGTGGCTGTTGACGATCGACGGCAAACCCATGGTCATCAAGCTGCACGTCAAGGAGAAGCTGCCCTTCAACCAACGACTGGCTAATCCATTGCTCTACATGCTCGATCAACGATTCGGTCCATCGGTTGGCGGACCTGCTGTCGGCATCCTGGATGTGCACCGGGGCAAGCTCTGGACACCGAGCCGGTCAAACCAAGACCTTGACCTTGTGCTCCACATGCAAGCAGCAGCGTTCATCATCGGCTGGGATGTTTTGGAACAGGGCCAAGCAGCCGCTTGAAGTCCCGGGCTTCGAGGCGGCCCTGATTGGAGAACGGATTCTCTTGTCGAAAAGACAACGTTGCGGTTGGTCGCTGATCGACCCCCTGGTAAAATTAGCTACGTGGCTACGAACAGGGGTGGAGCTCGTGAGGCTCGGACCCTGTTTTGCTCTCCGGTCATTGGGCAACGATCGGACGTACCCCGAACAACGGGTCGGATAGCCAAGCGAGAGCCGGGACGCTATCGCTTGATAATCGGTCAAGGAGTGGCCGACACAAATCTGACTCAAGCAGAGGCGAGCCGACTGAGGAAGCTCTACTGTCGCGAGATCCTGGGTGACGAGATGTCCTGTGATCCATTCACTCAGGAGGAGGATGCGAGCCCGAGCGACTACCTGCTGTCGATCGTAAGGCGTGAGATCCGGAAAGCCGAATACAGCGACAGCCCGACCGATCTGATGATCCACAAGCTGGCCAACACGATTGATGAACTCTCACCGCGCCAGTTGGCAGCAATTGTTGAGACCCTCGAAGGCCTGCCAGCCGAGTCCGGCGAAGACATCTACTAGTCGGTCGGCGGGATGCTCTGACTACGGCAGAAATGCCTCAACACCCGGATCGTTTCGTGTGATTTCTAACCGATAGGTTCCATCGGCGAGTAACTCGATCACTACAAACCAATCGGTGTAATCATTCTGACGCAGAACCGGCGCCAGAGAGTCCCAGTGGAGGGTTGCGGTGAAATTGTGCTGCCTTGACTCCTTGTAGGCAGCGTTGTCAATGCGAAGGTTATGAACGCCGACATCGGCACCATCGATCGTTACCGAAAAAGTTCCGATGGCGTGTTCTACTAAGCCCTTTGGGCCCTCTTCGCCGGCCCAAAGCAGCTTTCCAAACAGGTCATTTCGGAAGTACGTGGTGACATCGAGTGGGAGGACTCTGTTCTTGGTTAGGCGGAGCGCTCCAGTTGGATTCGTGTTATCCCTCGTAGGGCGCTGGGCGTTCGAGGAATCGAGATGTCTGTACCATCGCTTGACGATCTCTTGGGGTTCGGATACCGGCCTAGGTGGACGACCGGCGGGTGTCGAAGTCGAAGGACGTGGAGATCGTTGAGTCGTGGTACGCCCCGGGGGAGCAGGGTCTGCCTTTCTTCGCTCCGCAGTCAGCGAGAACAGGGAGGGTCGAGAGCCCGGTGGGTTGGGCGCCCCGACCGTGTCGATGTCATCGTCCACCTCTTCGGGGCCACTGGAGCTGGCCGATCGGCGGCTGTCTTCATCGCCCACCTTGTACAAGGGGTTCGTCACAAGCTCCGTCAGGACCTCTTCAGTCAACTCTTTACAAAGGGCTGCCTCTGAGTAGAGCCGGGCGATGTAGCTAGTAACTTGATCAAATAGGGCACGGTCATTCGGAAAGACAAGTTCGCAGTCGAGCCCGAGTTCGTAGTTGAAGAACACGCCACCCGCAGTCGCATTCTGCGACCCGACCAGAAGCCGAGCATGGTTCTTGCCCCAAGCGAGATAGAGCTTCGGGTGAAACGTCCGCCCAGTCCGATCGTGAAAGACGTGCGCGGAATCAAAGAGCGAGCGAGCCAGTTCCAGACCCTGGCGAGTCGCTCCCCCTTCACTGATCCCAAGAAGGATTCGCCGTTGTCCGCCTCGGGCGCCAAACTCGGCGAGGATGCCGCTGATCCGATCCAAGCCAGATCGTTTGGCCCACGCCACGACGATGTCTAAGTTGAGTAGCTCTGGGTCCGCCGCAGCAGCACGCAAGAAGTCGCTTAGGTCGTGACCGTCAGCAAACGGCGAGGCTGCCAGTCGGATCTGCACGACTGAAGCATCTCAAATTGTTATGGAGAGCCGCGTGCTAGTGGGTTCGACTTTCGCTTGCCGTTCGGCCCGTCTCAAACCACTCAATGGCCACCTCAGTAGGCACGATCAGGACCGCACCCGGGGGATCGTCTACCGCCTGGAGATAGACGGAATCCCCAGCCGAGAGCCCGGCAGCGGCCAAGACCTCCTTTGGGAGGGCCACTTGACCGTTTGTGGCGATCCGATGCGGACCGTGCGGTGGATGCATGCGGTACAAAGACTACAAAATCTTGTAGTATTATGGTGACATGGAGCGGGAAGCGAACACCCGTTCGTCAGACTAACGGCGAGGACGCAAAAGACGGGGATGGGTGAGTGAGAACCCGCAGTGAAGTCACGGCAGAGAAGCTGAGAGGCGGCTTCTACTCGCCAGATGCCTTGGTTGATCACTGTTGGGACCGAATTGCCAGCCTTACCCGAGATCGATCCTGTCTGCGAGTTCTGGAGCCGAGCGCCGGTGACGGAGCCTTTATCCGGGGCATCGGTCGGAACCCGAGGCTCTTAGACCGCATTGGATCAGTGACTGCGATCGAGCCGCTGACAAGCGAGGCAGAGAAGTGCTCGATTGAACTTCAACGGCAGGGGTTGCTTGGGCGGGTCGAGACTCGCAGTGCGATCGAGTGGGCAGTGGTAGCCGACGACCTGTTTGATGTAGCAGTTGGTAATCCGCCGTTCGTGCGCTTCCAGTTCCTGTCGGACGCCGACAAGTTGTCGATCAAAAGATTGCAGGAACGGCTTCAAATCTCGCTCGCCGGAGTGTCTAACCTTTGGCTGCCTCTTCTTATCGGCTCGCTTGAGAGACTGCGTCCGGGAGGGGCGTTCGCCTTCATCGTCCCGGCAGAGTGCTTCACCGGGATATCTGCCGGTGCTCTGAGGGCGTGGCTTGTTGAGCGTGGCAATCGTCTGCGCTTCGACATGTTTCCACCAGGATCGTTCCCTCTCGTATTGCAGGAAATCGTGATCGTGAGTGGGCAACGTTCCTCTCGGGCTAACAGCGCGACTCTTCGCTGCGAGTTCTGCGACCACCCGCTGCGTGGTCGCGTAACCACTACGGTTCATCTGATTCCGCCATCAGCAGCTACATGGACTCGCTTCTTGCTGACGAAGGCACAAATTGATGCTCACGAAGAGGCCACGCACCTTCCCAAGGTCCAGCCTCTCGGCAGGGTCGCGAAATTTGAAGTAGCCGCCGTAACGGGTGCCAATGATTACTTCTCAGTGGACGATTCGACGCTCAAGGAATACCAGCTCGAAGCTTGGTCGACTCCATTGCTCCCACGCATTCGACACGCATTGGGGCTGCGCTACACGGAAACCGACCACGAAAAGATCGGAGACGCCGGGACCAAGGCTCACCTTCTCGACTTTTCGGCGGAACGTCCAGACCCATGCCAAGTTGATGGGCCTCTTCGCTACCTCACCATCGGGGTCGTAGAGGGTCTGCCGGACCGGTACAAGTGCAGTATTCGAAAGCCTTGGTATCGAATCCCATTCATTCGACCTGGTCAGATCATGCTGTCGAAGCGCTGCCACCAATACCCACGAGCAGTTCTCAACGAGGCCGGGGTTGTCACTACTGACACCATCTACAGAGGGAGCATGGTGAATACGTTCGTCGGACGAGAGTCGGATGTCGTGGCAGCCTTCCATAACTCACTGACCCTGCTTGCTGCTGAGCTTGAGGGGCGAACCTTCGGCGGAGGAGTGCTTGAGTTGGTTCCTTCAGAGGTGAGTCGATTGTCAATCCCGCTTCCGGAGCGCTTTGGCGATGAACTCGACCGCCTGGACTCGCTCACTCGTGGATTCCGCGTCGGTGACTCCGAAGGCGATGTCTTAATCGAGGAGACCGACCTTCTGTTGGCAAAGGCTGACTTAGGGCTCAGTCCCGGGCTTCTTGACACGCTTGGTACCGCCCGAGATTCACTCGTGCGCCGTCGCATGGATCGCAACGCAGCTCTGTAATGTCGGGCAGCTCCCAGGTGGACGTGGTGCCAGTCAGATCTTTGGCGGACACCAAATATTCGTCCATTCGGTGGAATATCTAGATGGGCCGCGCTCATCGAGCGCTGGTAAGCAGCGTGCTTTCGCTTTGTCTCGGGATCCCATCGGCGGTATGCATACGTTCCGGAATCCCGCTTTGGATGCCTCGAAAGCTCGGCGACTGAGCTGAGCTTTAGTAGAGCGCAGGCGGTCGTTCCGTGGCGTACGTTCTGGAGTCAGGTAGCGCGCACCCAGGCTTCGGGTTGAGGGAGCCTCGGAGCACCAGGTTGATCACGAATCTCGGTGGGCGGATCTGCCTTCACGGCGACGCTCCATCTGGCGATGTGTACCAATCAGCGACCTTCTGCCATTCATCCTCAATGATTGTGCAGTAGCGGTTGCAGCCTCCGACTACACGGTGCACAAGACAGTCCGGCCCAATTCCCTCGTGATATCTGCCCGTCGGGAAGTACTCGGCCGCCGGTTGCTCATCGGCTGGGTCCCAACGGCAGTCGCAGCTCGCCAGCCACTCTTGCCAGTCGTCGTGGGTAGCCGCACCAACGGGATCATCCGCCAGGCGATTCAGGAAGGGATGCAGTTNNGCCCGGCTCCCGGTCGTACGGTCGCCTGGGATCAAGCAGTGTGGATCGGTAAGCGGTCAGATCGGCTCCGAGACCATAGATGGGTGTCCAAAGTGTGAAGTAGGCCTCGAAGCGCTCCAGCCACTTGATAGCCAAGCGGCTGTCGGCCGGATGCCGGCGCTCGAGGGCTAGACGTTCGAGACGCGCCCCGTGGGCGTAGCAGGCCTCCAGGATC
>PLWZ01000069.1 GCA_003151235.1 Acidimicrobiaceae bacterium
GTGGGTCGGTAGCCAGTGCCGGGGCACGGGAGAGTAACGGTGGTCATTGGCGAAACGCTAATGCCGCCGCAAGAGCGGCCGAAATGACGCTGCCAACAGGCAGGCCAAGCCAATCGCTAGCCCAGTGAAGAGAAGCCCGGCCACGATCCACCGCCGTCGTTCCGCCAGGCGTTCAGGAGTCTCGGCAACGTCGATCCTGCGAGCGTGCCAGAGGCACCAGACAGCGCCGCCCGCGAGAGCCACCACCATCGGCCAAGGCAGGCCAGTAGGAAGGTCCATGCCAGCACCGCCAACCTCTGTGCTCATCTCTTGAGCACGTGCCGATGCTCGTTGCCGTGAGCGGGCTATCCGAGAGGTTTCACGGCACTCGTCGCACCGACAGCCCCGGTAGCTCTGGTGCCCGTGATCCGCACCGCCGAGTGTGCTCGGGAAGGGCTGCGCCGTCACACCAACCGTCTCGTGGCGCCCATAACCGCAGATCCCGGTCTCAAGGTGTATTCGTCTGGCCCGGGCTGGAAGTGCCGGTGCCGATCGGGCAACGATCGCGAGCACCGGGCCGGCTGCAGGTAGGAGCTCGCCCGGTATTCGCGCTCAAAGGCAGCGCATAATGACACGTCGGCCGACTCTCCGACGAAGGACCCGACCCGCGCCAGAACGACGGTTCAGGGCGCGCCCTGCCGAGCGCCGGGTGTCCCCCCGAACGGCGCGGACATATCGACATGGGGCATCGCCCCGTTGTGCCTGATTCCGGGCGCAGCAACCACCTGCGAGCCCGCTGCCTCATGGTGGCTGACTGGGTAACAGCCGCGCTCTCGCCTGAATCGCACTGCGATGGCTGATTGATGAACAGCCACGTGAAGCTGAAGTCCACCGTCCACACGCTGGTCCGCTGTCGGTTGCCAGCCAGTTCGATGTCACAGCGGAGCGATTACAACGTCGCCGGGATCGGTTAGCGGCGCAGGACCAGTAGCCGAACCTTCGATCCGGCACCGGACTACGAAGTGGACATCTGACCGAAGAGGACCTCTAGGACGGACTCTTCACCGAATTCGATCCCACGCTCGCCGGCTGCCGCCATCCGCTGGGCTCGGTCGCCCTCGGAGGACTCCATGGCCGACTTGTCCGAGTACACGCTTCCCACTCGACCCTCACCCGTCTCGCGGTCGACGAGGTTGCGGACAGCCCGTACACCGGGACTCGCCATCATCGCAGGGAGCACCTCGCTCTTGAACCACGAGATGTTCTCGTCGATCCGGCTGGGATCCATTTGGTAGGTGACCAGCCGCAAGACGCAACCAGGTTGGGGCGGCGTCTCCCCGACCTCGAAGGCAACCTGCTCAAAGACCCTCACCGTCATCTGACCCCCAAAAGAGGTGAGGCCCTCCTGTCGGAGGTTTGCCAGGGCGGAGTCGCTGGCTTCGAGATCCTCCCTTGAGTCCCAGACCGAGATGATGCTCAGGTTGCCCGTCGAACGGTCGCCGCTGGCCGCGAGCTGGCGAAAGCCCTTTTGCGCCGCGATCACCGATGCCCTGTCCTCGAGGAACTTCGCCGCGACCGTCACGTCGGCTCCCGTGACGAAGATAAGTCTTGCGTGCATGTGCCCTCCCTTTGACTAGTGGGAATCGTAGACCTCGGTCCGGCCGGGAGCCACGGAGATCGGAGCCAGGCCGGGCTCCGATCTACGGGATGGCGGTCTGGCCCGTAGGTGCGGACACGAGGAGCTAACCGGGGCCGCGACTGTTACATCACCAGCCGCGCACGGTTAGTGACCGGTCCCGCGGATGATTCGACATCAGCCGCTGAAACCGCTTCAGCGGACAGGCACGCGGCGGCGCAACGTAAAAGTCAGGGGTTCAAGTCCCCTCGCTCACACACGTTCACCTCCACTCCGCTGTCATTTCGACAACATCCTCCCTGTTCACTAGCGATTTCTCGTGTCGTCTCGCTGCGACATGGGAAGCGTCACGGTCGAACCGTACGAGCGGTTCGACGTCCAGGTGGTCCACTCCGTCGTCGAAGTGACAACTAGGGCACCGCTCATCGGCTCGTAGGTGGGTCGCGTTGCTCCGGCGTATCGGGGGTCACCGTAGGACCAACAGGCCGATTCGACGTGGAGTGCTTCGGGCGAGCCCGACGGTGCCAGCGCGTACCTCTGCTACACGTCGCTCGTGTCGAACGAACGCCGATTCGTGTCCTATCCTCCGTCGTCCGAGCCACACCCCCTGGGCTGAACCTCGACAGATTGGACAGAGCCGATCCGCTTTACTCGGTGTCGAGCCAGCATGTGAAAGACGCGATGATGCACTGGTTGAAGCAGCTTCCAGTAAAGGAATCCGGGAATTCCTTTTGGGCGAAGCGCCCCCACCTGTACCAGCTCGTCCCCGCTGCATCGGTAGCCAAGCCAGCCTTCTCCAGGAAACCAGCTGATGGCGCGCAATATGAGTGTTCCCGGTTCACGCCGTGCGACGAACCACCAGTCAACGGTTTCGCCCTCAATCGGTGCACGCGCCGAACTCAGTCTCCAACGTTCTCCGACGAGGCGTCCGAGCATTGCCCGAACCCGCCAAGCGACTGTTAGGCCGTACCAGCCGTAGCTCCCACCAATGCGGTCGAGATCCACGTCTAGGAGTGCTGCCGCTTCGGCCGGGACGGGTACTGCAACGCGAACGGTATATACGCCATCACAAAGCCCGTCTTGGCGACTAAGCAGATCCCGGTTGATTGCGAGTGCCTGATCGTCCAGTGTGGCCAAAAGGGCCTCGGTGAGTTTGAGCGGCTCGATACCGAACGCGTCATCGGTTCGCTCGCGGTCACCGACGACGACTTCGGTGACGAGACTCTCGATCAGTGCGTGACTGACGCGTCGATCGACCGGAGTGACCAGATCCAACCAGTATGAGGACAATCGCGGCGTCAAGTACGGCACATCGACAATGTGCCGACGGCGGAGGCCACGCGCTTCTGCGTACGCAGAGATCATTTCTCGATAGGTCGTGACGTCGGCTCCCCCGATCTCGTAGATGCCGGGCCCGACATCCAGAGCTTTCATTAGGTAACGGATCACGTCGATAAGGGCAATTGGCTGGATCGCCGTGCGGACCCAGCGCGGACAGATCATGAACGGAAGACGTTCGGTAAGGTAGCGAAGCATCTCGAATGAGATGCTTCCCGCACCGAGTACGACCGCCGCGCGCATCTCGACCACCGGAACGTGTTCACAACCAAGTGCGACACCAACCTCTTGGCGGCTTACGAGATGCTCGGACTCGGGGTTGTTGCCGAGGCCACCGAGATAGATAATCCGTCTAATGCCGGCGGCGGCGCCTACTCTTCCAAAGATCTCCGCTAGCTGTTGATCTCGTGAGCGGAAGTCCCCGACACCGAGTGAATGCACGAGGTAGTAGGCGATCTCACATCCGGCTAAACAGTCGTAGAGCTCCTCCTCATCCGCCACGTCGACGGCGCGTCCTGCGGCACCAGCAATATCAGGAAGGTGGCGAGACAGCGCCACCACGTCTTGTCCGGATTCGACGAGCGCAATACAAAGTGCTTGCCCCACAAATCCGCTTGCTCCGACGACTGCTATACGCACTCGGCCACCATGCACCCAAAATTGATCGCCGTGCGGCATGGTCTCGGAACAAGTTGCGATTGGGCATCTCGAAGAGGTGACGTGAATCGGTCGAACGTGCTCCGGATGCAAGGCGAGGACACGGATTGACGCATTCTGCCCATTTGGGCAGGCGCGGCACTGTTCGCGCCCGATCGGAGGTCATTCGAATCCATCCCAAGCGGATAATCGCCCACAGCATCGAGGACTAAGTTCACCCAGAGCATGTCCGCATCAAACGACGGAGAGTGCCACCACGTCGCCCTGATTTGCCGATCGGGTCAATGGCTGATCACCACCTCGGCGATCTGACCAAGTGGTTAAGCAGGGTCTGACAAATCTGATCCATTGCCTGGTGGGGGGCTGATAGGCAGACAGCCACGCTGTACCGGCAATACGGCGAGGCAGCCGCTTCTCCCTGCGGCGAGTGAACGCTCCAGATCCGTCTGATTGAGTACCTGACAGGCGTTTCGGCTCTGTCCTAACGTCGAGAGGTCCGAACGGGATGGCTCCCGATCCGTCTGCCGACCACCTCGGTGGTCTGGCTATCTAACGAGCTGCCACCTGTTTGGACCTCGCCGCGATGTGGCTCAAAAGAGGCGCGAGCGCCGGACGATCTGAAATCAGACATGCCCACCGCGGTCCACCAACAAAGCGACCGAGGAGGCGACATGCCAGTGATGATCGGTGTTGACCCGCACAAGGCGTCCCACACCGCAGTGGCCATCGACGAGAGCGAACAGGCGCTCGGCGAGCTCACGATCCGTGCGAGTACGACCCAGGTGCAACGGCTCTTGGACTGGGCTGAGCCCTATGCCGAGTGCACCTGGGCCATCGAAGGTGCCGGAGGCCTCGGTTACCTGCTCGCCCAGCAGTTGCTGTCCGCCGGCGAGAGGGTCGTCGACATCCAACCCAAGCTCGCTTCTCGGGTGCGATTGCTGCAAAGCGGCAGGTCGAACAAGAACGACCCCAACGACGCCTTGTCGATCGCGGTGGCCGCGTTGCGCTCCCGAGGGTTGAAAGAGGTCAGCACTGAGGATCACGCCGGGGTGCTCCGGGTCTGGGCCAAGCGCAACAACGATCTCGGGCGCCTGCGCAACAAGGTCGCCTGTCGACTGCACTCGGTGCTCTGCGAGCTCGTTCCCGCCGGCGTCGCCGGGGAGATCAGCGCAGCTCACGCCGGGTCTCTGCTCGCCGGTCTCGAGCCGGACGGGGCGATCGAAGCGGCCCGTGTTGAACTCGCCCGTGAGCTGATCGAGGATCTCGTCCGCCTCGACGAACAGATGAAGGCCTCCAAGAAACGCATCGCCACCGCGGTGGCCGCGTCGGGCACCACCCTCACGGATCTCTATGGGGTCGGGCCGGTGGTCGCGGCCATGGTCATCGGCCACACCAGGGACGTCGGTCGGTTCGCGACCAAGGACCGCTACGCCTCCTACACCGGAACCGCCCCGATCGAGGTCTCCTCGGGCCCTCGCCGGGTGCACCGCGTCTCCAAGCGCGGCAACCGTCAGCTCAACCACGCCATCCACATCGTGGCCGTTACCCAGATCCGACACCGGGGCACCGAGGGCCGCATCTACTTCGACCGCAAGATCGCCGAGGGCAAGACCGGCAAAGAGGCCCTGCGGGCGCTGAAGCGACGCATCAGTGACGCTCTCTACCGCCAGTTGCAGATCGACGCCGAACGCCGGCGGACCGCCGAGGCAAAGCGGGCCCGGGAGGGCAAACAGGGAGCGGCTCTGAAGCCAGCGCGGCCGGTTCGCACCCCGAACACCGGCTCTTCGGACAAGCCACTCCCGGACCCGCGGTCAGACTACGCCCGGTCATCGCGCCGCGCCCCGGCGGTTCGACGTTCCCGCTCACAGACTCCCGCGAGGGCTTGACAAACAAAGAGGTCTC
>PLWZ01000075.1 GCA_003151235.1 Acidimicrobiaceae bacterium
TTGCTTCGATCGATTGAACCCAGTCTGTTAGCGTCGCGGCGATCCACCCCACCTCATACGGGGCCGGCGAATCCAAAGCGAGACCACCCATGGCAAGGACAGCCCGGCAGAAGAGCGCCCCGAGCGCCACTTCGGACCCTCAGCTACCGGTGGTCACTGAAAGTGGTCGGTTTGCCCCGTATCGCGGTCACCATCCACCTGAAATGGTGGCTGGATTAGTAGATTCAAGGCCTCCGTCCGGAAGAATTGGGGTCGCGTGACCAAGAAACTCCTCATCAAGGCTGCTTTTGGTGCCTTCGCGGCAACCAGCATCGGTCTCTTCGGAGCCCTCCCGGCGATAGCCGCCACCACCACTACGGGTGGTAACACGACCTCGAATGGCGCCGGGTCCGCTCAGACGCCCTTCAGCGGCACCGCCCAGACGGTCTGCTCATCCGCGCCCGCCGGGTACGCGAGCTGCCTCGCCCGCATTCTCAAGCCTGCGACTGAGCAGTCCCATCTCTCCTACTTCTCTCACCGCGCCACGGACGGTCGGGGCGGAGCCCCTGCGGTGACCGTTTCGGGGCTCGCGCCCGCCAACATCGAGTCGGTCTACGGGTTCCCGACGGCCACATCGGCCGGGAGCGGAAAGACGATCGCTCTGGTGGACGCCTACGACGACCCGACGGTGGCAGCCGACCTCAGCACCTTCTCGAGCCAGTGGGGCCTCCCGTCGTGCACCACGACCAACGGGTGCTTCACCAAGGTCAACGAGACCGGCGGGTCGAGCCTTCCGGCGTCTGACCAGGGTTGGGCCCTTGAAATCAGCCTGGACGTCGAGTGGGCCCACGCGGTGGCTCCGGGCGCCAAGATTCTCCTGGTCGAGGCCAGTTCCAACAGCCTGAACGACCTCTTGACGGCCGAGTCCTACGCGGGAACCCACGCGAACTACGTGTCGAACAGCTGGGGCACCTCGGAGTTCAACGGCGAGACGAGCTACGACTCCGACTTCTCGGGTTCGGCCAGCTACTTCGCCTCCACCGGCGACTCGGCCAGCGCCGTCGACTACCCCGCCACATCACCCAAGGTCGTGGCGGTGGGCGGGACCAGCCTCCAGTTCAACAGCAACGGATCGCTGGCCTCCGAGACCGCCTGGAGCTCGGGCGGAGGCGGGTGCAGCAGCTACGAGCCGGCACCGAGCGCCCAGGCAAGCTTCGCCCAGTACGCCCAGGCCGGTTGCACGGGCCGCGCGGTGCCCGACGTGTCGCTCGATGCCAACCCGGCCTCGGGCGTCGCCGTCTACGACAGCACCTCCTATCTCGGCTCGTCGGGCTGGTGGACCGTCGGTGGGACCAGCGTCTCATCGCCGATCTGGGCCGCCGAGTCCGCGGTGGCCGGCATCTCGGCAAGCCCGCAGACCCTCTACGGCTCCTCGGCCACCCCGTCGTTCCGCGACATCACGGGCGGGAGCAACGGCCACCCGGCCCTCGTCGGCTACGACCTCGCGACCGGGCGGGGCAGCTGGGCCTACGGCGCCGCGCAGGCTCCGACCGCCCTCGCAGCGAACGGTTCCTCCGGCCAGGTCGCGCTGAGCTGGACTGCGGGATCCGGAGCGACCAGTTACGACGTCTATCGGGGCACCGCCTCGGGCGGCGAGTCGACGACGCCCATCGCGACAAACGTGAGCGGGACCACCTACAACGACACCACCGTGACCAACGGGCACGCCTACTTCTATGAGGTCGAGGGCGTGAACTCGGTCGGGACCGGAGATCCATCGAACCAGGCCACCGCGACCCCGTCGTCCACGGGTTCGGGTGGGGGTGGCGGAGGTGGTTCACCGCCGCCACCCAAGCCCGGGGCCCCGGGCACCCTCTTCGCCACGGCGGGCAGCGGCCTCATAGCCCTGCAATGGAGCACCGCCTCCGGGGCGACCAGTTACGACGTCCTGCGGGGCACGGCACCCAACGCCGAGTCAGCGACGCCGATCGCCACGAATGTGACCAGCCTCGCCTTCGGCGACACGACCGTGACACCCGGATCGACCTACTACTACGAGGTGGTCGGCGTGAACACGGCCGGGGCTGGGCCGGTCTCCAACGAAGCCCACGCCACCGCGCCCACGCACATCATCACGGCCAGCATCTCGAAGTCGTGCGGCGGCACGTTGTGCACGTTCACCTCGACGTCGACCGACCAGGGCGGCACGATCTCCATTTACTCGTGGACGGTCAACGGGGGTTCGGGCAGCGGCTCGACGTTCTCGCACAGCTTCTCGAACGCCGGGACCTACACCGTCAATCTCACTGTCAGAGACAACACGGGGTCATCCGGCACGGCCTCGACAACGGTCACCTGCACGGCCGGTCGCTCGTCCTTCGGACGACAGCGGGGATCCCTGTCCTGCAGCTAGCGCGGGTGTTGACCAGCCCGGGGTGACGGGGTAGAGGTGGCTGGCCGGCGAACAACGTCGGACGGCCTCGAGACCGGGCACGAAATGCGCCTCTCGTGGCATCGAGCGAGGTCAATGAGACGTGGGCGGTGCAGACTCGTCGCATCGGGCCTGTTCGCCTTCGCAGCCGGTCTCGCCGGTTGCTCATCGACGGCCGGACCTGGCCACTCGACGACGACCACGATGCGGCAGGGTTCGACCTCGCCCGCCCCGGGGACCAGCAGCCAGACCGGTGGGGTGAGCCCGCCTCTCGAGGTTGCCCCGGCGTCGATCGAAGTCTCGAGCGCGACCGCGACGATCAAGTTCGCGCAACGGGTTGTCACTGGCCGGTTGCGCGTCGCCACCGCAACGTTTTCCGACGGCGGGCGACGGCTCAGCTTCTCGATCGAAGGTGTGGCCTACGCCGGCGACGCGGCCGCTTCCGGATCGCCCGGAGGCCTCATCAGGCGGGTCACCGTCTCGGGCACGGGCTCGGGCGCGACCGTGCTGGTCGATCTGCTGCGTCGCGGCACCGGCCACCGGTTCACGGTCGAGCACGACACGGTCGGCATCCGCGTCTCGTAGAAGGCGCCGCGCCCGAGCGCCCGGAAGATCAGGCGGGAGCCGCGAGGGCGAAGGTCCGCTCGGCCGAGGCGGCGAGCTTCTGGGACTCTTCGGGAAGAGCGTCGAAGAGGACCCGCACCGCGCCGACCGTCAGCTCCTCGGAGTCCATCCGGACGAGCCGCTCGCTCAGGTCCGCATCGAAGACGATCAGCTTCGGAGCTCCCGCGTCGTTGCTCCACGGCTCCCACGCCGGCAGGCCCGCCCCGGCCGTGCCCGGGTCCCCGGTGTGGGCGAAGTTGGCCAGGTATCCCATCATCGCCAGCGAAAGAGATGTCCGGCCGGGTTCGTTTTCTTCGTTGAACGTGTTGCGGCCGAACAACGGCGCTTCACCCCCATGGAGGAAGAACGCGATGTCCATCCCGTGGCAGGCCCCGAGCATCCATGAGGTCGGCTCCCGCAGCGGGCTCGCGTGCTCGCCACCCCACCCCCACCGGAACAGGTACCCGTAGACGGGCGGCTGGTCGGCGTTCGACGCCAGGCGTCGAAGCACGAGATCGCACCCGGTCGCGCGTTTCTGAGCGCTCGCGACCGAGGTCACCTCTTCCCACAGCGCGCGGTCGCCTTGGAGCTCGCGATTGCGGCGGGCGAGGAAGAACTTCGTCTCCTCCTGGTTCATGCCGATGATGGCGGGCACCTTGTTCGGGTAGGTGCCGTCATCGAGGCTGGCGAAGCCGTTCGCGCCGATCACCGCGCCGTCGCTGAAGCCGGCCCTGAAGAGGCCCCGGGCCGCCACGGCCAGCTGCTCGGCGGTGCGGCTGCGCAGGTATGCCGCGACCTCGTCGGTTCCCATGCCGGCGCGGGCCGCCGCACCGGCGGCATCGCCGGCGTGCTCCTCGGACAACAGGCGGCCAAGGATCGCCTCGCCGGCCTCGTCGCCCTCCTCCACCGACACCGTCTCGGTCCGACCGCTCTGGGACATGACCCTGTGGAACAGGCCCCGTGCGGCCGGGGAGATGAGCAGGGTCAGGGTGTTGTAGGCGCCGGCGGACTCGCCGGTCAGGGTGACGTTGCCGGGGTCACCACCGAATGCCGCGATGTTGTCCCGGACCCATTCGAGCCCCTTGATGATGTCGAGCGTGCCGTAGTTGCCCGAGCCGTCGAGGGGGTCGCCGTCGCGCAGGGCCGGGTGACAGAACCAGCCCATCTCCCCCACCCGGTACGAGACGGACACGAAGACCACCTTCGATCGGCTGGCGACCGTCCGGCCGGGCGTGTCGGAAAGCCTCGGCACCTGGAGCTGATTCGCCCCACCGGCCACCCAGACGTACACCGGCAGGCCCACCTCGGCGTCGTCGGGCCGCCAGACGTTGAGGTAGAGGCTGTCCTCGGAGCTGTCCGGGGCGCCCGGCATCCAGGGTGCGGGACCGAACTCGGTGCACTGGCGCACGCCCGTCCAGGGTTCCGGGTCACGCGCGGCCCGCCAGCGCAGGTCGCCGACCGGAGATGCCCCAAACGGGATCCCCCGCCAGGCCACGGTGTTCTCGAGGTCGTCGGCACCCCGAACCGTCCCGGCCCCGGTCTCCACCTCGAGCGGCCAGCTCAGTGACTCGGCCATCGTTCCCCCAGTCCGAAACGCACGTGGTGCGCCACGCAAGTCTGTCACCGGGCCCAGGTGGGCGAACCTCGCGGAGCCGCGACCTACGGCTCGAAGGCGGTGGACACCTGTGCCGCCGCCGGTTCGGGAACCGGCTCGACCGGGGCTACGTCGGCGACCGCGTCCAGGTTCGACAGCGCGTGGCGGTCGATCTTGGCGAGGCTCGCGTAACCGAGCAGGCCGGCCAGGACCGCGGCCAGCCCGCCGACCACGAGCGACCACCGGGCGCCGAAGCTCTGCCCGATCCACCCGACGATCGGGCCGCCGATCGGGGTCGATCCGAGCCAGGCCACCGACCACAGCGCCATGACCCGGCCGCGCATGGACGGCACCGCGGCCAGCTGCAGCGTCGTCTTGGCCAGCGCGTTGAAGCTGATGCTTCCGTAGCCGACCAGCAGCAACAGGCCGTACTCGCTGGGCAGGTTGGGGGCCACCGAGGCGGCCAGGATGGCGAGGCCCCATCCGATGGAGGACCGACCCAGCCCGACCGCGCTCACCCGGTTCCGGCGCGCCGTGACCAGGCCGCCGACCACGGCGCCGGCGCCCATGAAGGCCAGCATCGTGCCGTAGGTGGCGGCGGAGCCATGGAACGTGAAGCGGGCCATGAGCGGCAGGGAAACCTGGAACTCCCAGGACAGAGTGCCCACCAACGTGATCATCAGGAGCGGCACCAACAGCTCGGGGGTCCGCCTGACGTAGCGCAGGCCATCGCGCACTTGGCCGGGCTGACGGGGTGGGCGGTCCACCGGGTACAGCTCGTGGCCCCGCATGAGCACGAGGCTGATCACCGCCGCCCCGAACGAGACGCCGTTGGCCAGGAAGCACGGCGCGATCCCGACGGTCGCGATCAGCGCGCCGGCCGCAGCCGGTCCCATGACCCGGGCCATGTTGATGGTGACCGAATTGAGGGTGATCGCGTTGCCCAGCTGGTCGTCCGCAACCATCTCGGCGATGAAGCTCTGCCGGGTCGGATTGTCGAAGACGTTGACGCAGCCGAGCGCCAACGCGATCACCGCCACCATCCACAGCTCGATCTGGTGGGTGGCCACCAGCGCGGCCAGCAACAGGGCCAGGAGGCCGGACAGCACCTGGGTCACATAGAGGATCCGGCGCTTGTCCAGCCGATCGGCGATGAGCCCACCCCAGGGCGAGAACAGCATCATCGGCAGGAACCGAGCCGCGGTGATCAGTCCGAGGTCGGTGCCGCTGTGGGTCAGGCGAAGGACCAGCCAGCCCTGGGCGACGGTCTGCATCCAGGTACCCGACGTGGAAATGATCTGCCCGACGAAGAACAGGCGGTAGTTCCGGACACGCAACGACGCGAACGTCGAGGATCGGCCAGAGCTCGTCGGGTGCCGGCGGCTCATTGCCCCCATTTTGTCACCGTCCCCCCGTGGTGCGGGGGGGGCTTGGGTGCGACATGGGCGCCACTTCGTCGGCTCCGGACCCACGCCGGCGGCGACGGAGCCCGGACCTTGTGGCGATGGCGGCCACCGAGAAGGATCTCGGGAGGGCCGAAGGAGGAGTTGGGCGCCATGAAGCAGTTCAGCGGGAGGGTGGCCGCCATCACCGGTGCCGGATCGGGCATCGGACGAGCCCTGGCCAAGGATCTGGCCGGGCGCGGATGCCACCTGGCGCTGTCCGACATCGACGAAGAGGGGCTGGCCGAGACCGTCGCACGCTGCGAGGGAGCGGGGATCAAGGTCACATCCGCCCGGGTCGACGTGGCCGACCGCACGGCCATGTTCGGATGGGCGGATCAGGCTGCAGACGAGCACGGTCGGGTCAACCTGATCTTCAACAACGCCGGCGTCGCCGTCGTGTCCACCGTCGAGGAGCACTCCTATGAGGACTTTGAGTGGCTGATGAACATCAACTTCTGGGGCGTCGTCCACGGGACGAAGGCCTTCCTCCCACACCTCCGGGAATCGGGTGAGGGCCACGTCGTCAACATGTCGAGCGTCTTCGGGCTGATCAGCGTCCCCTCCCAGTCGGCCTACAACTCGGCCAAATTCGCCGTCCGGGGATTCACCGACGCGCTGCGGATGGAGCTCGAGATCGAGGGAGCGCCGGTGTCGGCGACGACCATCCATCCCGGTGGGATCAAGACCAACATCGTCCGCAATGCCAGGATCGACAATGGACCCGGCGCGCTCGGCGGGACGCCAAACGCTCGCGAGGCCTTCGACAAGATGGCCCTCACCAGCCCCGAGAAGGCGGCCCGCCAGATCCTGACGGCGGTGGCGAACGATCGGCGCCGCGCGCTCATCGGTCCGGATGCGAAGGTCATCGACCTGGTGTCTCGGATGCCGGGCGGTTTCTATCAGCGATTGCTCGTGAAGGGTGCTCGACGGCGCTCACAATCAGGCGGCGACAACACGTAGCTCCGACGATGAGGGACCCCGCGCGTCTGGAGGCCCGTAACCGGCGCACCACCGCATGGTGCGGGAGCGTCGCCAGGGTCGGCGACTTTAGACAGATGTCAAGGTCGAGGGCCGGGTAGAACCGGGAGCCCGGATGCTTTCCACGCAGCGAAGCCTCCCTCGAGGTCGGAGACAGGCGCCACCCCGAGCCGAACCAAGCCGTCCACGGCCAGGCTCGAGGCGTAGCCCTCCTGGCAGAACACGACGAGCTCGCGCCCGGGTGGGCCCGCGTCGGGGTGACGGTGCGGGCCGGTCGGATCGAGCCGCCACTCGAGGACGTTGCGGTCGATAGCGAGGGCGCCGGGGATCACGCCTTCGTCCGCCCTCTGCTCGCTCGGCCGCGTGTCGATGAGCAGGCCGCCGTCGCTCTGGATCCGGGCGGCCTCTTCTGGCCCGACCCGATGGATCCGCGTCCGGACGTCGGCCAGGACCGCCTCGAGCGCACCGCTCGAATCCCCGCTCAGGGAGCCCACGCCGGATCGGCTCGGTAGTCGGTTCTCTCAGGGACGATGCCGTCCGCTCCGAGCGTGAAGAACGTCATCTTCTCCATCGGCGGAGAGTAGACGTGCACACTCGTCGCGACGTCCGGCCCCGAGTTCACCACGTCGTGGACGTATCGGGGCCCGAAGCTCGTGCCCTGACCGGCGCCGATCGACCGGTGGTCATAGGTGTTGGCGACCGAAACGGCGCCTTCGTCTAGGGAGCCGCTCACGACGTACAAGGCGCCCGACGATCCGCCATGGTCGTGCAGCTGCAGTGCGCCATCGCTCGGCCAATGGATGACCCACACCTCGAAGTGGTCGGAGAGCTCCAGCAGTTCATAGGCCCGGGCGGCGAGCGCTCCGTCCCCCCGTTCCGACCACGGGGTCACACACGACGATCCGAAGAGCCGGGCCAGGCTCGATAGGGAGTCCTCGTCCAGTCGGATCGCAGCGGGAGACGCCTCGGGTGATGCCGGTCGGGCGAACGGAAGAACCGTGGCCTGCGCCCGTAATCCGGACCCGGCCGGGTGATCGCTCGTCTGGCGTTCTCGGGTGAGGCTCATCCTTCGTCCTTCGGGGCTAATACTATTAAACCGATCGTTTTAGTCAAGTATAGCTCCGGTGGCATGGCTCTGCCACGGCTGACTGACCGTCACTCCCCCCGGCGGACTGGCCCCCAGGCACTGTTCGGTGCCACGTTGAGGCGAGAAACGAATACGAGAACGAGGTGCCAGGTTTCGGCACACTGGAGGGACCACGCATGGCCCGCCAAGAGATCCACGTCCAGGCGCCCTCGACGGCACCGCCCGACGCCGTCTTCCGCATCGTGGCCGACGGGGCTCGCTGGCCGAGCTGCACGCCGCTCGGGTCCTTCGAACTCGAGAAGCCGGGAGCCGGTGCGAGCGAGGGACCCGGCGCCATCCGGGTCTTCAAAACGGGACCCGTCAAGAGCCGTGAACAGATCATCGAGGTGGTCGAGTCTCACCGGCTCAGCTACGTGGCCCTGTCCGGCCTGCCGTTGCGGGACTACCGGGCCAACATCGATCTCGAGGCGGCCGGCACCGGGACGCTCCTGCACTGGCGCTCGTCGTTCGACGCCAAGGTGCCCGGAACCGGATGGTTGTACCGCTGGTACATGACGCGGTTCCTCCAGCGCGCCGCGACCGGCATCGCTTCGGCTGCCGAGGCGGGCTGAGCCCCCACGGATCGGTCCCGGGGCCGAGGTCTAACGTTGCCTCCATGACCGACGCCGCTCGCCCGCTCCGCATCCCCCCGCTTCCCCCGGCCGACCGGGACGAGAAGGCCAACGAGCTCCTCGCCCCCGTCACCGTCAACGGGCGGGTCCTCAACATCTTCGCGACCTTCGTCAGGCACCAGCGCCTGTTCAACCGGTGGTCGAAGTTCGGCGGCACCTTGCTCCAACGCGGGGAACTCTCTCATCGCGGTCGTGAGCTGCTCATCCTCCGCACGGCGTTGCACTGCCACGCCCACTACGAGTGGGGCCAGCACGTGCGGATCGCCGGCGCGGCCGGGCTGAGCGAAGAGGAGATCGCCCGGATCGTGGGCGGGCCCGACGCGGCGGGGTGGGCGCCGCTCGACGCGGCCCTGCTCCGGGCGGCCGACGAGCTGCACGCCGACGCGTACATCACCGACCCCACCTGGAAGGTGCTGGCCGAGCACCTGGACGAGCGCCAGCTGATCGAGGTTTGCATGGTCGTCGGCCAGTATCACCTGGTGGCATTCACGCTGAACTCGCTCGGGGTCGAGCTCGAGAGCGACGCGGCCCCGTTCCCCGGGTGAGCGCACGGCTGGACGGTCGGCGCGTCCTGGTGGTCGGCGCCGGGACGCAGCGCTCCGAAGACCCCGAGGCGCCGCTCGGAAACGGCAGAGCAATCTCGGTGCTCGCGGCGCGTGCCGGGGCGACCCTCGCGTTGGCGGACCGCGACGAGTCGTCGGTCCGCGAGACGGCGCGCCTCGTCGAGGACGAGGGGGCCAAGGCGGGGGTGCTGATCGGAGACGTGACCGACGAGGCTGCCTGCGAGGCCATCGTCGGCGGCGCGGTGAGCCAGATGGGCGGACTCGACGGGCTGGTTCTCAACATCGGGATCGGTGCCGGCGGGCGGCTTGCCGGGACCTCGGCCGACCAGTGGGACCTGGTGTTCTCGGTGAACGTCCGCTCGCACTTTTTGTTGGCCAAGGCGGCGCTGCCGCACATGAGCGACGGCTCGATCGTGTTCATCTCCTCGGTGGCCGGCCTGAAGCCGGGCAGCTCGATCCCCGCCTACGACAGCTCGAAGGCGGCCATCGCCGGGCTGTGCCGCCACGTCGCACTCGAGGGGTCGCGCCAGGGCGTCCGGGCCAACGTCATCGCCCCCGGGCTCATCGACACGCCGCTCGGCCGCCGGGCGTCGGAGGGACGGCCGAGCCGGGAGAGGACGAACGTCCCCCTCGGACGGCAGGGAACGGCATGGGAGGTCGCCGCCCCGGTGGTGTTCTTGCTGTCCGATGACGCCAGCTATCTCACCGGCCAGGTCATCGCGGTCGACGGAGGGCTGTCGACGCTCCGGTAACCGACGGAGCGGCTCCGCTTCCGGTCTCGAACGCTGTCACGAGTGTCACGGTGGCATTGCGTCATCGTTCACACCGATCGGTCGATTCGCTCGGAGCGCTACCGCCCGATATGGCGCTAACCGGCCAGGCTCTGCACAAGCCGCGCCGTCAGGAACTCACGTTCGGCGGCGGTCGGTGCAAGGGCCAGCGCCTCTCGATACGCCTCCGCCGCCTCCTTCCGCCGGTCGAGCCGGCGGAGGAGGTCGGCCCGGGTCGCCGGAAGCAGGTGGTAGCCGGCGAGCGCACCGGTCTCTTGGAGCTGTTCGACGAGGCGGAGCCCGACGGCGGGTCCGTCGGCCATGGCCACCGCCACCGCCCGGTTGAGCTCGACCACCGGGGAGGGGACCACGCGGGCCAGCTCGCCGTAGAGGCCGGCGATCCTCGGCCAGTCGGTTGCCTCGGCGGTCCTCGCTTCGGCGTGGCATGCCGCGATGGCCGCCTGCAGCTCGTAGGGACCGGCCGGCTCTCGAGGGGGCATCGACTGGATGAGGCCGAGACCCTCGGCGATCGCGAATCGGTCCCAGGCCGTGCGGTCCTGGTCCTCCAGCAGGACGAGCGCGCCGGCCGTGTCCAGCCGGGTGACCCGACGGGAGTGCTGGAGGAGCAGGAGGGACAACAGCCCGACGGCCTCTCGCTCCCCCTTGGTTAGCTGAACGAGAAGACGGCCCAGGCGGATCGCCTCATCGCACAGGTCGTGGCGGACAAGGGCACCCGAGCTGGCCGAATACCCCTCGTTGAACAAGAGGTACAGCACCCCGAGCACCGCCGAGGTGCGCTCCGCGAGCGCATCGGGGGGCGGCACCCGGTACGGGATGCCGGCTTCGCGGATCTTTCGCTTGGCCCGCACGAGGCGCTGGGCCATCGCCGCCTCAGGCACCAGGAATGCCCGCGCTATCTCGGCAGTCGTCAGGCCGGCCAGGGTCCGCAGGGTCAGCGCCACCTGGGCTTCGGCGGATAGTGCAGGGTGGCAGCAGGTGAACATCAGCCGCAGGCGGTCATCCTCGATCGGGGCGCCTTCCTCGACCTCCGACGTTGGTTCGGCCTGTTCCATCGCTGCGAGTGTCCCCTCGGTCGCCTCTCGCTCCTTCGTCGCTCCAGCCGTGGCGCGGCGGAGCTGGTCGATCGCGCGGTTGCGCGCGGTGGTGGTCAGCCACGCGCCGGGGTTGCGCGGGACACCTTCGCGGCCCCAATGCTCGAGGGCTTTCACGAAGGCGTCCTGCGCGCACTCCTCGGCCAGGTCCCAGTCGCGCGTCACGCCGATCAGAGTGGCGACCACCCGCCCCCACTCGTCCCGGAACGCCGCCCCGACGGCGGTTTCGACCTCGGGTGCTACATCTCCCAGATCGGCCTCACTTCGATCGAGCCATCGCGTGCTCCCGGGATCTTTCCGGCGATCTCGATCGCCTCGTCCAGATCCTTGCAGTCGACGACAAAGTAGCCCCCGATCTGCTCTTTCGTTTCGGCGAAGGGCCCATCAACCGTCACGACCTTGCCGTCTCGCACCCGAACGGTCGTCGCGTCGGCGACCGGCCGCAGGCGCTCCCCGCCCTGGAGCACGTTGCGTCCCCCCATCTCGCCCATGAACGTCTCGTACTCCGCCGTGTTGGCCGCTCTGACGTCGTCGGGCGTCTTCTCCCAAGCCACCTCGTCGTTGCAGATCAACATGATGTATCGCATTTCAGTCCTCCCTCAGGGTTTCGGTGTCATAGGGACGACGAACGAGACTGGCTCGATCGACATGATTTTTGGTATTTCGCCGACACGGCGCTCGAGGCCGGCCGAAGGATGCATCAAAGCTGAGGACCGCGGGCCGCCTGGGGGTCCATCTCCTCGAGCGTTTCAAGCAACAGGTTCGATACCGCCCAGTTCCGGTACCACTTGTGGTCGGCCGGGACCACGTACCACGGGGCGATGTCGCTGGAGGTCTTCTCGAACATCTCGTCGAACGCCCCGATGTAGTCCTGCCACAGCTCGCGGTCGGCGAAGTCGGACTGGGCGACCTTCCAGGCCTTCTCGGGGTCGGCCAGCCGCTGGTCGAGGCGCTTGCGCTGCTCGCTCTTCGAGATGTGCAAGAACACCTTCACGATGGTCGTACCCGAGTCGTGCATCAGCGACTCGAACTCGTTGATGTGCGCGTAGCGGGAGCGCCAGATCTCGGGTGGCACGCTTCCGTGGACACGGACGGTCAGCACGTCCTCGTAGTGCGACCGATTGAAGATCGAGATCTCACCGACGGCCGGGCTGTGCGGGTGAACACGCCAGAGGAAATCGTGGGCCAGCTCCTCGCGGCTCGGCTCCCTGAACGAGACCACTTGCATCCCCAGTGGGTTGAGGCCGCGGAACACGCGAGAGATGGTGCCGTCCTTGCCCGAGGTGTCGATACCCTGGAGGACGACCAGCAGCGAACGTCGGCCCTCCGCCCACAGCCGCCTCTGCAGGTCGAGCAACGGAGCCTGCAGCTCCGCCATCGCCGCCTCGGTGGCCGCCCTGTCGCCGGGGGCGTGCTCGAGCGAGTCGGGGTCCCGATCGGCCAGGGTGTCCTTCGCGAGCGGGGCGACCGACCATTCTTCGCGCAGCTTCGTCCCCATCGATGCCCTACGTCGCCGGGAGCTTGGACAGCGCGTCCTTCAGGGCGGCGATCAGCTCCTCGTCCTGGGAATGCAGGTGCTTTTGGATCTCTATGGCTTCGCTCAGGATCGCCTCCGCGTCCTTGAAGGTGCCCTCGGCGCGCTTGTCCGAGGACGCGGCGGCGATGTTCTGTCCGACGATGATGATCGACAAGAGAACCAGCTGGAGGAACGTCTGCGCAATCCAGGCGATGATCCCCTCCCCGCCGGGCTTGAGTGCCGCCGGAAGGCCGACGAGAGCAACGGCCGCGAACACGTACGCGCACCACATGGTCCCGACGCCGTCGGTGATCTTGACGGCCAGCCACGAGTTGAACTTCGTGGTGGCCTTCTCGGAGTAGACGTCCCTGGTCGTGACTGGGTGGTCCTTATGCTCCAGGCGCTCGATCGTGTGGGGATGGGGGGTGTGGACGTACTGCGACATGGCCGCTCCTCGGTTCGGGACCTGACTGGCGGGCGTCCAGGAGGACGCCGGGCGGTGGTGGTCGTGCTGCCGGGGCGAAGGTTAGTGAGGGGATTCTCTGACCGGCGTGGCACCCGAAGGCTCCGACTCCGAGCCATCGCCACCCGAGCCGGTTTCGCCGGATTTCCCATCGGAGCCGTCTTCCATCGAGCCGTCGCCAACCGCGGGAAGCCGGATGGGCATCTTGACCCGGGCCACCACCACGTCGGTCCGCGTCCGGAGCGCCGCCGACAGGACCACATCGATCTGGTTGTGTAAGAGACGATGGCGGAGGTGCTCGGGCGCCACCACCGGGATGAGCACGACGATCTGCTGGTCGCTCTCCGCCCGGGCATGGTCGATGAAGGCGATGATCGGGTCGACCACCGACGAGTACTCGGTGTGCAGAACCCGTAGCGGGACGCCGGGATCCCACTCCCCCCACTGATCGTGCAGCTGTTGCGCGGCACGTTCCCCGTCGTCCCCCCCATCGATGACGACCGAGATCGCCACCACCTCGTCACCGAGGGAGAGGGCCTCGGAGATGGCGTACTCCGTGAGGAACGAGATGCTCGAGATCGGCACGATGACGAGCGTTGGCTTCCCCTCAGGCTTGTCGGGCACCATGCCCACGCCGAGTTGTAACCCCGCCCGGTCGTAGTAGAGGTGGATCCGCCGGAAAAGAAGCACGAACGTCGGCACGGCCACGACGACCACCCAGGCCCCGTCAACGAATTTCGAGATGAGGAAGATCACCGTCGCGACCGCTGTGGTCAGCGCGCCGAAGGCGTTCACGGCGGCCCGGTAGTGCCACCTGGCGGGTCGTTCCCGCCACCAATGGATGACCAACCCGGACTGGGAGAGGGTGAATCCGGTGAATACCCCGATCGCGAACAGCGGGATCAGCTCGTTCGTGTTGCCGCGGACGGCGATGAGCAATGCCGCCGAGAGCCCGGCCAGCACCACGATGCCGTTCGCGAACACCTGGCGGTCGCCGCGCAGCGAGAACAGGTGGGGTAGGTAATCGTCCCGGGCCAGCAGGCTGGCCAGGATCGGGAGGCCGCCGAACGAGGTGTTGGCGGCCAGCGCGAGCACGACCGTGATGGTCAGCGACACGACGTAGTAGGCCCAGTGGCGGCCGACAGCCATGCCCATGATCTGGCTGAGCACGGTCTGATTGCTCCGCGGGCCGATGTGCCATCGCCGGGCCAACACGGCCAGTCCGACCAGCATGACCCCGAGGATCCCCCCGAGCAGGACCTCGGTGCGCTTGGCCCGGACCACCCGGGGCTCCTTGAACAGGGGGACCCCGTTCGCGATCGCCTCGACCCCCGTGAGCGCGCTGCATCCGGCCGAGAACGCCTTCAGCACGAGGAGCACGCCGACGGTCTGGAGCCCGTGGGTGGCCAGCAGGGAGCGGCCGGGCAGAGGAGCATGCACGGCCAACGGGTGGACGAGCCCGATGGCGATGATCGCCAGCATCCCGACGATGAACATCATCGTCGGGAGGAGGAACGCCCGGGCCGTCTCCCCGAGGCCGCGCAGGTTGAGCACGGTGATGAGGGCGAGGATGGCGAGGCAGATCGGGACGGTTGCCGACGAGATGCTCGGGAACGCCGACACCAGAGCCCCGACCCCCGCGGCGATGGAGACGGCGACGGTCAGCGTGTAGTCGACGATCAACGATGCGCCGGCGACCAGGCTCACCCCGCGGCCGAGGTTGGCCCGCGACACGGCGTAGGCGCCGCCTCCACCCGGATAGGCGTCGATCACCTGTCGGTAGGAGAAGACCAGGATGGCCAGCAGGACCACGATCGCGATCGTGATCGGCAAGATCACGTGCAAGGCCCCCGCGCCCCCGACCGCCAGGACCACGATGATCGCCTCGGGGCCGTAGGCGACCGAGGTCAGGGCATCGAGTGAGAGCGCGGACAGCCCCTCGACCGGGGTGATGTGTTCCCTGGCCGTCTCGCTCGTCCGCAGGGGCCGTCCGATGAGCACGCTCAAGACGGATCGTCCCGCGGCTCTCGGACGCTCGGTCGGGTCCGCCACACCGGCATCGTAGGAGCAAGCCGGGCCCGTCACCTGGGCGGAGGGGCGACGACCCGGGGCGGGCCGGGCGGCCCCATCGCAGCGGACAGACTGAGGGTTCTCGAGGGACGGAGGATTCCCACCATGGTCGAAGATCTGCTCGATCCACGTCGGAGCGAGCCCCCGTTCATCGCGGACGAACGCGAGATGCTGGAGAACTGGCTCGATTGGCACCGTACGACACTGCTGCTCAAGTGCGAGGGTCTGGAAGAGGAGCTGTTGAAGCGCCGCGCCGTGCCGACCTCGCTCTTGTCGTTGCATGGCCTGGTCCGCCACATGGCCGAGGTCGAGCAGGGCTGGTTCCAACGGGTCTTCCTTCGCCAGCCCGACCTGCCCTACATCTGGTCAGATGATGACGTCGAAGACAAAGAGATCGCCCCGCTCGACGACGCCGATTGGGAGGCGGACCTCAGGGCGTGGGAGGCCGCCTGCGGCGAGAGCCGGGCCGCTGCGGCTGGACGTGACCTGGATGACACCGGTCTGAAAAATGGGCAAGAGGTGTCGCTCCGTTGGATCTACGTGCACATGATCGAGGAGTACGCGCGCCACAACGGCCACGCCGACCTGCTCCGCGAGCTCTTGGACGGGACGGTGGGCTGGTAACAGCCGGTGTCAATCGCCATCCTCGTCGGCGAACAGGTTGTGCACCAGCGCGAGGTTGTCGTTCCAGTCGCTTGCCGCGTCGAGGGAGAGGTCGGCGTCTTCAGCAGGCTCCCATGTGGTCCGCGACCGCTCGACGTGATCCCAATCGAGCTCGTACCAATTGGGGATGAGGCGCTCACGTCCCTCCACCCGGGAGCGGTGTACGGACGGATCGGAGCATTGTGTCGCGATCACGACGATCGAGGCGTTCTCGTCGCGAGCTATCTCTCGGCACATGTGGACCTCGCCGGTGCGCGCCACGCCGTCGAGAATCACCGATCGACCGGCTCGCAGCTGCGATCGGGCCAGGGCATGCAAGGTCGACCACCCGACGACACGGTGCCCCATCGGCGTACGATCGAGGGCCGACTGCACCTCCGGGTAGGGCCGGAGGGCGCTCATGGCCCAATCGTGGGCCAGCACCGGCGCCCCGAGGAGGCCGGCGATCGCCTCGGCCACGGTCGACTTCCCGGTTCCAGGGAGTCCGGTGACCAACACCAACCGAGGTTTTGGGCCGTCCGACCGCCTCGGGTCGCCGTTCATCGCTCCACAATGCCCGATCCGGACGGCCCTGGTCAGGACGTCGCGTCGTGCGGCCCGCACCGCACGACCACGCCCATACCGGGAGGAGGAGAACCCACTTTCGCGGTGCTCATTGTTACGCTCGTTCCGTCATGACCGAACGCGGCCGGCAAGGACGCGCTCCGAACCCTGCAGGTCAAGGTCGGAACTTCAGTTCGCCCAACGAGGGCGGGTTGCGCGCCCTCGGAGAAATGATGGACGACCGGCCCGCCCGCCCTAAGGGGGGGAAGCCGGCCGGCCGGCATGTGGCCGGCAAACACGCGGCACCGCGCTCCCGCCGACATCGCCTCCGCAGGACCCTGCTCGTGGGCCTCGTCGTGCTGTTGATCGTGATCGGCGGCGGGGCGGGCTACGTCTACTACCTGACCCACGACCTCAATCGCACAAACGTTCGCGGGCTGAGCAACTCGCTGACCACCGGGAAGGAGGCCGGTACCGAGAACATCTTGATGGCCGGTTCCACCTCCCGTTGCGCGCTGAAGGTGCAGAACCCGGCGTACGGGCTGTGCTCGGAGGGCGTCAACGGCGTCAACAGCGACGTGATCATGATCCTGCACGTCGACCCGGCCCATCACCGGCTGGCGCTCCTGTCCATCCCTCGCGACCTATTCATCCCGAATGCCCGGAGCGACGGGCCGAACAAGGTCGATGCGGCGCTCTATCAGGGTATGAGCCAACTGGTGGCGGCCATCGAGGAGGACTTCGGGATCCCCATCCAACACGCCGTGTCTCTCAACTTCGATCAGTTCGCGAACGTCGTCGACGCGCTGAACGGCATCAACATGTCGTTCCCGATGTCGGTCTTCGACCAGGAGTCGGGCCTCAACGTCCACGCGGCAGCGTGCGTGCATCTGAACGGGGCCCAGGCCCTCGAGGTCGTCCGGGCCCGCCACCTCCAGTACGACGCACCGGGCACCGTGAGCGCCGACGCCTTCTACTGGCCCCAGGAGGCCCTGAGCGACCTCGCCCGCATTCGTCGCGATCACGAATTCCTCAGGGTGCTGGCGTCGGCGGCGGCAACGCACGGGCTCGGCAACCCCATCAGCGACCTGGACCTCATCAACTCGGTGAAGGGTGACATGACCTTCGACCAGTCGTGGTCGGTCCGCGACATGGCCAGCCTGGTTCTCGGCTTCCACTCGATCAACATCAACTCCGTCCCCCAGCTCACGCTGCCGGTGGCGCTCGTGACCGACCCGAACGGGGGCCAGTACGGAGACCTCATCTACCAGGGCGGGAACTACAACCAGGTCGAGTTCCCCTCACAGGTCCAGGACGAGGCGGCAATCGACGGGGTCCTTGGGATCGGGCCGAACATCGACCCGATGACGGGCGATCCCCTGCCCGCCGCATCGGCAGTGAGCGTCTCGGTGGTGAACGGCAGCGGGGCGACCAACCAGGCCACCGACACCTCAAGTGCGCTGGCCGCCCTCGGTTTCAACATGGTCGGGCTGGGCGACGCGCCGGCCACCGGCGATGTCGCCGAGACCGTGGTCTATTACGGGTCCCGCTCCCCCACCGTCGAGGCGGCCGCCCAGAAGGTCGCCCGTTCCATGACCGGCTCGGTCATCTTGGCCTTCGACCCGAGCCAGGTCACAAACGGCGCCGAGGTGACCGTGCTCACCGGGACCCAGTTCGCCGTGAACCCACCGGCCAGCGCGTCGGCCACGACGACGACGACGACAACGATCCCGGCGAAGTCGGCGATAGCGGCCCCGTCCACGCCGTCCAGCAATCTCCAGCCCTGGGACCCTCGTGCGTGCGCACCCGGCGCCACACCAACCGCTCCGGTACCGAACGAGACGTAGCGCACACGGAGACGTCGTCGGTCTGTCGGGAGGTGGCGGGGGCACGATCAACCCAGGGCTTTGGGCACGCCGGTCTATTCGGGCGCCACGAGAGACGGGGCCAAAGATGACTCGGGCGGCGTCCCTGGCAGCACGCCCGTAAGACCACTCGGCGCCTGGGGGGTCGGGGGTCGTGTCAGCGCCCACGTGGGGGCCGTGCTAGCCACATTGCCCCGGTTTCCTGCCGGCCGCACACTGTTGGTGTGGAGGAAACCACGGCCCCCGGTTCGGTCGGCCACGACATCGAGGAACACGAGGCGATCGTGGTGGGTGCAGGCTCCGCCGGGCTCTCGGCGGCAGCGGCGCTCGAGAAGCGGGGCTTCGAGACCGTCACTCTTGAGAGCTTGGCCCGGATCGGGGCGAGCTGGCGGTCACGCTACGAGGAACTTCGCCTGAATTCATGGCGCGCGATGTCGAACCTCCAGGGATATCGCATGCCACTGAGCGCCGGGCGACATCCGACACGAGACGACTTCGTTGCCTACCTGGAGCGGTATGCGGCGCACCATCAGCTCAATGTTCGCTTCAATACGAGCCTGACCGGAGTCGATCGCGCTGGGGATCTCTGGCGTTTGGAGACCTCAACGCACACGTACCTGGCCCGCTACCTCGTCATCGCCACCGGCTGGGACGTCGTGGCCGTTATGCCCGACTGGCCGGGTAAGGAAGGCTTCACTCCCGAGCTGATCCACTCGTCCGAGTTCCGAGGGGCCAAGGCGTATCGAGGCCGTGAGGTGTTGATCGTCGGCGCCGGCAACTCGGGTGTCGACATTGCCGGCCATCTCATCGCCGGTGGGGCGAACGTGACGATGTCGATGCGCACGCCGCCCAATCTTTCCAACGCCGATTTCCTCGGCATCCCCGGCCAACCGTTGCTGGTGCTCATAGCGGACCACCTGCCGATGCGCTTGGCCGACTTCAACTTTTCGATGATCCAACGGCTGGCCTTCGGAGACCTCACTCGCTTCGGGATACCGCGGGCACCGGAGGGTCCCTACGCCAATTTCCATAATCACTTTCGCAATCCGGCCGTCGACAACGGTTTCGTCGCCGCGCTCAAACAAGGGCTCGCGCACGTGGTCGGAGAGGTGCAGGGGCTCGAGGCATCCGAGGTCGTGCTTGTCGACGGTGAGCGGCTTCGACCCGACGCCGTCATCTGCGCGACCGGGTTCCGTCGAGGGCTCGAGCCGCTGGTCGGGCATCTGGGTGTGCTCCGGCCCGACGGGGTGCCTTTTGCATACAAAGGTGCCCCCGAACACCCCGCGGCACCACGGCTCTATTTCGCCGGCATGTGGGGCCAGTTCAGTGGCCAAATCCGTCTGGGGCCGATTCACGCTCGGCGGATCGCACGAGCTGCGGCTCTTCACAGGGCCGGCTCATCCGCCGGAGTCGCCTCCTCCGCATCTCAAGGCGCTCCTGCCGAGCGGTAGCCCCTGGCCACCAAGCAACACCCATCCCCGAAGGAGCTGATATGTCCAAGGAGAGGTCGATAACCGTGTCGGTCGACATCCCGACGCCACCCGAGCGCGTATGGGATCTCGCGTCCGACGTGACCCGTTATTCCGATTGGGTTGAGAACACGCTCGAGGTGTACTTCGATGGCACCGTTCAGATGGGCACGACGTACGAAGAGCGGACCCGCATCGCCGGTCCATGGAAGGCACGGACCCGATGGCGCGTCACGGAATTCGAACGGCCGCGGCGCCAGGTCCACGAAGGCGAGGGGGTCGTCGCGGCAACGGGAATGGCGGTGATCATCGACCTCACGCCGGACGGGCAGGGCACGCATATGGCCCTCACCGTCCGCTACACGCCTCGCTTTGGGCCGGTCGGTGCCGTCATCGACCGGGCAATCGCGGGCGAGATGACGCGTGCGCAACAGCGATCGGTGGAGGCTTTCGCCGTTCTCGTCGCCCGCGAGTCAGCGACTCCCTGATTCGCATCGTGGCCAGGCAGAAGCTCAACCGGGAGTGTCCGGGTGGGCATCGATTTGGCTCGGTTCGACCGCGGTCAGGTCCGGGCAGCCCGGTCGATCACTCGACCAGGAACCCGCCGGACTGGTGGTGCCACAGGCGCCCGTACATGCCGAGGCCCCCGTTGCGAAGGAGTTCGCGGTGGGTCCCCTCTTCGACGATTCGGCCCTGATCGAACGCCACGATGCGGTCCATCTTGGCGATGGTGGACAGGCGGTGGGCGTCCTGTACCGCTCGAAGACCTGACGCTCGGGGCGTCCGCCTCGCTCACGCCTTGAAGCGCGCCGCCTCCTCCGAGCCACCGGTGGCGTTGCCCTCCCCGTAGGAGTGGGCGCCCGTGCCGGCCAAGCGGCCGCCGTCCACGATCAGGTACTCGTCGCGAATGGGACGACCCTCGAAGAAGCACTCCAGGATCTCCCGGGTCCCGGCGGCATAACGCGCCTGCGCCGACAGCGAGGTGCCCGATATGTGGGGGGTCATGCCGTGATGGGGCATCGACCGCCACGGGTGATCGGCCGGTGGAGGCTGCGGGAACCAGACGTCACCCGCATAGCCGGCCAGTTGCCCGCTCTCGAGGGCCCGGGCGATCGCGTCCCGGTCGCAGATCTTCCCCCGAGCCGTGTTCACGATGTACGCCCCGCGTTTCATGGTCGAGAGCAGGGCCTCGTCGAACAGCCCCTCGGTCTCGGGGTACAGCGGGGCGTTGATGGTCACCACGTCGAGAAGCGGGACCATCTCGGCCGTGGTCTCGTGGAAGGTCAGACCGAGATCCTCTTCGACCTCCGCGCTCAGCCGGTGGCGGTCCGTGTAGTGCAGCTCGACGTCGAAGGGCTTCAGTCGTCGGAGGACGGCGGAGCCGATTCGCCCCGCGGCCACCGTCCCGACTTTCATCCCCTCCAGGTCATAGGACCGCTCGGCGCAGTCGGCGATGTTCCAACCACCCCGCACCACCCAGCCGTAGGAGGGGATGTAGTTGCGGACCAGCGCCAGGATCATCATCACGACGTGCTCGGCGACACTGATCGAGTTGGAAAACGTGACCTCGGTCACCGTGATGCCGCGCTCTATCGCCGCTTGCAGGTCGACGTGATCGGATCCAATGCCGGCCGTGACGGCCATCTTGAGGTTCTTGGCCTTGGCGATCCGCTCCGCAGTGAGATAGGCGGGCCAGAACGGCTGCGAGATCACGATGTCGGCGTCGACCAGCTCCCGGTCGAACTCCGAGTCCGCTCCGTCCTTGTCCGATGTGACGACGAAGGTATGTCCACCGGATTCGAGGAAATCACGGAGGCCGAGCCCGCCCGAGACGCTTCCGAGAAGTTCGCCCGGTGTGAAGTCGATCGTCGACGGGGTCGGGGCGCTCTGGCCACCCGGATACGAATTGATCGCCGGCACCTCGTCCCGGGCATAGGTCGTCGGGTAGCCACCGACGGGGTCGTCGTAGAGCACGCACAAGACTTTCGCCATTTCTGACTCCCGGTTCCTCGGTGGACGCGTGCCGTTCGGCCTGCCCCGGGCACTCTATTTCGGAGCGATCACGACCGAACAGCGCTGCCTGCGTCTTATGCGTGCGTCCGGCAAGGGGCATCCAGGCTGCTGGTGCGCCCGGAGCCGGTGGCTCGGAGATCAGCCTGTCCTCCAAGGAGGTGTCTGATCCAGACCTAGGGTTTTCCCTTGGCCGGATCACATCGGTGAGGTGCGAATCCCGACTCTGGTCGGCCGAAGCCGACCGTCAGTCGCCAACCTCGAGAGTCAAGAGGTCGGTCGCCAGCACGATCCTGCCGTCGAACTTCTCCTGAGCCTGGTCAACCCATTCCTGTTCGGTGCCGGGGGCCGGCGGCGGGACGAGATGCGTGAGCAGGAGTGTGCCGACCCCATTTCGGGCAGCGGTCTCGGCCGCATCCCCAACACCGGAGTGGTAGTCGAGCACGTCCGTGAACCGCGGCAGGCCCAGCGGCTCGATCAGGTCGCCGCGGACCACAGTGTTGACGAGCACGTCGGCTCCGTCGCACAGCTCGTCGAGACCAGCGCACGGCACGGTGTCGCCAGCGATCACGACCGAGTGCTCCCCCTCGTCGACCCGATACCCTACGGTTGGGCGAACCGGAGCGTGGTCGGTCGGAGCGGCGGTCACCCGCACCGCCCCCTCCTCGAAGATGACCCCGTGGTCCACCTCGGTCACGTCTGCAACCGGGCGCCAGTTGAGATCGTCGTGGTGGGTGATGCGGTAGCCGATGTCGGGCTCGAGCATCGCCTCCATGGCCCGCACCACGTCGGCGGTTCCTCGGGGGCCGTAGATAGGGAGGGGGTTCGGCTGCAACGACATCATCCAACGCGTGGTGAAGATGTCATTGAGATCGGTGATGTGATCGCTGTGGAGGTGCGTGAGCAGCAACGCTCGTAGCGCTGGGGCACCGGAGCCAACGGCGCCAGCCCGCATCAGCACGCCGCGACCGCAATCGAAGAGCAGGTCACCGACCGCCGTGCGGACCAGCGTCGACGGTCCCGCCCGATCAGGGTGTGGAAGCGGATTCCCGCTGCCGAGGATGATCACCTGCATGGCGCTCCTTGCAACAGGCACGCGACGTGTTGCGGCAGCCTAGATCGTTCCCCTAAATCGCTTCAGCTCCGAGACGCCCTCGGGTGCCGCCGGCGCCCTCACGCTATCGGCCGGAGCGACCGCGGCGTGGCGAAGACGGAGTCGGCAAAAGTGATCGAGTAGGGACGATCAGTTGAGCTGGCGAAGCTCGGCTCGGTAGCGCTTGGCATTCTCGGCGTACGCATCGGCTCCACGCCGGATTGCCGCCGCCGACGATGCTCCCAACTTGATAGTCGCGGGTATGCCGATGGCCAGAGCCCCGGCAGGGACCTCGGTGCCGTTGGTGACCACCGCACTGGCGCCAACCGTGGCGCCGGTGCGGATCGTGGCTCGATGCAGGACCACGCTGTTCGACCCGATCAAACACGAGTCTTCGATTTCGCAACCCTCCAGGTGGACCAGGTGGCCGACTACACATCCCGCACCAACGACGGTCGCCAGTTCCGGTGTCGCATGGACAACGGCCCCGTCCTGGATCGAGGTGCGCGCCCCGACGATCACAGTCCCGAAGTCCCCCCGGAGGACCGCGCTGGGCCATACCGAGGCCTCGGGTCCCAATCGAACGTCGCCGATGATTGTCGCGTCGGGATGGACGAATGCGTCGGGGTGGATGCTTGGCACACGGTCGCCCAGTGCATAGATCGGCATCCGACCATCTTAGGAGTGGGTTCCGGAGGGCTCCCACGCTCTAGTCGGGTTCTCACGATGAAGGTCATCTGCGTGGGGCTACGGTTGGCCGTCGATGAAACAGCGAGAAGTGGTGTCTGAAATGGAACTGCAGCTCGTACATCTTTCAAATGTCATTCGGCGCCCGCTGGTGGACGGGGCCGGTGACCGGCTCGGTCGGGTTCAGGACTTGGTCGCCCGGGTCGGAGACGATCCCCATCCCCCTCTCGTCGGTCTCGTCGTCAAGGTCGTGGGGCGTCAATTGTTTGTTCCTATCGGTAACGTGGTCAGCTTCGAGCCAGGCCGGGTTCGTTTTGATGGCCGCAAGGTTGATCTTCGGCGTTTTGAACGTCGAGCCGGAGAACTGCTCCTGGGGCAGGATCTATTGGCGCGCCACCTCATCAACTTTGTGGGCGGGCGTTTGGTTCGCGCCAACGAGATCGAGCTGGCCAAGGTGAACGGCAGGTGGGAGGTGGTCGGCGCCGACCCTTCCAGCCGACCAGCCTTGCGCCGCCTTCTGCCCAGTCGCCTCCGTTGGCGCTCAACCGACGGCTCGGTCGTTGATTGGGCCACGATGGAGCCTTTCGTGGCCCACGTCCCCTCGGCACGCCTCCATATCCCCTATCGCAAACTGAAGAGGTTGCACCCTGCTCAGATCGCCGACCTCGTCGAAGCCGCGTCGCACGAAGAGGGTGAAGAGATCATCGAGGCAGTGGGCGAGGATCGTGAACTCGAAGCCGATGTGTTCGAGGAATTGGACACCACCCACCAGCTCGAGTTTGTCCGGACCCGATCCGATCAAGAGGCCGCCCGCCTGCTCGCATCGATGGCACCAGACGACGCGGCCGACTTGATTACAGAGCTCAATCAGGAGCGCCGCCTACCGATCCTGAACCTGCTGCCAGAGCCCCAACAGCGAAAGATCCGCGCACTCCTCAGTTACCACCCTGAGACCGCCGGTGGCCTCATGACGCCCGATTTTCTGTGCTTGCCTGCCAGCGCACCGGTCTCCGAAGTCCTCGATGCAATCCGACAGAGCACCGCTCCCCACGAGGCCATCCACGTCGTATTCGCCAGAGATGACGCGGGACATGTCATCGGATCGGCAACGGCCATCCGCCTTATCCAGGCCGATTCGACGGCGACTCTCGGAGCGGTGGCCGTGGCCGATCCCCCTCACCTGCACGCCGATTGGGACCTTGGGGCAACGGTGCGCAAGATGTCGGACTTCAATCTGACCGTCGCTCCGGTCATGGACGATCAGCACGCGAGGATCCTCGGCGTTGTCACCGTTGATGATGTGCTGGAGCTGCTTCTCCCAACCGGGTGGCGGCGCGACTTCGGCACGACCGCTCCGGAGGCTTGACCGTGCGCCGAGAACGAAGACCCGGTGCCGGCGTCGTTTTCCGCGTGACCACGGCCGACCGGCGCTGATGTAGTCAAGAGCTGTTCAACCGAAAGTCAAAATCGACGCCGGGTCGGGGTTGGCGATCGATCCGGCGCTCACCGGACGAGATTACGGATCAACCCCACGGGTGCCTTGGCCCCAGGAATGAGGCACCGCTGGCCTTGGCCATCGACTGGCCATCCGCACCCGGCGTCATAGCTTGCATGTCGCTCCCGCGTTCGGGGAGGTGAGAGATGTCCGAAGACCTATCCGAGACCGAGATCCCCACAGCGGTACTCGACAAGGCGCACCTTGGCGACATCCAGGGCGCGTTCGGGACGATTAGACAGCACGACACCGAGAGGCGGCGGTCGTGGTGGGCACGAATGCTCGTGCTGCTCGCCATCATGGGTCCCGGGCTGATCGTCATGGTTGGCGACAACGACGCCGGTGGCGTTTCGACCTACGCCCAGGCTGGTCAGAACTTCGGTCTCACGCTCTTGTGGACCCTCCCACTGTTGATCCCGGTCCTGATCGTCAATCAGGAAATGGTCGTGCGGCTCGGTGCGGTCACCGGTGTCGGCCACGCCAGGTTGATCATCGAGCGGTTCGGCAAGTTCTGGGGGGCGTTCTCGGTTGGCGACCTGTTCCTCTTGAACTTTCTCACCATTGCCACCGAGTTCATCGGTGTCAGCCTGGCTCTCGGATACTTCGGGGTAAGCGAGTACATCTCGGTTCCTATCGCGGCGGTCGCTCTCATCGCAATGACCGCAACGGGAAGCTTTCGCCGGTGGGAGCGCTTCATGTACGTATTCGTGTTTGCCAACTTCTTAGTCATTCCGCTCGCCATCTTCAGTCACCCCAAGGCGGGTGATTTCTTCCATCACCTGGTAGTACCGGGCGTCAAGGGCGGCTTCAACTCCACTTCGGTGCTGCTCATCATCGCCATCGTCGGAACGACGGTGGCGCCATGGCAACTGTTCTTCCAGCAGTCCAACATCATCGACAAACGGATCACGCCGCGGTGGATCAACTACGAACGGGCCGACACGTTTCTCGGCTCGCTCGTGGTTGTCTTTGCTGCTTCGATTCTCGTCGCGGTACCCGCCGCGGCATTCGCTGGCACCAAGGTGCTGGGCCACTTTACGGATGCTGGCGGAGTCGCCCACGGATTGGAGCGCTACGTCGGGCACGGTGCCGGAACGATCTTCGCCATCATCCTCCTCAACGCCTCGATCATCGGTGCGGCCGCGGTGACGCTTGCGACCTCGTATGCCTTCGGCGACGTCTTCGGTGTCCGCCACTCGCTGCACCGCAGCTGGCGCGACGCCAAGCTCTTCTACGGCACGTTCTCGGGGATGGTGGTGCTCGCAGCCGGGTTGATCCTCATTCCCCGCGCCCCGCTCGGGGTCATCACCACCTCGGTACAGGCACTCGCCGGCGTGCTGCTTCCAAGCGCCACGGTCTTCCTGCTCCTCCTGTGTAATGACAGGGACGTCCTCGGGCCCTGGGTGAACAAGCCCTGGCTCAACGCCGTGTCCGGCTTCATCGTGTCGATCCTGCTCATGATGTCCCTGATCCTGATGGCTACGACCCTGTTTTCGAGCATCAACGTCAGAGTGCTCTCACTCGTTCTCGGTGCGGTACTCGTGGTTGGATACGCCGGCGCCGGCGGGTTCGTCCTCTGGACGAGGACGAAGCACCCGCCACAGGTTCAGCATGCCTCCAGCCAGAATCGCGACACGTGGAGAATGCCGGCATTGGGCCTCCTCGATCGCCCCAAGTTGTCCCGCGGGAGGCTCACCGGGATGTATCTGCTGCGTGGCTACCTCGTCGTGGCCGTTGCACTGTTGCTTGTCAAGGCAATTCAGCTCGGTGTGCACAAGTGACGGGTTGCCAACGGTCCCAATCAGAACTTTGAGACCGAACCAAAGGCGGACGTCTTGCTGTCGATCATCATCGTGGCCAGAAGGACGTGCCACCGAAGCTCGCGGTCCAATGAAATAGCGACTTCGGGACGACCCAAGGCAGGTGTATCCCTCCCGCGCAGAAAACTCGTGCCGACCTCTTGGTACCGTGGTGAGGCATGGCTGGTGGCCGACACTCCGCCCCCGGTTCAGGCCCTCCGCACCGGCGTCGCGGTCGTGCCCTCCCCAACGAAGGACGCCCTCTTGCAGAGGGGGAGCAAAGCGCCGGGTCCATCGATTCGGGGCGACTTCCCAATGGAGAGGGCCTCCAGGGACTGGGCCTCCAGATCGACAAGCAGCGAAAGCCCGGCAAGGCCAAGCACGCGAAGCGCCGCCACCGGGTCAAGTGGACCCTGGGCATCATCGGCGTGGTCGTCGTCCTTCTGGCCGGGGCGGTGGCCGGCTACGCCTGGTACCTGAACAGCCAAATCACCCGGATCGTCGTGAAGCACCTGGTCCCCGCCCCGACCAAGGGCGTCGACGTCGGGAGCCAGAACATCCTGCTCATCGGCTCGACGGATCGCTGCGTGCTCACGGTGCAGAACCCGGCCTACGGGCTGTGCTCGCAGGGGGTCAACGGCGTCAACAGCGACGTGGTCATGATCGCCCACCTGAATCGGGCCAACCACCAGATCTCGCTCCTTTCGATCCCTCGCGATCTGTTCGTTCCCAACGCCCGGGTCGAGGGGGCCTACAAGATCGATGCCGCCCTCTACGAGGGTCCGGGTCAGTTGGTGAACGCCATCGAGGAGGACTTCGGCATCCCCATCCAGCACTTCGTGGAGCTGAACTTCGACAGCTTTGCCAACGTGGTCAATGCGCTGGGCGGCATCAAGATGTACTTCCCCGAGCCCGTCTACGACGCCTACTCGGGCCTCGACATCCAGACAACGGGCTGCATCGCCCTGAACGGGATCAACGCGCTGCAGGTTGTCCGGGCGCGCCACCTGCAGTACAAGCCCCCTTCGGTCACCACCGACGACGTCGATTACTGGCCCTATGACCCCCAAAGCGACCTGGCCCGGATCCGGCGCGACCACGAGTTCCTGCGAGTGCTCGCCACCGCCGTGGCCCACCAGGGACTCACCAATCCCATCGCCGATGCCCAGCTCATCTCGAGCGTGGCGCCACAGCTGGTCGTCGACAGCGGCCTTTCCACCAGCGACATGGTGGACCTGATCCTCGCCTTCCACGGGACTAACGCCTTCAGCGTGCCCCAGCTGACATTGTCGGTGATGGTCGACCAGTTCGGGGACTACTACTACCAGGGGAGTGACTTCGGCGATATCGAGTTCCCGAGCGAACCCCAGGACCACCAGGTGATCGACCAGTTCCTCGGGGTCACCTCGAACACGGACACCATGAACGGTGGCGACCTACCCGCTCCAGGGGCGGTGAGCGTGTCCGTCGTCGACGGATCGGGGACCTACGACCAAAGCGCTACGGCTTCGGCCCTACAGGCGCTCGGCTTCGATGTGGTCGGCACCGGTGAAACCGAAGTCGCCGGCGACGAGGTAGAGACCCTGGTCGAGTACGACCAGGCCACCCCGGCCGTCCAGGCTGCGGCCCAAGAGGTGGCCCAATCTCTCTCGGGCCAGGTGATCATGGCCTTTGCCCCGACGACCGACGGGGCCCAGGTCACGGTGGTCACCGGCACGGACTTCGCGGTCAACCAACCCACTCCTCTCGTCCCTCCGAGCACCACCACGACACCTCCAGTCAAAGCAAAGGGGACTGAGAAAGCCAGCACCACGACAACCACCTCGCCCACCCCAACTACGACGACGCTCCCCACTCCGCAGAACTTCAGCGCGCCGACGGCCCCCGTCGAGGCGTTTCAACCCTGGGATCCTCGCTCCTGCACAGCCTCGGGAGGCGAGGGACCGTGATCGACACAGGGCTTCGAAACCACTTCGATGTAGCGGTTCTTGGCTGGCACCCACGCAAGCCCCAACCACCGTTCCCCACGCGTCAGT
>PLWZ01000028.1 GCA_003151235.1 Acidimicrobiaceae bacterium
GGCGCCTATCCGCTGAGTCTCTAAGCCTCAATCAAACCCTTCATCTAGAGCGGCTTGGAGGCGAAGCCGAGCAGCTGCGACAGCGTCGGGGATGGTCTTCGAGTAGTACGGGATGAAGAGCACAGCCTGTTGGACCACCCAGCCTCGGGCGCGGGCCCACGTCGCAGCATCAAAGTTGAGCGCGGCCTGGAAAGCAGTCCGGGCCTCTGGGGGCAGTGACCAGGCCAGCATCCCCTCGCACGCTGGATCACCAACACCGGCACTGCTCCAGTCAAGAATGCCAGCCAGGCGACCATCGTTCACGAGGACGTTTCCGGGAAGCAGATCGCCGTGTACCCACACCCGTGGTCCGGGCCATGGCTGAGCATCCAGCGCAGATTGCCAGACGTTCGTAGCCCGATTGCCATCAATGGCTGTACCGAGTCCCCTGATCGCGGCCCGGGTCGCCCCGTCAAACGGCAACAGTGATTGCCCACGAGGGCCGGCAGGGGGGCCATCGGTTGTCTCGACTGATTCGAGGGCTTTGACGAACACCGCGAGGTCTTGTCCGAACCATCTCGAGTCAGACACCTGACGATGCTGCAGATCCTCGCCGTCAAGCCACCGATAGACCAGCCAAGGAAACGGGTAACCGGGTCCAGGCTCCCCCCTTGCCAACGGCGTCGGCACGGCCATTGGAAGTTGTGGCCCAAGCCGCGGTAACCACGCGAATTCCTTGTCAACTTGCTGCACGGCCCACTCGATTCGCGGCAAGTGCACCCCCATTTTCGGACCGAGGCGGTAGATGGCATTGTCCGTGCCGGTGGAGGTGATCCGTTGCAGCGGTAGGTGACTCCACTGTGGAAACTGAGCCTCTACCAGGCTCCGTACAAGGGGACCATCGATCGGCACCTCATCGGCATGTAGCGAAGGTGGCGAATCGTTGTCGTTCATTACCTGATTGAGTATGCGCGCACGTGCTTGGTTTTTCAAACGGATCACGCATGTTGATTGGCCGTAAGCAACCTAAGACCGGCCGCCCAAACCGAAAACTTGAAGCAGCTTGTGGAGGGTTCGAAATCAGTCTCAAGCTGTCCGCTTCGTGAGCGGTCCGTCGAGGCGCTCTTTCGTTCGTCCGTGACTTACGACGCCACCCGTTCGGCCGGGATGATCGGAAGCATGCGAGCGGTCTGGGGTGCTGTCCTGGTGGTCTTGTGCTTAGCGGCCTCGCGCGTCGCCGTTTTGGCAAGGCGCGGCCCACGCCGCGTCGGAGCCGTTGCCCGGACCGCAGCGACGACTGCCTCACAGGTCCGGCTTAGGAGCGCGACGTCAACGGGGACCACCAACGCGCGCCCGCACTGGGGCCACCATCCAACGACCCGTAGCGGGATCTCGTCAGGTCGATCATCGAGAGCGACCGTGAGCGCCGTGAGGCCCAGCTCGGCCCTCGCCGTCGGGCCGGGACGACCGGTCATCATCGAGAACAGGACCGGCTGCGGACCGAACGAACGATCGCCGGACACGGCGCGTACGCGCACCTCGATCCGACCTCGGAGCAGGACCTGACCCGAAGAGCCAACGACAACAGATCGGTCACCCCCGACGACCGGCCGGCCGAGCTTGGTCCAGTCGAGCGCGGTCAGAAGTTGGGTGGTCCAGACCACCGCCTCGGCTTGCACCACCGACCGACTGCCGATCGCCAGGCCGGCGAGCCAACCAGAGAGCGAGTCGGGTCGCCGGTCATCGTCGGCTCGACGGATGAGACGCGCGATCGCTTCGTGTGTCGCTTGAATGGGGGTGAGCCGCGGGTTGGAGAGGCACGCTCGAACGCTCTCGACGCCGATCGGTCGGCGGGCTGTCCAAGGTGTCCACCTGAACGGGCTGCCGGTTTCGTTCGGCCCCGTCATCGAGTTTCGCAGGCGGTATGCATCGACCCGAATTCGGTCCTTTGGGTCGAAAGGTCCTGCGGCTAGTTGGAGTTCGCACTCGAAGGCGTGCCGGAGCCGGTGCAACTCAGCCGGCTCGACCAGCTGAGGACTCGGGGCCAGAAATGCTTCGGTCAGAGAAGCCGCCTTGGGGAGCGCGGTGGATGGGATCGATGTTCCAACCATCAGGCCTCCTCAACCATTCGGCCAATAGCCGTCAAGACTCGACGTAACGAAGCCGTGAGGAGCTCGTCGTCGACGTCTTCGACATCGACCTCACCGGTGCGCGAGTAGAAGGTAGCCAGTCGAAACGGAGCGGCTCCGCTTCTTAGTGTCTCGAGCAACGCATAGAACCTGAGATCCTCTCGGTCTTCAACGCGAGCCCTTCCCGATTTCAGTTCGATCAAGCCGACCGAGGCACGGCCGTTCGAAGGCGCTCCGACGATGAGATCGACCACTCCGACGAGGACGACATCACCCCCGGCTAGTGGGACCGCGATCCGTTCTTGGGTTCGCGGCAGCCACGCGGGAGAGAGGCGCGGCCACCGGGTGAGGAGGATGGTTGCTTGGGCATTGAGTTCGTTCTGGAAATCCACCAGCTGTTGTCCGGCAAGTCCATGGACGAAGTCGACCACTTCGGATCGCCGTGGATCGACGCGCAATGCGTCGATCCCGTCCTTCATCGGGTCGTCAATATGCCCGGTTGTCACAAGTTGCCTGAACAGTGCGTCCATCACCGCCCCGAGGGCCATCGAGTCCGTGATGGTCGCCTGGGTGTTCCGTGGGTCCACGCGATCGCTCAGTGCGTCCCGGAGGGTTTGCTTGTTCACGACGAGGGGGGTCACCAGACCCGCCGACAGGGAGCACAGCCCGTCTTCCAGCCAGTCTCGCAGCCCGCCCGACAGCCCGGGGTCAACCCGGGGCCGGTGGCTCGAGGTCCCTCGGATCGACGCCAGAACATCCGCCCCGTTCGCCTGCACCGGGCGGGTGCTGGGCTGTCGCAGGGGCTCCGCGACCATTTGCTTTGCCATGGGACCACCATGACCGCGCCCTGTGACAGAACCCCGAGGCTCCGACCTAACCTCTCGGTCGATGGCTCAGTTCGGCTTCGCTCCAGCTGCCGACGTGGCGTTCGGGATCGTCTTCGGCGTGTTCGTGTTCGCGTTCTTGGTCCTCGCGTTCGTCGCCATCCGCTGGGGGGTTCGTCGAGACAGACCGGGCCGCCAGGCTTGGAGGCAACGCCACTTCGACGCTTCTGCGAGAGCAAGGCAGACCTCGGCGAACGGGTCCGCTATTACAAAATCACGGGACGATGACCGACCCTGATCTGACCCCAACGGGAAGCCATCGGCGTGTGGTGAGGCGCCCTGGTCGACTCCGCTCGGTCGTTCGGGCCAGTCTCCATCGATCCGGGTCGGGGCTCACTGCGTTTGTGCTCGCCGGCGGTGGGACCCGGGGTGCGGTGCAGGTGGGCATGTTGTCGGAGCTGGTCGATCGGGGGATCCGGGCCGATCGTGTGTACGGCACTTCGGTCGGAGCCGTGAACGCCTGCGCATATGCGGGCGAGCCGACCGTCGATGGCATGAAACGGTTGGAGCAGGTTTGGGAAAACCTCCGTCCCGACGATGTATTCCCGAGAAACCTGGGCCACGGCCCGTGGCTGTTTTTCCAGCAACGACAGTCGGTCTACGCGAACAGCGGCTTGCGCAAGGTCCTCGAGTCGGGACTCTCGATTGACCGGATCGAGGACGCAACGATTCCGGTCGAGCTCGTGGCCACCTCCTTGTTGGACGGAGGCGAACGATGGCTTTCGAATGGTCCGATCGTCGACGCAGCGCTCGCCTCTGCCGCGATACCCGGAGTCTTCCCGCCGGTCTTGATAAACGACGAGCCGATGATCGACGGTGGGGTGGTCAACAACGTGCCGATCAGTCGAGCGATCGCCGCAGGGGCAACGAAGATCTACGTTCTCCTCTGCGGGCCGACCCGTAACACGCCCCGTATCGGGAAACGGCCGATCGAGTCGGTCGTCTCGGCCTTCTTCACCAGCGTTCATTCGAGGTTCGCGAGGGAAATGCAGCAGCTGCCGAAAGGCGTGGAGCTGATCGTGTTCAGCGGTGGGGAACGACCGATCGACGACTTCCGTGACTTTGGGGCATCTCCCGAGATGGTCGAGGCAGGTCGTCACGAGGTCCGCAGTGTGCTCGACGGTTTCTCCAAACCGTCACAGCTCGATGATGGACTGAATTGATGGGACTGACCCTCGACCTGACCACCCCCGCCTCCGATCGGGTGCTCGACTTGTTCCACCCGATCGTCCGGTCTTGGTTCACGCGCCAGTTCCCCAAGGGTCCGACCGAACCTCAAACGGCCGCGTGGCCGTTGATCGCGCAGGGCAAGGACGTGTTGGTCGCATCCCCGACCGGGACGGGCAAGACATTGACCGGGTTCTTGGTCGCCATCGACGCGGCATGTCGGTTATCGGTGACCAACGCCGAAGCCGACCCGGGACCGGCTCCGCGGGTGCTCTACATCTCCCCGCTCCGGGCGTTGGCAGCCGATGTCCATCAAAACCTCCAGGTCCCCCTAAATGGGATCCGGGCTGAGGCCGAACGACTCGGACTGTCGGTTCCCGAGGTATCGGTGGCCACGCGCACCGGGGACACCCCGCCCGCCGAACGGCGAGCGATGCGCAAGACGCCGCCGCACCTCCTCGTGACGACGCCAGAGTCGCTGTACCTGCTTCTCACAGCGGCGTCTTCGCGAGCGATGCTGCGCCACGTCCGAACCGTGATCGTTGACGAGGTACACACTCTGGCCAGGGACAAGCGCGGCAGCCATCTGGCGCTGAGCCTCGAGCGATTGGCCCATCTGGTCGAATCCGGGGGTGGGCACCTCCAGCGGATCGGCCTGTCGGCGACACAGAAGCCGCTCGAGGTCGTCGCACGCCTGTTGTGCGGGGTTGGACCCGATCGGCCCATGCCTGAGATCGTCGACTGTGGCCACCGCCGTGGGTTGGATGTCGCCATCGAGCTTCCCGATGCCGAGCTGGAGGCAGTAGCACCACAGGGCCAGTTCGGGGAGATCCTGGACCGAATCGCCGACCTGGTTCGCGAGCACAAGACGACGCTGGTCTTCGTCAACACCCGCAAGCTCGCCGAGCGAGTCGCACACCAGTTGGCCGAGCGGCTGGAAACGGATCAAGTGGCAAGCGGCGACGGTTTCATCGTGGCTGCGCACCACGGGAGCCTGTCGTCGGAACGAAGACGAATCGTCGAGGCTCGGTTGCGCGCCGGATCGCTTCGGGCGCTGGTCGCGACTGCGTCGCTCGAACTGGGCATCGATGTTGGCCCGGTCGAGCTTGTCTGTCAGATCGGGTCTCCCCGATCGATCGGCACCTTCCTGCAGCGGGTCGGCCGGGCGAATCACCAACTCGAAGGAACACCGGCCGGGCGCCTCTTCCCCATGACGCGCGACGAGCTCGTTGAGTGCGTGGCCCTGCTGTGTGCAGTCAGGTCCGGTCAACTCGATCTGCTGCACCCCCAGGAGCACCCCCTCGATGTTCTCGCGCAACAAGTGGTGGCCGAGGTGGCGGGGGAAGGCGAGTGGAGCGAGTCGGGCCTGTTCGAGCTGGTCCGCCGGGCGGCCCCGTACGAGCACCTGACAAAGGAGGACTTCGAGTCGGTCATCGAGCTCGTGTCGGAGGGAATCTTCACCGGACGTGGTCGCCGGGGTGCCCATGTGCACCGCGACGGGGTCAACGGGTTGTTGCGGCCCCGGAGGGGTGCCGGCCTGGCGGCGTTGACGAGTGGTGGTGCGATACCCGAGACCGGTGATTACCGGGTTGTGCTCGATCCCGAGGGAGTGACCGTCGGGTCGGTGCACGAGGACTTTGCGGTCGAGGCGACCATCGGCGACATCTTCCTTCTCGGCACACACTCGTGGCAGGTGAAGAAGGTGGAGATCGGCACCGTCAGGGTCCACGACGCCGGCCAGCTGCCCCCGACGATTCCGTTCTGGTTGGGCGAGGCCCCAGCCAGGACGATGGAACTGTCGGCCGAAGTCAGCAAGCTCCGGGAGTCCGTCGAGACCTGCCTCATTGTCCGCGACGAGAGTCGGGCACGCGCACTCGTCCGAGAGCGAGCGGCGACCAGTGAGGACGTTGCCGATCAGATCGTGGCGTATCTCGCCGCCGGTCGGGCTGCTCTCGGTGTCCTCCCGACCCAGGACCGATTGGTGATCGAGCGATGCTTCGACGAGAGCGAGGGAACGCAGCTGATCATCCACGCGCCGTTCGGAGGGGGCATCAACCGAGCGTTCGGCCTCGCACTCCGCAAGCGGTTCTGCGTGTCCTTCGACTTCGAGCTCCAAGCGGCGGCCGACGATGACACCGTGGTGCTGTCGCTCGGCCCGCAGCACAGCTTCCCCCTTTCGGACGTCCTAGGAATGCTGCCGAGCCACAAGGCCGAGGAGGCCCTGATTCAGGCCGTCCTCCCGCATCCGATGTTCGCGTCGAGGTGGCGTTGGAACCTAACCCGGTCGCTCGTGGTGCCCCGGTCGCGAAACGGCCAGCGCAGGCCGATACATCTCCAACGGATGGAGGCTGACGATCTGTTGGCCGCGACCTGGCCGGCGCTGGCGGCATGCCAGGAGAATGCGCCTCCGGGACCGATCGCGGTGCCCGACCACGTCTTGGCCCGCCAGACGATCACCGACTGCCTTCACGAGGCGCTCGACGTGGACGGTCTGGTCGGCGTCCTGACCCGCATCGAGTCGGGCCACCTCGACGTCCACTTCGTCGAATCGGTCGAGCCATCACCGTTGGCGCACGGCATCCTCTCGGGTCGCCCGTACACGTTCCTCGATGACGCCCCGCTTGAAGAACGCCGGTCCAGGTCCGTGCCGATCCCTCGGGGGCTCAACCCGAGGCCGGACTTGGTCGTGGCACCGCACGAGCTCGCGCCGCTTGATCCCGACGCCGTCGATACGGTGCTCGAGCAGATCGGCCCGACCCCGCGGAACCCCGACGAACTGCACGATCTCCTCTTGTCCCTCGTCATCGCGCGGCCCGTTGCGCGCTGGGAAGAGAAGTTCCAAGCGCTTGTCGACACCGGCCGGGCGTCGATGGTCGACGGAAGCTGGGTGGCGACCGAACGCATGGAGATGGCGCTTTCGATTGGTGCCGACGACGAAGCCGCGGCGGCATGTGTCAACGGGCACCTCGAGGTCTCGGGACCGGTCTCCGTCGAGTCGCTTGCGTCGACCGACCCACTGCCCATCGGGACGGTCAGGGGTGTACCGCTGACGGTGCTCCGAACGAAGACTGCGCTGGCTCGTCTCGAGGCCGCGGGCAGCGCGATGCAACTTCCCGGCGGCCAGTGGTGCGCCCGCCACCTGCTGGTCCGCATGCATGCGGCGAGTCGATCGCGACGGCGAAACCGGATCGAGCCGGCGAGCATCGCCCAGTTCGTGCAGTTCCTGGCCCGCTGGCAGCACGTCGCGCCGGGCACCCAACTCGAAGGCCGGGCCGGGTTGCTGCAGGCCATCGAACAGCTGGCGGGCATCGAGGTCGCCGCGGGCGAATGGGAGTCGCGCGTCCTGCCGGCCCGCGTAGTGGGCTATCAGCCCCGTTGGCTCGACGAGCTCTGTCTCTCGGGTGAGGTCGCGTGGGGACGGTTGACTCCCCGGCCCGAGGCGGCGGAAACCAGCGACGGGACGCGGCGAGGCGCCTCGACCCCGTCGCCGTCGACGCCGCTCACGATTGCGCCGAGGGAGGACTTCGGTTGGCTTCTCTCAGCGGTCAGGATCGGCGAGCCGGCGGCCGAACCGACGGTCGGTCCGGCCGCCGACGTCCTCGCGGTGCTGCGTCAGCGTGGCGCCTGCTTCCGGGCCGACCTGCCCGGAGCGTCGGGCCGCATGCCTGCCGAGGTCGATGAAGGACTCTGGGACCTGGTTGCCCGCGGCCTTGTCACCGCCGACGCGTTTTCGGCCGTGCGGTCGTTGCTCGGCTCGCGCCGCGGGCGCGGCGGAGTCCAGAACCGGGCCCGGTCACGCCATCTCGCCCTGGCGCGGCGTCGGACCCAGGTGGGCTCGGGAACCGGAGAGGGCCGGTGGGCCCTGATGCCGAGCGACATCGCCGGCGGGGACCCGGAGTTCGAGACGGCGATCGATGAGCTGGCCGAGGCTGTGGCGTGGCAGCTCCTCAGCCGGTGGGGGATCGTGGCCTGGGAGCTGTGGTCCCGGGAGTCCCTGCGAGTCCCGTGGCGCGAGGTGATGCGGGCGCTCCGGAGGTTCGAGGCGCGCGGGATCGCGCTGGGCGGCCGGTTCGTGGCCGGCCTCGCCGGAGAGCAGTACGCGATGCCCGAGGCGGCCCAGATGCTTGCGGCGGCTCGTCGTGCCGATTCTCGGTTCGACGAGGTCGTGGTCGCGGCGACGGACCCACTCAACCTGACCGGCACTGTGCTCGGGGGCCGACGTATCCCCGCGGTTCGCAACCGCGAGGTCGCTTACCGGGGCGGGGTGCTGATTGAGGAACACGCCTCGGCCTGAACGCCGGGCCCTGGGATACTGGGCCGGTGGCGTCGTCGGTGTCCGTGGATCTCAACGCCGACGTCGGCGAGCGATTCGACTCGTGGCAGGCTGGCGATGACGACGCGATCATGCGGATCGTCACCACCGTCCACATCGCCTGCGGGTTCCATTCCGGGGGCCCGACGGTCATGGCCGAGACGGCCGCCGCCGCGGTGCGATTCGGTGTGGCGATAGGAGCACATCCGTCGTACCCCGATCGCGAAGGCTTCGGAAGACGGCCGATGGAGATCAATCCACGCCAGATTCGCGACGACGTGCTGTACCAGATCGCGGCGCTCGATGGGATCGCCCGTCGGGCGGGGGGCCGCGTACGCTCGGTGAAGGCCCACGGCGCCCTGTACCTCCGAATGGCCGTTGACAGCGATTGCGCCGGTGCCGTCGCCCTGGCAACGAGGGACTTCTCCGATGACCTGTGGCTGGTGGTCCCTGCCGGGTCGTTGGCGGTGGGTGTGGCTCGTTCCTCCGGTTTGGAGGTGGCCCAGGAGGCATTCTGCGACCGCGGCTACCTGGCCGACGGCGCGCTCTCGTCGCGAGGCGACGAGAGCGCGGTGATCACCGACCCCGACGAAGCGGCCCGGAGGGCGGTACGCCTGGCCTGCGAAGGTGAGGTCGACACGATTGAGGGCGACACCCTCCAGCTCGCGCCGGCGACCCTGTGTGTCCATGGGGATACCCCGGGTGCGGCGTCGCTGGCCCGCACCGTTCGTACCGCGCTCGAGGGGGCCGGTGTGACGGTGGGTTCGTTCGTCAACCGGTGAAGTGGGCTCGCGGAATCGCTCGTTCGCTGTCGCCCTACGACATGCGGCCGTTCGGTGACGCGGCGCTGGCGATTGCCACGCGATCCGCCGAGGCCGCCGGCGCTCTCGGGGTCGCCATCCGTGCTGCGCGCATCGACGGGGTCGTGGACGTCGTGGGCGGGTTCGATTCGGTGGTCGTCATCTACGAGCCCGGCCTCACCGACTTCGACCGGGTCGCCGCGCAGGTTCGATCGGTCACGGTGCGCCCGCCGGAGGACACCGCAGCGAAAATGGTCGCCCTTCCAACCAGCTTCGACGGTCCCGACCTGGACGAGGTGGGGCGTATCAGCGGGCTCGGCGCGGCGGGTGTCGAACGGGCGCTGCTCCGGGTGACGCTGCGCGTGGCCGTGCTGGGTTTCACGCCCGGCTTCGCCTACCTGACCGGGTTGCCGAGACGGCTACGTCGGGTGCCACGCCGGCCCACGCCGCGTACATCGGTCCCGGCCGGGTCGCTCGCGCTCGCGGGTGGCCACGCGGCGGTCTACCCCCAGTCGACGCCGGGCGGTTGGCACCTCGTCGGCCGGACTGACGTTGCCCTGTTCGACCCCGAATCGCCGCCCTACGCGCTGTTGGCTCCCGGCGACCTGGTCCGCCTTCGCGCCGTTGCGCCGGACGATCTCCGCCCGCTCGACCCGGAACCCGTGAAGCGGCCGCTCCTCCGGGCACCCAGCGCCGTGTTCTCGGTCATCGACCCCGGCCTGTTCTCGACGGTGCAGGACCGCGGTCGTCTCGGTGTGGCCCATCTGGGTGTCCCGCGCGCCGGCGTAGCCGACCCGGTGTCGGCGGCGCTGGCCAATGCGCTTCTGGGCAACCCCGCTGATGCGGCGGTCCTCGAGTGCACCGTCTCGGGCCCGACGCTCTTGTGCCGGACCGAGACCCATGCCGCGGTGGTGGGCCCGGGTGCCGGGGTCAGGCTCGACGGCATGGAGATCGCCCCCGGTCGGGTCTTCCCGGTCGCGCTCGGGCAACGGTTGGCGCTCGGCTCAAGCGGGCACGGGTTGCGGGCGTACCTGGCCGTGAGGGGAGGTTTCACCACCCCCGCTGTTCTCGGATCGCGCTCCAGCGACCGCCTGGCTGGGCTGGGCGTGGGGCCGCTTGCCTCGGGCGATGAACTCGCGGCCGGGCACGCGGCCGGGCCGATGGCCGACCATCTCGTGGCAGGGTTCCGTGCAGGGTCTCCCGGTGGGCGGAAGCTGCGCGTGATGGTGGTGGGTGGTGAGGAAGCGTGGGCCGGTTTGTTGGATCGACCGTTCGAGGTCACCGAGGCGAGCGACAGGGTGGGGCTCCGGCTCCGACCGACCGGTGACCCGCCAGCTGCCGCGGTCGAGGCCGACACCGGTTCGGCCGGCACCACGGTCGGCACGGTCCAGATACCACCCGACGGCCATCCGGTCGTGCTGATGGTGGACCACGCGACCACCGGCGGGTACCCGGTCGGGGCGGTCGTGATCACGGCCGACCTGGGCGAGCTCGGTCAGTGCCGCCCTGGTGACACGGTCGAGCTGGTGGTGGTCACGGCGGCGGAGGCCGCGGCGGCGTTGAGGGCACTCCGCCGATGGCTGGACGGGGCCGTGGTCGGCCCGTACCCGGTGCAGGCCGGCTGATTCAGCCCACCAAGAGCCTGATGCCGGTGGCGAGGCCGATTGCGACGACGATGACCCGCAGACCCGCCGCGGGGAGCTTCCGGGCCAACGTTGCACCGATGTAGCCGCCGCCGAGGCATCCGATGGCCAACATCCCGGCCGCCTGCCACTGCAGGTGCCCGTGGACGATGAACACGATCGCGGCAACCCCGTTCGCGAGTACCGAGAGCACCGCCCTGATCCCGCTGGCCCGGGCCAGGGTGTCGGGGAGGGTCAGCCCGAGCACGGCCAGGATGATCACGCCCATCGCTGCCCCGAAGTAGCCGCCGTAGATGGCGGCGAGGAACATCCCGACGCCGAGCGCGACCGGCCGGGCGCGAAGGGCCGATTGCTCCCCGGCCAGCCACCTTCGGAGCAGCGGTGCCATCGCGAAGAGCACCGACGCGAAGAGGACGAGCCACGGCGCCAGCCGGGTGAACGCCGACGACGGCGTCGTCAGTAGCAGGATTGCGCCGACGGTTGCTCCGACGATGGTGATCGGCGCCAGCATGCGGAAGTGGTCGCGCTGGTCCGCGATCTCCTTGCGGAACCCGGCCACACCGCCGAGGTAGCCGGGCCAGATCCCGACGGTCGAGGTCACGTTGGCCACGATGGCCGGGTATCCGAGTGCGAGCAGCACCGGGAACGAGATCAGCGTCCCGCCGCCGGCAACGCCGTTGAACAGCCCAGCCCCGAACCCGGCCAGGACCAAGAGGGCGTCGCGTCCGGCGGTCAGGTGGACGGTTGTGAAGAGCGACAACGCCCCGCCGTGGAGCACCGATGTGGGGTCAGGCGGGGCCGGTGGTGGGCAGATCGTCGGCGGGTTCAGGTCGATCCGGGCCCGCCAGCGCGATCGGTTCGGGGTGCCCGAACGAGGCCAAACCCAAGTGAGACGAACCGTTGGGGGCCGAGACCGGTGGGCCATTGGTGATCGGCATGCGGATGCCGCCGACGGTGCCCGGTTCTTCCTCAAAGCAGAGGCGCTCGAGGACGCCACAGAGACGTTGCCATTCGTCCCCGTTGAGCACCTTGACCCGTTTGCGGGCTCGGTCGAGCAAACCCTCCGCCTCGCGTCGCGACTCCTCGGCAACGGTGCCCATCAGGAACACAGACGCGCGAGACAGCGGCGGTTGCGCGCGAGTGGCCAGGGAGTGGAGGCGGTCCATGGACACCTCGCAATCTTGGAGGCCCCCCAAAAGGTCCTGGAGTCGGGCGAGGCGGCGGATGAAGTGTGTGGCCGGTTCGCCGTAGACGTCCTGGACGAACTCGAGCGCGTATCGAAGTCGCTTGCAGCGGATGCGCAGCTTGTGGAAATCGGCCGCTTCGCCGCTTCGGCGGGCCCGTCGGGATGCCTTGACCGCCGCCCGGTGGCGTTGCTCAATGAGCCCCGGGAGCACACCGGTCGCGGGAAGATGGCCGGACGCCGACCGTTGCCCGGCTCCCTGTTGAGCCAGCGCCATCAGGCCCGACGTCAGCCGCTCGTAGCGGGGGGAGTCGAGCGCGTGGAGCAGGATCGCCCGCGCGCGGTCACGCTCGCGGGTCATGACGGCCCGAAGCTCGTCGACGGGAGCGGTCGTGCCCGGGGTGGAGGCCCATGTGCTCTGCCACTCCGGCGAGCTGTCGAGGCGGTCGAGCTGGACATCGAGATCCCGAACGCTCCCGAGAACCTGGGTGAGCCACGCCAGCTCGGGCGAAAGGGCGGCAAACTGAGGCGGGAGGATGTCGACGAACACGCCGAGCGCCGCGTGCAACCGTCGAGTCGCCACCCGCATGTCGTGGAGCTCCTCGGCGTCCTCGCCGAGCCGGGTGCCGGCCTCGCGTGCGACCATCGCCCCAAGCTGCCTCCGCACGACGGCATCGGCGAGCGCCCCGATGGTGGTGTCGGGGGTGACGGCCGTTGGTCCGAGATTGATCGCTGACGGGATCACATAGCCGCGAGCTAGCACCCCGGCCTCGAACTTGGATAGTGCGGCGGGAGCGAGCCCGGATGAACGCTGGAGGTCCTCGACGAGCGGGGCCAACACCTCGACCCAGGCCGCCTGCACCTCCACCTCGACGCGCAGGAGCCGCATGGGGTTCTGGTCGTCGATCGCGATGGCGGTCTCGTCGAGCGCGATCTCGGCGACGTCCTCCCCGCCGAGGTGCAGCATGAACGGCCGGCGCCGGGTCTGGACCTCGAGCACCTGGTGGAGCGGCCGCCGCCCGATCAGCGCGGAGACGCGCCAGCCCACCGGGCCGGCGTCCTCGATCCACCGACCGGGACCACCGAGGAAGGGCTCATTGACCTCGCGCCGGCGCCGTGGACCCGATCCGTTCCCCTTGGGACCGTCGGCCAGCGCCTTCAGCGTGACCTGATGCTTGTTCTTGGCGTTTCGAACCCGCAGCACGTAGCCGGCCCGGGCGATTCGCCAGTCGTCGGTGTCGAGGTAGCGGTCCTCCTGGACGATGGTGGGCCCGGGCACCGCCGTTACCGGGCCGAGGGCGGCGATCGAGGTCGTGCCCGCGGCGAGAGAGGCCAGCCACCGCCCGGCCGGACGGAGATCGAGAGCGTCGAATTGCCACTCGATCTCAATCGCGTCCACCTGGCCATCCCCTGGACCGATGGTCATCCGCCGAGGCTACCGCCGGGCGGGATGAGCTGCCCTTTCGGGCACGTCGGGGGCGGCTTCTGGGAGCTCGCCCAGCGCTTGAATTGCACGGAATTGCCACCCCAAGGTGCCCGGGGATGGGTATGGTCCTGACGTGACCGAACCGCGGAGCACCGCCGTCGAGGTCGACGATCGGACGTCGGAGCTGATCCTGGCCGCCGGGGGCATGGTCATCCGCCAATCGGGTCCGGATCGCATCGAGATCGCCATCGTGCATCGCCCGATCCGTGAGGACTGGTCCTATCCGAAGGGCAAGGTCGAGCCGAAGGAGACCCTGACCGAGTGCGCGCTGCGCGAGGTCCTCGAGGAGACAGGCCTGCGCTGCCGCATCGTCTCGTTCGTCGGGACCACCGAATACCGGGACCGCAAGGACCGCCGGAAGATCGCCGCGTACTGGGTGATGACGCCCGAGGAGGGAAGGTTCCGCTCCAGCGAAGAGGTCGACGAGATGCGCTGGGTCGAGTTGGGGGAAGCAGCACGGCTCCTCACCTACGAGCGCGACCGCGAGTTGCTGGTGACCCTGCAGGAGCCGGCGGCCTGGATCTTTCGCCAACTGCGCCCCTCCGCCTGACCCGACCGGCCGCCAAAATCCGACTCACCTAAGATCCGTTCGTTCCGGTCGGCCCGGCCCGAGGAGGTCGTGATGAGTGAGTACGGATTGAGCGTCGGCAGCGCAGAAATCGGATCGGCGGGACCGATCGCGTTCGGGCCCGACGGGATCCTGTTCCTGGCCGACAACGCTGCTGCGAAGATTTTCGCGGTCGATGTTGCCGATCCGGGTGAGAAAAGCGAGGCGGAGCCCTTCGACCTCGAGAATGTCGACGAGCGCGTCGGCTCGTTCCTTGGCTGCGAGGCCGACGACGTCATCATCCGAGACATGGCCGTCCACCCGTCGTCGCACAACGTGTACCTGTCGGTGCAACGTGGCCACGGTGACGCGGGCCAGTCGGTCCTGGTACGCATCGACCGCATCGACGGCACTGTCGCGCAAATTGCACTGAGTGACGTGCCGGTCGCCGTCGTGACGATCGCCGACGCTCCGGCCGAGGATGACGAGCGGCTCGACATCACGCTGCCACAGGGCGACGAAGGGGAGGAACTCGAGATCCGCGGCCACAAGATCCGAATCCTCCGTCGACCGATCCGCACCTCGACGGTCACGGACATGGCGTATGTCGATGGGTCGCTACTGGTCGCCGGGCTCTCGAACGAGGAGTTCTCCTCAAAGCTCCGGCGGATCCCGTTCCCGTTCACCGACGATGTCGCCGACAACAGCCTCGAGATCTTTCATGTCTCGCACGGCAAGTGGGAAACGGCGGCACCGATCCGCACCTTCGTTCCCTACGACGGCGGTCGGAGCATCCTGGCCAGCTACACCTGCACGCCGGTGGTGCACTTCCCGCTCTCGGACTTAACGCCCGGCACCAAGACCGTCGGCCGCACCGTCGCCGAGCTCGGTGCCATGAACCAGCCGCTCGACATGGTGTCCTTCTTCCAAGGCGGCGAGGAGCACCTACTCGTCGCGAACAGCCGTCACGGCCTCGTGAAGATCTCCTGCCGCGACATCGACGCCCAGGAGCCGCTCACCGAGCCCCAGGAGCCGGTCGGGGTGCCCCGGGAGACGGAGGATCTGAAGGGCATCACCCGCTTGGCCAACCTCAGCGAGGGTCACGTGCTGGCCCTCCAGGTCGACGGCGACAGGCGCCACCTTCGGACGCTGAAGACCGCCTCCCTCTAACCCGTCCCGTCACCGTGACCGAGGTGCTGTGGTCGCGCTGCGGCATAGAGGATTGCCTCCGGTTCCGTGACCTGGCTCCCGGGTCGGTCGTCCATGTCCGCCCCGGCGGCAGCTTCGATCCAGATCTGCCGCCCATGGCGGGCCGGCTCCTCCATGACCGGAATGAGGTGTGCTTCGTCCCGCGGTTCCCGTTTGTCGACGGCACGGCGTATGGGGTGGTCGTCGACGGCGTGGCAACCACGGTCATCGTCCGCCCTCGAGCGAACCTCCCGCTGACGGCCGAGGTGGTCGAGGTCCATCCGACGGGGGGCACGGTGCCCCGCAACCTCCTCTGGTTCTACGTCTCGTTCTCGGCACCGATGCGTGAGGGATGTGCGGCCCAACATGTCGGGCTCTTTGACGGCTCCGGAACGGAGATGATCGGAGCGCTCCTGGCGACGGAGCACGAACTGTGGGACGGGCATCGGCGCCGCCTCACGGTCCTGTTGGACCCCGCCCGTATCAAACGTGGCCTGGTCGGGCACCTGAAAGCCAACTACCCGTTGCGCGAGGGAGAAGCGTTCACGCTTGTGATCGACACGGGTTTCCATGACGCGCACGGAACGCCGCTTCGAACCCGATATGAGCGCCGTTACGAGGTCGGGGCGGACCAGGGCGGCCGCGTGGACCCGAACCGGTGGGATCTGTCGGTCCCTCCCGCCCACACCCACGACCCGCTCGATGTCGGGTTCGATCGAGCGCTCGATTTCGGCCTCCTCGGCCGTTGCCTGCATGTGAAAGGCCCCGACGGTGGCCGGGTCGAGGGTTCTCCTGAGGTCGGGCACGGCGAGCGCTCGTGGCGCCTTCGACCGGCGACCCCATGGGCGCCGGGTCCCTATCGCCTTGTCGTGAATCCCATCCTCGAAGACGTCGCGGGCAATTCGGTCGATCGGGTGTTCGATCGAGATCTGACGCGATCAGACGACGATCCCCGCCCAGCCGGCGCCGTCGCGAGGACATTTCAGCCGCGCTGATCTGAGGGCCGGTGGCTGGCCGGGCACTCCTAGAACCACCCCAGGTCCGGGGTCTGTAGGCTCTCTTCTTGTGCCTTCGCGCCCCTGCGGGTGTGCGTGGTGCCCGGGTCGAGTCGCCTCTTGGGGCGCCTCCAACCCCGGTTGGAGAGGTGCGAGAGCGGCCGAATCGGACTCACTGCTAATGAGTTGACTGGGGAAACCCGGTCCGAGGGTTCAAATCCCTCCCTCTCCGCCAGCCGGCCAATTGCCGGGATGCCGCGGGCAGTCGGTCCAATGAGACGACATGGACACGTCGAGCGGCCAGGGAGTGGACGTGGGCGAACAGCGATACTGGCTTCAGACGTTGGGGTGTCCGAAGAATCGCGTCGACTCGGACAAGCTCGATGGGGTGCTTGCGGCCGACGGGTATCACCCGTCGACCTCTCCCGATACGGCGGATCTCGTCGTCGTTAACACGTGTGCGTTCATCGAGGCGGCGCGACAGGAGTCGATCGACACCATCTTGACCCTCGACCGGCAACGGCGTCCCGGTTCCCGCCTTGTCGTGACCGGCTGCATGGCGGAGCGCTACGGCGAGGAGCTCGCTCTGGCGCTGCCCGAGGTGGATCTCGTGGCCGGTTTCGGGGTGTCCCTCGCCCCACCGACGGGTGCACCGGTGTCGCTGCGCCGCCGCGGGTCGACTCCCGCTCCGTCGGCATCCGCCCGCTCGTTCGACCTGCTCGAGCTGCCCCGTCCGGCCTCTCGGGAGTCGTGGGCGTACTTGAAGGCCGCCGAAGGGTGCGATCGTGCGTGCGGCTTCTGCGCGATCCCGAGCTTCCGGGGCCCGCAGCGATCGCGCACTATGCACGATCTGATCGCCGAGGTCGAGGCGCTCGTGTCGGGCGACGGCGGTTCGCCCGGGGTGAAGGAGATCGTGATCGTCGCGCAGGACCTCGCCTCTTATGGGCGTGACCGATCGACCCGACGCCAGCGGAGGCTGGAGGGAGACCCTGAGGGAGAACGGAGCATCGTCGAACTCGTGCGGGCGGTATCGGCGATCGCGGAACGAACCCGGCTGCTCTATCTCTATCCCTCCTCGCTGACCGACCGGCTGGTCGACGCGATCTTGGACACCGGGGTCCCGTACTTCGATCTATCCCTGCAGCACGTCTCTCGACCGCTCATGGCCCGCATGCGCCGCTGGGGGGACAAGGTGCGATTCCTCGACCGGATCGACCGCATACGCCGGCTCGACGACATGGCGACGTTCCGGTCCTCGTTTATCCTCGGGTATCCGGGCGAGACCGAGGCCGACCACGACCAGCTGCTGTCGTTCTTGTCGGAGGCCGAGCTCGACTGGGCCGGTTTCTTCCTCTTTTCCGCCGAGCAAGGGACGCTCGCCTACGATCTTGACGACCAGGTCGATCCCGGTCTCGCGCTCGAGCGCATGCGCGAATGCGCCGAGTTGCAGGACCGGATCACGGCCGAGCGCCGCGATCGCCTCGTCGGCCAGCGACGCTCGGTCCTTGTCGACGCAGTGGGAGTGGGGCGGACCGTGCACGAGGCACCCGAGATCGACGGAGTGGTTCGGATTCCCGATTCGCTCGCGGCCGGGTCGATCATGGACATGACGATCGTCGAGTCGCTCGGAGTCGATGTCGTCGCGGACCCGGTGCCAGCCGGCAGCCGGGGCGCCGTGACCGACACATTGGGAGTCGGGGCGCCGTGACCGATACGGCCGGACACTCCTTCGGGCCGTCCGCGCTGGCCACCCCAGCCAACGCCTTGACGGTGGCCAGGCTGCTGGCCGCGCCCGTGTTCGTCGCTGTCATCCTCAACCGGGGAGCCAGCTGGTGGACCGTGGCCGTCGGCGCGATCGTCGCCGGCACCGACGGGGCCGACGGCTGGATCGCCCGCCGCCAGGGGACCACCCGTTCGGGGGCGTTCCTCGACCCGCTGGCGGACAAGGTCGTCGTGCTGAGCGCGCTGTTCTTGCTCAGTTACCTGCACACCCTGCCCTGGTTCCCGGTCGTCTTGATCGGTGCTCGGGAATTCCTGATGAGCGTCTACCGGGCCTGGATCGGCCGGCACGGCGTCTCCATCCCGGCACGTGGCTCGGCCAAGATCAAGACCCTGGTCCAGGACCTGGCCATCGCCACGTGCCTCATCCCACCCCTCGCACCCCGCCACACGTTGCAGCTGGTGATGATCTGGGTCGCCGCAGCGATCACCATCTTCACCGGCCTGCAGTACCTGATCGACGGTCGACGCGCCGCCAGATCCGAGCCGGCATGAGGATCGAGATCGTCGCGGTCGGCACCGAGCTTCTCCTCGGCCAGATCGCGGACACGAACTCTGCCTGGCTGGGCGAGCACCTGGCCGAAGCCGGCGTCGCCTCGCACTTTCACCAGGCCGTCGGTGACAACAAGGCGCGCATCGTCCTCGCCTTCCGCACCGCGTTGGCGCGGAGCGACGGCATCATCGTCTGCGGCGGGCTCGGCCCGACCCAGGATGACATCACGAGGGAGGCGATCGCTGAGGTGATGAACGTGCCACTGGTTCGCGACGAGCAGGTCGTCGAGCGGATCAAGGTGATGTTCATGAGCCGCAGACGTGCCATGCCCGACAACAACCTCCGGCAGGCCGACGTCCCGACGGGGGCGGCGATCATCGAGCAGACCAGGGGGACGGCCCCCGGCCTGATCTGCCCGCTCGGCAACAAGGTCATCTACGCGGTCCCGGGCGTCCCCCATGAGATGAAAGAGATGTTCGACCGTGGCATCCTCCCGGACCTGCACCGCCGCATGGCCGAGGCGGGCGAAGAGGCGGTGATCAGGAGCAGGGTCATCCGGACCTGGGGGGCCAGCGAGTCCGGTCTGGCCGAAGCACTCGATGATCGCGTGGAAGAGCTCGACCACCGGGAGGCAGACGACGGGTCCACCCTCACCATCGCTTTCCTCGCGAGTGGGATCGAGGGCATCAAGGTCCGACTCACCGCCCGCGCCCGGACCGAGTCGGAGGCCGACGAGGTGTTGGCCCGGGAAGAGAAGCAGGTCCGGGCGATCTTGGAAGAGCGGCTCGGCGACATCATCTTCGGCACCGACGACGAGGCCATGGAGCACGCCGTGGCCAAGCTTCTCGTGCCCCGGGACCTCACCCTCGGGCTGGCGGAATCGCTGACCGGTGGGTTGATCGGCGCGCGCCTCGTGAACGTCCCCGGCTCAAGCCGGTGGTTCAAGGGCTGCATCGTCGCGTACGACTCGGCCGTCAAACATTCGCTGCTCGGTGTCCCCCCGGGCCCGGTCGTGTCCGCGGACGCGGCCGAGAGGATGGCCGAGGGCGCGCGGGTGGCCCTCGGGGCAGACGTGGGGCTCGGCATCACGGGTGTGGCCGGTCCGGACGAGCAAGATGGCCAGTCTCCGGGCACCGTGTTCGTAGGCATCGCGCTACCGGGTCAGCCGGTTGTCAGCCAACAGCTCCAGCTTCCGGGTGATCGTGAGCGAGTGCGCCAGTTCTCGTCGATCTCGGCCCTCGACATGTTGCGGCGCTCACTCATCAGTTCGGCCGGCTAAGCGACGGGTCTCAGGTCGCCGCCGGCGGCCGCTCAGACTCGGCGGTCCGGAGCTGCGTCTGAGAGCAGGTCTGCCGGATCGATACCTAACGCGGCGGCGATGCGTTCGACGGTCTTGAGCGTGATGTTCCGCTCTCCTCTTTCGAGTCCGCCCATATAGGTCCGGTGGATCTCCAGGGCATCGGCGAACGTCTCCTGGCTCAACCCCTTTCCTTTGCGAAGGATTCGAAGGTTGCGTCCAAGCCGCCGCTGTAGATCCCCTTCCACGGGTCAACCCTGGGGCATTGCTACTTTTCGATCTACATATCGATCAGTAGCAAATGCGTCGGATCTGCGCCTCAGCTCGCCCCGGTCGGCCCCCTCACGACCCGCTCAGATGGAGGTGCGGACGCCACGCGTCGTCCGCCTCCGGCCAGGCATCCAGTTCGAACACCGACCGACCGCCGGCGCGCAGTTGAACGCCGATCGCTGGACCCAGCTCGACCGGCCCCGGATGTGTGGATGCAACCGCAAAGAGGAGCAATTCCGGACCCGGTTCACCGTTGACCGCCGGCAGCTCCAGTCGCAGCTCGGCGACGTCCGCGAAGACCTCGCCGACGATCCTCGGGCGGTCCTCGTCATCGACCACCACGATCTGGCGAGTCCGAATCTCGTCGGCGAACGAACGGACCGTTCGCTCGAGCGCGGCCACCAGTCGTTCGAGGTGCTCAAGACGACTCATCGCCTGATCTTGTCCAACGTGCTCGGGGTCCATCGTTCTCCCTTCGGGTCGCTCCTGTGACAACTGGTGCGGCCGAATCGGTCGAGAACGACCAACGCGCAGCACGATCTGTCCACCGAAGGGGACTCATCGGATTGCTAACCGCACCCTGTGACACGGCGTGGACACGGAGGGACAGAGGGCGGACTAGGGCCCTTGTTGCCGTCAATCGACGCTCGACGTAAGCGAAATGTTTGACGAGCGTCCTCCAAGAACATGCTCAGACCGGCAAGCTTGTTCGGCGGACCCTCAAACGCGACGGGCAAAAATCAGACTCCTCAGACGCTCTCGAAATGCACGGCCCATGATGCATCAGCGTCCAAAATGAGAGGGTGCGCCTCTTCGTCGCGGTCTGGCCGACAGATCAGGTTCGCGATCGGCTCGTCGGAGCGATCGAGCCTCAGGTGACCGCCGAACTTCGATGGGTGAGACCCGAGAACTGGCACGTGACGTTGGCGTTCTTGGGGTCCGTGCCAGATGACGAGCTCGATGCTCTGGTCGCGGGCTTGCGGTCGATCCAGTCCCAGGCGCTGCGGTGCGCCGCCGCGCTGGGAACGCACACCTCGACCATGGGCCGGTCCGTTCTGTGCCTGCCGACGACCGGGCTCGACGAGTTGGCGGGTGTGGTCAGGGACTCCACGGCACCGTTCAACCGGTCCGACTATCGGGACCGACCCTTCGCCGGACACCTGACCCTGGCCCGGGCCCGCCGGGGGCGAGCGGTGCCGGGCCTTGCGGTCGGCTACCCCGTGTCGGCCCTTGGCACCGGTGTGCCCGTCTCGATGAGGTGGCCGGTATCGGAGGTCAGGTTGGTCGCTTCCGAGGAGTGCCGTCAGGGAACCGAGTACTCCCCGCGTGCGTTGGTGGCGTTGGCAGGGTGACCCGGGATCCACATACGAACATGTGTTCGGGATTAGGGTGAGCGCAAGCCCAATTCGCGACTCGTTGACACACCCCCTCCGTAGTGTCGGTCCGGATCGCGACGCAAGAGGAAAGGGAGAGGCAGATGACTGAGGAGCGTGACAAGGCGCTCGGTGTGGCACTTGGCCAGATCGAGAAGCAGTTCGGAAAGGGCTCGATCATGCGGATGGGCGAGACCTCCCACATGGCCATCGAAGCCATCCCGACCGGCGCTCTGTCCCTCGACTTAGCGTTGGGGATCGGCGGGCTACCCCGAGGGCGAATCGTGGAGGTCTACGGACCCGAGTCCTCCGGAAAGTCCACTCTGGCCATGCACGTCGTCGCCGAAGCCCAGCGCAACGGTGGCATCTGTGCCTATATCGACGCCGAACACGCCATGGACCCCATCTACGCCAAGGCGATCGGTGTCAACGTGGATGATCTGTTGATCTCTCAGCCCGACACCGGGGAGCAGGCTCTCGAGATCTCCGACATGTTGATCCGCTCGGGCGCCCTCGACGTGCTCGTCATCGACTCGGTGGCCGCGCTGACCCCGAGGGCGGAGCTGGACGGGGAGATGGGGGACACCCACGTCGGGCTGCAGGCCCGACTGATGTCCCAGGCGCTCCGCAAGCTCACCGGGACGCTCTCGAAATCTCGGACCATCGCCGTATTCATCAACCAGCTTCGGGAGAAGGTCGGTGTTATCTACGGCTCGCCGGAGATAACACCCGGCGGCCGTGCGCTCAAGTTCTACGCGTCCATCCGGATCGACATCCGCCGGATCGAGCAGATCAAGGACGGCGCTGAAATCGTTGGGAACCGGACCCGGGCAAAGGTTGTGAAGAACAAGTGTGGCGCCCCGTTCAAGCAGGCCGAGTTCGACATCATGTACGGCAAGGGCATCAGCCGTGAGGGATCGTTGCTCGACGTCGCCGTTGACTTGGGGTTCATCAAGAAGTCTGGGGCATGGTTCACCTACGAAGGGGAGCAGCTTGGTCAAGGACGGGAGAACGTCAAGCAGTTCCTGATCGAGAACCCTCAGCTGATGGCCGAGGTCGACCAGCGTGTTCGCGAGCGGCTCGCGCCGGTCATCGAAGAGGATGCCGATGCCGACGCCGATTCCGAAGTCGACCGGGACGATCTGCCGATCTCGTTGGGCTGACCTCCCGGCTGGCTTTCCGATCTACCGGGTTGTCGTCACCGGGATCGTGTTCGGTACCAGTTCTACCCACGTACGACCGGGCTGTAGCGGTATCGGAGTCCCTGCCGACGAGATGAACTGGGTGGGCTGGCTCAAGGCGTCGCGCTGCCACGTGCCGGTGATCTCGACCCCATTTCGAAAGATCTCGGCCGGACCGCTCGCGTTTTCGTAGAGGTTCGCCTGAACCTCTAGCCCGCCCTCTTCGTTCTCGAGCCACGGCCCGTAGGTGACCTGCACCACCTGGACGATGACATTTGCCGCGGAGTTCTGGACCCCGTCGCTCAAGAGATCCGGCGTGGCGCCATACGACCGCAGGTACTGCTTCGTCGCCGCGCTGTAGATCCAATCGACGTTGGATGTATCCGAGAACGGTATGGCGATCGCTGACGCCGGCGTGCCGTTCGGCACGGTCGGCGAGAACGCGAAGACTGGGGTCGGGCGTGCCGCTTGCCTGGGTCGGAGCGCCCAGAGTGACGCCGTGGCGGCGTAGGTGTCGTAAGGAGCGAACCGTCCGGGAGGGTGCTGCACAACAGAAGGGTTGGTCCGGAGATCGTTCTCGATGACCGGCGACGCCTCGATGTTTGAAAGCACGGGTGTAATGCCTCCGACGTTCACGAGGAGCGGCCGCCCGAACTGACCGAGGATGCCGATGTCGATGTTCCGGGCCGATCGGATTGGTCCGACGAGCGCGGCGTTCTGACACTGGAAGACGGCGACGTATCGGGTGATGCCTCCTTCGACCGGCTCCTCGAACACGATGTCGGCCACGTCGAGGCCGCTCTGTGGCCGGGCTTGCGTGTAGTTGTCCACCTTCACAGCGAGCGCCGGCCGCTTCGGGACGGCACCGGTCGGTGCCGGGAGATCGGTCAGGGGACAGGTCGCAACCGGAGCGGCCTCGTGTGGCTTCGATCCGGGACGGGTCCTGGCCGTGGGGTGGGATGGCGAGGAACAGGCCGCGAGCACGAGACTGGCGACGGAGAGAACCGCCGCGCCTTGGACCCAGGTGCGCATGGATTTCATCCGGATGGCACCGACACCCGGGATTGCCCCGAACCCTCAGGCAGCGTTTGTCCCCTGGGCCGACGGGGCCCGAGCGGCCGCCCCCGAGTAGACGGCGTCCCATGTTCCCGTGGACGGCTGCTTCTCGGAGGCCGGTCCCGCGCCGAAGGTTCCGTAGACATTCTCCATGGCCCGGAGAAGCACATCGGTGACTCCCGGGATCGGTTTGGGAACGATGTTCCACGGGAACTCCGTCGTGTTCGACAGCTTGAAGACCCATGACGCCATACCGGTCGCGAGTACACCGCCGGCGCCGGGGTTTGAGTAGTACGTGATGTCGGACCAGTTGTTCTGGCCCGTGACGGGGGAGTGTCCGAGCACGTCGACGTTGGGCTGCCCCGGGAGGGATGGGACGTATCGGTCGTATTCCCCCTGGACGACCCCCGGGAGCCTTGTGCCGTCCGGGAGTCCGCAGCCTTTCCAGAACCACGAGGATCCGTCGCTGACAACGAGATCCGCGTTCGCTCCGACAGATTGGTACGTGCTGCCGATGAGCGTGCTCTCCGGGTTGTTCAACGGTGCCTGGTTCCAGTCGACGGTGGTCAGCCCGGGGGTGGCTCGGCTCACTGGGTCTTCGGCGGCGCTCTTGTAACACGCCTCAAGGCGGTTCGGTCCGACGCTGGACGGCTGAAGGCGGATCTGGCGGTAACACGCGTTGGCTCCCAGGAACGCGAGGTTTGTCCCGCCCGCCAACGCGTTCTGGGCGGCCGAGCGCATTTCGTAGGACCAGTACTCGTCGTGGCCAAGCGTGAACAACGCCTGGTGCTGACCGAGCAGCGCCGGGCTGTTGTGCAGATCGACGTCGGTCCAGTACGTCATGTCCAGCCCGATCTGCTCCATTTGATAGAGAAGCGGGAACTCGTTGCCGAAGAAGTCGGCGGCACCCTGTGCCCATGTCTGTGGATACGGGCGGTCGAAGGAAACGATCCGCGCCCGATTGGCGAAGTTCTGTCCGCCGGTCGCGACGCGTCCGTAGTAGAGGCTGTAGCCACCCCACAGGTTGTAGGCCTGCCAGCACGACACGCTGTTCTGCATCACGTAGGTCGCGGTGCTCGTGTCATCACGCACGGTCAGTGGGATGTACTGCTGCTCAGCCCCGCTCCCGACCAGCTTCAAGAGGTAGTTGCCCGGTGGCCACTCGGAGGTGACGTTCATGGTCAGGCTCGGTTTCCAGGGGCAAGAGACCGTGTTGACCACGGGGGTGACGGTTGCCGGCGCCTGAACGGCACCGGCAACTGAGTCGCTCGTCTCGATCAGCCGGCCGCCCAGGCCCTGGTAGTAGCCCATGCGGTAGGCCTCGACATGGAACGACGCGGCGGTGGTGCTCACGAACAGGACCAACCCGTCGCCCGGGACGGCGCTGACCTGGCTGGCGTAGCCCTCGATCGCGTGCGCCGTCTGGATCCCCGTGACCACCCAGTTGTTGGTCCCGGGCTTCGCGTTCTCCTCGACCAGCCAGCGCGCCGTAGGTACGACGACCCCGCCGTCGAGGACCGTTTGGGTCACCGCGGGCAGTTGTTGGTGCTTCGGGTGGTGTTTTGCGTGGGCCGGAATCCTGTGCTCAGCGGCCCGGCCGCCCATCCCCGTGATGGCGAGCCCACCGGCGGCCGCGAGGGCACCCTGGAGGAAGCGTCTCCGTCCTATCCTGAGCTCGGGAAAGGGATTGCCCTCCCGGCCGGCACCCCCGGTGGCCTCGGGCATGTCCCGAAGATTAGCCAACCGTTGGTACCCCGAGGACAGCACATGCGGCTCGACACAAGTGCTGGCGGTAGCGTTTCGGGGTGTCCGCGCGGCGAATGACCAACTTCGTCCGCCGTTCGGCGGGCGAAACCATCCGGCGCACGACCCGCTGGGCACGGATTGCCGCCGCCATCGGGCCCGACGATGCACCGGCGCGCCGATTCGGGGCGTTCGGGAGGGGCAGCTGTCTCGTCTTTCCCCAGGGCACCATCTTCAACGAGCACCGCATCCGGATCGGCTGCGACACGATCATCGGTCCGTATGCATCGGTGACCGCAGGAATGGCCGAAGGGCAGGAGATTCTGAGCGACCCGGTGGTCGAGATCGGGGACCGCTGCCTGATCGGACGGGGTAGCCACATCGTCGGCCACTGGAACATCCATCTGGGCGACGACATCCAGACCGGGCCTTACGTGTACATCACCGACCAGAACCATTCGTACATCGATCCTGACGAACCGATCGGCTCGCAAATCCCGGTCGAAGCCGCTGTGCGGATCGGTTCGGGCAGCTGGCTCGGGGCAAACGCGATCGTCCTGCCCGGCTCGATCATCGGTGAGCACGTCGTCGTCGCAGCGGGTGCCGTGGTACGTGGAGAGGTTCCCGACCACTGCGTCGTGGCCGGCGTGCCCGCACGGGTGATTCGACGATATGTCGCCGGCGAGGGTTGGATCGCCCTGGGAGACGAGGTGCCGGCCTGACGCCGGATCGGTTTTCCTAGGCGCGCGCCGACTCGGTTAGCCGAGACCGGACTCCCAGCAGTACGTGAACTCTCCCTGCATCGAGTGGTCGTAGCCAGGCAAACGATATGCTTGGAAGGCAGGGTTGTCACCGACGGGTCGGTACGTTATGTGAAGAGGCCCCGACGGTTCGAAGCCAAACCTGGAGTAATAGTCGGGACTGCCCAACAGGACGACGAGAGGAAAGCCGGCCAACTCTGCGCGGTTAAGGAGCTCGAACATGAGCGCGCTGCCAATCCCGGTTCGTTGGCGCGATGGGGACACCGCCAGCGGGGCTATGCCGGGTATCTGTTTCCCGCCCAGATCGCCGAGGGCGGCAAGAACGTGCCCCACGACCTTGTCGTCTTCGATCGCAACGAGTTCGAACCCGGTCGGAATCAGACCGGAGGCCCATGTGTCGGCCACGATCGTGATCTCGGCTTGTCCGTCTTGGCCATCAACACTGAACGCGTCCCGAACGAGATCCAAGATGTCGTCGTGGTCACCGGCGCTGGCTGAGCGCACAGTCAGACGAGTGGGCATCGAACCAAAGTAGTGGTCGTCCCAAGGCCGACGAGCTGCATTTCGGAGGTCCGAGACAGGTCGAAAGCGAGGATCGTGTCAGCCGACTCGGGACAATTGGGCCGAGTCGGCTGAAGATATGACCGGATTGCGTGGGCCGCCCGGGGCTCGAACCCGGCACCTTGGGATTAAAAGTCCATTCTTTGGGGTTTCAGCGCTTGCGAGCCTTTGCCAATATGCGCTGTCAGCTGCACAAACTTCCCAGTGCTTATGGGTGCTCGCGGAAATTAGCGGGGAGTTGTAGTCACGTTGTAGTCACGCTCTCTGTCCGAGTTACCGCTATCGCTTCCGGCTTTGGTCCAGCGCAGAACATCGCGAACCATCATCACGAAAGACCACGACCGGGCGCTCCGAGGCTCCCGCCGAGTCACTCAGGACCAAGTGAAGGGAATGGACAACAGCTTCTTTTTGGCAGCCAACGCATCACGGGTGAAGTTTGAGCGGTGCAAATAGGTGTGGTCTGGGTGGAGTTTGTTCCATTTCGTCATCATTTGCATCCACGGCTCACCATCGCGCCGGGCACCCCGAGGCCAAGGAGGAAGCGGCCGTCCGACGCCTCGGACAGCGTGCGCTGGCCGGCGGCCATCGCCATCGCATCACGGGCTCAGATGTTGGCGATCCCCGTCGCCACCACCAGCTGCTGGGTCGCCGACAACAGCAGCGACGCATTGGCGAACACCTCGCGCCGTGCCGCCTCACCGACCCACAGCGCCCCGAACCCGAGTCGTTCGATCTCGGCGATCGCTTGTCGGACGATCGTGGCCGGTTGCCGGTCCAGCGCGGAGGTCCAGATCCCGAACCGACCGACATCCACACCGCTCATATCACTCCCTTCGCGACGTTCACCGGCCTCTGAGCGAGCCGTCGGTTCAACGGAGTGGGAGCTGTCCCGGGACGACCGGGACCGGTAGGTAGCTCTCGCCCATGAGGTGGCAGTCGACGGCCGCCGCCGCCGCTCGTCCTTCGGCGATCGCCCAGACCACCAGGCTCTGGCCCTTGACCATGTCGCCGCAGGCGAAGACTCCATCCAGGCTGGTGTGCCACCTCGAGTCGGTGGCGACGGTTCCCCGATCACTCAGCTGCAGGCCGAGGCCGGTGACGACGCCGGCCCGTTCAGGTCCGGTGAAGCCGAGCGCGAGCAGCACCAGATCACACGGAAGCTCGAACGTCGACCTGCCGAACGGCTCGAGCGAGCTGTGCCCGGCAGCGTCGGTGACCATGTGAACCTCTTCGGCTTGTAGCGCCCGAACCGGCCCTGTCGCGCCGCCGGCGAACGCCGCAGTCGACACCGAGAACAGCCGCTCGCCACCCTCCTCGTGGGCCGGGTAGGTCCACAGGATCCTCGGCCACGTCGGCCAGGGGTCCTGGTCGCTGCGGGTCAGGGGCGGTTCGGGGAGGATCTCGAGCTGGTGGACCGAACGGGCACCCTGGCGGTGCGCGGTCCCGAGGCAGTCGGCACCGGTGTCGCCACCACCGATGATCACCACGCGCTTCCCCGCGGCGTCGATCGGCGGCCGGTCCAACGAGCCCTCTGCGACCTGGTTGGCTCCCGTCAGGTACGCCATCGCCTGGTGGATGCCAGCGAGACCCCTCCCTGGGATCGGGAGGTCGCGAGGCACCGTGGCGCCGGTGGCGAGCAGGATGGCGTCGAAGCTCGCCCGGAGTGTCGCGACGTCGACCAGCTCCTGGCCGGCGAGGACCGACGGCGGCGTGTCGACGCCGTGGGAGCCGACCGTCACGCCACAGCGGAGCTCGATTCCTTCGGCAACGAGCTGGCCGAGACGACGGTCGATGACTCGCTTCTCGAGTTTGAACTCGGGGATGCCGTAGCGGAGAAGACCCCCGGGGCGTGGTGCGCGTTCGAAGACCACGATCGAGTGTCCTGCTCGGGCGAGCTGTTGGGCGGCGGCGAGCCCGGCGGGACCGGAGCCGACCACCGCGACCCGCCGACCCGTGCGCTGCATCGGACGCTTCGGTTCGAGCCAGCCTTCGGCCCAGGCCCGCTCGACGATCTCGTACTCGATCTGCTTGATGGTCACCGGCTCGGCGTTGATCCCGAGCACGCATGACGCCTCGCACGGGGCCGGGCACAGCCGTCCGGTGAAGTCGGGGAAGTTGTTCGTCGCGTGCAGCCACTCGCTCGCCTCGACCCAGTCGTCACGGTAGACGAGGTCGTTCCACTCGGGGATCAGATTGCCGAGGGGGCAGCCGTCGTGGCAGAACGGGATGCCGCAGTCCATGCAGCGGGCCGCCTGGCGGCGGACGGCCTATGTGGGAAACGGCTCGTAGACCTCGCGCCAGTCGCGGACCCGGATCGGAACTGGACGGTGCCGAGGCAGTTCCCGCTCGTACTTCAAGAAGCCCCGGATGTCACCCACGGACCACTCCGAGGCCATCCACCGCGGGACGATCGCGACGGGTCACGTCCGTTACGGGGCGGTTCATTGCACGCTTCTCGGTGCGCCGGTCAGCTGACGAAGCACGAAGGGCAGGACGCCTCCGTGGCGGTAGTGGTCGCGTTCGCTCGGGGTGTCGAGGCGAGCTATCGCCGGCAGGGCCCGGCCATCGGCCCGCACGGCGAAGGTCTCGCCGGCACCGTTGACGAGGGAGTCCATACCGACGATGTCGAAGGTCTCCTCGCCGCTCAATCCGAGGCTCGCCGTCGAGGCGCCACCGGTGAACTGCAGCGGCAGGATCCCCATCCCGATGAGGTTGGAGCGATGGATGCGCTCGTAGCTCTTTGCCAGTACGGCCCGTACCCCGAGCAGCAGCGTCCCCTTGGCTGCCCAATCCCGGGACGATCCGGCCCCGTAGTCTGACCCGGCGAGCACGACCAGCGGCGTCGCCTCGGTGCGGTAGCGCTCGGCAGCAGCGAAGATGTCGAGGATCTCGCCGCTCGGGAGATGGCGGGTGACACCGCCTTCGGAGCCGGGAACGAGCGCGTTACGGAGCCGCACGTTGGCGAACGTGCCGCGCAGCATCACCTCGTGGTTGCCACGCCTGGCCCCGAAGGAATTGAAGTCCCTGGGTTCGACGCCATGCTCGCGCAGCCAGCGGCCGGCCGGGCCACCGGCGGGGATCGAGCCGGCAGGCGAGATGTGGTCGGTGGTGACGCTGTCGCCGAGCAGCGCGAGCACGCGGGCGCCGACGATGTCGGCGACGGCGGGAACCTCTCGAGTCACTTCGTCGAGGAACGGCGGCCGGCGCACGTAGGTGGAGTCCTCCCGCCAGGAAAAGCGGGTGCCACTTCCGGCCTCGAGGGCTGCCCATCGCTCGTCACCTTCGTAGAGATCTGCATACGAGGCAGTGAAGCGTTCGGGAGACAGGACTGCGTCGACCACAGCGTCGATCTCGGTGGGGCTCGGCCACAGATCTGCGAGCGTCACCGCAGAGCCGTCGGCTGCCGTGCCGAGGGGCTCACGGGTGAGATCGATGTCGAGGGTTCCCGCCAGCGCATAGGCGACCACGAGGGGCGGGGAGGCCAGATAGTTCATGCGGACCTCGGGGTGGATGCGACCTTCGAAGTTCCGGTTCCCCGAGAGCACAGCCGCCACCGCCAGGTGCCCCTTCGCGACCGCGTCTGGCACGCCGGGGAGCAGAGGGCCGGAGTTCCCGATGCAGGTGGTGCAGCCGTAGCCNNTTGCCGATGCAGGTGGTGCAGCCGTAGCCGACGAGGTCGAAGCCGAGCGCGGCCAACGGGGCGGCAAGCCCGGCCCGCTCCAGGTAGTCGGTGACCACCCGCGACCCGGGGGCGAGGGACGTCTTCACCCACGGTTTTGGCTCGAGACCGCGTTCGGTGGCCCGTTTGGCCAGCAGACCGGCCCCGATCATGACCTGGGGATTGGAGGTGTTCGTGCAGCTGGTGATCGCCGCGATGACCACATGACCGTCGTCGAGCTCGGCGGACTTCCCCCCGAGCGTCGCCGGCACCGCCCGGCTCCGGCGCCCGGGGACGTCGCCACGATCTGCGTCCGGAGCCGCCGTGGGCTGCAGCAGCGGGTCCGGGGCGCCGCTGTCGTTGACGCCGGCCATGGCCGAGGGGGGATCGCTGGCGGGGAACGACTCGGCCGACGTCTCCTCAGGACTGCCGTCGACCAGCCCGACACCCACAGGCCAACCAGGCTCGTCACCGCCGACTCCCTCGTCGCCGACTCCCTCGCCGACGGTCGTAGCGGGTTCGAGGCGGGCGAGGGCCGCCCGGAAGGACCGGCGCGCCGATGACAGCGCCACCCGATCCTGGGGACGAGACGGGCCGGCGATCGACGGCTCAACCGCGGAGAGATCGAGACGGACCAACTCGCTGAATGCCGGACGATCGCCCCCGGGCTCGAAGAACAGCCCCTGCTCCTTGGCGTATGCCTCGACGAGGGCCACCTGGCGGGCCGGCCGCCCGGTCAGACGCAGATAGTCGAGCGTTTTCTGGTCGATGGGGCTGATGGCACAGGTGGCCCCGTACTCGGGGGCCATGTTGCCGAGCGTCGCCCGGTGCTCGACGCGCAGACCCGACAGGCCCGGACCGGTCAGCTCCACGAACTTGCCCACCACGCCGTGGCGGCGCAGCAGCTCGGCCAGGCTGAGCACCAGATCAGTGGCAGTCGCCACTGGGGAGAGCTCGCCGGTCAGCTCCACCCCGACCACCGCCGGGATCGGCATCGGGAGCGGCTGGCCGAGCATGGCGGCCTCGGCCTCGATGCCGCCGACACCCCAGCCGAGCACCCCCAATCCTCCGACCATCGGCGTGTGGGAGTCGGTGCCCACCAGCGTGTCGGGGAACGCCTCGCCGTCGTCGGTGCCGAAGATGACCCGCGCCAGGTACTCCAGGTTCACCTGGTGGCAGATGCCGGTGTCGGGCGGCACCACCGCGAAGCGGTCGAAGGCCTGCTGGCCCCAGCGCAAGAGCTGGTAGCGCTCGGCGTTACGCTCCGCCTCAATGGCTGCGTTGGCGGCGAAGGCCTGCGGCGTGCCGCTCAGCTCGGCGATGACCGAGTGGTCGACCACCAATTCGACGGGCACCATTGGGTTGACGAGCGCTGCGTCACCGCCGAGGTCGCCCAGCGCGTCGCGCAGTAGGGCGAGGTCCACGACAGCCGGGACCCCCGTGAAGTCCTGGAGGAGCACCCGCTCGGGGTGGAACGCCACCACCGTTGACTCCGTGCCCGTGCCCGTTCCCGGCCACTCGGCAAGAGCGGCGACGTCGGCGGTATCGATGTGCTGGCCGTCCTCGTGGCGGAGCACGTTCTCCAACAGGACTTTGATCGAGTACGGCAGGTGGGCGACGTCGCCGAGATCCGAGAGGGCGGAAAGCCGACAGATCCCGTAGCGCTCCCCTCCCACCTCGAGCGTGCTCTTCGCCCCGAAGCTGTCAGGGTGGCTGTCGAGGGTCACGGCATCCTCCTCGGGCACGGCTCGTCAAGAAGGCTCGTCTGCTCGAGCGGAGCCACGATCGAAGCAGTCATGACCCGGGTCGCTCGGGCGAGCTCGCCCAGGCGGTGCCGGTGCGCTCGGCGCGCACGGTGTGGGCGGCGGCCACCATGTGGGCGAGCGCCTCGGTGGTCTCTTCGTAGCGGCGGGTCTTGAGCCCGCAGTCGGGGTTGACCCACAGGCGCCCCGGGCCGACGGCATCTGCGGCCCGGTGCAGGAGTGTGGTGATCTCGGCGACGGCAGGCACCTGCGGCGAGTGCACGTCGTAGACCCCGGGGCCGACACCGACTTGGTAGTGAGCTCGGCCGAGCCCAGCGAGAAGGGCCATGCCCGAGCGTGCCGCTTCGAAGGACGCGACGTCGACGTCGAGCTCCGCGAGCACGTCGAGGACATCGGCCAGCTCGGCGTAGCACATGTGGGTATGGACCTGGGTAACCGACACGGCCGCCGAGCTGGCGAGGCGGAAGGCCCGGGTCGCCCAGGCGAGGTACTCGGACTGGGCGGCGCTGCGCAAAGGCAGGCCTTCGCGCAGCGCCGGTTCGTCGATCTGGATGATGGCGATACCGGCGCACTCGAGGTCGGCCACTTCGTCGCCAATGGCCAGCCCCAGCTGGGCGGCAACGTCGCCCAGGGGAAGGTCGTCCCGTACGAAGGACCAGCAGAGCATGGTGACCGGCCCGGTCAGCATCCCCTTGACCGGCTTGGCCGTGAGCGTGCTCGCGTAGCCCGTCCATTCGAGGGTGATCGGCGCCGGCCGGACAACGTCGCCGAAAAGGACCGGCGGCCGTACGCAGCGCGAGCCGTAGGACTGCACCCAGCCTGTCTCGGGCAGGGCGAACCCGCTGAGCGCGGCGGCGAAATAGCGGACCATGTCGTCGCGTTCGGGCTCTCCGTGGACCACGACGTCGAGGCCGAGGTTCTCTTGGAGGGCGACGACCCGGCCGATCTCCGCTCGGAGCACCCCCTGGTACGCCTCGTCGGTCGTCCGTCCGGCCCTCCACGAGGCCCGTGCGGCGCGCAGCTCGGCGGTCTGGGGGAACGAGCCGATGGTGGTGGTCGGCAGCGGCGGAAGGCCGAGCCGTGCCTGCTGGGCGGCGGCACGCTCTGCCGGTGTCCCGGCCCGGCGGGGGTCGTCGGGAGCGTCGACCAGCGCTTGGCGGGCCACCGGGTCGCTCACTTTGGGTGAGCGCCGACGGGCGGTGAGCGATTCCCGGTTGGCCACCAGCTCCTCGGCGACGCTGTCGCGTCCCTCCTCGGTGGCTTTGGCCAGCACCAACAGCTCGGCCAGCTTCTCTGCGGCAAACGCCAGCCACGGGCGGACCTCGGGGTCGATGCTGGTCTCGGCGGCAAGGCTCACCGGCACGTGGAGCAGCGAGCACGAGGTGGACACCACCACCTCGCCACAGAGACTGCTGAGCTGCTTTACGAGCGCAAGCGAGGCGTCGAGGTCGTTCACCCAGACGTTGCGGCCGTCGACGACCCCGGCGAACAGCACCCGGTCCCCGATGCCGCCGATGTGCTCCAGGAGGGACAGGTTCTCCTTGCCCCGGCAGAAGTCCAGGCCGATCCCCTCGACGGGCAGGTCGGCCAGGACCTCCATTGCCTCGCCGACGTGGCCGAAGAAGGTGGAGATAGCGATGCTCGGGCGCGCCGACGCCGCCCCGAGGCGCCGGTAGGCGCGCCGGACCGCCTCGAGCTCGGCGGGGCTGCGGTCTTCGACGAGTGCCGGCTCGTCGAGGCGCACCCACGCAGCACCCGCCGCGCCGAGCTCTGCCAGGATCTCGACGTAGACCTCGACGAGCCGGTCGAGGAGAGACAGGCGATCGAAGCCAGGCACCTCACTGGCGCTGCGAGTCAAGAAGGTGAACGGCCCGAGCAGGACCGGGGTGGTCGGGATCCCGAGGCTGGCGGCCTCTACCAGCTCACCGACGGCCTTGGACGGGTTCGCCGCGAACGTCGTGTCAGGGCCGACTTCGGGCACCAGCTGGTGATAGTTGGTGTCGAACCACTTGGTGAGCTCGAGTGGCGTCACCGCCACGCCGTCGAGCTGCCCACCGCGGGCCATGGCGAAGTACCGGTCGAGGCCGACACGCTGCCCTGGCGGGCCGAAGCGTCCCGGGACGGCCCCGACGGCAGCCGCGGCATCGAGCACGTGGTCATAGAACGAGAAGTCGTTGGACGGCACGAAGTCGACCCCTGTCACGACCAGCTGCTGCCAGTTTTCCCGTCGGATTGCCGCCGCAGTGTTCTCGAGATCCCCGTCGGACGTCTTGCCGGCCCAGTGGCCCTCCAGCGCCCACTTCAGCTCGCGCTGAGCGCCGATCCGGGGCATGCCGTGCACTGCGGTCCTCATGCCACCTCCTCTTTCTCCTTGTCGGTGTCGATGTCTTGAGGACCACGGGCAGCGCTCCCCGGTGGCGCACCACTGCCGGCGGCTTCCAGATGACCTGCGCCGGCCAGGCCGTCGAGGAGGAGGTGGAAGTAGACCATCCCGCCGTGGGGCCACCACGTCGCGCCCAGCGCGACGAGCTCGTCGTAGCCGGCATCGGCCGCGAGACCGAAGCGGCGCCGCAGGTTGTTGCGGGCGCCGACGTCGTCGCCGGGCAGGACCTGCAGCCGCCCGAGCCCGCGCAAAAGGACATACTCGCCGCTCCAGCGGCCGATCCCGGGCAGGTCGACCAAGGCCGCGAAGGCGCGATCGTCGCCAAGGCGTTCGAGGCCGTCGAGGTCGAGCGAACCGGAAGCCACCTGGCCGGCAATCAGGAGGATCGTGCGTGCCTTGGCCTGGCTGAACCCCAGGCTCCGCAGGTGGGAGGGATCGGCCCCAGCGAGCTGGTCGGGGCTGGGGAAGCCCGGCGTGGCAAAGCGGCCGGGCAGCGTCGGACCGTAGGCCGTGGCGAGCCGGCCGAGGAGGTGGATTCCGACGGTGAGCGACAGCTGCTGGCAGGCGACCGCGTTCACCAGGGCTTCGAAGACGCTCGGAAAACGCGGCGGGCGCACGCCTCGAAATCGCCGGGCGAGCTGGTCCAGGCGCTCGTCGCGCTCGGCGAGCTCGTAGAAGCCGGCGAGGTCCACGCCGAGGCCGAGCGTCCGTTCCAAGCTGCAGCGGACCTCGGCCACGACGGCGTCGCTCGGCTCATCCCCGCGGCGTCGCAGCTCAACCGCGAGAAGCGATCGGTCCGGGTCGTCTCCCGGCTCCTGGTGAACGGCGACGCCGAGCGGCTGCCCGCCGGCGACCAGAGTGCGACGGTAGGTCGTGCCGTCCCAGGTGTCGATGGTGTTGTGCGGGCGGCGGCGCAGCGCCCATACGGTGAGATCGAGACGAAACGGCGAGCGGACCTCGAGCTCGAAACGGCGGGTGCTCACGGCCGGCTACCTGGCTCCCGGTCCGACGACAACTGCTTGGAGCACCGCAGCACCGGAGTGGCCGACGTCACGGGTGGCGGTGAGCAGCACGAGACGCCGACTGGCAGCCAGCTTCCGCAGCTTCGAGACGGCCGATGCGCCGGGCTCGCCGGCGAGCTCGGCCCGGTAGCGGCGGGCGAACTCGGCGAAGCGTCCCGGGTCGTGGCCATACCAACGGCGCAGTTCGGTGCTCGGGGCAACGTCCTTCTCCCATTCGTCGAAGTCGACCGAGGTCTTGGTGAGCCCGCGGGGCCACAGCCGGTCGACGAGCACCCGGTGCTCACCCGGGCTGCGACCCGGATCTTCGTAGACCCGCACCACCTCGACGTGCGCTTCGGTCACGGCAGTGCTCACCCGGCCCGGAACCCGAGGGCGCGCGCCGCGTCCTCGTCGATCATCGCTGGGCTCCACGGCGGGTCCCACACGACGCGCACGTCCACTTCTACGCTCCCATCGACGGCGTCTGTGATGGCGGCACGTGCCATCTCAGGCAGCACCTCGGAGGCCGGGCAGCCGGGCGTCGTCATCGTCATCTCCACGACCACCGCGCCGTTCTCGTCGCGCACGTCGTAGACGAGGCCGAGCGACACGACGTCGAGGTACAGCTCCGGGTCGTACACGCCCCGCAGGGCGTCCCACGCCGCGTCGAGGACGTCCGACGCCGACAGCTCGAGCCAGTTCGGCCCCACACCAGGCGGTGCGCCAAGCCCGTCGGTGCCTCCGCTGACAGGCTCTCCTCGGGCAGGGCCGCTCACGACGGCCGCCGGAAGGTGACCTGCCAGTCGCCCCCGCCGAGGTCCTCTGCCTCATAGGTGAACCCCTGCGAGGAGAGCACGCCTTCGAGGGGCACCGGCTCGAAGGGGGCCAGCACCACCAGCTCCTCGCCCTCGCCGAGGGCACCAGCCGCCGCCATGATCGTCTCGAACGGCTCAGCGCCCGACGCGATGATCGGACGAGCATCGACGGTAACCATCGCTCGCTCCCTTCTGGGCCACCGGGATGCTCCCGATGTGCCCTGTTATTCTGTTCGGTACTAGAAGTTATCAGGTATGAGCGGACTGCAGGTTCCCCACGAGCCCGAGATGAGCCCCACCGGCGCCGGCCGGAAAGGGCTTCGCAGCGGGTGGACCACGGGAACCTGCGTCTCGGCGGCGGCCAAGGCGGCGTTCTCAGTGCTGCGAGGCGGCGGGCGGCCGGACCGAGTGGAGGTTGGCCTACCAGCCGGCCGGCGCGTCGGCTTTCCCATCGAGTGGGACGGCGAGGGTCGTGCGGTGGTCGTGAAGGACGCCGGGGACGACCCGGACTGCACCGATGGCGCCCGCATGACGGCCGAGGTGCGCTGGGCTGATTCCGGCGACGAGCGCGTCCTGCGGGCGGGGGAGGGGGTGGGGACCATCACCAAGCTCGGCCTGGAATTGGCACTCGGCGCCCCGGCGATCAACGCGGTGCCGAGGCGGATGATCCTCGCGGCGCTCGGCGAGGTCGGTCCGGAGCCAGTGGTGGTCACCTTTTCGGTGCCCGGCGGTGAGGCGATGGCAGTGGAGACGACCAACGCCCGTCTCGGGATCCTCGGGGGGGATCTCCATCCTCGGCACCTCGGGCATCGTTCGCCCGTTCTCCACCGCCTCCTACTGGGCGTCGGTGGTCCAGCAGATCGACGTGGCCGCCGCCCAGGGCGAGCGAACCGTGGTGCTGGCGACCGGGGCTCGCTCGGAGGCAGCAATCGCCCGGCTCTACCCGGGTCTGGACCCGGTCTGCCTGGTCGAGGTGGGCGACTTCACCGGGATCGCCCTGCGCCGCGCCGCCCACGTAGGGATGCGCCAGGTGATCTTCGCCGGCATGGCCGGCAAGCTGGCCAAGCTTGCGGCCGGCGTCATGATGACCCACTTCCACCGCTCCGAGGTGGACACCTCGCTCCTCGCCACGCTGGCGGTGGAGGCGAGCGCACCCCCCGCCGTGGTGGAGGCAGCCACCGCCACCGCCACGGCCAGACACTTCTTCGACGTGTGCGTGGCTGAGTCGTGCCTGGCGCCCCTCGCCCTGCTCTGCGAGCGCGCCCGAGCTGCCTGCCTAGCCCACGTCGGCTCGTACTTCGAGCTCGAAGTGGTCCTGGTGGACTACGAAGGCTCGATGGCCGTATGCCGCGCCGGCTTGAAAGGAGCTGGACGGTTTCTGCCTTGAAAATCTGCTGGCAACTAGAGATATAATGGGAAGATGGCCAGTTCGAGCATCACGGCACCGAGCCGAGCGGCAGGGAGGGCGGCGCCGACCTGGCAGCAGGCGACGGTGGCAGATGTCATCGACGAGGCCCCCGACGCCGTCACCCTTCGCCTCCAGCTCGAGGAGCCTGGCGGGTTCCTGCCCGGCCAGTACTACAACGTCCGGCTCGAGGTGGCCGAGCGTCAGCGCCCCGTGCAGCGCGCCTACTCGGTCGGGTCGTCCCCGGTCCCGGACCCGTCGGTGATCGACCTCGGCGTGCGGGAGGTGCCTGGTGGCCTGCTCTCCCCCCGGCTGGTCGGGTTCCGCACCGGCCAATGCCTCGAGGTGCGTGGCCCATACGGCCGCTTCACCTGGACAGGAGAAGAGGCTGGTCCGGTCTTGCTGGTCGGGGCGGGCAGCGGGCTGGTGCCGCTCATGTCCATGGTCCGCCACGCGGTGCACCGCGGCCGAAGCGACCCGGTGTGGCTGATCTGCTCAGCCGCCACCTACGACCACGCCTTCTACCGTGACGAGCTCGCCGGCCTAGCCGACATGCACCGATGGCTGCGGCTCGTCCACTGCATCACCCGCGACCCCACCGAAGAGCGCGCCGACTACCACCGACGGGTGGACAAGGCTGTCTTGTCGGAATGCCTCGGCGAGACGAGGCCGGCCCGGGCCTACCTGTGCGGGCCACCGGCCATGGTCGAATCCGTCGCGGCCGCGCTCGTCGACCTCGGTGTCGGCCCAGCTGTCATCGCGACCGAGAAGTACGACTGATGCGCCCACGCACCAGCAGGGACCCGTCGCCCGCCGTGGAGGAGCGACCCTCGAGCAACGTGCAGGTTCGGGCGAAGACACCGTCGGATGCTCGGAAGAATGGGAGGCGAGAGCATCATGCCTGCTGAGACCCACCAACGCGGGAGGCAGGCTGACGCCGAAAGCGTCCTCGAACTGCTGCGGGTCCTCCTCAGCGACCAAGGCGCCGACGCCGGGGAGGATGTCACGCTCTCAGAGCTGGGCGTCGACGCAGACACCATCGCCGTCCTGTGGGACGCCGTGCGCGAAGAGTTCGCCGAGCGGACCGTGGGGCCGGAGATCGACCTGAGCGACCTCGACCCGTCGATGACCCTGGCCGCCGCGGCGAACACCATGGCCTCGCTGCTTGAAGGCGCGGGCGATGACGACTGAGGCTGAACCCCCGCCGACCAGGACCACCAGGTCCTGGGAGGGCCGACCGCCGGGGGTTCCGGCTGCGGTGCCGCCACCGTCGGTGCCTCTGGCGTTCCTCGCTGCGGCATCAGCCGGTCTGGTTGCCTGTGGCGGCGCCTGGATCTGGGCGCGCAGCGCCGCAGCTGCGGACCCCAACACCGATCCTGTTGTCGCCGCGGTGCACTTCGGGGTGCTGGCGACGCTGGCGATGGGGGTCCTTGGTGCGACCCATCAGTTCACCCCGGTCATCACCGGCAGGGCGCTGCGATCGCTGCTGTTGGCCCGAGCCACGTTCGTGACCTGGCTATTGGCATCGTGGGTGCTGCCGTTCGGGATCGCCACCGAGCAGCTCGCGGTGACCGCGGCGAGCGGCGCGCTCGCGGGCGTAGCCATCGTGCTGCTGGCGGTGAACCTCAGCGCGCCGCTCTCGGCGCGAGGGAAAGGCGCTCCGGTCATCGCTCTGCGCTTCGCCGTCGCCGGCGCGGTGCTGACGACGTTCCTCGGCGTCGCCTTCGTCGGTGACCGCCAGGGCAACTGGTTCGCGCTCTCCGGCCACGTCGACCTCGCCATGGGCGTGATCGGGATGTTCGGCTGGCTGGGGATCACCTACGTCGGTGTCGCCGAGAAGCTGTGGCCGATGTTCATGCTGGCGCACCTCCCCGCAGGACGTCGCGCCGGGAGGGTCGCGGTGTGGACGATCCCGATCGGAGCGGCAGCCCTTGCCGGAGGGCTGGGATGGAGCATCCTCGGTTTGGCGTGGGTCGGGGCGGGGATCCTCGTCGTCGGGCTCGGCACCCACCTGATGTCGCTGTGGGCCCACGTCCGGCACCGCCGGAGGAAGGCCGACCTGCACCTCGTGTTCGTCATCAGCTCGGCGGCGTGGCTCTTCGTCGGCGCCGGCCTCGCTCTCGCAGGAACGCTGGTGCTTCCGCACCACTACGACCAGGGTGTGGCGCTGGTGGCGGCCTCCATGGCCGCCTTCGGCGGCTGGCTGCTCGAGGCACTGGTCGGCCATGCCCACAAGGTCGTACCGTTCATCGAGTGGTCGGCACTTCGAGCGCGGGGCGTGGCCACGGGTCCGTCGGGCAAGCCGCTCATGTTCGCCGACCTCTACGACCACGGCTGGGCCGCAGCCGCCTACGGGACCACGACTGCCGGGATCGCCGCGCTGTGTGTGGGTCTCGGTGCCTCGCTTCCAGCGGCGACGGCTGCAGCTGGGCTGCTGCTCATCGTCACCGGCATCATGGTGGCGGCCAACCTGTCGATCCGCCCGGTGCACCTGCTGACCGCAGGGCGGCTCAGCGAGGACGCTCCTGTCGCGGCCGGTCCCGTCAACGCTCCCGCTTCTCGAGGGGTGACGCCCTGACCGGCGCCCAGGGTGAGATCTACGGCAACGGAGTTCTGAGGTGCCAGCCAGGGTGACCGCCGGCGGTCGGAACGGGGTCAGACGGCAGCGGTCTGCGCAGGCGCATTGTGATGTGCAGCGTCTGTGTGACGACGAGGACCGCGGGTGGTCTCGGTCGACAGGGCCGTGCGTCCGACGCCGCGCTTGCGACGCAGCGTGGTGCGTTCGCTCGGCGTGAGGCCTCCCCAGATCCCATCTTCGGGATTGGCGACGAGCGCGTAGGTGAGACAGTGAAGGCGCACGCCACATTGGCCGCACACCTCCTTCGCCTCAGCGACTTGGTTCGCTGCCTCCTCGGTGCGCTCTCCTGCTGGAAAGAATAGTTCCGGCCCCATGTCTCGGCAGGCAGCGCGGCGGCGCCAGCGGCCCGCGTCCCACAGGAACCGGGCATGGCGGCTTTCGAGGTGCGGGAGCATCGGGTGCCCGTTACTCCTCGATGAAGATGCACTCGCCTGGGCATTCCTCGGCGGCTTCGCGCACTCCGTCCTCGTAGTCGGAGGCGACGGCGGCGAGACCTTCGGAGCCGCCCGGATCGCTCAGGACCCGACCGTCTTCTTTCACGTAGGCGAGCCCGTCTTCGAGCAGGGTGAAGACCTGCGGGCAGATCTCCTCGCAGAGGCCGTCCCCGGTGCACAGGTCCTGGTCGATCCACACCTTCATCGAGACGCTCCTTTACTTCGCGGGCGACGGACCCCGACCGGAACGGAAGCACCGGCGGGCGTCACCACATGCCCAGTTGGGCTCGGAAAGTGTGCGCCAGTGCCGGTACGCGCGGAGGCGCCAGTCGAGCAGCCAGTCCGGCTCGTCCTTCTTGGCCGAGATGAGCCGGATCACCTCCTCGCTCAGGCCCTTGGGGGTGAGGTCGGTCTCGATGTCGGTGACGAACCCGTACGCGTACTCGCGCCCGGCCAGCTCGGCCAGCTCGGCCAGGTCGCTTCGGGTGGCGCTCATACGTGTGCACCCACGGGACGGCCGATGCGCACCCGCCACACCCGCGGGCCTTGCTCGAGGTAGTCCCAGGTGTACTCGCCGGCGTGCTGCGCCTCGAACTGGTAGCGCAAGGGCTTGGGATCGTGGTCGTTGACCAGCACGAACCCGGCACCGCCAGCAAGAGCATCGTAGGCGGCGAAGATCGACTCGTGACGCTGGCCGTGGGGGAATCGACGGACATCGAGCTCGGGCTCCGATCCGGCGCCGCTGGTAGCTGCGCCCGGCGTCGAGGCAGTCGCCGCGCCCACCCGACCGATGCGCACCCGCCAGACGGTCGGTCCCTCTTCGAGTGCCTCCCAGGTGTGCTCGCCGGCGTGCTCCGCCTCGAACTGGTAGCGCAGCGGCTTGGGATCGTGGTCGTTGACCAGCACGAACCCAGCTCCAGCACCAAGAGCGCCGTAGGCGGCGAAGATCGACTCGTGACGCTGGGCCGGGGCGAGCTCCCGCACGTCGAGGATGTCGTCGGCCGACTCGCCGGTGGTTGCACGAGTCGAGAAGGCGATCGGTTCGGCCGTGACGGAGCGGACCAGGCGATGCAAGGCGGCAGTCACACGCACGGCGAGATCGGGCCTCGGGACTCGCAGCGCCGCCCACGCCTGGGCGACGATCCGGCAGGCCCGGTCGCCCTGGCCGGCGTCGGCCAGCAGGCTGGCCGCCTCAATCAGCAGTCCGAGAAGGGTCGTATCGGTGTCGGGGACCGAGACATCGTCGACGGTCGAGGTCTCGGTTTGGGCTGCCTCGGTGAGCCGGTGCATCTGCACCAGCAGCTGCGAGAGGCTCACCGTGTCGTCGGCCTGGAGCGGTGGCAGGAGGAGGTCGTTCTCCTTGGCCACGTGGGCAGTGAACAGCGTCCCGATCGCGCCAGCGAGATCGGCGGCATCGGCTGGGCTCTGTGACGTCGCCAGAGCTTCGACTGACGCCACCAGCTGTCGGTGCTCGGCGATCATCTCCGCCACCGTGCCCGCCAGGTCGGGGAGACCGCCGGCTGCCTGGTAGATGGAGTGCTCCTCGGCCATCGCGTGCGGTAGAACCTCTTCGGCCACGTAGGCGACCAGCTCGGCTACCGCCGCCTCGTAGGGATCGTTACTGACCACGACGGCTTGCAGGGTGGCCACCCGCCGCGCCACCTGGTCTTCGAGGGTGCGGTGATGGGCCAGCATCGCCTCGAAGGCGTCGGCGTCAGTGATCGTCATGCGGTGATCCTCCTCGTGTGGAGGTCCTGGAGGACCTCGTCTTCCCGTTCTCGATCCTATCTCCAGTATAGACTAGAGAAACAAGCCCCAAAGCCGAACAGACGAACCATCTATCGGGTGTCACGAACCAGTCGGTGCAGTGCTGTCGGCTCGATTCACCGCCAGACGGGCGATGAGCAAGGAGGAAGGGACGATGTTGGCTACGAACACGCCGCTGGTCGCCGTGGAGCTGGTCGCGGCGTCGATCTGGTCGCGGCGTCGATCTGGGTGGGAAGCCTCGTCTGCCTTGCCGTCGTGACCGCCGCGGCCCGTCGGGTCCTGGACGCGCCGTCCCAGGTGACTCTCTTCCGGGCCGTCGGACGCCGCTACGGTCTCGTCGGCACGTGGACCTCTCCAGCCTTGCGATGCCCGGAGCAGGCTGAGCGATACCCGCAGTGTCGCTGCTCGGTCCTGGCGGGTCTCTCTGAACGACCTACTCCCGCTCCTACCCGTCGGGTTCCTCCCCGCCGAACCCGACCTCTTCGGAGCTGCAGCCTGGGCGGTGGCCCTCGCCCGCGATGGCACCGCATTCGGGGCAGATGAGATGGACCCAGCACGCCGGATCGCCACCCTCGGCCGGCGTGTCGTTCCTCGCGACCGTCGGGCGTCAAGTCCCCGGGTGCTCTCGGTGCTGGGACCGTTGAAAGCTCATCGCTGCCTGATCACGTTGCCATGGACCAGAGGGCTGATCACTCTGCACCCCCTCACTCTCTCAACCTCAACGGACCGGTAGCGACGGACGACAAACACGACTGGATCGGTCGACAATTGCTTCCAATCAACGATATGCTAGTGGTAGATAGAAAAAGCTCACGGACGGCGAGGAGACAATTGATGACCATCCAGCTGGGTGACACTGCCCCTGACTTCACCGCGGAGACCACCGAAGGACGGCTGAGCCTGCACGAGTACCTCGGCGAGAGCTGGGGGATTCTCTTCTCCCACCCGGCCGACTTCACCCCGGTATGCACCACCGAGCTCGGTGACTTCGCCCGCCGCAAGGACGACTTCGCCGCACGTAACACCAAGCTCATCGGCGTGAGCGTCGACTCCGTCGAGTCCCACAGAGGTTGGTCGGCCGACATTGCCGAGACTCAAGGGCACGGGCTCAACTACCCGCTCATCGGCGATGAGGCCCGTGCGGTCGCCAACCTTTACGGGATGATCCACCCCAAGGCCATCGAGACCGCCACGGTGCGCACCGTCTTCGTAATCGGCCCCGACAAGAAGGTGAAGCTCACGCTCACCTACCCGGCCAACGTAGGGCGCAACGTCGACGAGCTCCTCCGGGTGCTCGACGCGCTACAGCTGAGCAGCCAGTACGCCGTGTCAACCCCGGTGAATTGGACCGACGGCGAGGACGTGATCATCTCGCCGGCCGTCTCTGACGACGACGCGAAGGAACAGTTCCCGAAGGGCTTCAGGACACTCAAGCCCTACCTGCGCCTCACCCCTCAACCGAACAGGTAGTCCGCTACGAACGGATCCTGACCGGCCGTTCCGTTATTCATCAGTGGTCACGCGACCCCGTCGGCGGCAGCACATTCAATGAGCCTGAAGTACGGCAGAAGGGCCGCCCTCCTGCGGAGCTGAGCTCAGGCCGAGACGCCCGTCGACGCCGGCTCGCGTCGCACAACCAGGCGGCAACCCGCCCGGCGAGGGTCCTTGGGCACGAGCCGCTCCACCGCCAGGCCCCCGAGCCCTTCGGCCAGCCCCTCGGCCAGCCCGAGGTGCAGCTGGCAGATCACCTCGGGATCGAATCCGGCGACCTCGGAGAACGGGCAGCGGCCGAGCACAAAGTCGACCTGGCGGCCTCGTTCCACTCGGGTCGGACGAAAGCCGCGGCGGACCATCTCCTCCTCCAGCAGATCCACCCGCTCGCCCACGCCGGCCAGCTCGGCAGCCCGGCGATGCCCGTCCTGGCGGCCCACCTGGCGAGGGTCTTGCTTGCGGTGGATGGCGTCGCTCAACAGGCCGGCGAGCCAGGCGTAGGGACCGGCGGTACCCCAGCGGCCTGCCATCTCAGGGTGCAGGCGGTAGAGCAGACGGGGGCGGCCCGGACGGTCACGATCCTCGACCTCCTCGATCACCAGCCCGGCGTCCTTCAGCACCGCCAAATGCTGGCGCACGGCGTTATGATTGAGCCGTACGTAGTCGGTCAGCTCACCCACACCGACCGGGCCCGGCGCGTCGACGATGTAGCGGAACAGGCGATGGCGCGTCGGATCACCGAGGGCTCGGGCCTCGCGTTGGACTTCTGTCTCCATCACTCCTCCCTTCTCGAATAATCTTCTAGCCTACACCAGAACAATCCAACAGCCCGCGTGGGGACACGGTTCTCGCCTGCCGGCGGGCGGCGCGGCGTCGGCGCAAGCTGCGCTCGCTCGGGGTGAGCCCACCCCAGGTGCCGTCCTCCTGGTTGGTGCTGAGCGCGAATGCCAGGCAGTGCAGCCGCACCGGACAGCGCGCACAGATAGCCTTGGCTTGGCGGATCTGCGCAACGGCCTCCTCCCCGCGCTCGCCAGCGGGGAAGAACAGCTCGGCACCCATGCCCGAGCAAGCAGCGTCGGACCGCCAGCGGCCCTCATCCCAGCCGATGCGCCGCCGAGACCGCGAGAGGCAGACCGCCAACCATGGCCCCGGGCGATACCCAGTCCCGATGTTCTGGCCGCTCAACGCTCGTCACCGGGCGGACGCCGCCAGAGGGCATGACTCGTATCACCGGCGCATGCCCTCGTCCACAGCCACCTGGTGGTTGGGCCGTGCTCATGATTCGTTGCGTGTGGTCGCTCATCTGCGCCCATCTCATACTCCTCATCGCCCGTTACTACGTGTAGGGCTAATTTAGCCGTTAACGGCTAGAAAAACGGTGTCCCACCGGGGTCCATCGGTGGGCGCTACGCCGGGGCCGAGCCGACACGTCGCTCGCTGCACCCTTGGGGTTGCCGGGTCCCATCGACGGCGACGCCAACACCGGTCACGCGAGGCGGGGCTCGGCGGCCTCGGGGTCGATGTCGAGCTCGCGCACCGCGGCATGGACCACCGCGGCGTCGAGCTCGCCGGTACGGGCGAGGGCGGCCAGCGTGGCGAGCACGACGTGGGCGGCGTCCACCTCGAAGTGACGGCGCAGGGCGGTCCGGGTGTCAGACAGGCCGAACCCGTCGGTGCCGAGCACCACGTAGGGGGGCGGCACCCAGCGGGCCACCTGGTCGGGGACGAGCGTAGTGAAGTCGGTGACGGCGACCACTGGGCCGCCCTCAGACCTGAGGACCCTCGACACATAGGGAACGCGGGGTGTCTCGGAGGGGTGCAGGCCGTTCCAGCGCTCGGCGGCCAGGGCGTCGTCGCGTAAGGCCTTGTAGCTCGTGGCGCTCCAGACCTCGGCCGAGATGCCATAGCGCTCAGCGAGCAGCGCCTGGGCGTCGAGCGCGGCGAGGATGGCCGGCCCGGAGGCCAGGATCCGGGCCCGATGGGCCGCTCCGTCGGACCCCGGCGCGTAGCGGTAGAGGCCGGCGAGAATGCCCTCCTCGACGCCGGGTGGCATCGGCGGCATCGGGTAGGGCTCGTTGTAGAGCGTGAGGTAGTAGAAGACGTCCTCGGGGTGGGGGCCGTACATCGCATCGAGCCCGGCGCGCACAATGACCGCGACTTCGTAGGCGAAGGCCGGGTCATAAGCCCGGCACGACGGCAGCGTCGAGGCGTAGAGCAGGCTGTGGCCATCGCAATGTTGAAGGCCCTCGCCCTGGAGGGTCGTCCTCCCGGCGGTAGCTGCCAGCAGGAACCCGCGTCCGCGGGCATCGCCGAAGGCCCAGATGAGATCGGCCGCCCGGTGGAAGCCGAACATCGAGTAATGGACGAAGAACGGGATCATGGGCTCACCGAAGGTCGCGTATGAGGTGCCTGCCGCCATGGTGGAGGCCATCGAGCCAGCTTCGGTGATCCCCTCTTCAAGGATCTGGCCGTCGGCCGCCTCGGTGTAGGAGAGCAGCAGCCCGGCGTCGACCGGCTCGTAGCGCTGGCCACCGGGCTGGTAGATGCCGACCTGTCGGAACAGGGCGTCGATCCCGAAGGTGCGGGCCTCGTCGGGGACGATCGGCACTACTCGACGGCCGAGGGCCGGGTCTCGAACCAAGGCCCGCAAGAGCCGGGTGAAGGCTCCGGTGGTGGAGGCGGCCACCTTCGTTCCCGTCCCGGCCAGCAGATCCCAGTAGAGATCGTTGCCGGGAAGGACCAAGCTGGCGCGCCCGGGGTGTCGAGACGGGACCGGCCCGCCGAGTGCCTGGCGCCGCTCGGCCAGGTAGCGGTACTCCTCTGAGTCGAGCCCTGGATGGGCATAGGGCGGGAGTTCCTCGGCCAGCGCTGTGTCAGAGATGGGGAGCTCCAGACGGTCGCGAAACGTCTTGAGTTCAGCTTCGGTCATCTTCTTGATCTGGTGGGTGGCGTTGCGGGCCTCCACGCCGGCGCCGAGGGCCCAGCCCTTCACGGTCTTGGTCAGGACGACGGTCGGTCCGCCGGTGTGCTCGATGGCGGCGCGGTAGGCGGCGTAGACCTTGGCCGGGTCGTGGCCTCCGCGGCGCAGCCGCCGCAGGTCGTCGTCGGAGAGGTGGGCCACCAAGGCCCGCAGACGGGGGTCCGAGCCAAAGAAGTGCTCGCGGACGTAGGCGCCGGTCTCCACTCGGAACTTCTGGTACTCGCCGTCCAAGGTGACGTTCATCTTGTCGATGAGCACTCCCTCGGTATCGGCCGCCAGCAGCGGGTCCCACTCCCGTCCCCAGATCACCTTGATGACGTTCCAGCTAGCCCCTCGGAACAGCCCCTCCAGCTCCTGGATGATCTTGGCGTTGCCCCGGACCGGCCCGTCGAGGCGCTGGAGATTGCAGTTGACCACGAAGACCAGGTTGGATAGCGCCTCGCGCCCGGCCATCGCCACCGCGGCCACACTCTCGGGCTCGTCCATCTCCCCGTCACCCACGAAGCACCACACCCGAGATCCGTTCGTGTCGACGATGTGGCGGGCTGCCAGGTACCGGTTGAACCGCGCCTGGTGCGCAGCCATCAGAGGTCCGAGTCCCATGGAGACCGTCGGGAACTGCCAGAAGTCGCTGCGCCTGGGATGGGGGTAGCTGGGCAGGCCTCCACCGACCTCTCGACGGAAGCCGTCGAGGTCGCTCTCCGACAGGCGCCCCTCGAGAAAGGCGCGGGCGTAGATGCCCGGCGACGCGTGTCCCTGGAAGTAAACTTGGTCACCTGCTCCTCCCTCGGGACCCTGGAAAAAGTGGTTGAACCCCACCTCGTAGAGAGTGGCCGCAGAGGCGTAGGTCGCCAGATGGCCGCCGATGCCGTCGGCCCGGTGGTTTGCCCGGGCCACCATCACCGCCGCGTTCCAGCGCACGTAGTGGCGGATCCGAGCCTCGATCGCCTCGTCACCAGGGAAGGGAGGTTCGGCTTCAGGCGGGATCGTGTTCACGTAGTCGGTAAGGAACGCCCCGGGCACCTTCAGCCCCAGCGCCCGGGCGCGCGTCCAGGCGGTTTCGAGCACCCTCGATGCTTCGCGCCGACCATGAGCGTCAATCAGGTCGTCGACCGAGTCCGACCACTCCGCCAACTCGTCCGTGTCGACCTCGATCGGCCTTCGGGCTGGGACCCCTAGCGTCATGACGCCGATCTCCTCCCCGTTCCTTGGCCACCGGAGAGCCCGGTCGCGCGCCGCTGAGACGGCTCCCAAATAGTTTATCTGTCCGACGATGCAGAAAATACGGGACGTGATCGACCACCCGAATCCCACGGAGCCTCGAGCTAACTAACGGAACGGTGAGCCATCCTCGTGACTCTCGCCGCGAACACTTGGGCCTACGAATGGGGTCAGTGCCAGCCCAAGGAAATCGGGTTGGACGGAGGAATGGCCTACCGGAAGTTGACGGCCCCGTCGCACTGCTTGCCTAGTAGGTGGCATTCCCGCCATAGGTTGCGTGAAGCTGTGGAGCGTCAGTTGCGACAACGAGCTCACCACCGCGCTGCATGTAGCGACGCCGTAGCCGGCCGTTTTGGCGGCACAAGCGAACTCATACCGGCCGTTGTTGACACCGTTCAAACGGTGCCCGAAGGTTCGGCGCAACGGCG
>PLWZ01000091.1 GCA_003151235.1 Acidimicrobiaceae bacterium
GAAATGTGGGCTGGATCGCCGTCCATGCTGGGATCGCCGGAGGGGCGGCCGAGATCCTGATCCCCGAGGTCCCATTCTCACTTGATGAGGTGTGCGAGCGACTGCTGCAGCGCCATGGCGGGGATCAGTTCTTCTCCACCGTGGTGGTGGCCGAGGGAGCACATCCCAGAGACGGGGAGTCGGCCACTTCGTCCTGGAACTCGCAGGGGTCGGGAACCGCCGACCAGTTCGGTCACGTCCGCTTGGGCGGGATCGGGGCCTTCCTGGCCGAGGAGATCGAGCAACGAACGGGATACGAGTCAAGGTCCACCGTGCTCGGCCATATTCAGCGTGGTGGGTCCCCTACGGCCTTCGATCGTGTTCTCGCCACCCGGTTCGGGGCCGCCGCCCTCGCTGCAGTGCAAGACCACGACTTCGGAACCATGGTGGCGCTGCACGCCGGGGCGATCATCCGGATCCCATTGAGCGAGGCCGTCGGCAAGCCCAAGCAGGTCGATCCCCACCTCTATGAGCAAGTGGCCGCCCTCTACCTCGGCTAGCGGTTAGCCCGGACGAGATGCCACGGCCCCACAGTGTCTGAGGCACCCCACCCGAACGCGTGGGTGCCCTGTGCCCCGATCCAGACTTTCGCGAAACTCCGATGAAGCGTGAAGCCAGCCCATGGCCCTGTCGTTTCTCAGATTCGTCTTCGTCAGAATCTTCTCCCTGGACGAGCCTGAGACAGGCCCGTGAGGGGCTCAGCCTCAGCTGCTCAGGACGCATCCCTAGCCCTCAGGTGACACGGCAGAGGACGTCACCTGAGTCCAAAGGGCACTGTTGCATTGAGCCGCGCCACCCGAGGACGCCTCATGACTCCAAGTCAGACCGAATCTCCCAGTGCTCCCGAAGCTATTGAGGACCAGCTGCGAAGCGGTGGACCCTGAAGGCCATTGTCATTGTTGAGGGGCACGACGCCATGTGGCGGAAACCGCACCGGTCACGGCGAGGTTCTGACGCCACCCTCGTGCAGGAGGACCCGTAGGCCGCCTCAGTACAATCACTGGGGGTCAGCAGACGTGGTGTTTGTAAGCGCCGCCTCGTCTTGCGGACCCTGGCGCAGCAAGTCGAGCAGCACCTCGGGGTCGAATTCTCTGGGCTCCGTGGTACGCAGGAAGTCCCTCAGGATCTCGACGAAGCGGAGGGGCTCCTCCACGTGGGGGTAGTGGCCCACCCCCTCCATCACCTCCAACCTGCTGTTGGGGATGGCCTCGTGCGCTTGGTACGCATGGTCGACCGGAATGATCCTGTCGTGGTCACCCCAAACGATGAGCGTAGGCATGTGTGCGGTGAGGTAGAGGCGGTCTACGGCGCTCACCGACTGCCCACCCGGGTCGATCACGGACCGCACAGTACGGACGAAGGCGTGCCGGCTCTCGGCTTCCGTCAACGACTTGTAGGAGCGCCACATCTCCGCCGCCTGGGAGTTGCGGAAGCCTCGGCCGCCGAAGAGCCTTACGACCGGGTCCCCCCAGTTCCCCACAAATCCCGGGAACAGCGCCGGCATCACGTACTCGAACCCTGGCAGGGTGATGAGGCGGAGGATCCAGTTCACCTCGCGGCCCAAGCCGCCGGCGTCGACAAGTACCAGGCGCTCGCAACGCTCGGGGAACTGATAGGCGAACTGCATGGCCACTCCACCACCGAAGGATTGCCCGACCACGGTGGCCCGGTCGATGCCGAAGAGGTTGAGGAAGTCCCGCATGACGGTGGCGAGGTTGCCGAGCGAGTAGTCGCCCGGAGGTTTTTCCGACGCCCCGTGCCCGAGGAAGTCCGGGGCCAGCACCGTGTAGTCGCTCTCTAACAGCCTCATGGCGGGGACCCACGTAAGAGAGCTGCCGGCGATGCCGTGGAGCAGCAGCAGCACCGGGCCCTGACCACCACGGCGGTAGCCGATCTGGTGGCCGTGGATAGAGATGTATTCGACTGCGAACTCTTCTGTGGGGGTGATCTCCTTCATGGCCTCGATGGGTCCGTTGTCCCTGGCATGCCCGCCCGACGGTCGCACATTTGCCATGGTTCCATCATCCCGAGTTGGAGTTGGTTGCGTCGAGGGCCGAAGGTCCCTATCTCATCAACCGCCAAAGTCCCAATCCCATCGCGTTCGGGTGCCAGTTCCGCCATCCAGGTTTGGTGGCGAGAACCTTCCATTTCGGAAATCGCCTGCCCCACACGTGCCGGTAGGGGTGCGACCTTCTATGCAGACGACACCTCCCAGTTCGACGCCTTCTGGTCATAGTGAAGTGTGAGTGGCGTCGGTACCAAGGAGTGGGAAGCGGCGCTGAAACAGGAAAGCGCCCCGAAGGGCGCTTTCTGCCTGGCCGACTCAAGCCGACCCAGTGATCGCAGCCTCCATCCGCCGAGGAGCGTTGTCAATAGGCTCTCAGAGGCAATGACCGACCACTACGCCGACGCCGTCTTCTCCGAGCCCGGCCGGTGCTGGCGCACGGTTCACGACGGGAAGGGCTCAGGGCGCCCGACGTTCTGCGAGGAGCCCGTCGCGTGGGTCGGGACGACGAGACTCAAGGGCGGTAGGCGAATCCCGGTGTGGAGCTGTGAGGGGCACCGAGAGGGAGTCGAAGGGGCAGAGGTGGCTTAGTTCGGCGGGGGTTCCCGATGGTAGGCCCTGACCCTCTCCAGCGCCTCCCCGACTCCGGTTCTGCGTGCCTCAGATGCGACCCTCCAGTCTTCGTAGACCCTGTCGATCGAGAGCTTGCGAGTCACCACATAGCTCCAGCGGCGCGCCATCGACGAGTCGTCCGAGACGAGAAACTCATCTAGTTCGCCCTCTGCCAGGCACTCGATCAGTCCCGAGATGATCTCTTCGGCCGCGTCGTCAGCTGGCCAGTCAACACGTTCGATGCCCTCGTGCATGACTCGGTTTAATTGACCGACGATCTCTGCCTCGGCGGCCGTGTCAGTGGTCTTTGCGGAGACTCCGAAGGACTTCCGTACCAGCCGCCACGAAGCCTCGCTGTCTGTCATGCCGCCCGGCCTCCTGCCCTACTTTCCGTCCTCGCCCAGCCAAGGAGGTCTGCCGGAGCCTGAAAGAACCGACCGAGCGGCTCACCACATGGCAGGCCCGGATGTGTTGACAAAGTGTTGACAAGCCGGTCTGTCGGCGCTCGCTCGAAGCCGCCGTTAAGCCTCATACCAGGACTTCTTCAGTCGGGCTGGGGGGACTTGAACCCCCGACCTCTTGACCCCCAGTCAAGCGCGCTAACCAAGCTGCGCCACAGCCCGTGAAGATACGGAGCCTACTTTCTCTGCAGCCGGCCACGCCCTGCCCACGGTCGGTGACCGGAGCGATTCGAGGCGGTCGAACTTCAGAGGCTCCCGCCGCCGTCCAGCCTGATGGTGGTGCCCGTGCAGTAGGCGGAGGCGTCGGAAGCCAGGTACAGGGCCGCCCCGACGATGTCTTCGGGCTCGCCGATCCGGCCGAGCGGCATTCGGGCTCGAGCGATCTCCTCCACACGCGATATATCGCCCCACGCCTTCGCGATATCGGTTCGGAATGCGCCACAGCGGATCGTGTTCACCCGGACCTTCGGACCGAACGAGCGCATGAGTCCAACGGTCAGCGCTTCGAGCCCGGCCTTGGCCATTCCGTACGGGAGGGCGTCGGGCCCGGGCGATACGGCCGCTACCGAGGAGATGTTGATGATGGAACCGCCCTCCCCCGCCGCCATTCGCTTCCCGACCAGCGCGCTCAGGCGGAACGGACCCTTCAGATTCGTTGCCAGGACCTTGTCGTAGAGAGCCTCGCTGACCTGGTCGAGCGCCGGGTACAGGGGCGACATGCCGGCGTTGTTGACCAGCACGTCGACCTGGCCGAACCGCTCGTACGCGGCCTCGACCAGCGCATCGCAGTCATCCCAGTTGCTGACGTTCGCCGCGACTGCGAGTGCGTCGCGCCCGAAGTGTTCGGTGATTTCCGAAGCCACAGCCTCGCAAGCATCGAGCTTGCGGCTCGCGACCACGACGGACGCACCCGCTTGTGCGAAGGCACGGACCATGGCCGCCCCGAGTCCTCGGCTCCCTCCGGTTACCAATGCAACCCGGCCCAGCAGGGACACGTCTGGTGACGCGGTCACCCGTCGCACCCGCTGAACATTGAGCCGGTCGGGTCCCTACGCATGGACGGGGGGCCGCCGGTCCGCCCACGGGCGAGCCTGTTCCAGTTGTGCGGAGAGGGAGATCAGCGTCTCCTCGTCGCCGTAGCGGCCGGCGAACTGCACCCCGATCGGCAACCCGGCGTCGTTCCAGTGCAGCGGCAGCGAAACCGCCGGTTGGCCGGACACGTTGAACGGCGGCGTGAACGGTACGAACGACGCGGCCCGGAACAGCCCGGCCAGCGGGTTGTCGGCCGGCGAGTCGAAGCTCCCGAGCTCGACGGGTGGCTCGCCGAGCGTCGGCGTCAGCAGCACGTCGATGTCCTCGAAGACGGCGGCCATGGTTCGGGCGATCCTCTGCAGCTCCTGGACCGACTTCAGGTACTGGCCACCGTTGAGCGCACGCCCGATGCCGACCAGCGCCCAGGTGAGCGGCTCCACGTCCTCCTCGGTGGCGGTCCGGTCGAGCCGTTCCTCCCAGTCCCCCATGATCCAGGCGTTGCCGGCCGCCCAGACGTTGATGAAGTGGGCGGTGAACGTGTCGCCGTCCACGCCCATGTCCACCGGCTCGACCCGGTGGCCGAGGCTCTCGCAGAGCGCCCCGGCGTCCTCGGTGGCCCGGACGCAGTCGGGATGGACCTCGACGTCGGTCGGGGCCGACGTGATGATCCCAATCCGCAGTGGGTCCGGTGTCTTGGCGCACGAGGCAAGGAACGAGGCGCCCCTGATCGGCGGCGCGTAGTACGGCTCACCGGGGACAGGGGCCGAGATCGCGTCGAGCACCGCGGCGGTGTCGCGCACCGAGCGCGTGACCACGTGCTCGCAGACCAACCCCGCCATGGCGTCCCCGTACAGGGGTGCCTGGGAGACCCGACCGCGAGTCGGTTTCAGCCCGACCAGCCCGCAGCAGGAGGCGGGGATCCTGATCGATCCCCCGCCGTCGTTGGCGTGCGCCACCGGGACGAGTCCGGCCGCCACCGCCGCGGCGGCGCCACCCGAGCTCCCCCCGGTGGTCCGGGTCGTGTCCCACGGGTTGTGGCTGGCCCCGAACCGTCGAGGTTCGGTCGTGGGCAGGATGGCGAACTCCGGCGTGTTGGTCTTGCCGCAGATGACAAAGCCGGCGTCCTTGAATCGCTTGGTGATCAGCTGGTCGGCGGGTGACCGGTAGTCGCCGGAAAGGTCGGTGCCCTCGCTGAACGGGGTCCCCTCCAACTCGGCCTGGAAGTCCTTCAAGAGGAACGGCACCCCCTTGAACGGGCCGTCCGGAAGGGTGCCGGCAGCGGTCTTCCTGGCCAGTTCGAAGAGAGGATGGATCACCGCGTTGAGCTCGGGGTTCAGGCGCTCGATCCGTTCGATCGCACCCTCGAGGAGCTCGGTCGGCGAGATCTCGCCGCTCTTCAGCCGTTCCGCCTGGGCAGTGGCATCGAGCCACCCAATGTCGGTCATGTGGGCACGGTACTGCGGCGGCGGCGCCCGGGCACCATGTGCGATCCTCACTGGTCATGGCATCCGGGGTGATGGACAAGGGCGAGACCGTGGTGCTCGACGGTGGGCCGATGGACGGCCGGGAACACACGGCCGAGCCCGGTGTCGACGAGCTGGCGGTCGTCATGACTGACGGCCAGCAACATCGCTACGAACGGACCACAGCGAGCCAGGCGCTGCCCGGCGGACGAACCGCCCGAGTCTTTGCTTGGACGGGCCGTTACTTCGGGCCGAAATAGAGCCGATCTGCTCAGACGTGGTGGATGACCCAGTCGATCCCCTGGTAGCCCCGCCACCCGAGATAGATGATGAAGGCGACCACCATCGCCTTGAAGTACCACGGGATGGGGCGGGGTGCGGGTTCGGTGAGCACCGTGCCGCACGTCGGGCAGGCGCCGGCCTCGTCGAGCTGATCGTCCTCGACCAGGTGGTCGCACTCGTCGCACCAGGCCATGGACGACCCTCAGCGCCCGCCGATGCGCACGCGCAACTTGATCGGCGTAGGGCCGAGATCGAACCGCTCTCGGATCTGGTGCTCCACGTAGCGGAGGTAGTCGGCCGACATCCTCGCGGTCGCGAACAGCGTGAAGGTCGGCGGGTCGGCCGCACCCTGGACGCCATAGCGGATGCGGGCTCGCGGGGCGGGGTGCTTCGCTTGCAGGTCTCGCAGGGCGCGGTTGAGCGCGCCGGTCGGAATGCGGGTGTGATACGCCGCCACGGCCTCGTGCACTGCCGGGAGGACCTTGTGGACGTTGCGGCCGGACTTGGCCGAGATACGGAGCACCGGTGCCTCACCGAGGAACGCCAACCGGTCCCCCACGCCGGCCAGCACGTCCTCGCGGTCCTCGGTCGCGACCAGGTCCCACTTGTTGAGCACCACTACGGACGGACACCCGGCCACCCCCACCCGCTCGGCCAATCGCTGGTCCTGGTGCGTCGCGCCGACGGTCGCGTCGATGACCAGCAGGGCGATGTCGGCCCCGTCCAACGCGTCGAGGGCTCGGAGCACCGAATGGTGTTCGGTCCCGTAGTCGGTCCGCGCGGGCCGTCGCATCCCGGCGGTGTCGACGAAACAGAACTTCCCCTCTGCGGTCTCGATCACCGTGTCGACCGCGTCACGCGTGGTGCCGGGCATGTCGTGGACGATCGAGCGCTCTTCTCCTACGAGCCGGTTGAAGAGCGTCGACTTCCCGGCGTTTGGTCTCCCGACCAGCGCGACCCGGGGGATGTCGATCTCGCCCTTCGATTCATCGAGACCGGAGTCGTCGACGGCGTCGACCGCCGGCAGGAGGCGCACGACCTCGTCAAGGAGGTCACCGGTCCCCCGGCCGTGCAGCGCGCTGATCGGCCACGGGTCGCCCAGACCGAGGGAGACCAGGTCCCACGCGCTCGCCTCCCGGTTTGTGTCGTCGACCTTGTTGGCGACGAGCAGCACCGGCGGCCCGAGGCGCTTCACCAGGCGGGCGATCTCGAGGTCCTCGTCGGTCACCCCGACCATGACGTCGGTCACCATCAAGACGACGTCGGCGTCCGCCAACGCCCGTTCGGACTGGCCGGACACCTTGATCGTCAGCTCATCGCCGCGCCCGAGCCACCCACCGGTGTCGATCAGGGTGAAGCCCACCCCGTTCCACTCGGCATCGAGGGCCTTGCGGTCGCGGGTGACGCCGGGCTCGCTTTCGACGACCGCAGCCCTCCGGCCGACGATCCGGTTGACCAGTGTCGACTTGCCGACGTTCGGGCGCCCCGCGACCACGACGACCGGCGTCCGGGTGGACCGCTCGTGGGTGAGCTCGCTCGTTGCGGGTCCGGCGCCCTCGGTGAGGCTCACGAGAGTACGGGGACGCGATCATGCATCGCAGGGGTGTCTGCCCCATCGAGTGCGCGGCGGAGCGACAACCCGTCGGTCGGCACGACCTCGACCCGCCGAGGCAGGTCGGCGAGCGTCCCGCCGTCGAGGAACACGCCCTTGGAGAGACAGGCGTCCGGGAGCAGGTAGCGGTGGTCGTCGGGCTGGTCGGCCAGCATTGACGCGAGATCGGTGGCGGTGAGCAGACCGGCGACGCCGATGGTCCCCCCGAAGTACCGGTTCTCGACGGCCAACACCCGGACCCGGTCGGCCCGGTCGGCGAGCATCGGCCCGAGCACCTCGGCCCCGAACGTCCCGGTGAGCACGGTGACGGGGGCGTCTGTCCGGCTCGGCGGTGTCGGGTCGGCGCGGGGGGACCGGTAGCCCTCGGGCGGGGCGCCGTCGACCCAGGCGAAGAACCCGGGTCGCACGCCCTGGGCCGCGTTCTCATCCCCGTCGAAGGCCTCGCCGAACGCGCGGACCATGCCGATCCCGTTCTCGTGCTGGGGGTACCCCTCGTACGCGCCGGCGACCGGGAACGGCTCACCCGCCATCAGGTAGTACTCGTCGGAGGCGAACACGAGCCGGCGGCCAAGTGTCGACAGGCACAGCTCCTGGTAGTCGGCGACCGTCGAGAGGACGGCGCGCGCCTCGTCGGCCGTGTGGGGCCGCATGTCGGGCTCGTTGGAGAAGCGGCTCAGTCCGAGCGGGACGACGCCGAGGGTGGCCAGCTCGGCGTACTGGTCCAAGATCCCGAGCATCGTGTCCTCGAAGACCGCCCCGTCGTTGACCCCCGGGCAGACGACGACCTGGCCGTGCACCTCGATGCCGGCATCGAGCAGGACCTTCAGCCAGCGCAGGCTGGTCGCGCCGCGCGGGTTGCGCAGCATGCCGGCGCGCACCGCCGGGTCGGTCGCATGTATGGAGACGAACAGCGGACCCAGCCGTTCGGTGATGACGCGCTCGGCGTCGAGCTCGGTGAAACGGGTGAGGGTGGTGAAGTTCCCGTAGAGAAAGGAGAGCCGGTAGTCGTCGTCCTTCAGGTACAGGCTCTTCCGCATGCCCTTGGGCAACTGGTAGATGAAGCAAAAGGCGCAGTGGTTGTCGCAGGTTCGGACCCGGTCGAACACGGCTGCGGAAACCTCGAGGCCGAGAGGCTCGCCGGCCTGCTTGTCCACCCGGATCCGCCGGTCGAGGTCGGCACCGGGCCGCCGGACGACGACGTCGAGACGCGCCGCGTCGACCAGCTGTTGGTACTCGATCACGTCTCGGGGCTGCTCGCCGTTCAAGGAGACCAGCTCGTCTCCGACCTGGAACCCGGCCGCAGCCGCTGGTGACCCCTCCAGGAGGGCGGTCACCTTGGGGGCCGACATAAGCCCAGGTTACCGGGGTCTCGGTCGCCGACCGACGGCGGTACATCGGGAGGGGACACGGGGCGCCATGCCCGACCACCCTCGAAGTGCCGCCGGTAACCTGGGGGCCGTGAGCGTGGACAGGGTGCTGCTGGCCGAGCCGAGGGGCTTCTGCGCCGGCGTGGAGAAGGCCATCAAGGCGTTGGCCTGGATGGTCAGGGTGTTCGAGCCGCCCGTCTACTGCTACCACGAGATCGTCCACAACCAGCTGGTCGTCGAGGAGTTCCGCTCCCTCGGGGTCATCTTCGTCGACGACATCACAGAGGTCCCGCCCGGCGCGCCGCTCATGCTCAGCGCGCACGGCACCGCCCCCGCCGTCGTGGAGCAGGCCCGGGAACGGGCCGCCCTGGTCATCGACGCGGTGTGCCCGCTCGTCACCAAGGTCCACCACGAGCTGAAGATCCGCAGCCGCAAGGGCTACCAGGTCCTCTATGTCGGCCACTCGGGCCACGAGGAGGCGGTCGGGACCATGGCCGTCGCGCCGGAGGCGGTCCACCTGATCGAGGACGAGTCCGACATCGACGCCCTGGGTGAGCTCCCCCCCGACACGCCGGTGGCGCTCCTGGCCCAGACCACGCTCAGCCACGACGAGTGGCGCGGGCTCATGGAGGCGGCGCTCGAGCGGTTCCCCCAGTTGTGGCTGCCCGGCCGCAGCGACCTGTGCTTCGCCACCACCAACCGGCAGGCCGCGTTGCGCGAGATCGCCCACCGGGTGGACTCGGTGATCGTGATCGGCTCGGCCAACTCGTCCAACACCGTCGCCCTGGAGAAGGTGGCCACGGCTTCGGGATGTCCCCGGGTGATCCGGGTGGACGGCCCCGCCGAGATCCCGGGCGACCTCTTCGGCACCGTCGGGGTCACCGCCGGCGCCTCGGCCCCTGAACAGCTGGTCGAGCAGGTGGTGGCAGCACTCGCCCCGACGGGCGGGGTCGAGCTGGTCCACGTCACCACCGAGGACGAGTACTTCCCGCCCCCGCCCGAGCTGCGCGAGCTGCTCCGGGCCCTGGCCGCCACCGTTTCCCTCCTGGCCGGCCGACCCGACGACGCCACGGCCAAGGACCCGGCCGCGAGCGACCGGGAGGTCTCGGCGGCCGAGGTGCTCGATGCGCTGGCCAGCTGAGCCGGTGGGTCGACCCGCCGGGTGCGGAATGGGAGACTGGGACCAGGGAGGTTGTTCACATGACCAGTACTGACGCCAAGACGCGGGACCAGACCTTCACCCGCATGGACGAGTCCACCGCCGAGCAGTGGCAGGCCATCGCCGTCGAGACGGCGACCAACCAGCCGAGGGTGGCCGAGCGCGTGCTCACGATGCTGGCCTCCCTGGCCGACATCACCGACGGGTTCGCGGTCGACCAGCTGACCCACTCGCTCCAGACGGCCACCAGGGCCGAGGAGGCCGGGGCGGAGACCGAGGTCGTCGTGGCTAGCCTGTGCCATGACATCGGCAAGGCGGTCTCGGTGACGAATCACCCGAAGATCGCGGCCGAGATCATCAAGCCGTACGTGTCGCCCGACGTGTACCACATGATCGCCGCCCACCAGGACTTCCAGGGTCGCCACTACTACGAGTACTTCAAGATGGACGCCAACGCGCGGGACAAGTACCAGGGCGAACCCTGGTACGAGCTGGCCGAGCGCTTCGCCGACGAATGGGATCAGACGAGCTTCGACCCCGACTACCCCACCCTGCCGCTCGAGCACTTCGAGCCCATGGTGCGGGAGGTCTTCGGTCGGCCATTTTCGATCTGATCGCGATCTCGAGGCGGCCCGAGACATGAAGAGCACGACGAAGCGCGAGCAGAAACGGGTCGCGGGGCTCGAGCACTTCGCCATCGACAAGGCTTTGACCGAGTTCTCGGCGCGCTACCCGGCCCTGAAGCTGCCGCCCGTCGTCGCGCTCATCTGCGCGTTCGAGGAGGAGGACAACATCGGCGACGTGCTGAAGGCGGTCCCGGCCGAGGCCTGCGGCCTGCCCGTCGCCCCCCTCGTCATCGTCGACGGCGGCCGGGACCACACCGCGCGGGTCTCGTTGGATGCGGGCGCCGTCACCTGCGCCTTCCCCACCAACCTCGGCCACGGCGTGGCCCTCCAGGTCGGCTACCGCCTGGCCATCGACGGCGGGGCCCGCTACATCGTCACCCTCGACGCGGACGGCCAGAACGATCCGACCGAGCTGGCGGTCATGCTCGAGCCGCTCGTGGACGACACCGCCGACTTCGTGGTCGCATCGAGGCGGCTCGGGATCGACGAGACGAGCGACCGGATGCGCCGGGCCGGCGTGGTCGTGTTCGCCTGGATCATGAACCGCCTCACCGGGTCACGGTTGAGCGACACCTCGAACGGTTACCGCGCCCTGACCGCTCCGCTCCTGGCCGACGTCGTCGACCGGCTCGAGCAGCGCCAGTACCAGACCGCCGAGCTGCTGATCACGGCCATCTCGCGGGGTTGGCGGGTCACCGAGCGACCGACGGTCTGGCGCCCCCGAGCGTCGGGGACGTCCAAGAAGGGCTCGAACCTGTTCTTCGGCTTCCGCTACGCCAACGTGGTGGTGCAGACCGCCATCCGCGAGCGCCGCGACAAGCCCGCTCAGCGAGCCGCGTCGTCGTAGGCGGCCTGGAGGCGCTCTCGCAGCGTGGCCGTCAGCTGGTGGATCTGGCTCCGGGCCACCCGGCGCCCCGGCTCGCGTCCGGGAATCTCGATCGGCTCGCCGACGCTGACCGTGATGCCGAGCGGCCTCGGGAAGTACGAGCCCTTGGGCATGGCCCGGTCGCTCGGGTGGATCCCGATGGGGACGATCGGCGCCCCGGACCGGGCGGCCAGGAACGCGACCCCCTCCATCAGCTCGCCGATGTCTGCGCCCGACTTTCGCGAGCCTTCCGGGAACATGACGAGGAGGTGGCCCTGGCGCAGCACCTCCTCGGCCCGTCGCACCGACTCTCGGTCGGCGCCGGTGCGGTGCACCGGGAAGACCCCGAACGAGGACAGGACCCGGCCGAACCACCCGACCTTCCAGAGCTCCTCCTTGGCCATGAAGAAGAGCTTCCTCTTGGTCACAAAGGGTGTGAAGCCGAAGTCGAGGTTGGAGCGGTGCACCGGGGCCAGGATCGCGGCCCCCGTTTGGGCGACGTTGCCGCGGCCCCGCACCCGGGGCCGGAACCACACCTTCAGGATGCCGACGAAGAGGCCCCGACAGAACCGGTAGACGAGCGAGCGCCTGGGGTCGACGACGAATGGGACGTCGCGGTGGACGGGCAGGCCACTCGGGGCGTGATAGCGGTCGCCCGGCGGGTCCGCGACGTCCTCGGAGGCGCCCTGCGGGTTCACAGCCATGACAGCACCTCCTCGACGACATCCTCGACGCTTCGTCCGGTCGTGTCGAGCACGTGGGCGTCGAGTGCCTGGGTGAGCGGGGAGGCCTGGCGGGTCGAGTCGAGCCGGTCGCGCGTCGCCACGCCGTCGGCCGACTCGTCGTGGCCGCGCCGTCGGGCCCGCTCCTCGGGCGACGCGGTCAGGTAAATCTTGACCGTGGCGTCGGGGAACACGACCGAGCCGATGTCGCGGCCCTCGACCACCCCGCCCGATCGCCCGGCGGCCCAGCGTCGTTGGCGGGTGACTAGCTCCCTGCGCACGGCCGGATTGGCGGCCACGATCGACACGGCCCGGCTCACCTCGGGCGTGCGGATGGCGTGGGTCACGTCGGCGCCGTTGATGCTCACGCCGGGCCCGACCTCGATGTCGGCCGTCGCTGCGATCTCGCTCACCGCCGCCTCGTCGGCCGGGTCGACCCCCCGGTGCAGCGCCTCCCAGGCCACCGATCGGTACATGGCGCCGGTGTCCAGCCGCTCGAGGCCGAGGCGTTCGGCGACCGCCCGCGACACGGTCGACTTGCCGGCCCCGGCCGGTCCGTCGATGGCGATCAGGGGGGAGCCGGTCATGTGGCATCGCCGGCGTCGGCGGGCGACCACGCGCCCGGCCCGGCCAGGGCGACCAGGTCGTCGAGGAACCCCCGATAGCTGGTGTCGACCGATGCCACTCCCCCGATCGAGCCGCCGTCGGCCCCGGCCAGCGCCGCCACCATGGCGGCCATGGCCAATCGGTGGTCGCCGCGGCCGTGGAACCGCACCAGAGACGTCGCAGGCGAACCGGACCCCTCGATGACCAGGTCGTCCCCGTCCGCCCGGGCGAGCCCGCCGATCGCTTCGACGAGCGCGATGGTGGCGGCCAGGCGGTCGGTCTCCTTCACCGTGAGCTCACCCACGTCTCGAAAGGTCGTCGTCCCGTCGGCCGCCGCCGCGGCCACGGCGAGAATCGGCACCTCGTCGAGGGAGGGGATCTCAGCCGCCTCGACATCGGTGCCGCGCAGCGTCGAGTGCCGGGCCGACAGGTCGGCCGCCCCGTCGGTCGCCGGGCCGACACTCACCGACGCGCCCATGCGCTCGAGCACGGCCATGAAGCCGACCCGCTCCTGGCCCGCGTAGACGCGCTCGACGACCACGCTCGCGCCGGGGACCAGACAGGCTGCGACCAGCCAGAACGCGGCCTGGGAGGGGTCGCCGGGGATGTCGAGGTCGAGCGGGCGCAGCTCGGAGGCCCGCAGCCGGACCAGCCGTCCGGTCCCCCACGCCTCGACGGAGATCTCGGCCCCGGCCGCAGCCAACATCTCCTCGGTGTGGGCGCGGGTGGCGACACGCTCGCGCACGATCGTCTCGCCGGTGGCGTCGAGGCCGGCGAAGAGGATGGCCGACTTCACCTGGGCGCTCGCCATCGACGGCGTCCAATCGATCGCGTGCAGGTGGCCACCACCGACGACCAGCGGCGGCAGAAGCGTCGGCCCACGGCCCTCGACGCTCGCCCCCATCGCGACCAGCGGCTCGGCGATCCTGTCCATCGGGCGCGCCGAGAGCGACTCGTCCCCACTGAGCGTGGTCGTCCAGGGCAGGCCGGCCGCGACCCCGGCCAGGAGGCGCATGCCGGTGCCCGAGTTGGCGCAGTGGATCTCGCCGGCCTCGTGCAGGCGGTCCCGTCCGCCCCCGATGACGACGGTGCCCCCGATGCCTCCGACCGTCGCGCCGAGCGCCGCCACCGCGGCGGCCGTTCGCATCACGTCGTCGCCGTCGGACAGCCCGCGCACCGTGCTCGTGCCGTGGGCCAACGCCCCGATGAGCAGTGCTCGGTGCGAGATCGACTTGTCTCCGGGGGTGCGGATCGAACCCGTGAGTTGCCTCGCACCGGCGATCGTGACGGTGTCGGGCCGATCCGCCTTCGTCATGACAGCTCGGTCACCGTGCAGATGTGGCCGCGACCCTCGATGGCCCGGCGCAGCTCCTCGGCCTCGTCGGCGCCGACGACCAGCGTCAGGACCCCCCTGGGGCCCTCGGCCGAGTGGGCGATGACCAGGTCGTAGATGTTGATGCCGAGGTCCCCGGCCAGGCTGGTGAACTCGGCGAGCACGCCCTGGCGGTCGAACACCGGCACCCGAATCTCGGCCAAACGGTCCGGACGGGTTCCGCTCGCCGGCAGTTCCCGCCGGGCGGTGCTGGCCCGCTGCAACAGGTCGAGCAGCGCGGCGCTGTCGCCGGCGGCGACCTTGTCCCGGAGGTTGGCCAGGTCGTCGAGGAGCCGGTCGAGCCCGGTCACGATGGCATCGGCGTTGTCGGCACAGATGTCGGGCCAGATCGACGGCTGGCCCGCTGCGATCCTGGTCATGTCCCGGAACCCGCCGGCGGCCAGGCGCAACAGCGCGCCGTCCGCCTTGGCCCCCTCGGAGGCCGCGTTCATGAGGGTGGCCGCGACCAGGTGGGGCACATGGGACACCACGGCCACGAGCCGGTCATGGTCGGCCGCCGACAGCGCGATGACGTCGGCGCCGAGCTCGGTGATGATGTCCGAGAGCAGTGCGAACGCCCCCGGGTCGGTGTCGACCGTCGGGGTGAGGACCCAGGTGGCGCCTACGAAGAGGTCCGGATCGGCGCCGTCGATGCCGGACTGTTCGGACCCGGCCATCGGGTGGCCACCGATGAAGCGGGGATGCCGGACCGCGTCGACGACCGGGACCTTCACGCCGCTGACATCGGTCACCACCATGTGATCGGGCCGGCCCGGCTCGGCCAGGATCGCCGAGGCGACCGCCGGAGCCGCTGCGACCGGTGTGGCGATGACCACCAGGTCGGCGTCGAGGCCCTCCCCGATCTCATCGACCGCGCCGACCTCGACGGCCCGTTTTGCCCGGTCCGCGTCGGCGTCCCGGCCGGTCACGTGCCACCCCCGGCGGCGCAGGCCCGAGCCGAGCGACCCGCCGATCAGCCCGGTGCCGACGATGAGGGCCCTGCGGGTCGCATGGTCGGCCGGGAGCGGGTCGCTCATCGTCCCCACCGGTGCGCGAGCCCGACCCCCTCAGACCGGCAGGTCATCGCGGAGCCCTTGGGCACCGTGCAGATAGACGTGGCGGAGCTCGGCCCGCGACAGCGTCGTGTGGATGTGGAGGAGCACCCGCAGGCAGAGCGGCGTGGCGCCCGGCACCTTGATCTCGGACGTGCAGAGCAGCGGTACCGCGCCGAACCCGATGTCCCGGGCCCCGGTCGCGGGAAAGGACGAGACGACGTCGTCGGTCGCCGTGAAGATGATGCTGATGATGTCGTCCTCGACCAGGCTGTTCCGGGCCATGACCTCCGTGAGCAGCTCCTGGATCCGGGACGCGACCTGTTCGGGGGTGTCCTCCTCGACGGTGGTCGCGCCGCGCAGTGCTCGCGTGATGGGGGTTCCGGGCATCGGGGCGAAACTTTATCGTCCCGGACTCTCGATCCCCCCGACAAGGTTGGTCGTGGCTCAGTTTCGGCCGACTGTGGCCATTGGCGCACCTTGTTGTTGTGCCAGGTTGTTGTGCCGGGTTGTTGTGCCGGCCAGCGACCGGCCCCAGTCAACGGAGCGACCGCGGGAGGGTTAACCCGTCTCGCCCGGCCCGGGATCTGTCTGATTGGGGTCCGCCTGCTCGTTGCGGTGCGCCGCCACGGCCAAGGACCGGACCTCGCCCGCCGTTAGCTCCCGCCAGCTCCCCGGCGCGAGGCTCGAGTCTGCGACCGGCCCGATCCGGGTGCGGACGAGGCGGCGCACCCCGTGGCCGACCGCCTCGCACATCCGGCGGACCTGGCGGTTGCGTCCCTCGTGGATCACGATGCGGATGACCCCGGGCCCGACGACGCCGACCTTGGCCGGCGCGGTGGTGCCGTCGTCGAGCTCGACCCCCTGGCGGAGCCGGCGCAGCGCGCCAGGGCTCGGTTCCCCGTCCAGCTCGACCAGGTACTCCTTGTCGACACCGTGCGAGGGGTGCGAGAGGGCAAAGGCGAGGTCCCCGTCGTTGGTGAGGACGAGCAGCCCCTCCGTCGCCATGTCGAGACGGCCGACCGGGAAGACCCTCGGCTCATCGGGCACGAGCTCGACGACGGTCGGCCGACCCTCGGGATCCGACGCGGAGGTGATGACCCCGTCGGGCTTGTTCAAGAGGTAGTAGACGAGGTCGGCCGCCGTCGGCACGGGCACCCCGTCCACCGCCACCTTCACCTCGCCCGGGCGGACCCGCTGGCCGAGTATCGCCTGGGTGCCGTCGACGGTGACGCGGCCGTCCGCGATCAGGTCGTCGCAGACCCGGCGGCTCCCGAAGCCGGCCCGGGCCAGGACCTTCTGGAGGCGTTCACCCTCCGGATCGTTCCTCTCGGGCAGGGATCCTCGTCCCGAATCGGTCAGTCGCCGACGGCCGGGCGCAGGCGGTCCTCGAGCTCCCCGACCATGTCGGGGCCGGGGAGGAAGTCCTCGATCGGCGGCAGTTGGCCCACCGAGTCGATGCCGAGACGCTCCAGCAACAGGTCGGTGGTGCCGAACAGCACCGGTTGTCCGGGCCCCTCGGCGCGCCCGACGGGCTCGATGTAGCCGCGCTGCTCGAGCAGGCGCACGACCCCGTCGACGTTGACCCCGCGCAACGACGAGATCTGCGAACGGGACACCGGCTGGCGGTAGGCGATGATCGCGAGCGTCTCGAGCGCCGCCGTGGACAGTCTGTGCGAGACGTCCCGGTTGGCGAACCGCTCCACGTAGAGGGCCTGGTCGGGATGGGTCTGGAACCGGTAGCCGCCGGCGATCCGGGCCAGCACGAAGCCCCGCCGATCGGCCTCGAGGTCCCGCGCGATCCGGTTCGCGGCGAGTTCGACGCGCTCGGCCGGCTCCTCGAAGAGCTCGGCCATGAGCCCCGGGGTGACCGGCTCGATGGCGACCATCACCACCGCCTCGATGGCCGCTCGGAGCTCGTCGTCGTTCACGCCGCTCGTTCAGCCGTCGTAGTCGTCGACGATGATCGTGCCGACGCCCACGCCGACCAGGTCGTCACCCTCGTCCAACCAGTCGATCTGGAGCTGGCCGAACGTCCGACCCTGGCCGAGGGTGACCTTGCCCAGCTTGCACAGCTCGAGCACGGCCAGGAACCGGACGATCACCTCGAGCCGGGTGCCCAGGTGCTCGGTGAGCTCGGCGAAGGTGGCGTTGCGGCGCCGGGGCAGCTCCAAGGCCAGCTCCTCGACGGCCTCGGAGACCGTGAGCATGTCGACGGTGACGTGTGACAGGTCGACCATTTCGACCGGCCGCTGCTCGGTCGCCCGCAGGAACGCCGCAGCCAGCTTGTCGGGGGTGACGCCTGCGAGCAGGTCCGGGGCGTGGATGACGAAGCCGTCCTCGAGGCCGGCCTGGCGGGGCAGGGACTGGGAGGCCGCCTCGGTCATCGCCACCAGCGCGTCAGCCACGGCCGCGTAGGCCCGGCACTCGAGCAGCCGGGACAAGAGCAGGTCCCGCTCGTCCCACCCGATCAGCTCGTCCTCGGGGTCGACCTCGTCGGGGCCGGGCAGGAGCCGCTGGGACTTGAGCTCGATGAGAATGGCCGCGACCAGGAGGAATTCGGAGAGCACGTCGAGGCTGTAGACGTCTCGTCCCTCGTTCATCGCAGCCACGAAGGCGTCGACGACCGGGGCCAGCGGCAGATCCAAGATGTCGACCTCGTGCGAGGTGACGAGGTGCAACAGGAGATCGATCGGCCCTTCGAAGACCGGCGTCGAGACGGAAACGCCCACGGACCGACCATACCGAACCACACGCGTGTCGTGGCGCACCCCGCCTCGCCAGGAACGGACCCTCTGGTCGTACGATGGGCCATGGCCACTGTCTTTTCGGGCGTCCAACCATCGGGGGATTACCACCTCGGCAACTACCTGGGCGCGTTCAAGAACTGGGTGGCCGTCCAGCACGAGAACGAGGCCTTCTTCTGCGTGGTCGACCTCCACGCCCTGACCCTCGACATCGACCCGTCTGAGCTGCGGGAACGGACTCTCGACCTCGCCGTCACCCTGTTGGCGGTCGGGCTCGACCCAGAGGTTGTGACCCTGTTCGTCCAAAGCCACGTCCCCGAGCACCCCCGCCTGGCCTGGCTCCTCGAGTGCACGGCCACCGTCGGCGAGCTGAACCGGATGGTCCAGTTCAAGGAGAAGAGCTCGGGGCGCGAAACGGTGCGGGCGGGGCTCTACACCTACCCGGTCCTTATGGCCGCCGACGTCCTCTTGTACCAGGCCGATCAGGTCCCGGTGGGCGACGACCAGCGCCAACATTTGGAACTCATGCGCGACCTCGCTGTCCGGTTCAACAACCGGTACGGCCGGACCTTCACGGTCCCCGAGGCGGTGGTCCCGAAGGTCGCGGCGAGGGTTATGGACCTCCAGCAGCCGGGGCGCAAGATGTCGAAGTCCATCGACTCCCCCCTCGGCACGGTCGGGTTGCTCGACGCGCCGAAGGACATCGAACGCAAGGTCCGGCGCGCCGTGACCGACACCGACGGGAGGGTCCGCTACGACCCCGAAGCCAAGCCCGGCGTGTCCAACCTGTTGGAGCTGCTGTCGGCGGCCACCGGCGTGAGCGTCGAGGAGGCCGCGGCCCGCTACGACGGTTACGGCGACCTGAAGCGCGACGTCGCGGAAGCGCTCATCTCGTTGCTGGCGCCGATCCGGCAACGCACTGCGGAGCTGCGGGCCGACCTGGGCGAGGTCGAGCGGATCCTCACTGCCGGCGCGGACCGGGCCCACAAGGTCGCGTCCGTCACCTACGAGCGAGCCGCCAAGGCGGTCGGCCTCTTCTCTTGAGCGCCTGCCGCTGGGCTCGTTCTCAGTGCGAGGTGAGCAGGTTGAACCACCAGTTCTCGACGGAATCCGCAACATGACCGATGAGGGTCGTGTTGCCGACGTGGACGAACGAGGCCAGCACGATAGCGACGAGCACCACGGGCATCGTGTACCGACGCACGTTGAGGTACCGGGGCCACCACGATGCCGGCAGCAACCGCTCGATCAGGACAGAACCATCGAGCGGCGGGATCGGGATCATGTTGAACACGGCCAGCCACACGTTGACCAAGCCGAGGTAGACGAGCACTTCGGCCCACAGCCTTGGCTGGCCACTGGCGTCGAATGCGTGGATTCCCCCGAATAGGTGAAAGGCCACAGCGGAGAGAACCGCCAGGACCACGTTCGTCGCCGGCCCGGCCAACGAGACGAGGACACCCTGGTTTCTGGGGCTGCGTAACTTCGACACATTGACCGGCACCGGCTTCGCGTACCCGAAGAAACCGAACCCGCTCCAGATCATGATGATCGGCACGATGATTGTGCCCACGACATCGATGTGGGCAATCGGGTTGAGAGTGAGCCGGTGAGCGCGTTTGGCTGTGTCGTCCCCGAAGGCCAGTGCGACCCAACCGTGCGCGACCTCGTGCAGGATGATCGAAGGAATCAAGCAGCAGAACAAGATCACGTCGATGCGCGTGATCCGATGCGCATGGATCAACAGGACTAAGACGAGGAGTGCAACGGCCACCCAGATGACGTGCTGAGGGGTCAACGGCCGGCGTTGCGGTGTTCCACCCGAACCGTTGGGCGCCCTCGCCCCAGGCGTCTGGCCCGGCGGGTAGTAGTACGTGCCGCCGTAGGGGTCGCCCCCGGCCTGACCGGACCTTCCCTCGGGACCGGCCGCTGGCCAGCCCCCCGTCGGGTCGCTCACCCAGCTACGCCTTGGACGCGCACGTGATGCAGAGCGGCGCGGCCGGCATCGCTTCGAGCCGGGCCAGGCTGATCTGTTGCCCGCACCGTGCGCAGGCGCCGTAGGTGCCGTCGTCGACCCGGTGGATGGCCGCCTCGACCTCGACCAGGGACTCCTTCAGCTCGCCCGCCAGTACCTCGGCCTCGCCCCGCTCGGCCGTCACCTGGCTGGTGTCGGCGAAGTTGGAGTCGTAGTTGAGCGTCCCGCTGTCCCCGTAACCGAGCTCGGCCAGCTGGCCAGCCAGGCCGGCCCGCTCCTCCTCGAGCAGGGCGCGGTAGTCGGCCAGGGCAGAATGGGAGATGGATGCGTCACTGGCCATCGGCCCAGCCTAAACGCTGGGTTTGCGAAGGGGCGCTCGGTGCTCAGGCGCTCCGGCTGGCCCACCTCGCCGCCCGGGGGTGCGCGGATTCGTAGGCGGAGCGGAGGTGCTCCGCCGAGACCTTGGTGTAGAGCTGCGTCGTTCCGATCGACACGTGACCGAGGAGTTCCTGGACCACCCGGATGTCGGCCCCGTGGGCGAGCATGTGGGTGGCACACGAGTGCCGGAGCGCGTGCGGGCTGACCGGCCGCTTGATCCCGGCATCCCGGGCCCGTCCGGCCACGATGGCGAACGCGCCCTGGCGGCTGAGGCGCCCGCCCCGCTGGTTCAAAAAAACGGCCGCCGAGTCGTCACGGCGCCGCCAGCGGACCGGTTCCATGGCTCCCCGCCCGAGTGGCGAGAGCCAGTCGTCCAACGCCGCCGCGCACATCTTGCCCACCGGGACGATGCGCTCCTTCGAGCCCTTGCCGAACAGGCGGATCAGTCCCTCCCCGTCGGCCAGGTCGGCCAGGTCGAGGCCGACCGCCTCGCTGATCCGGGCGCCGGTGCCGTACAGGAGCTCGAGGAGCGCGCGGTCGCGGCGCGCCGCCGCGTCCCCGGACGCGACGGTCCCAAGCAGTCGTTCGATCTCTTCCTCGCTCAACGCCTTCGGGAGCCGGCTGGGCAACTTCGTTCCGTCGAGCTCCGCGGTCGGATCATCGGTCGACCGGTGCTCGTCGATCAGGAAGTGGTGCAAGCCGCGCAGCACCGACTGCGCGCGAGCGATCGACGCCGGGCTGTGGTCGCTGGCCCGAAGGGCGGCCAGGTGGTCCTCGATGTCCCCCATGGTCGCGGTGAGCACGGTCTTGTGGCGCGTCGCTAGCGTGGCCTCGTAGGCCACGAGATCGCGCCGGTACGCGCGGACGGTCAGCTCGGCCCGGCCGCGCTCGACGGTCAACCACGACAAGAACTCCTCGGCGTCGTTCGAGAGGATCGCTGACGCCATCGCGTCAACTCCCCCGGGCTTCGAGCGCCCGAGTGGCCAGCGCGACCGCGGCCAGCGTCGGCGCGTCGATCAGCTCTCCGGCGGCGGCCATCGAGACGACGTCGCGTAGCGGCACCCGCTCGATGGTCATCGCGCGTTCCTCGGGACCCTCGCGCTGGGTGTCACCTTCGGTCAGTCCGGTGGCGAGGAACACGGTGGTGATCTGATTGGTCACCCCCGGGGACACCGGGAGCGGCGCCAGGAGTTCCATGCGCGACGCGCTCAGGCCGGCCTCTTCGGCCAGCTCGCGTCGCGCCGTCTCCTCGGCCGGCTCGCCATCGACGTCCCGGGTCCCGGCCGGCATCTCGAGGATGGTCCGGCCCATCGCGCCGCGGAACTGGCGGACCAGGGTGACCACGCCGGCGTCGTCCACCGCGATGACCCCGACGGCGCCCGGATGACGCAGGAAATCACGCTCGAACTCGTTACCGTCCGGGTCGCGGAAGCGCCCGGTCTCGATGGCGACTCGGCTGCCCTGCCACGAGATGCGGCTCCCGAGCGCGACGAACTCGGACTCCCCCGCGTTCGGCGAGCCCATCGGGACCCCGCTCAGTGAAGGTCGAGCTCGATGAGGTGAGGCTCGCGACCCTCGGCCCGTTCCAGCGCCGCTGCGACCAGCTCCCTGAACAGGGGATGGGGACGCTCCGGGCGGCTCTTGAACTCGGGGTGGGCCTGGGTGCCGACCCAGAACGGGTGGCCGGGCAGCTCGATGAACTCGACCAGGCGGCCATCGGGCGAGTTGCCCGAGCAGCACAGGCCGGCCGCCTCCAGCCGGGAGCGGTACCGGGGGTTGACCTCGTAGCGGTGCCGGTGGCGCTCCGAGACGACCTCGGTCCCGTAGAAGCCGGCCACCTGGGTCCCCGGCGTGAGCATGGCCGGGTAGGCCCCCAGCCGCATCGTGCCTCCGAGGTCGATCACGCTCGACTGCTCGTCCATGAGCGCGATCACCGGGTGCGGGGTCTGGGAGTCGACCTCGTGCGAGCTGGCGCGGTCGAGGCCGGCCAGGTGCCGCGCCACGTCGACCACCATCACCTGGAGACCGAGGCACAGGCCGAGACACGGGATCGCGGACTCGCGCGCGTACTTCGCGGCGACGATCATGCCCTCGACCCCCCGCTCCCCGAACCCGCCCGGGATGACGATCCCGTCGAGGTTGCGGAGGCGGTCGGTCTCCAAGAGCCCCGGCACGTACTCGGCGTCGATCCAGTCGAGCTCGACGTTGACGGCGTGGTGGAACCCGGCGTGGCGGAGCGACTCGACGACCGACAGGTACGCGTCGGGCAGGTTGACGTACTTGCCGATGATGCCGATCTTGATCTTCCGGTCGGCCATGGCCGCCCGGGTCACGATGTTCTCCCACTCGCTCAGGTCGATCCGGTGCTCGTCGAGGTCGATGCCGAGCGTTGTGCAGACGTAGGCGTCGAGCCCCTCTTCATGGAGCACGAGCGGGATCTCGTAGATGTTGCCGGCGTCGACGGCCGAGATGACCGCCTCGATCGGGACGTCGCAGAGCAGGGAGATCTTGCGCTTCAACCCGTCGGATATCGGTTGGTCGCTTCTGCACACGATCGCGTCGGGCTGGATGCCTCGGCTGCGTAGCTCGGTGACCGAGTGCTGGGTCGGCTTCGTCTTCTGTTCGCCCGACGGCGCGAGGTACGGGACAAGGGTGAGGTGCAGGTAGCAGACGTTCTGGCGACCGACGTCGGAGCGGAGCTGGCGGATGGCCTCGAGGAACGGGACGATCTCGATGTCGCCGACCGTGCCGCCGATCTCGATGATGACGACGTCGACGTCCTCGACGGCGAGCCGCTTCACCCGCTCCTTGATCTCGTCGGTGACGTGCGGGATGACCTGGACGGTCTTGCCCAGGTAGTCGCCCCGGCGCTCCTTCGCTATCACCGACGAGTAGATCGAGCCGGTGGTGGCGTTCGAGCTGCGGGTCAGGTTGACGTCGATGAAGCGCTCGTAGTGCCCGAGGTCGAGATCGGTCTCCCCACCGTCCTCGGTGACGAAGACCTCGCCGTGCTCGCCGGGGTTCATCGTGCCCGGGTCGACGTTGATGTACGGGTCCAGCTTGGCCATCGTGACGCTGACGCCACGGAGCTTCAGCAGGCGGCCGAGCGATGAGGCGGTGAGGCCCTTGCCTAGCGAGCTGGAAACACCCCCCGTGACAAAGACGAACTTGGTCACCGGGAAGGAGTTACCTCGCTGATGCCATCAAACAACACGGCAATTCGGCGGCGCACCTTCACACGTTACTCGACCGTCTCGGCACCGATGGTGGAGTGTCGGGGTGAAATCACCGAGAAACGGCGGAGTTCTCTCGCTGGGCCAGGTCCAAGAGCTCCTCGGCGTGGGCGTGGGCCCGCTTGGAATCCGGGTGTCCCGACAGCATCCTCGAGATCTCGACGACCCGGCGGGGCCCGGACACCGGTTCGGCCCCGGTGGACACGCGCCCCGCGTCCTCACCCTTGGTCACCGACACGTGATCGGTCGCGAACGCGGCGACCTGGGCCAGGTGGGTGACCACCAGCACCTGGCGATGCTCCCCGACCTCTCGCAGCGCCCTGGCCAGCGCGAGCGCCGCCGTACCCCCCACCCCGGCGTCGACCTCGTCGAACACCATCGTGGACGGCCCGCCCGGCGCGACCAAGCGCAGCGCCAGCATGGTCCGGGCCAGCTCCCCGCCCGAGGCCGCCTTGGCCAGCGGGCGCATGCCCTCCCCCGCGTTGGCCCCGAGCAGAAATGTCACCGCCTCGCCGGCCCCGGACTGCTCGACATCGACCCCGAACCGAGCACCGGCCATGGCCAGGTCGGCCAGCCGGGCCTCGATGGCGGCGGCCAACACCGGCGCGGCCGCCGTCCGAGCGACGAGGAGTGCGGCTTCCGCGACGCCGAGCTCGTCTTCCAGTGCCGTGGTCTCGACCCCGAGCAGGGCCGCCTCCTCCTCGGCGTGGGTGAGGCGCTCGAGACGGTCGCGGGCGGACTCGACGAACTCGGCCGCTGCGGCCCGATCGCCCCCGTACTTGCGATAGAGGTCGGCGAGCTGGCGGCGCCGGGACTGCACGGCGTCCAGGCGTTGCGGGTCGTCGTCCCAGGTCTCGACGATGGTCCGAAGGTCGCTGGCCACGTCCGAGAGCTCCGCCTGGGCCGACCGGATGCGGCCGTCGAGGTCGGCCAACGCGGCGCGACCATCCAGCGCCGCGGCGGCCGTGCCGAGAAGGTCGAGCGCGCCGGTCCCCCCATCGGCGTCGAGCGCGCCGAGCGCGGCTGCCGCGTGCTCGCGGTGGGCCGCCAGGTCGCCCAGGCGCTCCTCCTCGGCCAACAGGTTTCGGTCCTCATCGGGGTCGTCGAGACCGGCCCGGTCGATCTCGTTGATCTGGTGGGCCAGCACGTCGGCGTCGCGGGCCCGCTCGTGCTCGTCGCCGCCGAGCTCGGCCAGCCGGCGCCGGAGCGTGGCCAGCGCGTGGCGCAGCTCGTCGACCGGGCCCGGGTCGATGCCCCCGAAGTCGTCAAGGGCCCGTCGCTGGGCGGAGGTGTGCAGCAGGGCCTGGTGGTCTCCCTGGCCGTGGATGTCGGCGAGCGTTCCGGCCAGCTCGGCCAGCGAGCTCAGCGGTGCCATCCGTCCGTTGATCCAGCAGCGCGATCGCCCGGCGCTCGGCACCGACCGGGTGACCACTGTCTCCTCGCCGCTCTTGTCGAAGAAGCGCGCCTCGACGACCGCTTCGCTCTCCCCGGCCCGGACGAGACCCGGTTCGGCGCGCTGTCCGAGCACCAACTGCAGGGCCTCCACCACGAGCGTCTTGCCGGCGCCCGTCTCGCCGGTGAGCGCGGTCATGCCCGGACCGAGCGACAGGGTGAGGTCGTCTATGACGCCGAGTTGGCGGACGCGAAGCTCAGCCAACACGGCGCCCTCAGCGGTCGCGTTCGGCGACGAGGGTGTTGCGCAGCAAGGTGCTGAACCCAAGGTCGGCCAAGGTCACGAAGCGGACCGGCTCCGGCGCGATGCGACACGTCATGGACGATCCCGGCGGGACCCGGGCGACGGTCCGGCCATCGATGACGAGGACGGCCGGGCGAACCCCTTCGATCGTCACCCGCACCTCCTGGTCGACGCCCAAGACCACGCTCCGATCGAACCCGAGGTGCGGCGCGATCGGCGTGACCACCAATGACCGCAGCCGGGGGGACAGCACCGGGCCGCCGGCTGACAGGTTGTAGGCGGTCGACCCGGTCGGCGTGGCGATCAGCACCCCGTCGGCGACGTACTTCAAGAACGGTTGGCCGTCGATCTCGGTGGTGAACCGCACGGTGTGACCCGGATAGCTGCGCTCGGCGACCATCTCGTTCAGGGCCAACCACTCCCGGACGGTTCCCTCTGGGTGGTCGGCCAACACGACCGACGGATTCTGCTCGTCCACCCGCACCTGCCCGCCGTCGCTCGTCACGGTCAGGACGGACCGCTCCTCGAGGACCACATCGCCCGACAGGGCGCGCTTCAGTGCCTTCTCGACGTCGGGCGGCTCGACCTGGAGCAGATAGCCGAGATGACCGAAGTTGACCCCGAGAATCGGCACGCCCGAGGCGTGCGCGAGCGGGATCATGCGGAGGAACGTCCCGTCGCCACCGAGGCTCACCGCCAGGTCCACCCCCGACAGGCTGACCTCGGACAAGGGGATCGTCGTTCCGTCCTCCTCGACCAGGTCGGGCCCGTGGAGGTGAAGCGTCCGGAGCTGGTGGCCCTCGGCCCGGAGCCATCCGGCGGCGTCCTTGGCCAGCTGTGCGGCCGCGCCGTTTGCCGGGTTGGTGAGGATGGCGACGGCGCCCACGCGGTCCCTCAGCCGGCCCGGGGGACCGAGGCGATTGCGGCGTCCGCGAGCGACTCGATGCGGCTTGGCGAGGTCGACTCACCCGATGCGGTCGCGTGCAGGAAGAATTCGACGTTCCCGGCCGCTCCCCTCAGTGGCGATGCCATGGCCCCCATGATGCCGGTTCCGGCAGCCCCGAGCGACGACGCAACCGAGATCAACGCATCCCGCCAGACCGCCGGTTCCCGGATGACCCCCTTGCCGCGGGACGCCTCGACCCTGCCCGCCTCGAACTGGGGTTTGACGAGCACGACCAAGTCACCCCCGGCTCGAACCAGGCTCACCAAAGCGGTGGCCACCGTCCGCAACGAGATGAAGGAGAGATCGGCGGTGAGCACGTCGACGGGGCCTGCATCGCCGAGCACCGCGGGTTCGGCCGAGCGGATGTTGCAGCCCTCGTGGACCACGACCCGGGGATCCGACCTCAGCCGATCGTCCAGTTGGCCGCGACCGACATCGAGGGCGATCACCTCCGACGCGCCGCGCTGGAGCAGGCAGTCGACGAACCCGCCGGTGGACGCCCCCGCGTCGAGTGCCCGGAGTCCGGCGACGTCGATGGCGAACCGTGCCAGTGCTGCGTCCAGCTTCTCCCCGCCCCGAGAGACGAAGCGCGGGGACGGACCGAGCAGCACGATCGGCTCCCCGGCGGCCACCATCCGAGACGCCTTGGTGGCGACGGTGCCGGCGACGAGCACCTGCCCATCGGAAACTGCGGCCGCAGCCCGCTCTCGTGAGTCGACGAGCCCCCTCCGGACGAGCTCGGCATCGAGCCGGCGCCGGGGCGGGGTCAGACGCTTCCCGCGGAGTCGGGCGGCTTGGCGAGCGAAAGGACGCGTTTGGGGCCCGATGCCCAATGCGGGCCGGACCCGTCCGTGTCCTTCTCTTCGTTCTCCTCCTTGTGCTTCTTCGACCTCTTGCCCTTCGGGCCCTTCTTGCCCCTGCCGTCCTTCTTGTCCTTCTTGTGCTTCTTGGCCTTCGGATGCCCCACGTCGCCGGTTCCGGCGGCCTGCCCGGGATGGGTGCTCGCAACTTCGGCCCCGCCGGGCCGGTAGCTCAGATCCTCGGGCACCTCCGCGGCGCGGTTCGGGGTGGATTGGTAGGACTCATCGACCCCGGCAGATCCGACGAGGTCGGAGATCCGCTCCCACAGTTGGTCGAGCGACCCGACCCCGAACATCTCGAGCTGCTTTGTCACCTCGGACCGCGCCGTCTCGACGAGCTGCTCCCCCATCAGGCGGCCGAACCGGGTCAGCTCCTCGAACTCCGCCCAGGCGGTCGAACGCTCCTCTTCACCGGGGGCGAGAAGGCCGCGTGCGATCTCTTCGGCGCGTGCGAGGGTGAGTTGGCCGACGGCCGCCCCGGCCTCGAGGTAGCGCCGCCAGCTCTCGTTGGTGGTCACCGCACCACCGTACTGTTCGCTTGATTCTCAATCCGCCTTGGCGTTCTTCGCTGCCTGGTCAACCAGGTCCGAGAGGTCAGAGGCGGCGTAGTCGGCCGGCGGGTCGACGGGGTCCCCTTGGGCGGTCACCCCCGAATACACCAGCGCGAAGGGGGCGCCGAGGGCCCGGGCGAGCAGCCCGTCGGTCGACGGCCGGTCCCCGACGACCAATGTGGCGTCGGGGTGGTGCGCCCGGATCAGGTCGATCATCGGCTGGTACGGCTTCCCGGCGACCTGGGCGACTTTGCCCGACGCGGTGACGACGTATGCCAGGAGGGCGCCCGCCCCCGGCATGAGGCCCTGGGGCGTCGGGTGGGTCGGGTCGTCGTTCGTGCCGATGAGCCGGGCACCGGCCCGGACGGCACCGGACGCCTGGGCGAGACGGTCGAAGGTGATGTCGTGGGTCCATCCGACCACGACCGCGTCGACCGGTGCGGTGTCCACGAGGCGGGCGCCGCGGGCGAGGAGCGCCTCGCGGGCGCCGCCGTCGGCGAGAGCGAGGACCGTTTCCCCGGGCCTGACCATCGACGCAGCCGCCTGGGCCGAGGTGATCAGGTCGGCCGGTCCGGCCGTGATCCCGGCTCTGCGCATCCGTTCGATCAGCTCGTCGATCGTCGGAGCGGAATTGTTGGTGGCGAACACGACGGTCACGCCCGCGTCCCGCAGCCGGGCGACAGCCTGGGTCACCCCGGTGATGGCTTCGCCGGTCAGCCACACCACGCCGTCGAGGTCGAGGATCCAGGTTCCCTCGAGCGGCGGAGCGGGGGGCGTCGGATCAGGTCGCTCCATGGGCTCACCATCGTCCCTCTCGAACCGCCCGTCCAGCCCGCGTTTTTCGTTCCCCACCACTACGGTGTCGCCCGTGGCGATGTTCGAGATCGAGTCCGGGGAGCTGCTCCTCCGACTCAGCTGGGTCGAGAAGATGGAGGCGGCGCACGGCGACGTGCGGGTCCCGCTCACCTCGGTGGCGGCGGTCCGAGCGGTTGTCACAGCGTGGCCCGAGCTAAGGGGCGTCCGGTCGCCCGGCACCGGCATCCCGAACGTGATCGCCGTCGGCACCCGGCGGGGTCGATTCGGCAAGGACTTCGCAGTCGTCCACGGCAAGGGCCCGGCCGTCGTGGTCGAGCTCGAGGGGGCGAAGTACGAGCGGCTGATCGTGACGGTCGAAGATGCGGACGGCACGGCGGCAACGATCCGCGGCAACATCCACCGATGACGGCAGGGCGATGCCAGGAATGATCGCTAGGCGGACATGGCTCGACTGAGCTTTGAAGGGGTGACGAAGCGTTTCGACGGCGTCGTCGCGGTCGACAACCTCGACCTCGAGGTCAACGACGGCGAACTCATGGTGCTCCTCGGCCCGTCGGGCTGCGGCAAGACCACCGCGCTGCGGATGGTGGCGGGGCTCGAGGATGTGACGTCGGGGAACATCCACATCGGCGACAAGGTCGTGACCGACGTCGAGCCGAAGGATCGCGACGTCGCCATGGTCTTCCAGTCCTACGCGCTCTATCCGCACCTGACTGTCGGCAAGAACATCGAGTTCCCGTTGCGGCAGCGCAAGGTCGAGAAGGCCGAGCGCGAGCGCCTCGTGGTCGAGACCGCGGCCACGCTCGGACTGAGCGCCCTGCTCGATCGCCGGCCGGGCCAACTCTCGGGCGGGCAGCGCCAGCGGGTCGCGCTGGCCCGGGCCATCGTTCGCTCCCCCCAGGCGTTCCTCATGGACGAGCCGCTCTCCAACCTCGACGCGACCCTGCGCACCCAGACACGGGCCGACATCGTGACCCTGCAGGACCGGCTCGGGACGACGACGCTGTACGTCACCCACGACCAGGTCGAGGCGATGACGATGGGCGACCGGATCGCCGTCATGAGCGCGGGCGTCCTCCAGCAGGTGGCGGCGCCCCAGGAGATCTACGAGACGCCGGCCAACGTGTTCGTCGCCGGGTTCATCGGCAGCCCCGGCATGAACCTGCTGAAGGGGAAGCTCGACCCGACCGTCGGGGCCCGCGTCGTTCGGATCGAGACGGGGTCGGTGCCGGTGCCTGCGAGGGTGGCGTCCAACCGAGCCGATGACGTCGTCGTCGGCTGCCGCCCCGAGGCGCTGTCGATCGACCCGGAGGGAACCTTCGGTGCCAAGGTCAGCATCGTCGAGCTCTTGGGCTCCGAGGTCCACGTCGTCTGTCGCGTCGGCGAGACCCGGATCGTGGTCCGCCAGGAGGTGAGCCGGGGCCGGCCGAACATCGGCGACGAGATCATGTTGCGGGCCGACCCCGACGGGGTCCACCTCTTCGACGCGGCCACCGAGAAGCGCATGGCGGTGTCGGGGCTCTGAGCCCCGCCTCATCTCGCCACGGCTCGGCGCCGCGGAGCCAGCCCGACTCGAACGCGCCGGAGCGCCGGCGTTGGAACGACCCGGCATGGATATCGGTCTGGCTGCGACGCCAGCGCGTGACCGAGGCGGCGGCCGATCACGTGGTGGCGCATCTGGGTCCCGGGCCGGGCGAGCGGGTCCTCGACGTCGGGTGCGGGAGCGGCGGGCTGGCGATCCGGATTGCCGAGCTGGTCGGCCCGAGCGGTGCCGTCCTTGGGGCCGACATCTCGGAGCGCCTGGTTGAGCTCGCGCGCGACCGGGCTGCGGACGCGCGATGCGAGAACGCGACGTTCGCGCTCGCCGACGCGCAGGTCGACACGCTCGGGACCGAACCCTTCGACGCCGTCGCTAGCCAGTTCGGCGTGATGTTCTTCGATGAGCCGACGGTCGCGTTCGCCAACCTGGCCAGTCACGTGAGGCCGGGCGGACGCCTGGCGTTCTCGTGCTGGCAGCACATGGCGGACAACCCCTGGTTCAGCGGTGCGGTCCTGGCCCGTTTCGTCGGCCCGGCACCCGAGCCCGCTCCGGGCAAGAGCAGGACCGGGCCGTTCTCGCTGGCCGACCCGGAACGGGTGAGCACCCTGTTGGGGTCGGCCGGGTGGTCGGAGGTCGAACGGACCCCGTACGAGCTGACCGTGACGGTGCCCAGCCAGGCGATCGTCGACGACCACGAGCTCGACGGGCTCGGGCTCTCCGGCCCCGACCTCGACGAAGCGGGAGAAGCACTGCGCCAGCACGTGGCGCGTTTTGACCGGGGAAACGGGTCCTTCGCGGTCCCACTGGCCTTTCAGGTGTTCACCGCACGGGTGTGACGCGACGTCACAAAGGCGGTCGCGACCAGCCAAAACGCCGTGCGGCATGCCCCAGAATTGGAACTACCGGCAAGTAGGATGCTCTCACCAGGGATAACTGGCTCCGCCCGCCCGAACCCCTCGGTCTGACGGGACCAGCCGTGGGCGCGCGGCCCTGCGTCGCGCCGCCACGACCTGCGACCTTTGGACCATGAGACGGGGCGTGGGAAGAACAGACTTGCCCTCGGACGCCGAATGGCAGCAAGAGCGGTCGCCCGACGGCGAGCGGCTCGAAGACGCGCACGGCCTCGCCCCGCTCCCCCCGGCGCGGAGCGTCGCCGCGGCGCCCGGGCGAGACCGTGTCGAGCCCAGGATCGAGCCGGCCGGGGGCCTGGTGGCCCGGAACCGGGAGCTCGCGCACCTGGACCACATCTTGTGGAAAGCCCGCGCCGGGTCGAGCAGCGCGGTGGTGCTCCGCGGCGAGCCGGGCGTCGGCAAGAGCGCGCTGATCGAGGCTACCGTCGCTCGCGCGACCGACTTCGGTGTCGTGCGTTTGCGCGGCACCGCGCTCGACGCGCGATCGCCGTTGCCCAAGGAATGGCCCCAACCGGTCCTCGAGCTGCTCAACCAGGTGCAGGCCCCGCTGCCAAGCACGGTCGGCGGGGCCGGCCCGCAGGATCTGACCCCGGCCCAGACTGCATCCGCCTTGGTGGCGGCCACCCGGGCGGTGCGCACCCTCTACGACCAGGTGCAGGCCCCTCTGCTCATCGCGGTCGACGACTGTCATCTCATGCCGCCGTGGTTCGCCGATGTGCTGAGCCAAGCGGTCACCGGCCCGTTGGCCGAGCTCCCGGTCGCGTTGGTCCTGGCCTGGCGTGACACCCCCCACATGCTGTCGCCGGAGTTGTCCGCCCAGATTCCCGAGCACCGTTTGGAGGGCCTGAACCACCAACAGGCCGCGACCCTCCTCCAGCAGCAGTTCGGCGAGCTGCCGACCGAGAACGTCATGGCCGCGCTCGTAGCGTCGACCGGAGGGAACCCGAGTGCGCTGCTCGACGTGTACAGCCGCCTGGGCGAAGAGCAGCTGAACGGCTGGCGGCCGCTCCCCGAGCCACTCCCCCTCGGCCAGGCCCTGGTCGGCGCCTTCGCGCAGCGGCTGACCGGATTCGGCGAGGACATCCGTTACGCACTGGCCGCGTCGTCGGCGGGCCGACTCCCGGTCAGCGTGCTCGAGGCCGCGCTCGAAGACCTCGGGCTAAGCATCGACGTCCTCCGGCCGGCCCAGAAGGCCGGCATCGTCGTCCTGCGGGGCGAACGCCTGGACTTCGCCCACCCCCTGGTGCGGATCAGCTCGTTCTGGTCGGTGCCGAAGGAGCTCCGCTCCCGCGCCCACGCGGCGATCGCGCGCGCCTTTGCCACCAGAGGTCAGGTCGAGCGGAGCGCCTTCCACGCCGCCCAGCACACGGTTCGTCGGGACGAGACGGTGGCCCGGCTGTTCACCCAGAGCGCCCGCATCGCACTCGACCGTGGCGAATCGACCGCCGCGGCCGGATACGAGGAGATCGCGGCGGACTTCGGTCCGACCGACGAGGCCAGCGCGCGACACCTCGCCCGGGCCGCGGCGCTCTGGATGAGCGTCGGCGAACTCGGCCGGGCGAAGGTCTGCGTTGAGCGGGCCGGCGACTTCTCGGTCTCTGACCGGGTGGCGTGCGAGATCGCCTACCAGCGCGCCCGCACCCGCATGGCCGTCGACCTGTCGCCCTCGGTCGCCCAGGAGATGCGGGCCGCAGCGGCCAAATGTGAAGCCGACACCCCGTATCGGGCCGTCTTGATGCTGGTCGACGCCGTGGCCTGCCAGGTGCTCGGCGGGTGCTCGGACGACTCGGCCGAGATCGCGCAGCGCGCCGTCCGCATCGCCCGCACCGTGAGCAGCCACGCCGAGGCACTCGCGGCGGCGGCGCTCGGGGCGGCCAACGTCTTTGAGGGCAACCCGAGCTCGCGCACCGACATCGACCTCATCGCGGTGACCTCCCTCCTCATCGGCCAGACCCAGGAGTTCGCGGCCTCCCCGCAGCTCGCGCTCGTGATCGGCGACAGCCTGGTCCACCAGGGCCACGGGGAACACGCACTGCGGTGGGCGCAGTGGATCGAGGATTGCGCGGACACCGTCGGCGACCGCGCGCTCGTCGCGGTCCCCTCGCTCATCCGCTCCACCGTGTCGATCGGCCACGGCGACCTCACCGAGGCTGCGCGTGACGCCGGAGCGGCGGCGGAGCTGGCCGGCCGGTGCGAGCAGCACACCCTGGCCGCTCGGGCGTTCGGGATCCTGGCCGAGGTCGACGCCGCCCATGGCTCCTACGACAGCGCCTTTGAGATCGCGGCGCGGCTGTTCGGCCTCAACGGGGAGGTGGGTCGGGCCGCCCGCGTCCAGACCCTCACGATGCTGGCCAACCTCGAGCTCCAACGCGGCCGGGCCTCCTCCGCGTTCGCATGGCTGGGCGCGGCCGACGACGACGGGGTGCCCCAGGTCGGCCAGCAGGCCGCGAGCCCCCACCACGACACGGTCCGGGCCGCCTTCGCTCCGGCGGCCGCTGAGATCATGTTGCTCGGCCGTCGGCGCAGCCAGGCCTCCGCTCTCCTCACCGTTGTCGATCGCGCCCACAGCGCCGGCGCGGTGCGGCCCGGCTGGGCCGAGTGGGTCGGCGCCATCGCGACCGACGACATCGACGACGCGAGCGAGCTCTTGAGCAACGCCCGCGATGCCATGGTGGGCCAGCCGCTGCTCGCGGCGCGCGTCGAGCTGTGCTGGGGCGTCCTGCTCTCGGAGGCCGGCCGGACCGAGGAGGCGCAGGAGCGGCTCGGGGCCGCGCTGACAACGTTCGACCGGCTCGGGGCCCAGGGTTGGATCGCCCTCACCCAACGCGAGCTCGCCCTCGTCCCCTCGGGCGGCGAGTACCGCGACCTGCTTGCCTATGAGACCGCGACACTGCAGGCCGCCCCCCCGGACCACTCGATGGTGGTGACGACCCCGACCTCCCACGTCGACCACCCGCCGTGGGAGATCAACCTGCTCGGCTCGTTCTCGGTTCGCCGCTACGGCGAACCGGTGTCGCTCCCCCTGTCCCTGGCCGCGCAGGGGCTGAAGATCGTCGCCCTCAACGAGAAGCTGCCGGTCGAGGAGCTGGTCGAGCTGCTGTGGCCGGACGCGGGGCCGGGCGTCGGCTCCCGGCGCCTCCGCAACGTGCTCTGGCGGGTCCGCGCCGCGAGCGGCGACCTGCTCGAGCGGGACGGCAACTTCATCCGGCTGGCCGACGACGCCGTCACCGACGTGACCCAGTTCCGCCAGCTGGCCGAGGAGGCCATCCGCCGCGACACCCCGCCTGCGGAGGCCAGCCGGCTGGCCCGTGACGCGCTCTTGCTCTACCGGGGCGAGCTGCTACCGGGTGACCGCTACGCCGACTGGGCGGCCGGGTACCGGGAGTCCTTCGCGCGCCTGCACATCCAGCTGCTCGACCTGCTCTTGGAAGAGGCCGTCTCCCACGAGCACCTCCAAGAGGCCCTGGCGTTGTTGGACCGGCTCATCGAGGCCGACCCGTACGAGGAGAACCACTACCTGCGGGCGGCCGAGCTGCTCGCGAACTCGGGCAACCGCAGGCGGGCATTGTCGATGCTCGAACGGGCCGAGCGGATGCTGGCTGATCTCGGTGTCCCGCCGTCGCGTGGGCTGATGCGGGCGCGGGCGGCGCTCGCCGACGGCGAGCCGGAGTCCGACTAACCGAGGTTCACCGGTCGGCCAGCTGGCGCTCGCCGCCGCGTAGTTCGGGTGCGTCAGCGTCGGTTCCCTCAGCGGTGTCGGCCGTCTTGGCCAGCGCGGCACCGTGCGCGGTCTCCCCCTCGCCGTTCGTCGCGCCCCACAGCAGCATGAGCCGGCGGGCCAGCTTGGCCAGGCCGAGGCGTCCGGAGCCCCAACGCCCCACGCCGGGCAAGGTGGCCAACCCAAGCAGGCCCCGGGCCACCCGCGGTGCCATCGGCCGTGACCCGACGAACCGGGCCGCGGCGGCGAGCGGCGCCGGCAGGTCGGCGGTGAAGACCGCCGGGTCGAACGGGCCCAACCGGGACTCGTGCACCTCGTGGAGCTTGGCCAGGCCGGCGCCGCGTCGGCGGGCGTCGTGCAGGAAGGCCCAGTCGCTGCGGCGGTGCCGGTGCGCCGCGACGAGGCTCGGGTCGAAGCGACCGGTCAAGCCCGCGTCGGCGAGCCGGATGCCGAGATCGCGATCGGTGTGGTACGACGCGGTGAACGCGCACGTGGCCAGGCCGACGGAGAGGCAGTCGGAGCGCCGGATCGACACGTTGCCCTGCCACAGGTTGTCCAGGACCTCGAACTCCCCGTTCTCCAGGCGCTCGCAGTGCGACAGGTATTCGCGCGCGTACAGGAGGCTGCCGATGTCGCCCCCGCTCTCGGGGAGCTGCACCGGCATGGAGCCGACCAGGACGAGGCCGTGCTGGTCGCGGTGCGCCCGGGCGTGCGCCGCGGCCAGCCCGGGTGTGGGCACGACGTCGTCGTCGAGCAGGAGCACGATGTCGGCGTCGGTGAGGCCGACCCCGACATCGAGCGCCCGCAGGTGACCGGAACGCTCGATCTGGGTGAAGGCGAGCCTGTCGAAGCGGAGCTGCAGCGACGTCAAGATGGCGACCGAGATGGGGTCCGGCCCGTCGACCACCACGACGAAGTGCCGGACCGCCTCGTCGGACAGGACCGCCGGGACCAGCTCGGCCAGGTTCTGCGGTCGGCCGAGCGTGGCCATCACGACCGAGATGCTCGGGACCGGCGTCGAGGTGCTCATTGGCTCGGCTCCCCGCCACCCCCGCGCAGGAGCCGGCCCGGGGTCCGGGCGAGGATGCGGATATCGGCGGCGAGCGACCAACTGGCCACGTACTGGCAGTCCAGCCGGCAAAGCTCCTCGAAACGGAGGTCGTGCTGGCCGCACACCTGCCACAGCCCGGTCATGCCGGGCCGGATGTCGAAGCGGCGCCCGACCCACTCGGGCAGCGAGCCGCACTCCTCGGGTACGAACGGGCGCGGGCCGACAAGGGACATGTCGCCGCGGAGCACGTTGATGAGTTGCAGGAGCTCGTCGATGCCGAGCCGGCGCAAGAGACGCCCGACGGCGGTCACCCGGAGCTCGATCTCGGGAAGGTTGGTCAGGGGCCCCGGCGCATGCCGGGTGCCGAGGGTGTCCTCGGCGGGCCCGGGCTGGCGCATGGTGCGCAGCTTCAGGATCTGGAACGGACGACGATCGCGGCCGAGCCGGTCCTGGCGGAACAGCACCGGACCCCGCGAGGTGACCTTTACGGCGACGATCGATGCCAGCAGCACCGGACAGGCCGCCACGAGCACGAGCACCGATCCGACGATGTCAATGGCACGCTTCACGAACCGTCCGGCGGCCCCGGGGCTTCCACCGTCGAGGCTGATGACGGCGAGGCCCTCCAGGTCCTGGAAGCTGGCCTCCCAGCCGGTCAGCTCGAAGTATCGCGGCACCACGTCGACGGCCACCTCACCGACGAGGGAGCGGAGCAGGTCGGTCGTCCGGGCCGGGTGCGAACGGCTGAACGCCACCACGACGCGGTCGATCATGCCGATCCGGCAGATCGCGGGAAGCGAGGCGAGGTCACCGAGCACCGGCTGGCCGTCGACCGGGTCGTCGTCGACAAACCCGACCAGTTCGACGTGCCGGGACCGCGAGAGTCGGGCCCCGACGTCGGATGCGATCGTCCCCGTCCCGATCACCACGACCCGGGCGGGCTGGGTGTCGGTGCGGGCCCGCACGCCGATGACGACCGCCCGCGTGAGCGGCAGCGCGACGGCGCATCCGGCGAACGCGAGTGCGACGACGCCCGGGTGGAGCGGCCCGTGCAGGAGCGCCGGGAAGACCGCGCCGGTGGCGAGGGTGAGCAGCGCGCCGATGCCGATGGCGACCTCGAGGTTGGCCAAGTCATCGGCCGGGGCCGGGGCGATCCGCCGGCGGGCCTTCGGGTAGACGCGCCTTCCGATCATCGCGATCGCCAGGGCGCCCCAGGAGATCGCGATGAACTGAAGATTCGTCGACATGGCCGCGCTCACCGGGGCGATGCGGGGCAGCATGTTGCTCACCACCAAGAAGACGAGCAGCGCCACCATGGCGTCGCTCGTGGCGAGCCAGGCCCAGCTGGGCCGGTTGGCCGTCCGCTCGAGCGGCAGCGACATGAGGGCACGCCGGCTCGACTGCGGCGAGACGACGCTGAAGGTCCCCGTGGACGCCATCGTGTTGCGCGGGATGGTCGGGGTACTCACCGTTCCGCTTCCTGGCCGGACCGGGCCGTCCGGGCGAGGACGCTCTCCTCGCTGGCGGTCTCGAGCATGAAGGCCATCACCTGGTCCAGCGAGCGCACGGCAAAGCGCTGGCCGGTGGCCACGGCTTCCACCTCACCGGCGAAGCGCCCCTCCCGAAGACTCTCGGGGCGGACTCGAAGGACATAGGAAACGAACATGGTTGGAACCCTAAGAAAGGCCCGTCCACTGACCGTCCCCCGAAACGACGAATCATGGGTGAGACCGGCGGGACACTCGAAAGACGTTCGTGGGACCGCATCGCCATAGTCTTCGAGCCATGAAGAGTGCGGAGGACCAGACCATCGAGGCAGTCCGGCTGGCCCGGGACCTGTGCATGGGCATGGGCGCGTTTGTGGTCTCTACCAGCGGCGATGTCCGTTTCGAGCTCGCCGCGCCCGGCCACACCGGGAACCTCGGCGAGCGGGTGGCCATCCTTGCCCGCTCCTGCCTCGAGCGCCCGGGCGCCCAGGGCAACGAACCGTTCTGGAATGCTGAAATTCTCGGCGACGACGAGTCGGCCGACGACTCCCTCGCCTGCGTGGCCGTCCCGATCCGGGCCGGCGCCCACTGGTCCGGCCTGCTCGGCGTCGTCGACACATGGCTGCCCGAGCTCGACGAGGAGCAGCGGCTCGGCCTCGTCCGGCTGACCAAGGCCCTGGGTGAGCTGGTCGCGAGCGGCGAGCTGACCCTGAGCGGCCCCGGCTTCTATTCAAAGACAGAGACCGTGAAGCCCGAGAGCCTCCCGACCATGGTCCCGCCGGGCGTGCCGGTCATCGATGAGTCGGCCATCCCCGAGATCGAAGAGGTGGAGGCCCCGGCCACCACCACGTTCGACGACGGGGCGGCGCCGTCGGGCATCGGCCTCCTCGACGAGGTCGTGGCAAACCTGCCCGACGGACTGGTGGTCACCCGCGACGACGGCACCATCGTGTTCGCCAACGCCGCGGTCGGCGACCTGAGCGGCCTGATGCCAGAGCAGATCCTCGGCCAAGACGTGGCCGACCTGCTGCACTCGGGCGTCGGCCAGGACACCTCGCCGTCCTCTTTGCTCGACTCGCCGTTCCCCGGCCGTCGGCTCGACATGGTGCACGCCGACGGCGAGTCGCTCGCCGTCCAGGTGAGCGGCACCCGGTTCAACAGCCGGCTCGTCGGCGACTGCCACGTGGCCTTGCTGCGCGAGGCGTTGGCGTCGTCGCCAGTCCAGGGCAGCGGCACGACGACGAACATCCTCCTCGACGCGCTCGACGAGGGGATCGTGGTCTGCGACGGGGCGGGCACCGTGATCATCGCCAACCGCGAGGCCAGCGCCCTCCAGGGGCTCCCGGCCGACCTGTCGCTGATCGGCCTGCCGTTCCCGTACTCCCCCGCGCTCTGCAGCTCGGACGGCTCGCCCCTCACCGACGCCCACCACCCGATGACTCGGGCACTGCACGGCACGGTCGTCCGTTCCGAGCAGCTCCAGCTGGCCGGCGACGACCGCCGCCACCTGGTCGCCTCGGCCAAGCCGTTCGAGCTCGAAGACGGGTCGACCGGCGCGTTGCTCGTATTGCGCGACGTCACATCGCAGCTGGAAGAGGAGGCGTGGCTCATGCACCTCGCCCTCCACGACCCGCTGACCGGGCTGGCCAACCGCTACCTCCTGCTCGACTACCTGCGCCGCGTCCTGCTCCAGTTCCGGACCCGGGGCGGCTCCATTGCGCTCGTGTTCTTGGACCTCGACGACTTCAAGATGATCAATGACCGCTTCGGTCACGACGTCGGCGACGAGGTCCTCGTCGCCGTCGGCCGCCGTATCCAGGGTGCGGTCCGCTCGAGCGACATCGTGGCCCGCCTCGGCGGCGACGAGTTCGTGGTCGCTCACGCGGCGTCCGACGAGCCCGGCGAGATCGAGATGGTCATCTCCCGCATCCGCAAGACGCTGACGGCCCCGTACCAGGTGCGGGGCCAGACGCTGGCCGTGAGCGCGTCCATCGGTTGGGTTGCCGCAGACCCCCGACACGAGGACCCGACCACGCTGCTCGTCCGGGCCGACCGTGAGATGTACCGACGGAAGAGCGCCCGACACCGAGCGGCGGAGGCTGGGTCCTGATGGCCATGCCCACCCCCCTTCCGACCCTGGCCAAGAGCCCGGACGAGGCCCCGGCCGATCGGGCCCGCCTCGCCGGACGCCAGCTCGCCGAGCACCCGCTCATCGCGGCGCGTCCCGACCAGGAGCGCCCCGGCGTGGCCGACGTGCTCAGCGACGCGCGGCCCCTCCTCAGCACCTATGGCATCGGCTTCGAGATCGTCCGTTCACGCCCCGGCATGGTGGTCCTGCGGTCCCGTCCGATCGGCCGGGTCAGCGCGCTCGTCGCGTGCGAGCTCGTGAAGAGCCTGCTCGGTGCGGTCACCGAGAACGTGTGCGCGGTCAAGGCTTCCGTGGTCGAGAACACGTGCGCCCAGCGAGGCGCCCCGGCCTGCCTGTACTCGGTGGTCTGGGATGACCAGGTGGCCGGCCAGGTCGACTCGCGCCCCGCCCCGGGCCCACCGCGGACCGAGTCGGTCCACGGTGCCGCCGTCGACCAGTCCCCGCTCCCCGAATGGGACCGGGCCGAAATCGACCCGATCGAGGACGCCGCGACCAACGGGTCCGCCATCGAGCCGGCGTCCAGGCAGTGGGCCAACACCGCGCAGCGTCCCCAGGAACCCGTCGCCTCGCCGCCGACGGCCGTCTCGTCGACGGCCTACCAGTTCCAGGTCAGCACGCCCAACGCCATCGTGACCCCGCGGCCGAGCTTCCCGACTCCGGTCGTGCCGACCGCCCCCGCCCCCGTGCCGGTCCCGGCTCCGGCCATGCCCGAGACCGGCTCGCCGGCCCTGACGACGGCCGTCGTCACCAGCCGGGCCCGGTTCCCGAGGGGACTGGCCCGCCGCAGCTGGTTGCTCGTCGTCGCGCTCGTCGCCGGTTCCGCCGGGGGCTGGTTCGCCGGCACCCACGCCACGACCTCCTACGGCGCCCAGGCGACGCTGGTCGTCCAGTCCGGCGCCGGCAAGACCGGACCGGGCAGCGCCAACGACGCTTTGGCCCTGGCCACCACCTACTCGGCCCTCATCCCGAAGGACCAGTCGATCCTCTCGACCGCGTCGGCCACCTTGAAGGTGACGCCCGGCACGATCGAGAAGAACCTCACCGTGACCGTCGAGAACGGCACCTCTCTGTTGCTCCTGAGCTACAGCGCCCCGACGCCGCAACAGGCCGTCGCCGGTGCCGACGCCGTTGCACGGGCCGTCGCGAGCAGCGTGCCGCTCACCCCGGCCATCGCAGCCGGGTCGGTCGCCATCGTCAGCGTGCCCAACTCGGCGTCCAAGAAGGGCATGCTGCACAAGTACGGCATCGTGCTCGGTGGGTTCATCGGTCTGGTCGTCGGGTTGATCCTGGTGCTGGCGGCCGAGCGGGCCGACCCGAGGATCGACGACGCCGTCGGGATGGCCGGCGCGGCCGGGTGCCGCGCCGCAATCATCCCGAGTGACCTCTCCTTCGCCGAGCTGGCCCGTGTGCTCGCCGACGCCGGCCGGGAGAAGGGCAGGCTGACCATCGTCCCGCTGACCATCCCGGACACCGCGTCCACCATGGAGCTCGCCCGCGAGCTCCGACCGTGCTGGCCGGCCGACGGGCCCGCCGTTGCTATCAGCCCGTCGTTCTCCTCGGGCGTGGTCGAGCTCACGAAGGGCAGCGGCCCGACGGTGCTCATCGCACACCCGGGCACCCGGCTGCGCGACGTCGTGTCCGCGACCGAGCGGTTGCGCATGATGAACCGCGGGCCGGTATGGGCAGTGCTCGCAAATCGCCGACTGCGGAGTCGGGTGTCGGATCGTGTGGGCTGAACCAGGCCAGCCCGCACTTCTCAGCCCCTCGGGGACGGTGTCGGCCCGGACTCTCAATGACAGCTGGTTCGCTGACCGACCCAGGCCGGTGCTGCTCGGCCTGGGCGCGATTGTCATCGCGTTCGCCCTCGGCGTGGTCGCCGTGGGCAAGCCCGAGATGGGGCTGGCCGCCCTGGCCGCGCTCGGACTGGTCGTTGCCGTCCTGCTCCGCCCGGTCGTCGGCGGGCTCATCCTGGTCGGCGCCGTGCCGATCCTCTCGGGGGTCGCCCCCGGCGTGCCCGTTGCGCACTTCCGGATCTCTGAGCTGCTCATCGGCGTGGTCGGCATCACCGTGCTCGCATCGGCACGACGCACCGACACGGTCCCGTGGAGCAGCCTCGACTGGCTCCTCCTCGCCTACGGCGTCGGGTGGGCCGTCTTCGGCGCCCTCGACGGGATCACCCTCAGCCAGCACCTGAGCCCGACCGATTGGGGCACCGTGTTCGGGCAGCTCCAGTTCTTCCTTATCTATCGGGCCGTCCGCACGTCGCTGCGCACACCGGCCGAGCGTCGGACCGCGGTCGCGGTGCTCCTCGTCGCCACCGCGCCGGTGGCCCTGTTGGCGCTGCTCCAGCAGCTCCACGTCGGGCCGGTGGTCAGCTTCCTCAACGCATTGACCGGCGGCGTGTCGGGGCCGGCAGCGACCGCCGGAACGGCCACCCGTGCGACCGGGCCGTTCAACAACTGGGCCGTGCTCGCTGGCTACCTGCTCCCGGCGCTGCTCGTGCTGTGCGCGCTGACGTTGTCGGGCCAAATCGGCCGACACAAGAAGGCGGCGTGGGCGATCGGCGTGATCGCGTTCACCGGGCTCCTGCTCACCGCCGAGCTCTCGGCGATCTTGTTTCTCTGCATCGGCGTCGTCGTGCTCGCCTCCCAGTACGGGCACGGCCGCCGGGCGTTGCGTTTCGCCGGCGTCGCGGTCGTCGTGGGGGTGCTGGTCGCCTCGCCTTTCCTCGCCAGCCGGCTCAACCACGAGTTCTCCTCGACGGCTGGGTCGAGCCGCCACGCCGGCGTCCCCCAGACCCTCGACTTCCGTTGGTACGTGTGGACGACCCAGTACGTCCCGGCCATCGAGTCCCGTCCGTTGACCGGCTACGGGGCCCAACTACCCGCCTCCATCCAGTGGCGCTACCCCGAGTCCCAGTACGTCGCCTACCTCATGGAGGGAGGCTTCCCGGTGCTGCTGCTCTTCGCCGGCCTCGGCCTGGTGATGGTCAAGCGGAGCCGCGAGGCCGCCCGGTCGAACGACCCCTTCGAACGGGCCCTCGGTCGGGCGGTGGCCTTCACCGTCATCGCGATGCTGGTGATGAACCTCATCTGGCCGTTCCTCTCCAACGCCGGGCTCCCCCAGGTGCTCTGGTGTCTCCTCGCAATAGCCGTGCCGCGCCTCGACAACCGAGGTGCCGTCGCGGCTCCCCCCGCCGCCAGGGCGACACTCGTTCCGATAGGAGGTGCGACATGACGCTCCGCCGGCAGTTGAGGGTGCTCCGGCACCGAGCCGGCCGCTGGGCCGGCGGCCGCCGGTGGCTGGCCTCGATCTCGCTCCTGGCGGCCATGGGAGTCACCGCGGCCCTGCTGGTGCTCGTGGTGTCCGAGAACACGGTCAATGCGACCGGCGCCCCGGCCAAGGCTGCGGCTCCCTCGACGGCCAAGAAGGGTACGGCGCCGAAGAGTGGCGTCAAGACGACGACGCCGACGACCAAGCCGGTCGGCCAGACCGTGCCGCTCGGCGTCTACGCCGGGCCCGGCGCACCGGTGGCGGCGACCGCATTCTCCGCCGACGCGGGCGCACCCGTGCCGTACGCGTTCGACTACATCGACGGCTCGACGTGGCAGAGCATCTCGGACCCGATGTGGTTCGTGCAGCGCTGGAGCGGGTCCAACTTCCGGATGATCTGGGGAGTGCCGATGCTGCCGGCCACCGGCGCCACCCTGGCCGCCGGGTCGAGCGGCGCCTATGACGCCTACTTCAGCCAGCTCGCCTACACGTTCGTGCAGAACGGCCAGGCGAGCTCGGTGATCATGCTCGGCTGGGACCCCGAGGACACCGCACTTCCGTGGGCCGCGACGTCCACGGCCGCAGCCGCCGAGTACGTCTCGTACTGGCGCCAGATCGTGACATCGATGCGCTCGGTCCCGGGCGAGCAGTTCCAGTTCGCGTGGGATAGCGCCGCCGGGTCCGACCCGGTGCTTCCGCCCGCTCTCTATCCGGGCAACGGCTACGTCGACATCGTGGCCACCGACGCGTTCGACGTCGGCACGCCTGTCACGAGCTCGGGATGGGGCGCCTACGCGGCCGAGCCGTACGGGCCCGACTGGTTCTCCAGCTTCGCCAACAGCCACCAAAAGCAGCTCATGATCGCGAAGTGGGGCCTCGCGCCCCGAGGTGCCTTAGGCGGCGGCGACAACCCCACCTACGTCAGCCAGTTCCTCCGGTGGGCCGACGGGCGTCACCTATTCGCGGCGATCACCTGGGACTACGGCAGCTGGGCGGTCACCGGCGGGTCGTTCCCGAAGGCGGCCGCCGAACTGCACACGGTCGCCGAGGCCGGGGCGGTTGTCCCGATAGCCAAGGTTGTCGACTCGTCGGATTCACGCTAGGGGCCTGTTGAATCTCGCCTGCGCGCTGAGAGCGGTGGGCGGGCGCCCTCGAAAACGCAGGCGGCGAGGTGAGGCCGGCCGGCCAGATCGTCCAGGGTGATCGCGCGCACGGCGACCGCTTCTGCAAAGGCTGCGGCTTCCGTCGGCGTCCCCGTCGATGACGAACGAGGTGTCGCGTAGGCCCGCTGGCATCTACGGGCCCTGTTCCAGGTCCGGAGCCTCTGGTGGAACGGACGTATTTCCGCCACGGGCACGCCATTGCGAGTGACGATGAAGCTCTCGCCAGCGGCGACACCCTCGATCACCTTGGCGTTGTCGTTCCGGAGCTCTCGCTGCGTGATGGTCTTTGCCATGAGCTCATCGAAGCACATAGAGCTACGGACAACTAGCAACCCGTACGCGCGCCGTCCGCTCAGCACAACGTCCGAGGTTCCGGACTACCGCCCTCCGGTGCCGGGACGGGTCACCAGCTCGAGGCTCCCCCCGGCTCGCCACCGGGCCAACTGGCCGGTGCGAAAGGCGGTGCCCGCGCCGAAGCGGTCGTCGACGAAGACGTTCGCCGAGAGGTCGTCGCGATTGCGGTATCCCGATGCGACCCCGGCCCCGGCCACCAGCAGCTCCCCGGCCATGCCGACGGGCACCTGGTGGCCATGGGCGTCGACCACGTGGACCCGGGTGTTGGCGATCGGCCGGCCGACCGTGACCGGCTCGCCCCGTTCGACACGGCCGAGCGTGGCGTAGGTGGTCGTCTCGAACGTCCCGTAGGCGTTCCAGAGCACGCGGCATCGGTCGAGCAGCTGGTCAGCCAGCTCTTCGCCGAGCGCCCCTCCCCCGCTCAACAGGGCCAGCCCCCTGGATGCCCGCAGGCCGGTATCGATGAGCCCGCGCCACTCGCCCGGCGTGGCATGGGCGAATGAGACCCGTTCCTCGGTGATGAGCCGGCTGAGGAGGGCGCCGTTGTGGGCCGCCTCCTCGGGTGCCACCACGATCCTCGCCCCGGCCATGAGCGGCATCCACAGCGCCATCGCCGGGGACCGGTACAGCGTGGACGGCAGGACAACGACGACATCGGCCGGGCCGATGCCGAGCTCGGCCGCCATCGCCGCACAGAGGTTGACGACGGCGCCGTGGCACAAGGCGACACCGACCGGTGCTCCGTCGCGTTCGGTGTACTGGAGTGCACAGAGCGACCCGGGGTCGCGGTCCTTCGACGAGGCGGTCGGGCGCGGTACCGCCTCGGGTTGCTCCAGCACGAGCACCTGGGCGGACGACGCGCTCAGGCGACCGCAGAGCGACTGCTCGGCCAGTAGCGCCGTCGCGCCCGAGTCGGCCACGACCGCATCCAGCCCGTCGGTCCCCTCCGCCGGGTCGAGAAGCAGGTGGACCGCTCCAGCCTGCAACACGCCGAGCATGGCGGCGACCAGATCGGCCGTCGGCCTCGACAGCAGTGCCACGACTTCGCCCGCCTTCACGCCGGCCGCACTCAACCGATGCGCCACCTGCCCGGCCCTGCGGACGAGCTCGGCATGGCTGACCACCTGCCCGTCCACCACGAGGGCCGTCGCGTCCAGCGATCTCGCCGACTGCCTGGTGATCAGGTCGTCCACCGTCGCCGGGGTTCGGATGGTGGCGGTGGAGTTCCACTCGATGAACTCTTGGCGTTCGTGCTCGGTGACGAGCGAGATCCGCGAGACCGGGGCCGTCGGATCCGCCGCCACGCCGTCGAGCATGCGCAGCCAATGCTCCACGATCTGCACCGCGCTCGACCGTTCGAACAGATCGCGGTCATAGAAGAGGCGGCCGGCGATGTGACCGTCGGGCCGCTCGTCCAACTCGAGCACGAGGTCCATCTTGGTCGTGCCGACGGCGCTGCCGATCGCTCTCTCCATCAGGTGGATCGACCAGGTGGGGTCGGGTGCGACGACCGGCGGCTCCAGGATGAACAACGTCTGGTAGATCGGGTTGGCGTTCGGGAGGGTTTCGGGATGGATCTCCCTCACCAGCCGCTCGAAGGGCACCAGGTTGTCGAGGCCGTCCAGCAGTTCGTTGCGGACCCGAACGACGAGCTCGCTGAACCCCGGGTCACCGCCCAAGTCGATCCGCAGCACGAGCGACGTGTTGGAGCAGCCGACGACCCCCTCGAACTCGGGCCGTTGACGGAGGTCGGCCGCCGTGGCGAAGACGACGTCGTCCTGGCCCGAGTACCGGCCGAGCAGCATCGACCAGGCGGTCGCGATCACCTGGAACAGCGTCGCCCCGGTCCCCTGCCCGATCTGCCTCAGGCGGCTCACCGTCTCGGCCGGCACCGACAGCGGTACGACACCGCCCCGAAAGCGCGGGGTCTCGGGCCTCCGGTGGTCGAACGGGAACCGGAGCTCGGGCGTCGGGGTGAGGCGCTTGCGCCAGTGCTCGATGCGCCGTTCGACCCGTGGTTGGGTGATCCAGTGCTGCTCCCAACGGGCATAGTCGGCGTACCTGGGCGGCGGCTTGGGGAGGGGCGACGGCGCACCGGTTGAGAACGCGTCGTAGAGCGCCACCAACTCGGGCAGGACCACCCGATAGACGCTGACGGCGTCGAATGCCAGGTGGTGAATGGCCAGGTAGAGCCGGTGGTGTTCGGCCGAGAACCTGATCAAGCGCGGTCGCAGGAGCGGCCCGCGACGCAGGTCGTAGGGAGCCTTGGACACCTCCGCGGCGATGCCGACCGCCCGTCGCTCGGCCTCGTCGAAGCCGAGATGGCTGAGGTCGATGACCGGGAGGTCGAAGTGCGGCGGTGGGCGCAGGACCTGGATCGGCACGCCCTTCTCGGTGTCGAACGTGGTGCGCCACGCCTCGTGACGGCGAACGATCTCGTTGAACGAGCGTCGGAAGGCATCCAGATCGAACGGGCCGTCCCTGCGGATGGAGAAGGCCTCGTTGTAACTGATCTGATTCGGAAAGAGGAGGCTCAGGTACCAGAGGGCTTCCTGGGCCACCGAGAGCGGGGCCGGGCCTACGTTGGTCCCGATCGACTGAGTCACAAGTCGACGGCAGCCTGGCGTGTCGGCAGGTGGCGGCGAGGTTGGCTCCCATGGACCCCGATGGGTCCGAGTCCTGCTGCGCCGGCCGCCATATGCCCCACTCCTCGAAAGAGCCGTGCGAGCTGCCCCGGAAACACGCTCGGCGATCGATGGTAGTGGTCGACCCTCTCCAACCCGAGGATCTGGATCGGAGGCCGGGCTACTCGGAAAGGGGCCCCACAGAACCCCGAAACCGCCCGACTCAGCCACCTTTAGGCCCTCTACCAGGGCTGGGACACGGATTAGACGGCCGTGGGACGCTCGTTCCGTACGCTGCCTTCACGAGCACAGGTGCATCCGAGCTAGCACCACCAAGACCTGATATCACCCAATCGATGGACCGAGACCCCATTCCCCCGGGGTCGCCGAAGGGAGCGAGTGGCGTGGCCAACACGATGACCGAAGACCAAGGCAGCACGAACGGGGCCCACGGCGGGGTCGGCCACCTCCTTCGGATGGCCAAGACCCAGTGTGCGGTCTCGCTCGCCTTCGCGGCGCTCCGCAAGGCCGACGGAGGCTTCGCCATCGCCACGTTCCCCTCGCTCACGACGGACCCGAGCTGGTCCGTCGAGGCGATCGACGAGCTGGTCCGCCAGACGTGGGAGGACCCGCACCTGAGTGGCGGCACGGTCCTCGTGCGCAGCGGCCGCGTGCTGAAGGGCATGTGGACGGGCCAGGGCCACCACATCAAGCTGGCCGCAGCCGCCCTGAGCGATCCCGAGGCGCCGGATCACCCCTGGGGACTCCTGTGCGTCGCCGAGCCCTTGGCCGGTCACTTCGAGCAGGACCAACTGAACCTGCTCGGCAACCTCGCCGGGCGGCTGACGTCCTACCTTCGGGCGCGTCAGCAGGTCCTCGAAGGCGTATCAGCGTTCGACAAGCCCGCGACGACCGCACCGGTTGCAGCGGCTCCGGAGCCGGTCCAGCCCGCCTACGAACCGATGGTCGAGACCCCGGTCGTCCCCGCGGCTCCCACCACTGGCGACCCCGGCATCGCCCCACCGTTCGTCGGATACATGGAACCCGCCCCATCGGAGTTCGACGAGCTGTTCGACGCCAGCGACGACGAGCACCCGCTCGACCTGGCCGCCGACGCGTTCGAGCCCGTCGGAGCCGGCTGGGGTGCACCCGGCCCGAGCGAAGAGCGCGAGTCGCGCTCGGACGACTGGGAATTCCTCGGCCTGGACGAGGTGGAGTGGGTCGAGGTGGTGGCACCCGCAACCCCGACCGTGGCCGAGGCACCGGTATTCACAATGCCCCAGCAACACCTGGCGGCACCGGCACCGGCACCGACCCCGTCGACCCCATCGACCCCATCGACCTTCGGCACTCGCGACCACGAGCCCGTTGCGATCGCGCCCGCAACGGGCGTCGACGACCTCGACACCATGCTCGGTCCGGACCCCGTCACGGGTCTGGCCACGCTGACGACGCTCGTCGGGCGACTCAGTGCGTCCCTAGCTCATGTTCGCAACAACGAGGGCGTCGTCGGCCTGATCCTCGTCGATGTCGCCGCGGCGAACGGCCCCGAGCCGCTCAGCACCAACGCGCTCATGACCGTGGCGGGCCGCCTGACGAACCACCTGCGCGACCGCGACATGGTCGCCCGGGTCGGCCCGACGATGTTCGCCGTGCTGGTCGACCTGCGCCCAGGCGCGGTCGACATAGAGACGATCCGCGAGCGCTCGGTGTCATCGCTCACCGCAGGCATCGAGTCGAGCACCGGTGGTTTGAAGGCCCGCTCGTCCGTCGCATCGGCGAGCGCCGGCAGTACGGTCACGGCCGAAGAGCTTCTTCGACAGGCGGCCGACTCGCTGCGCGGGCGATGACGCCTGAAACTTCGCTCATTCCCCGCAAGGAGGAAGGTGCTGCCACCCTCGCAGGTCCCGGATACTCCGGAGCCCGGCGAAGCCTCCGGGCCGACGGAACATCGATCGCTCGGTCAGCTGGCCGTGCGGGGCGGCGGCTACCTGGTCGGTCGCGAGGCGATCGGCATGGTCATCCGACTCGTTGGGGTGGTCCTCGTCGTCCGGCTGATCGGGCCGCGATCCTATGGGATCTACAGCGGTGCGGCCGCGTTCGTTCTGGTGATCGCGACGGTCGCTCAGATGGGCTCGGAGGTCTACCTGATCCGGATGACCGGCGACGTGGAGGCGCATCACTACAACCAGGCCTTCACCTTCCTTCTGGTCACCTCGGTCGCTGCGACCGGGATCGCGGAGGGGCTGACGTTCGCGCTCGGAAGCCTGCTCCGGCCGATAGGCGTGCTCCTGCCACTGCGGATCCTTCTGCTCAGCATCCCGGTGAACGTGCTCTGGGCTCCATCCCAGGCGGCGATCGAACGCCGCTTCGGCTACCGGCTCATGGGCCTGCTCGAGCTCGGGGGGGACGTGGCGCTCTACGCCACGGCGGTGCCGCTCGCGTTTCTCGGTGCGAAGGCCTGGGCGCTCGTCGCCGGGTACTTCGCATGGCAGACGTGGCTGTTCGTCGCGAGCTGGGTCACCTCGGGTCTCCGGCTGCGGTGGGACTGGTCGAGACCGGCGATCCGGGACATGTGGCGGCACGGCCTCAGCTACTCGACCGCCCAATGGGCCAACCGGCTCGTTGATCTCGTGAACCCGCTCGTGGTCGGAACCTTCCTTGGCGCGGCCGGCGTCGGGTACGTCGCGTTCGCACAGCGACTGGTCGGCACCATCGCGTTCGCGCAGCGCGGCGCATACCGGCTCGGCATGGTCGCGATGTCACGGGTGGGCAGTGACGAGAAGGATCGTCTCCGCTACTCGATCGAAGAAGGCTCGCTGCTCCAACTCCTCGCGCTGGCGGTTCCGTTCGCCTGTTTCGGGGTCGCGGCCCGGTGGCTGGTCCCGGCGCTGTTCGGCCACGAATGGACGAGGGCGCTCCCCATCTACAGCCTGCTGGCGCTGGCCACGATGCTCGGTGCGGCCGGCTTCATCCAGACGACGTTCCTCTACAGCCGGGGCCGCAACATGGCCGTCACCGGTGTCGCGGCAGTCCAGGCCATCGCACTCGCCGTCGGGTCGGTGATCTTGGTCAAGCACATCGGGCTCGACGGCTACGGGGTGGCCTGGCTGCTCACCTTGGTCAACCTCGTGGTGGCAGACCACATCGTTCGAAAGATGTTCAGCTTCAGCTACAAACGGATCCTTCCGTGGGTCGTCGTGCTTTCGCCGCCGGTGCTGTTCCCGCTCGTGCCGATGCCATGGGCCTTCCTGCTCCTCGCGCCCATCGCGCTGGTCCTCCTGCCACCGATGCGCGCCGAGGTCCGTCGGATCGTGGGTTTGATCCGCTCGTCGATGCTCAGCCCGACGAAGGGCGCGTTGCTGGAGCCGACGCCATGACGATCGAAGACCTGTCGGTCGGCGTCGACCTCGTGGACATCTCCGAGGTCGCGAAGTCGGTCAAGCGATTCGGTGACAAGTACCTTCGCCGCGTCTACACCGAACACGAGATCGCCTGTTGCAAGGGCCCGCCCGATGTCGCCGCGGGTTCGCTTGCCGCGAGGTTCGCGGCCAAGGAGGCCACATTGAAGGTCCTCCGCCCCGACGGTGCCCGGCCCGACTGGCGTTCGATCGAGGTCGTCAGGCTGCCCAACGGTTCGTGCAAGCTCCGGCTACGGGGTGCTGCGGCACGGCTGGCCGTCGAGCGCGGCCTCGGGCCGTTTGCCTTGAGCATGACCCACGAGGCCGGTTTGGCCGCCGCCGTCGTCGTGAGCGGATCCGCGTCTGGCTACGGCGGAGAGCCGACAATGGAAGGCCACGAGCCATGAGCGAGGAACCGACCTTGAAGGATCAGATCCGCCAGGTGTTAGCGGAGCACGCACGCCTGGCCGTCCCGATCGGGACCCTGGATGACCACGCCGACCTGTTCTTGGCCGGGATGACCTCGCACGCCAGCGTCAACGTGATGCTGGCGCTCGAGGACCGCTTCGAGATCGAGTTCCCCGAATCGATGCTGCGCAAGTCCACGTTCCAGTCCGTCGCCGCCATCGATGCGGCGCTGTCCGAGCTGCAATCGGTGTCGGCATGAGAGTCGCTGCCGACCCGTACACCGAGCTGCGCGACCGACTCTTCGACGCCGAGCTTCTCTTCTCGACCGGGGTCGACGGCCTCTACGGCCGTTCGGACACCTATGAGGGCATCGCCGACGCCGTCGATCGGTTGATGCACCGGTGGGGCCATGAGGTCGGAGCCACGGTGGTCCACCTGCCCCCGCTGATCGCCCGCAGCACGTTCGACTCGACCGACTACATCCGGTCGTTCCCGGACCTGGCTGGCTCGGTACACGTCTTCAACGGCGGCGACCGGGACCACGCCGAGCTGGTCCGACGCGTGTCGGCCGGAGGCGATTGGCCGGCCCTGCTCGAGCCCGGCGAGATCGTGCTCTCCCCCGCCGCCTGCTACTCGCTGTATCCGATGTGCTCCGGGCGACTGCCGGCGGGCGGTCGGTACTTCGAGGTGAGCGGATACTGCTTCCGGCACGAGCCGAGNNCAGGGGCTTGTCGATCCTCACCGATATCGGGCTCGACGTGACCGCGATCCCCGCCAACGACCCGTTCTTCGGCCGCCTCGGCGCGGCCCTGGCCGCAGGCCAGCTCGACGAGGAACTGAAGTTCGAGGGCGTCACCCCGATCTGCTCGGATGACCGCCCAACCGCGGTCATGTCGGCCAACTGCCACCGTGACCATTTCGGCGCGCCCTTCGGCATCGAGACGGCGGCCGGGGCCGTCGCGCACAGTGCGTGCGTCGGTTTGGGGGTCGACCGCATCACGATCGCACTGCTCGTCCGTCACGGGCTCGATCCGTCGACGTGGCCCGGGTCCGTTCGGGCCCGGCTCTTCTCATGACCGCCGTCCCCACCTGGTTCGGACCGGCCGATCGCCCGCTCTTCGGCTGGGTGCACGTCCCCGCGGACAACCGGGCCGCCGGCGCAGTCGTCCTTTGCCCCCCGGTCGCCCGTGAGCTCGCGGCCACGCAGGTCTGCTACAGGTTCGTGGCCGAGGAGCTGGCCGCAGCGGGAATGTTGGCGATCCGATTCGACTACGACGGGACCGGGGACTCGACCGGCGTGGACCTCGACCCCCAGCGGGTCGAGTCGTGGCTGGCCAGCATCCGACAGGCCATCGACCTCGCGAGGAGCTGTGGTGCCCAGTCCGTTTCGTTGATCGGCATGCGGGTCGGGGCGCTGCTGGCGGCGGTCGCGGCGGCGCGGCTCGGATCGATCGACGCGGTGGTCCTCTGGGACCCCTGTGAGTCCGGACGGGCCTTCGTGCGCCAGGAGGCGGCTCTTCTGCGTCTGTTGAGCAACGACCACCAGGGAACCGGCGACGGCACCGAGCTGCCCGGGTTCGTCTTCAGCGCCGAGACCGTCTCGCACCTCGGATCCCTGACCGTGCCGGCCGACGGGGCTCGCCCGTCGCGGGTCCTGCTCCTCACTCGGCCGGATCGCCGGCCCGCCACCAAGTTGACCGATGCCCTCGGCACGGAACCCGACCTCGCCGAGGCACGGGGCCAAGAGCTCCTTCTCGAGGTGGAACCCGGGTCACGCGAAACCCCCCACGACGTGGTGGCGCAGGTCGTGTCGTGGTTGCACAGAGGCAACCCGGCTTCACCGGGCGTCGTCTCGATCTCCGCGCAAGACGCGGCGAGCGTGCCGTTTGAGGGCACCCGGTTGACAGAGCGGACGATTCGCCTCGGCCCGGCCGGCTTGTTCGCCATCGTCACCGAGCCCAACACCCCGACCGGGACCCCGACGGTCCTCATGCTGAACGCCGGCAACGACTGGCACGTCGGACCGAACCGGCTGTGGGTGGACCTCTCCCGCCGATGGGCCGCGGCAGGGTTCCGCTGCGTCCGATTCGACGAAAGCGGACTCGGCGACAGCCCGCCCCGTCCCGAGAAGCCGGCCAACCTGGTCCGATCCCCCGACGCCTTTGACGACGTCAAGGACGCCAGGTTCGCGGTCGAGCCCGACGACCCGACCAACGTCGTGCTCGTGGGCCTCTGCTCGGGTGGTTATCAAGCCCTCGAGGACGCGCTGGTGCGACCCACGCGGGCGATCTACGCGATCAACCCGGTCCTGCACTTTGCGCCGCCCGAGCTGGCCACCGGAGCGATGGACCCGCGGCGGCGCATCTGCTGGCCCGTCAGCGGCCTCGCAAGCACCTACCGTTCGTGGCTGGCCGAGCCCGTCCGGCGCCGGCTGCGCAAGGTGCTTTGGCGGTCGATCCACCTGCTCAACCGCGACCGGGGTCGGGACGCGTCGACGTGGTTCGACCAGCTGCGGATCGACGGCGTCGAGGTCCTCGTCGTCTGCGGCGAGGATGAGGCGCGACCGTTCGGCACGACACCCGCCGAAACGCTCGGGGCGGCCGCCGGGCACGATTCGATCCGGCTCGACGTGATCGAGGGCCTCGACGGAGCGCTGATGCCGGCCTGGCAGCGCGCCGAGGTGTCTCGGCGCCTGACCGACCATCTTGTCGGGCACTTCGTGCCCGCCGAGGAACGCCCGATCGCACGGGTCGCCTCCGCCTAAACACCCCGGGTCGTCCCGGCCCGCTGGCCGCTGCCGGGCTCGGCGAGACCAGGGACCTTGACGTGCCACCGCTGCCGCGCTTGGCTGGCGCCTCATGCGCAGGTCCAAGAAGCCCGATGCGCGAGGTCTCTACCTGGACCTCATGCAGCGGAGTCTGACCTATACGACCTACGCAGACCCTCCTCCGGAACCGTTCCGGGTCCCCGAGATCGCTCACACAATGATCGGGCAGCACCGCATGGCCAACATCCGCGAGCTCACCGAGCGGGTGCTTCGAGAAGACATCCCCGGCGACCTGATGGAGACCGGGGTATGGCGCGGCGGGGCGTGCATCTTCATGCGAGCGATCTTGCGGGCCCACGGCATCACCGATCGCAGGGTCATCGTCGCCGACTCCTTCGACGGGCTCCCGCGCCCCGATCCCGAGAAATATCCCGCCGACGCCTTCGACCGTCATTTCACTTTTCGGAATCTGGCCGTCTCGGTTGACGAGGTGCGCTCGAACTTCGCCCGCTATGGGCTCCTCGACGACCAGGTCGTGTTCGTCAAGGGATGGTTCAAAGACACACTTCCGACCGTGGCGGTAGACCGGCTGGCTGTGCTCCGACTCGATGGCGACATGTACGGGTCGACCTGGGACGCCTTGACCAGCCTCTACGACAAGGTTTCTCTCGGCGGGTTCATCATCATCGACGACTTCGACCTGATCGGTGCCCACAGAGCGGTCATGGACTTCCGGGCTGTGAACGCGATCAGCGAGCCGGTGGTCATGATCGACCGAGGCTCCGTCTATTGGCGCAAGATCGTGAACTCCGAGGACCGCCTCGGAGGTCAACCTGCGGCCACCCGGCAAACGAAGCGCCGGCCCGGACGACCGAGGACCAAGGCCGCCCCGGTCCCACCCGTTCGCGTTCGCGGGCTCGCGTCGAAGCTCACCGTCGCCCGACTGCGCCGGGCGAGGCCCCCCAGTGCCACCCTGCTGACGATCTACCGGCCCGCCCATGTCGAGCGGACACTGGAAAAGGTGGCCCAGGCCAGGGCCGCGAACTGGGGTATCCGGCTGTGGGCGCTCGAGAAAACAGACCCGAGCTTGGCCGAGTACACGGTCGGAGAAGGGCCCGGCGGGAGATTTGCCCTCATCAACCGGCTCGCCAACTCGGTTGACTGGCGAGACTGGATCGTCATCGCGGACGACGACACGCGTATCTCGTACCCGTGGACGCTCGCCACGTTTCTCACCGTGTGCGACAAGCTCGGGTTCGACCTGGCCCAGCCCGCTCACGCGGAAGGCAGCCACCACGTCTTCAAGGTCAACGAGCAGCAGCCCGAATACCTGGCGCGCGCCACGACCTGGGTCGAGGCTGGACCGATTCTCGCTCTCAGCCCGAGGCTCCGGTCGCGGGTCATCCCCTTCCCGGAGACGACGCTCATGGGATGGGGGACCGAGATCCTGTGGACCAAATTCCTCGCCGAGGGATTTCACCTGGGCGTTGTGGATGGGGTGCCGGTCGACCACGAAGTCCCGCCGGGCGCGACGTACGACATGGACCCCGAGATTGCTCGGGCGAGAGAGCTCAGCGCCGAGCACGACTTCCCCGGCGTCGAAGAGTTCGCGCGAACGCTCCGGCCCTACCTAAGGCTCCCGTTCCGCAAGGTCCGAGCCGCGCCGCCGCGCACCCGAGCGCGCTGAGCGATCGGCAGCGGTCCGCGGTCGGGCTCGCCAGGCACCGGTCGGACGAGGTGTGCTAACCCGTCACACTGTCATGTTGACCGGCCGCGCCCACATCCCGAGAATCCGCGTCAGGGGGCTCCTGCCCAAGATCATGGTGGCCCGGCTCCGCCGAGCGCGCACTCCGAAGGCTGCGCTCATATGCATCTACCGGGACTTCTATAAGACGACGACCCTGCAGTTGGTGCGAGCCGCCGAGGGGGCCGGCTGGGAGATCCGCCTGTGGGCGGTCGACGGGCCCGACCCGGACATGGCTCGCTACACGGTGGGACAGGGACCCGGTTCCCGCCCACTCCTGCTGAACAACCTGTTCGCCGGGGTCGACCCGGCATCCTGGCTGGTGATCTGCGACGACGACACCCAGTTTGTCTACCCCTGGAGCGTCGCCACCTTTCTCACCGTCTGCGCCCGGTTCGGGTTTGACCTGGCCCAACCGGCTCACGCCTGGAACAGCTACCTCTGGAGCGAGTTCCATGTGCAAAGACCCGGATTGATCGCGCGCGACACCAACTTTGTGGAGGCAGGACCGATCGTCGCCGTCTCGCCCCGCATCAGGCCGCTGGTCACCCCGTTCCCGACGACGACCGAAAAGGGATGGGGAACCGACATCACGTGGAGCGACCATCTTGCAGACGGCTATCGGCTGGGCATGGTCGACGGCATTGCCTTTGAGCATCTCTTGCAGGTGGCAACCGACTACGACCGCGGGCCCGAGGACGACTGGGTCGACGTGGTGCTCGCCGAACGGGGACTCACGAGCGTGCGAGACCTGATGACGACCCGGGCCGAATACCGCTGGCTGCCCTTCCGCACCCTCCGATCGGTCGGAAAACCGCCTCTGAACAGGCCCGCATCACTGCCAGATTGATCGTCCGCTCGAAGGAAGAACTGCCGTCCTTTGGGAGCTGATAGGTATCAGGACAGCTGACGAACACGAGAACAAGTATCTAGCGTTATGGCAAATCGAGCGTGCTCACCCGAGGTGCACGTAATTCGCCGCGGGACGCTCCACCGCTCCCCGTGCGACGGTGTCTCGGGGTTCGTTGCATCCCGATTGCCGGTTTCTCCCTCCGCACCGGCGTTGAGTCGGGCCAGGTCCGGTTCACCGCACGCCGATCATCTCGAGGTTTCGCCGCCATGGCCCGGTGTCACGGGATCATGGCTGTGCTCGTGGCTCGCGAACGGGCTCCCGCCGACCCGGGCGCCCCGAGGGGTCGAACGCCAACTGATCCATCGGCGGCGCTGCTTAGGATGTCGGCATGTGCCGAAGCATTCATCGCCTGTACAACATCGACCCTCCGGTGACCTCCGACGAGGTGCAGGGGGCAGCGCTCCAGTACGTGCGCAAGATCAGCGGGGCCGCCAAGGCCTCCCAAGCGAACGCAGCGGCGTTCGAGAAGGCCGTCCAAGACGTGGCCGACATCTCGAGGCGGCTGCTCGGTGAACTGGTGAGCTCTGCTCCCCCGCGCGACCGGGCACTCGATCTCGCTCGGCCCCGCTAGCCAGACCTCAAAATCGGCGGCCTACGCGCTCGGGAACGACTCTCGATCAGCGAAGGCACCGGGCAGTTCGACCGGTTCGGCGTGCTCGGCTTGTTCGGTGATCGATAGGCCGGCCACGACCGGGAGCGCGATCGGGTCGTTGCTCCGGTCCTTGTGCACCTCGACGATCTTTCGGCGGTACTCCTCGGCCATCTTCAAGAACTAAGGGGTGTGATAGCGCCGACCGTCGATGAACGGTCCCGGCCGGCCGTGAATGATCGCCTGCACGTCTTCCCCGGTGATCGTCTTGAAGCTCTCGAGGGCATGGGCGACCGCCAACACCTGGAGCCGGTTGTCTTCGAGCATCCGGCGGGTTTGGTTGCCGAACTACCGGCGGCGGCCCCCGCTCAGACCGAACGCGCGGAGCAGCCCGGCGAGGCCGCTGTTGGTCTTGCGATAGACCGAGCGCCGAACCACTCGCTTGCCATAGGCGGTCGGACCCTTCGACGCGGCCTCGACGTTGCCAAGGTCTCGGGCAGCCCCATAGAGCTGCGACCTCAAGGACTTGCGGCGCGCCATCTCACCCCCAACCGTCCCACCCGGCCACTCCGGATGGGCCTTTCGTCCCCCTATCGTCGCGCCCGCGACCACGCCGTGACGACCCGTGCTCCCGAGGCTGGTCCACTTCACCGCCTACGGGGCAACGCTGTTCGCCCGGGCGATCGCACAGGCGGTGGCCTAGCCGGGCGACGAGGTGACGACGTGCAGCTCGGTAAGTCCCCGAAGGCCGAGATTCGGCCGCCACTGGATCTCCTTGTCGGGTTCGAGGGACAACTCGGGGAAGCGGCGGATCAGCGTCTCGAACGCGATCTGGCCCTCCATCCTGGCCAGGGGGGCACCGAAGCAGAAATGGGCGGCCCAGCCGAATGCGAGGTGCCTGTTGTCCTCCCGGCCGATGTTGAGCTGGTCCGGATCGGGGAAGCGTTCCGGATCGCGGTTGGCTGCGCCCATGACCGCGATCACGGCGTCGCCGGGCGGGATCGGGGTGTCACCGAGCACGGCGCCCTGGGGAGCCATCCGCGCGGTGTGCTGGCTCGGGCTCTCGTAGCGCAGCAGCTCTTCGACCGCGGTCGCGACCAGGCTCGGGTCCGACCGCAGCCGAGCCAGTTGCGTGGGCTGGCGCAAGAGGGTGAGCAGCCCGTTGCCGATCAGGTTCGTCGTCGTCTCCTGGCCGCCGACCATCGTCACGATGACGTTGGCGACGACCTCTCCCTCGGTCAGGCGGTCTCCGTCGACGACGGCCGTCGTCAACGCGTTGATGAGGCCCTCGGTCGGGTGGGAGTCCTCGCGGAGCACGGCGGCATGGAAGTAGGCGACCATCTCCTCGACGCTCTGGAGTGTCTTCTTGGCCCGGCCCGGGTTGTGCTGGAAGTTGCCGAGCATCTCTGCAAAGTCCTGTGACCAGGACTTCAACATGTCGTGGTCCGTTGTGGGCACCCCAAGCATCTCGGCGGTCACGATGGCCGGCAGCGGGTTGGCGAGCCTGTCCATGACGTCGAAGCTCTCGAGCCCCGTCAGCTCGTCGACGAGCGAGTCGGCGATCTGGTGGATGTGCTCGCGGAGCACCGCGATGCGACGCGGCGTGAACGCGACCGACGCCAGGCGACGCACCCGCCCGTGCTTCGGCGGGTCGAGAAACAGCATCTGCTGCACCATCACCGCTGCTATCGGGGTCAACTCCCCCATGCCGAGCTCGTTCAAGCGTTCCGGCGTCGGTGTCCGGTCAGCCTTGAAGCGCTGGAGGACGTCCACGACGTCGGCGTAGCGGGTGACCACCCAGGAGTGCAGGTAGGGGTCCCAGTGCACCGGGTCCTCGTCGCGCAGCCGTTTGTAGAGCGGGTACGGGTTGGCCAGCACCTCGGGGTCGAGGAGGTGGTAAAGGCTGAGCGGCGGGGACCCGTCGCCCGTTGTCGGCGAGCCGGTCACCCGGTCCGCGTGCGGTCGGCGGCGTCTGCCGCCATCTGGATCTCCACGCCCTCGGCGATCTCGGCCAGGGTGGGGTGGTCGAACAGGTAGCGCAGGGTTATCTCGACGTCGAAGAGGTTCTCAAGCCGGACGATGAGCTGGGCTCCCAGCATCGAGTGTCCCCCGAGAAGGAAGAAGTTCTCGTTCAGCCCGATCGCCGGGACATCGAGGAGCTCGACCAACACCGATGCGATCACGGCCTCGGTTTCCTTGCGCGGGCGCTCGTCACCGGGAAGCTCGCGGATCTCGTCCAGCGGAGCGCCCGGCGCGTCTCGGTCGAGGGTCGCCAACGCCTCGCGGTCGATCTTGCCGTGCGCAGTAAGCGGGAGCTCATCGAGCCACACGTATCGGGTCGGGACGAGATACTCGGGGAGGGACTCACCGAGGAACACACCGAGTTCATCCCGGTTCGGCCGATCGGGACCCGTGGGGACCAAGTAGCCGACGAGCTGGCGGTCGGCGCTCGAGCCCCCGACGGCCAATGTCGCGCTGGCGCGAATCGCCGGGTGAGCGTTCATCGCCGCGATGATCTCGGCCGGCTCGACCCTGAAGCCCCGGATGCTCAGCTGATCGTCTAGGCGACCGAGGAAGTCAAACTCCCCGTCGGGGCGCAGTCGAACCAGGTCTCCCGTCCGGTACCGCTTGCCATCCGGACCATCGAGGAAGCGTTCGGCCGTGAGCTGGGGCCGGTTGACGTAGCCGCGAGCGACCGCCACACCGCCGATGACGAGCTCACCGATCGCACCCCGCTCGACGGGTCGCAGCTGCTCGTCGAGCACCTCGGCAACGACCCCCCTGATCGGGCTGCCAATCGTGGGCGGGCCGTCCCCGGCCGGGTCGACCGAACCGGAGGTGGCGACCACGGCGGTCTCGCTGAGGCCGTAGTTGTTGACGAGAGTGAACCCGAGGCCGACCGGCTGCCTGCGGGTCAGCGCGTCGCCGCCGGTCAGGAGGAAACGCAGGGCCGCGTGGTGTGGCCACGGCAGGCCGATGATGCCCTCGGCCACGGCCGTCGGAAGAAAGGTGACCGTGATCCCCTCGGAGACCAACCAGTCCCGCAGGCCGATCGGGTCGTTGCGCAGCTCATCGGGAACCACGTGCAACGAGGCGCCTACAGCAAGAGTCGGCCAGATCTCCCAGACTGCGGCGTCGAAGCCAGGGCTCGCGATCTGGGTGCACCGGTCGTTGGACCCCAGAGCGAACGCCGCCCGGTGCCACTCGATGAGGTTGGTGAGACTTGCGTGCTCGACCGCGACCCCCTTCGGTTGCCCGGTCGACCCCGACGTGTACACGACGTACGCCAGGTCGGTCGGCTCTGGCAGCGTTCGAGGAACGTCTCGTGTATCGGGGATCGACCAGTCGTCCAGGGTGCCCCGGTCCTGGAGCAAAACGCCGGGCCGCTCGCCGCCCGCCCCGATCCGCGCCGCGGTATCTCCGTCGTAAACGACGGCGACCGTGTTGGAGTCGTCGAGCATCCATCGGATCCGCTCATCGGGGTACTTCGGGTCGATGGCCACATAGACACCCTCGGCCAGGAAGATCGCCAGCGCGCCAACCACCAGGCTGGTCGAACGTTCGAGGCACAATCCCACCAGGTCCCCCGGCTTGACGCCGAGTTGGCGGAGGCGTGCGGCGATCCGTTCGGAGCGAGCCAGGAGCTCGGAGTAGGTCAGCGTGCCGTCGGAACCGCGAACGGCGAGGCTTCCCGGTGACGACGCAGCCATCCGGTCGATCAGCGCGACAACAGTTGGTCCCAGTGTCACAACCTCGGCCGACATCCGTCTACTCCTCTAGAGAACCGCCCAGCGCTTCTCCCGATAACCGCTCGATGGTACCGGTCGTGGGGTCGAATTTGAGGGACCCGAGGCTCTCGGGAGGCACGGGAACCGACCCCTGAAGACCGGTGCCGGCGACCGCTGCAGCAAAGCCGAAACCCGCGTCGACCTTGTGGATCGTCCAACCGTCAAGCGTGGAATGTGCCATGTCACCCGACCAAGTGTCGAACGCCCGGAGGGACACCGTCAGGCCGGTGCCGAGCCCCTTCACATATGCCTCCTTGTTGGCCCAGCATTGAAACGAAGCGGCCCGACGATCGGCTTGTGGCAAAGCGGCCAGCCCGGCCTGCTCAGCCGGCGAGAAGAACCTCTCCGCGAAGCCCTCGATGTCGGCGATCTCGCGGACCTGCTCGATGTCCACGCCGACATTGGTCGTCCAGCTCGTTGCATAGAGCGCCACACCGGCGCTCCGGGAGGCGTTGAATCGGAGATCAGAGTCGACGAGCATCGGCTTTCCACCATCGCCCGTGACGAATCGGACCTCGTCAGGGCGGCACCGAAGCTGGCCCGCAAGCAGCCGGCGCAGCCATCCCCTCGCAGCGACGAATCGATCGCGATCGAGCGGTTGGCGGTACTGCTCTGCCCGCTCGGTTTCCTCGGGGGAGATGCACTCCCCGAGTTCGCCCAGGAGCGACGTTGGGAGGTCGAGGGGAGCCGACCAAAGAGAGAGCGCCGCGCCGGAGAGTGTCACCGCTATCCGTAGAGAGTGGTCGTTCCGAAAAACGTGTTCAACGCCTGGGTGTCGTGGTGAAACTCTGCGCTCTCGGCATGGGTCTGATCGGCGTCGGGCAACGCGGCGAGCTGCTGCAACTCGCGCTCGGCCGCCTTGAATCCGGCACCACCGGACTCTCCCGAGTCGGTTGGCTGAGTCAGGTCGGACTCGGCTCGAGACCAATAGGTACCCTGATCGGCAGAATCGACAGTGGCGCCCTTGTCCCACGCCTGCTTGGCCGCCTCGAACCCGCTTGATGAAGTCGGTCGTTGCCCGACGTTCGAACTCCCCGCAGATGCACACCCGACGAAACCGACACACACCGCGGCTATGAGACCGAACCTCACGACCCTGAACGGCCACGAGTTCCTGGGTAGTGCAACGGCCGAGTTCATGCTGCTCCCGACGGTAGTCCTGCGTTGGTCCGGCCCCGGCCGCTCAGCGAATGACTGGTTTCCCGGGAGCCGGCTCGGTGGTCGGGACGCAAGAAGACCGAGCCAGAGCCGACATCGCGCGCGTGGGCGCTCGGTTCAGCGACCCCGGCGCGGGGCCGCGAACGGCTCGGTGTCGATCTCCTCGATCTCGATCTCGCCTCGAAGGACGGCCTGCTTCCATTCCTGGTGCTCGGGCTCACGGGCGTGGAACTCCGGCATGACTTCGTCGGCGAACAGCTGGAGAGATGAGCAGATGTCCTCGTGTGTGTTCTTGCCCGCCTGGTTGAGCAGGATCACCTGATCCACGTTCGACTCCTCGAACTTGCGCAGCCGCGATCGGATCGTCTCGGGTGAACCGATCAAGCCCCCTTGACGGGCCTTCTGGCCCGCCGGGGTGTCCCGGTAGGCAAGAAACTCATCCCATAGCTTGATCGCGCCCGGCACCCCCGGCGGGTGGGTGCCGTAGTAGCCGAGTGCGAACTGGAAGAACGACGATCCCTCGGCGCGGGTTACCGCTTCTTCGTCGGTCGGCGCGCACATGAACTGCGAGACGACCGCGATGTTCGGGTTGGTGACGTAGTCGCAGAGCTTGTCGAGTCGCTTGGTATAGGCGATGTAGTACGCGTTCACCCACGCGTGAGCGGCCTCGGCCGACACGAACTGAAACCCCAGCGCGCCCATTCCGCGCGTGCCGGCCATCCTGATGGTTTCGAGTTGGGAGCAGGCAACCCACAAGGGCGGGTGGGGCTTTTGTCGTGGCTTCGGGATGACGTTGCGGAGCGGGAAGTCGAAGTGCTCCCCATGGTACTCCCACGCGTCGCTCCAGAACATCGGCATCAGGGCCCGGACCCCGTCTTCCCACACGGCCCGCTTGTCGCGGAACCGACGATCAAACGGATGCAGCTCTGTGGTCGTCGCAGACTCACCGAGACCGAGCTCGACCCGTCCGTGCGAGACGAGGTCGAGCGTCGAAACACGCTCGGCCACACGGGCCGGGTGGTTGGTGGTCAACTGGATGATGCCGTGACCAAGTCGGATCTGCGAGGTTCGCTGGCTCGCGGCGGCGAGGAACACCTCGGGGGCCGAGCTGTGGGAGTACTCCTCCAAAAAGTGGTGCTCGACCTCCCACGCGTAGTCATAGCCGAGCCGGTCGGCGAGCTCGATCTGGTCGAGGCTGTTGTTGAGGAGCCGATACTCGGCTTCCTCGGTCCATGGCCGTGGCAGCTGATGCTCGTAGAAGACCCCGAATCGCACCGGCCGAACCTACTTCGCCGTGAAAACGATTGCCCGGGCTCCGCTCCAACTGCCCATGTTCAGCCGATCCTCCGGTTTACGGACCAACCTCGGCTCAGAGCGCCTTGAAGTAGCGAGCAACCGGCAGAAGCGAGAAACCCGCCTTCTCGTAGGTGCCTCTCGCCGGCGCATGGCCCGGGTCTCCCCCGCTCTCGACCATGGCCACGGTCATCCCCGCGCGCTTGATTTGCTCGAGCGCGAAGTTGGTCAACAGGGTACCGATGCCGTTGCGTTGAGAGACCGGGTCGACGGCCAACATGTGCACCTCGCCGATGGGCTGCTCCTCGTGCAACCGAGTGGCGACGAAACCCACGACTCGTTCCCTCACGTGGGCTACCCAAACCTCAGTCGATTCCGTGGTCAACACGCCCTCGACTGCTCGGCGTTGATCCGATCTCCAGTCAGGGTGGAGTCGAACAAACAGTTTTGCGCCAAGGACCGCCTGTAGCGATTCGAACACCGGCTCCCACGCTCGGAGGGACAGCGCGACGACAGCGGCAGCGTCAGCGCTGTCGTACCGGCGGATCTGCGTTTCCATGGAGGACACTGGCCTTCCGGGCGGCACCTCCACAACGTAACGTCCGTGCCGGTCACCCACCCGAGGCGGAACGACCCGGTCCTCCGAGTCGTCAGCGTTTTCGGACCTTGAGCCCGCGATCAGGATGTCCACTTCGGTGATCTCCACTCGGAACCTGTGAGATCCATCGCCAGTGTCGTCACTGATGTCCACGGCCCGTCCCTCGAACCTCGCGTCGCGGCCCAAACGCCGTGGTCGTCCTCGACGAGATCGTCCAGCTGGAGGCCTACATCTAAGGGTGCGTCGAGCGTCCCCTCGCGGTTAGCGGAAGTGGATGGCGACCTCGTGGGCAAACAGGTCGCAGGTGTCCATCCGTCGGCTCTTCGAACCCATGGTGAAGTCGGGGATGATCAACTCGTCGGCCCCTGCGTCTCGATAGCTGGCCACGATGTCGACGACCTCGTTGGGTGTGCCAATGATGGCAGCCTGACCGAGATCGACCTGACGTCTTTCGGCCAACCAGGCCTCGTCTGTCGACAAGAAGAGCAGTGCCTGGGTGGACACATGGATCTCGCTCGGATCGCGGGATATTTCCTCACACCGTGCGTGTAGCACGCCAACCTTGCGAGCGAGCAGTTCGGGGTTCGTCCAGGCGTTCCACTGATCCGCGTGCTTTGCGGCGATTCGCATCGTCCGCTCCTCACCACCACCCCCTATCAACAGTGGGAGACGATCCTGGGCCGGAGCCGGTTGGTTCGGCGCATCTGTCACATTGAAGTAACCACCCTCGAACGTTGTCCGGGGTGCGTGCAGCATCGAATCGAGAATCTGGATTGCCTCTTCGAAGCGGTCCAACCGTTCCTTGACGGTTCCGAGCTTGATCCCGTACGCGGCGTGCTCGTTCTCCTGCCACCCGGCACCGACGCCGAGCACCAGGCGACCCTGACTGATCTGGTCAACCGCGGACGCGATCTTGGCCAGCACCGCCGGGTGACGATAAGTGGCACTCGTGACCAAGGACGCCAGGGTGAGGCGGGGCACCGAAGCGGCCAAGGCTGCAATCACGGACCAACACTCCAAGGTGTCGCCGTCCAACGGAGTCGAGTCCGTCCCATTGGGCATGAAGTGATCCGCGAAATAGGCGCTGTCCCACCCGGTCGACTCGCAGTGGGCAACTAGTTCGACGATCTCGCCCCAGGGGCGGCTGGGAGCAGGCCAAATTCCAAAGCGCATGGTGCGTTCCTACGCGAATCGGTCGCGCCGGGCAACTCCAGCCGGAGCTCTTCGAAATAGCCCGAGACAACTCGGTGGGCTGGCACGACCGCTTGGGGCCGGGGCAGGATGCCGTCGGTGGCCTCGTAGGAAGGACGGCCGGGCGGTGAACCTCAGCGGAAAGACGGTGGTGGTCACCGGTGGTACGGGATTCCTCGGTGCCTACATCGTCCGCGAGCTGGAGCGAGCTGGTGCCACGCCTCTCGGTTTCGGGCGGAGTGCCTACGACCTCTTGGACCGGGCTGCGATCGAGCAGATGCTGGCCAGTCGTTCCCCAGACGCGGTCGTGCACGTGGCGGGCACCGTCGGAGGCATCGGCCTCAATCAACGCGAGCCGGGCCGTCTCTTCTATGAGAACGCCGCCATGGGTCTGCACCTGCTGGAGGAATGCCGCATCAGCGGAGTCGAGAAAGTCCTTGTCGCAGGGACTGTGTGCTCATACCCGAGTGAGACGCGTACCCCGTTCCGGGAAGACGATCTCTGGACCGGGTATCCCGAGGAGACCAACGCTCCGTACGGGCTGGCCAAGCGGATGTTGCTAGTACAGGCCCAGGCATACCGCGAGCAGTACGGGATGAACACGATCTACCTGATGCCGGTGAATCTCTACGGTCCCGGAGACAATTTCGATCTCTCTTCCGGCCACGTGATCCCAGCCATGATCAGGAAGTTCCACGAGGCCAGGAACGCTGGCATTCACTCTGTGACGTTGTGGGGCGACGGCAGCCCGACCCGTGAGTTCCTCCACGTCGCTGACGCCGCGCGGGCGTTCCGGATGGCCCTCGAGCGCTACGACGGCGCCGAACCGGTCAACGTCGGCTCCGGCCGAGAGATCTCGATCGGTGATCTGGCCCGCACCGTGGCCGGTGTCGTCGGGTTCGACGGAGCCATCGACTGGGATGCCGAACGGCCCAACGGGCAGATGCGACGGATGCTCGAGACGTCGCGTGCGAAGGAGCTTTTCGGTTTCCAGGCAGAAGTCGAGTTCGAGCGAGGCATTGCTGAGACCGTCAAGTGGTTCGAAACCAACGTCGGGTCGTCCTGAGAGCACGCATACCAAATCACCCTTGCCGCCAAGTCGACACCTCACCGCGAGCGCCACCCTGGCGGCATCATCGCGTCGACATCCAGGTGGCTGTATGCGGGTCCGTACCATGTCGCCGGATAGATGACCTCGGTGTTGCCCGAGAGAAACGCGCCCCACCACGAGAAGGATGAGTTGGCGATGATGTGCCTCTCACATCGCGCCATGAGGAACAGGTCAATCCAATCCACAATGGGGCTAGTGAAATACGCGGGATCCCAGAAGGGCGGCCGAGCCGTCCCGGGGTAGAGGAACGCCGGCCGGGGCTCTAGCGCGGGAAGCAGGTTGTTCCAGCACCATTCAAGGTCGTCGCTGTACACCTCGATGACGTGGTGCGGGTACTCGGCGACCGCGTTCAGGTAGTACTCAAGCGGCGGTACGGGGTGGGCTTCTGGGGCCAACAGGTAGTCGCCACGTCGGACGTGCAGTGCGACACGGGGTTGGTCATCGAGCTCGTCGGTGGCGAGGGCTTTGCTGGCGGCTGGCGAGGGCGCGAAGTACTGGCGGATGAGGTCCGCCTGGCCCTCCCACAGCGAGAACTGCTGGAGAAAGGGTCGATTCTCGGGGCGTAGATGATCGAGCTCAGGCATGTAGTAGGCGGTGACCCCCTCCGCATCTGCGAACAGCTCGTCAGGGATCGAGAACCACTCTCGGTAGTCCCAATTGGTAGGGAACCGCGGTTCCATCTGGTGGCGGAGGGCCAAACCAATTGTGCCGGCGATCTGAAAGAGCTGATTCCCGAGGCGGCCGTAGCGGCCCAGCTCCTTGAACGTCAGATAGGCCATGCCGACACGTCTAACTTCGGCGCGTCAGACCCGGGTCGAACCTGACGGTGCGTGGACCTCAAATAACAGCGTTCCCGGGCCACGATTGATTATGGCTTCTCAGAAGCCGGCGCTCACACCGCAACCGCCCCGGCAACTCCGGCCGTCAACCGACGCAATAGGAAAACACGCCTGGGTCAGCTCGGCGGCAGCCCTAAGTCTGACCGTACCACCCGGCCCGCTCTCGCCGCGGAGGCGGCATCTGCATAGACCCGCTGCTCGTCTCCGTGCGCCAGGCCGGATGCGAACAGCTTCTCGAGGTCTGATGACTCGTTTGTTACCCGAATACCCATTACGGCGACGTCTGGTCCGATGGAGAAGAAGTTGCCCCAATCGTTGTCGGCGAACTGATACTCCAACGATTTGGCCGCGTCTTGCAGGCGTTGCACATCGGTGAGCAGTCTGGCCTTGCCAAAGGTCGACGGCGACCGAAGATCGTTGAAGAGAATGGCAGAAAAATGGTTGGTGGCCGCGATCACCGATAGGTATTGCCTCTGGAGAGCGATCGGCGAGATAAGGCTGAAGCTGTCGGATGTGTCGGGTGTCGGAATGAGGATCGGACCATTGAACACGTTCATCGCGCTGCCGTCTCGCAATCGGAGCGTAGGCGCAGAGCCGTTTAGCTCCAGGTCCGAAAACGTCGTCTCGGAGAGGGTTGGATCGGGAACGTTGTAGTAGGTATCGAACCCTGCAACAGGATCCTCCTGCTCCCACTCGGCCAGCCGAAACTCGCGGTCGTGACCGAAATGACTTTCAAACGTCTTCGACAACCCAGTGGTGTCATCTCGGACTGATAACTTCCAACCGTCAATATTTTGCGTCATCGAAACGCTCACACGATCTGTCGGCTGGATGCTCTCAAGCGCCTGCGGGTGGTAATTCAACGAAGTGTCGGACCAGAACGCGTCAAATATTGGAAAACTGTTCTGGGAAGCACCCAGATGTTCCGTGACGCCAACCTGGATGAACTCGCCACCTTCCGTGGAGACGCCAATCCACGTTGACGCGTCGCCCGGCGGGGACCCCGGGAGGATGGCAGGCACCGTGAATGAAGCGGCCACGTCGTGCACCAAACCCTCTGCCTGGTAACCGGCGAACCCGGAAGTTGAATACGGCTGGGCTGCCTCTAGTGCCTGTCGGAGCGCGACGGCTCGCGCTTCAGAACTTCCTGACCGGTCCGTTGCCTTTGCACCCACCGACACGATCGCCATAGCCAACGCCACGGCCAGGCCCCGATGAATCAGCGTGCCCAACGATGCCCTCGATGCTCAATCACCCGGCACGGGGCATGGGCAACACAACTCTGCGCTCCGCGGCACTTGCCATATGCCAGATTTCTTATCACCCCAAAAGAAGCTTTGTAAGCTGCGGCTACATGCAAATGAGGCAGCTGATTTCTTGGGCAACCATCTCCGCACTTGGACTTGCCGTCGCCGGAGCTGCTGTATACGGCTCGTCCATGCAATTGGGTCCAGCTGGCCAGCTGGAGACGGCCATAACCGCAATAGACGGCTCCTCCAGCTACCTCATCAGCTTCGCGGGTTCCAGCGAACGGTCAATAGTGAACCCGCCCTCCCTCCAGGAGAGCATCAAGGGAGGCCAAGTGACCAGCATCTTGGTCGCTCCAATCCAGGTCCCGGATGTAGTCATCGGGAAGCGCTACCCAGCTACGGTGTACTTGGCTATCCCTGCAGCATGTGGCACCAGCGACCAGTTCGCGGTGCGCCACACTTGGGCCTTTGTGAGGTTCGGCTACAACAGTTCCAGTTCGGACGCCGTGACCCGAAGCGGAAACCGCTTCACTGTAAGCAAACGTCAGTCGAAGTTCCTGAGTGTTGTCGTTCAAAACGGATACGTCGCTCAGGTGAGATACTTTCCAAACGGCGTCGGTTTGCATGCTGCTCCATTTACGGAGCTCGTGAGCGAGATAAACGATGCACCACGCATCACACTCCCCCGTTCGAACAACGTGATCCCATATTCGTCTCTCTCATCGAGTTTGCGCAGTTGTATTGATCGGGGCTTATCCCAATAGCATCGGGAGGTTAGTCGGCGCCATGCTCGGCCTTCCTCCCAGCTCAATCTCAGGGTCATGACAGCATCCAACACGACTGGACTCAGAACGTGAACACTTTGCTCATGCAAACGCATAAACGCGCCCAATCTCCTCGGCCAGCCGTCCGCATCGGTTGCAAGAGTGAGGGCGCCGAAGCCGGCTTCACCCTTATCGAGCTCATGGTCGTGCTCTTGATCATGGCCATCCTGCTTGCCATCGCCATCCCGACGTTCCTCGGGGTCAAGACCGGTGCGCAGGACCGTGCGGTTCAGTCAAACCTCACCAACGGGCTGACGTCAGCGAAGGCTGCCTACGCCAACGGTGGCACCTATGCATCGACAGCGGCCGCTGAGGTCACTGCGTTGCAGTCGGCTGAGCCGAACATCACGTTTGAAGCCACCGCTGCGACGTCGGGTACGAACAACCTGTACGTGCTGACGGACGGTGCGACCGGCCAACAGCTCCTGCTGGTCGGTTACTCGCAGAGCGGGACGTGCTGGGCCGCCGAGGACAACGAAGGCGACACGGCACCCATCACCAACACGCCGACCGCGTCCGGAGTGAAGTACGAGCACTGGACCGAGACGTCCACCAACACCTGCTCGTCCGCAGGCGTGACCACGGCCGGTTGGGGCACTCACTACTAACGACAAGCGTTGCAACCACTCGAGACGGGGTGGGCCCCCAACATGAGATCCCATCGATGAACGATGGGCCTCGTCAAACCCGGGACATCACCCGCTTCAACTCGTCGGCCAGACGTATCGAGAGCGCGACGATGGTCAACGTCGGATTTGCGTAACCCCCCGTAGGGAACACGGAACCTCCGGCTACATACACCGATGAGGATCCATGGATCCTGCAGTTGCGGTCAACGACCCCCTCACGGGGTGAGTCATGCATTCGAGTCGTGCCGAGGTGGTGGTGCGCTGTCTCGGCTTGAGGGATCGCTCTTTCGTCTATATCGACGAGGTCGGCCAGACCGCAGGCTCGAAGTTCCGCGGCGAAGATCTGCCGTGCACGGTGGATGCTCTGAAGGTCGATGTCGGACCACCGCCAATCGAGGTGTGCGATCCGGTACCCCAACCCGTCTCGCCGTTCGCTCAAGCTGACTCGGTTCGTCCGGTTGGGAGCTTGCTCGGGTTGATAGGTCAGTTTGTACGATCTCGCCTTGACGCCGGTCCACCTATCAGAGTCTTGGCCCGGCATGTCGGGCCGGTTCCCTTTGCGAACGATCAGGGCAAAATGGGCCATCGCCGTAGCGTGAAGAGCCGCTCTCGTGAGGTGTTTCGAAACGTGTTCCAACCCCGTCCTTCTCTTGATCGACTCCGTGACGAGGCGAGCAGACCGCACGGCCCTGAGCTGGGACACCGAGAAGTAATGCGGAAAGATCTGAGCATTGCCGTTGAGCATCTCTTCGCGACGCAGCACCTCTTCAGAAAGCTTGAGCTTGCCGAACAAGAGCTGGCCGTCGACCACGTGGGGTTCATAGAGATCCATGGGTGGCGCCCCTCTGACAGGAAGTGATCCGGTGACCCGACCCCTCTGACTGGGT
>PLWZ01000093.1 GCA_003151235.1 Acidimicrobiaceae bacterium
GGAACCGCAGACCTCAGCGCCCACCATGACCCCCTGAGAAAGCCAGGACCAGCACACACGGCGGCACCAAACCGCCGCGCAAGGGCGGCGGCGGCAGGGCGCACGGCACCCGGGGCCCCCCGCAAAGCGGGAGGACACGCGGGAGGGGCGGGGGGACGAATGGGGCCAGCCAGCCAGTGGGCGGACGGGCGGGGAGCCGAGACTTAGGAGGCCTTCTTTAAGAGGTTCGCAGCAGCTCACCGGGCTTGGACCGCGTTGCCACGAGTGCAGGTGCCACCGCGATGAGGTTGGCGACCACGAGGACACCCGCCACCAGTACGGCGATGAGCCAGATCGGTACGACGGAGACCGGGACAACACCCAGGTTGCTAGCGAATGTATTCCACACGGCCTTACCGACCACCACCCCGAGCGGCACGCCGATGACGATCCCGACGAGAGCCAAGGTGGTGGCCTGCCATGCCACGGCCGACGCAACCTGACCGTTCACGAACCCGAGCACCTTCAAGAGCCCGACTTCACGTCGGCGGCGTGTGACGCTCACCACGAGGAGATGGAGAAGCGTGGCCGCACCGAATACGGCCAACATCGCACCGAAGATGAGCGGGAAGTTGACTGCCTCCCCGAAGTTGATGAGCGATGTTGGGGTGATGGGGACTGTGGCGTTTTCGATGCCCTCATTGAGATATTGCTTGATCGCCGTTTGCCCCCGGGGGCCGGACACCACGCTGGCCAGGACCGCACCGTCGTTAGTTCCACCGACCGCTCGTCGGCACGCTGCTTGGCCGGGACCCGGAGGGCACACGGCTGCTTCATAGCCAGCGATGGTGAACGCGACGCCGGTGCCCAGGCCTACAGCTTCGGCGACCACCGGGAAGGAAATTTGAGAGACCACCCGGAACGGGAGAGTCCGTTTTCCACCGGACGGCAACGCCACCGTGACGTGGACGACCGAACCCAGATGTGCGCCCGCTTGGCGCATCGTCGTCGCACCGAGACCGATCTGGTTGTCGCCGCTCGGAAGATGCCCATCGACGGCAGAGAGGAGCAGTGGACCCCGGATGGCGGTTCCGGCGATGCCCCCCACCAACACCTTGTTGACGGAGATCTCCGTTAGAGCGATCCCCTGCATGATCCCGGTGACGGCCCTGTTGTGCTCAAGACTTCTGAGGACGACCGGGTTTGGTCCACCGGTGTTCAAGTCACCAAAACTGAGCTGGAAGGTATCGCCGTACAGCCTGGGGGTCGCCGTGAGGTGCGCAAGGCTGGCCCCGAAGACAGCCGTCCCGCACAGCGCAATCACCGCCAATACCGTGCCGAGAAGGGCGCTTCCGACCGGAACGGGCGCCCCACCGCTCTTTCGCTCGAGGGCGTTGCGGACACCGATCACCGCGCTCGGCGGTGCACCCGTCGCTGCGAGATGGCCCACCACCGCTGAGGGATGGGGCGCAGCGGGCTGGTCATCCGGCCGGAGGGTATGCGCCGCCCGAAGGGCCGGCCATATGCCAAGAGCAACGACAACTGCCACCGTGGCGAGAGCCCCGAGCAAAAGGATCGGCGTGTCGAAGGTGACGCCTGTGGAGGTCTCAGCGAGGCGCGCCTCACCAAGCGGGGCGATCGGGGACAACGCAGTGGCGACCACCACGGCGCCAGCGGCGCCGGCTACCGCCACCACCAGGTTCCGCACCATGCCGAGAGTGATCAGCTGTCGGCGATCGGCGCCGATGGCCGCCATGGTCGGATAGTCCTCGCTCTCGACGATGCTCTGGCGGGCCAGTGCCTGGCCGACGACCGCCAACCCGACGAGCGCGGCTAGGGCGGCCAAGATCCACCACCCGATGGCCTGGGGATGGATCGATCCTTCGACGGACGTGACTTGCTCTTGTTCATTTTGGGTGAACTCCACACCGGACCCGCTCAGGGCAGTGGCTTGAGCGTCGAATCGGGGAAGGTCAGCCACACCGCGACGCAAGCGAACGATGTATTCCGAAAAGACCGTCGTCCGTGGGACCACAGTGTGCGCGAACGCCTGGGTGGCATACAGGTCGTAGGTAGGGGTCCCCCCGGATGGGAACTCGTCTTCGGTGACTTCGATCCCGACCACGCGCAGGGCGACGACCGGACCCCGGGGCTTGGGTGGTGCACTGACGGCGTTGTTGTATGCCGAGGCTTGCGACGGCGCGTAGAACGGGACGTGGATCACGGTCCCCAGCTGCACGCCGTCGTCCTGTTGAAGGCTGAACGATGCCAGAACTTGATCGGGGGCCGACGGATCAGGCAAGTGGCCCGAGACAAGTTTGAAAGGCGATCTGCCATTGGGAGGTGCGACGAAAACGCCGAAGCCGTTCGGGTTGATCAGGTGGCTGCAATCGCACGTAGGTTGACCATTGGCCGGACTGGCGAGTTCTGTCACGGATGCCACCCCGGGAAGCTGGGCGAGCTTCGGCACGGGCTGGGTGGCATACACAAGGGCGTCGAAGCCATGGGCGGCGATGAACCGCGGGAACGCGGACTCCGTACGGCGACCAGCAGCCGTGGCGGCCAGGACGAGTCCGCCAACGAGGCTGATCAGGAGCGCGATAGCCAACCAGGATCGCCATCGGCGGCGCGACTCGGCACGAAACGCCAGCCTGACGGCCCCCAAGATGGTCTCCTCACCTCAGTCCTCGCCCTCAGTGTGGTGGACCGAAGGCGGATCGCCAAGGTGGCCAGCCTGTGAGCGTCCGTTGTGCCAGCACCCGTCAGTTCGAGGGAGGGTAATGAACGCCCTTTCTTCGACGCTTACCCATGCGCGTCCGGCAACGCTCGCTCCAACAAGGCGGTCAATCCTTCTCGCACATCCCGTAGCCGCTGGTCCATCTCCTGAAGCTCGGACAGCAGCCGCATCGCCTCTTCACGGTTCAGGCCAGCCGCCTGCGGCGGAAGCATCGCCATGCTGCGTCGCAGGGTTTCGATTTCGAAGCTGTCCATTAGAGCGAGCCCTGCGTTTCCGAGGCGGCGCACGCCCTGACATCATTGGCGACGTGACTGACGGATCCACGACTGTCGCCATCCCGGGGGATGCCCCGACAGCTGCCTGAGTTACGTATCGCCGTGCACGGCGGTGACGTTGCCCTGGTGAGGCGCCTTGTATCGGACAATCCTGATCTGGCCAGGGCGAGGTTTACGGCCAGAGGCGGTAGCGGCACCGCGCTTCATTTCGTAACAGATTGGCCTGGTTACTTCCCCGACGGGCCGCACATCGTGCACCTGCTGGTCGATGCCGGCGCCGATCCCAATGCCACAACCACCGGCCCCGGAAAGCTCGAGACGCCTCTGCACTACGCGGCGAGCAGCGACGACGTCGATGTCGCCGCAGCGCTTATTGACCGAGGAGCGGATCTCGAAACACCTGACGGTTCCATCGGCACCCCCCTGGACAATGCGATCGGCTACGCGTGCTGGCACGTCGCTCGCCTCTTGGCAATTCGGGGCGCCCGAATCGAAAAGGTCTGGCACGCCGCTGCTCTCGGCGTGCTGGACACCTTGGAGAGTCTGTTGGTGCCCGGAATGGACCGAGAAGAAATCTCAAAGGGCTTCTGGCACGCGTGCGGAGCTGGGCAACGCCGTGCCGCAGAGCGCCTGCTGAATGCGGGTGCCGATCTCGACTGGGTTCCCGACTATGCAGAAGGTACGGCGTTGGATGCCGCTGATGGTCTTGGGACTCGACAAGAGAATGTGATCGAGTGGTTGCGGTCCATCGGCGCACGCTCAAGCAAGGCCGAGAAGTAAAAACCGCAAAATCTGAGGGTCTCTAACGCCAACAGACCGGAGAGCCCCGTGGAGACAGACCCTACGCGCATGTGCGAGCTGTTGGCCCAGCTGTCAAACGTACAGCGTTCGGCTTCACGAACTTCGCGAACTACCGAGTTAGGCCCTCGCTCTACGCCGGCAAGCCCAACTGGTCACTGCTCGAGACGATGACTCCCCGCTGAAATCCGAGCTGCCGGATAAGTTTGACTCCGCCCTGCTTGTTGTTTTCGTCAGGTATCGCCCTGCACAGTGAGGACGTCGAACATACCCGCGGCGTAATGCCACGGCTGGTCGCAGATCAGTTCGTAGCGACCCGGGACGAGATCAAGTGTCACCCAACCTGTCGCACCCGGAGCGATCCCATCCCCACGACCCGCCGCACATGACTGCGAAGCCTCTCCGAGGCTAGCTGATTCGTCGATTTTCCCGTCGCTCCCTGTGGGGCGAGTACCGGCACCATCGCGAGGGAGTGGCATGACGAGCATTTCATGGACCAGGTTCCCCTCATTGTGGACCACGAACGAGATCTTGCCAGCGGACACCGACGTCGGATCGACGAGCAAACTAGGTCGCATCAGGCCAGTGCCCATCATCGTGCTCCCCATGTCCGACTCTGTGACGTTGACGATCGCGCCTGGGAGAGAAGGGGCGTCACATGCAACCGCCTCGAACGCCCCGTTATGACCTCCGATTCCGCCGGTCAGAGCGGCGACAACAACTGTCGAAGAGCTTGCCAGGACCAGCACGATCGCCACGATCGGCGCCAGGACTCCTCGAGGAAGGCGCCCCGTCGCGTTGCTCATTTCTGCCGTTGCAGTACCTTGCGGCGATCGCGGTATTCGGATTCGTCGATCTCACCCTTGGCAAATCGTTCGTCGAGGATGTGCAATGCATCGGGCGGGCTACTCGCCTGATCATGGGGTGCGGGCCCGCGGTGGTTGCGGACCAAAGCGACAATGATCCAGGCGAGGGCACCCCAAAACGCCACCATGGCGAGGCTCATGAGCAGCCAGGCACCCCAGCCCCAAGATCCGTCCCAGTAATGCATCACCGCAATCACCTCCTCCCGTAGCTTTCCTTGCTCTTGCCGTCTGCGGCAGGGTCATTGGTCCTCATCTTGGGGATAGTGGCCTTAGATCTCAGGTGCCTACACAGAGTGGGGGTATAAGTCGGGAGGACCAGTGGATGCCTGGCTCGATGCCATCGGTCAGTCGTCCACGCCCAGCTAGTGGTGGTGCTCGTGGTCGGGGTGAGCGTCCGGGGACCCGCCCATCATCTTGAGCATGGGCATGCCGCCAGTCCGGATAAAGCGATAGATAAGGCCACAGGCCACGCCTAGGGCCACGATGTTGAGAATCGTCGTGTAGTCCCAGTGAATGGCCATCTCTCCCACTCTGGCGTTGCGCACGGTGGGCACCAAACCCAGACCGTTGAACAACAGCTCGACGGCGTACCCGGCGAGGACCATGGTCACGTAGAAGCTGCCCAGAATGAACAGCATCATCCGCGTGCCGTAGTACTTCCGGTAGATGACCAGGATCGGCAGGATGATCAGGTCAGCGAAGAGGAAGCTGACCACGCCACCGAAGCTGATGCCGCCGTTCCAGAGCACGCCGGCCAACGGCACGTTTCCAATCGAGCAGACAAAACTGAGCAGGCTGACGATCGGGCCGATCAGCGGTCCCCAGATCTTCGATAGCAACGGGTGGTCGACGGCGAAGAAGTGATGCCAGAAGCTGTTGGGCACCCAAGCCGCGATCGAACCGGCAATCAACAGACCGATGGCGATATCCCGGATGACAGCGGCCCATTCCATGATGAAGATGTGCGAGATCGAGGTGAGCGCCTGCTTCGATCGCAGCCGTTGCCACAGGCTCCCGTCTTCCTGAATAGTCATGTCCATGGCGGCGTGACCTTCCATCGATCCAGCCAGGCCCTTGTTGGCCTGATCCCGGGCCGCGTTGAGCAGCTTCTGGCGCAGGAACAACCGGAAGATCAGTGCGATGAGCACGATCATGATCGGTCCGCCGACGAATTCGGCCAAGGTGAACTGCCAGCCGATGAGCACGGCCAAGATGACGCCCAGCTCGACTACCAGGTTGGTCGAGGCGATCTCGAAGGCCATGGCTGCGGTGAAGCTGGCCCCTTTTCGGAATAGGGCGCGGGCGAGGGCCACTGCTGCGTAGGAGCAGGACGACGATGCAGCTCCCAAGCCAGCGGCCAGGGCCAAGGTGCGGGCACGATCGTCGCCGAGACGCTTGATGATCGTGTTTCTTCGAATGACAGCCTGGACGACCGCCGACAGGGTGAATCCCAGGATTAGGGCCCAGAGGATCTCCCAGGTCATCGACCCACTGACGGTCAGAGCGTGGGCGAGGGCGTGTAACGACCTCATACCGCCGCCCCACCTGTCACCGGCGCGGAGAAGCTCACGATCGGACGAGTCGTCCGATCGCGGCCGATGCCTCGTTTAGCTTCTTGGTCGCCTCTGTTCCACCGGCCTGCACTGCCTCGGTCACACAATGGGCCAGATGGTCGTCGAGCAGCTCCAGGGCTACCGATTGGATGGCCTTGGTAACCGCTGAGATCTGTTGAAGAACGTCGATGCAGTAGCGGTCATCCTCCACCATCCGCTGGATCCCGCGAACCTGACCTTCGATTCGTCGGAGTCGCTTCTGTACCGCTTCTTTGTTGTCGCTGTAGCCCCGTTGCACGATCCTCCGATACTAGGTACTGTACTCCTATACAGTATAGCCTCGGCGAGATCGTCTACGAAGTCGTCTACCGCCAAGGAGAAGAGCGATGGCCAACTCGAATCCGCACTCAAACGGTGAATCGCTTACCGACACCGATCCCCTTGATGCGTGGATTACCGAACTGGCCACCGCTCTCGAAGTCGACCCGGCAGCGATCGACCGGACCCAGCTCCTAGGGGTTTCCCGAGCGGCCCACGGCGTTACACGCGCTGCAGCGCCGTTCACCATGTTTCTCGCGGGCCTGGCCGCCGGGATGCTCTGGCGGCCAGGCTCAGGCCGCCAGAGAGCCCGCCAGGATCGCGCAGCATTTGGCTTCCGTGCGCTCGAGTCGGCACGGAGGCCTTGATGACGAGGTGGCCGAAGGTTCGCCATCTCATCGTCAGGAACATTGAGCCGCTCAATGTTCCTTATCGAAACTTTGCCCTGCCGCTCGGCCTAATCTCCACCCCCGCCTTCCGCAGGGCCAGACCCACGGTGTCACCGGCGACGCCGAAGTGCTTTCCTATCGCTTTCAATGACCTGCCGGTTTGGTACATCTCAGTTGCTGCCTGAAGATCGCCGCCGGAGAGCCGGGGATAGCTCGGTCCCAAAGCTCAGTTGATCTCTGACCTCCGCTCGCGGGAGAGACGGGCCCGAACTCTCGCGCCCGTCTCTCCACCAAACCGCAACGGTCCTCACTCCTTCGGGTTTGGCTGCCCCTGTCCCGAGGTGATCAGCTCCTGCAGGCTCCCCTTGATGTAGAAGCCCCAAGCATTCGAGCAGTTCTCGAAGCACTCGAATTCCGGGGTCAGACCCAGGTGAGTGAAGCGGACCTCCGTCTTGCCACCCTCCTGTGTGATGTCGAAGACGATGTCCGTGCCCGTCCACTCGGTCTTGTCCTCGGTGAAGCCGAGGTAGCCGTCGAGGACATGCCATGCGACCCGCTTGCCGGGAACGAGCTCGGTGATCTTCTGCTTGGAGTAGTGGATGTCCTTGTAGCGGTAGCTCCACACATCGCCGACTGTGCCGGTACTGCCTTCAATGTCCCCCGACCACCATGCACGAACATCATTGATGGCGGTGAAGACCTCTTCGGGAGCCTGATCGACGGTGAAGGTGGCGGTGAAATCTTGAAAGTCCATGGTCCTGTTCCTTTGCCTTTCGTGTTGTTTGGGGGCTTCCGACTGCGCTATACCGCGACGAGTGCTGCGTTCTCACGCTCGAACGCCTTGACGGCACCACTCCGCCAACTCTCCCCGAGGGCGGCCGACATGGGGTCCGGGAAAATGTCCTCTTCCCCGTTCTCCACACCGTCGAAGATGGCTCGCGCCACCGACTCAGGAGAAGCCTTGGGGATCTCGAAGCCGCGGGTCATGTCAGTGTCGGTGGGGCCGGTCAGCACGGCATGGACCTTCACGCCCTTCCCGGCCAGAAGGGCGCGCAACGACTGGGTCAGGTTGAACGCGGCGGCCTTGGAGATCGCGTAGGCCGGGGTGAACGGCAGCGGGGCCAGTGCCATGACCGAGACGTTGTTCACGATCGCTCCGCTGGAGCGTGTGAGCAGCGGCAGGAAGGCCTGCGTCACGGCGTAGGGGCCGAATAGGTTCACGGCGAGGTGCTGCTCGAGCACGGACCGGTCGCTCAGATCGTCGTTCAACGCCACGCCGGCGTTGTTGATGAGGACATCGAGCGATTCGACCTTCTCGACTGCCGCCTCAATCTGTGCCGCGTCGGTCACGTCCAGGGTCACAGGCGTGACACGCCCATCGGTGGGGTCCAGTGGCCGGCGTGTCCCGGCGTACACCCGAGCGGCACCCCTACGCAGAGCCTCCTCGACCAGCGCCTGCCCTATGCCCCGGCTGGCCCCGGTCACCAGAACGGTCTTTCCCGTGATCTCCATTGCATCCTCCTCGTGAGTGCGGCCGGTGGGAAATCCCTCGGCTGATTGCATCATGCAAGTAACTATACAGGAGGCACTTGCATGATGCAAGTTAAATGGTAGACTAGATGCATGCTCGGAAAGACTTACGACTCCCAGGTGTGCTCGGCTGCCCGGGCGCTCGAACTGGTCGGCGAGCGCTGGAGCCTGCTGATCATCAGGAACGCGCTATTCGCGGGTGCCACCCGGTTCAACGACTTCCTCACGCTCGGCATCGCGACGAACATCCTGAAGAGCCGCCTTGACAGCTTCGTCGACGCCGAAATCATGGAGCGCCGCAGCAACGCAGCGAGTCCGGAGCACTTCGAGTACGTCCTGACCGACAAGGGTCGCGAGCTAGCTCCCATCATCGTCGCGCTGACCAAATGGGGTGACCGGTGGGCGGCCCCCGGCGGCCCACCCATCCTGTACATCCATACCGTCTGTGGCGGTCCGATCACCCTGGAGACCGGCTGCGCCAACTGTGGCCAGGTACACGATCCCGCCGAGCTCGGTGTGCGGCCGGGACCAGGCATGCCCGCCGACGTCGCGGCCCGAATGTCCGGGCGGGTTCCGGCCGGCACCGGCTGACTCGACGGCGCCATCGGATCAGGGGTACGTAGGGGCCGTGGGAGACACCCCGGTTTTATCGTGTTCCAGGCCTCGATCCAGTGGCGGGCAGGCACCCAACGAAGGATCCCCTCAAAGGCTGGCACCACCCTCACAACCCGGCAACACGACCACTGGAGGAAAGGAAATGGTTGCACGCACCGACCAGATGGCGAGGTTCACCTACACGACCTACATCCACGCCACACCCGAGCGGGTCTGGCAAGGCCTCACCGACCCCGCCATCACGAAGTGCTACTGGCGGCACCAGATGGCTGGTCCGAAGGCCTGGCAATCGGACTGGAAGAAGGGCTCGACCTACAACTTGGTACACGAGGAGGTCGGGCTCGTCGTGAGCGACCCCGAACAGGTGATCCTCGAGTCGGATCCCTACCGACGGCTGGCATTCACCTGGCACACGATCACGCCCGAGTGGGCCGTCCAGGTCGGCATGGACGAAGACACCGCTGACGCCTGGCGGGCTGAGCCCCGCTCCAAGGTCGCCTATGACATCGAGGACACCGGGAACGGCGTGGTCAAGCTCACGGTTGTCCACGACGGCTTCGAGCCTGGCAGCGACGTTCTACCGGCCATCTCTGACGGCTGGCCTGCCGTTTTTTCCAGCCTGAAGACCCTGCTCGAGACGGGGTCGGCGTTGCCTTAGCCTCGGTCCACCGAGTTGCCCCGTGTGTAATAAGTCCACATGTGAAGTAAGGAGTAACTCATGTTCACGATCACAGTTCTCCGCTCAGGCGTCACGCTGAAGAGGTGAGCGCGGTGCTCCGAAGGGAGCTGGGTTCGCGCTACACAGTTACGCCCTCCATGATGGCGACAGGCTTCGGCAAGGAAGTCCAAGGGAGCCCAAATACGGCCCTTGTGGCGGCGAACTGGCTCGAACGGGCAAATATCGAGCTCACCCCTACGATGAACGGTACGGAGATCGATGTGAGCCCAGGTGCGACCTACTTTGGGTTGATCCGTATGATCCGCCGAGCCGGCTTTGTGCGCAAGGTGTACCAGGCGCTGGAGCACGCGCCTGACTTTGCCCGTCCGGACTGAGAAACCTAGAACAAACCGGCTTTCGCAGACAGCCTGCTCACACGCGGACGTGAACCTCCCGTAGAGCTGGACGCTGGCACTGTGGCACTGGTCCCAGGTTGCTGTGGGTCAGGCGAGCTTCATGAACATCTTTTGGACGGTCTCGAGCGGGTAGCCGTCGCTCTCGGCCTCCTCTGGATTGGCGAGGCAATAGGTGAGTCCAGCGGCGACCAGGCGGAACCCCGCCTGCTCGAGGGCCTTGTTGGCGGCGGAGATCTGCGTCACGACGTCGCGGCATTCGCGGCCCTCGTCGAGCATGCGCTCGATTCCCTCGATCTGCCCACCGACGCGGTGGAGGCGTTTGCGGATGTCCTCAATGACCTCTTCCGGCAGCTGCATGACCGTCTCCTTGGCTCAACCTTCACGGCGGAACGGCTGGTCCGCTCACGGCATCATATACCCCTACCGGTATCTGGGCACCTACCCGGTGACCGCGACGTCGTGGCCTCGGTGGCCGAGATGTTCGACACCGTAGGCAAAGCAGTGGCGTTCAGCGCCCTGACCGTGTTGGCGTCGCTGGCCGCCATCCTCCTGGTACCGGGCCCGGCCTTCCGGAGCATGGCGCTCGGGATCGTGCTGTCGGTGATCGCGGTCCTAGCCGCCACGTTGACGCTGCTGCCGGCCGTGCTCGGTCGCCTCGGCACACGGGCCAACGCGGGAGTTATCCGGCTGCCGCGACACCGCGGTCAGCGCGCACCGCTGGGGCCGGTTCCTGTGGCGGCACTCCGTCGGGGCCGGGTTGGCGGGGCTGGGGTCCTGCTGCTGGCTGCCGCGCCGATCATCGGGATTGCGAACCAAACTGCCGTCGATCACGATCGTTCCGGCTCCTGAATGCTGTCCAACCCGAAGTTGACGGGCGCCTGGCGCCTTCGATGTACGCGCGAATGGACCAATAGGGGCGCAAGTCTCCTTGGCGAGTTGATCGCCGGCTCGCCAGTGACACCCTGTCGCCCCCCGCTCCGTCGGCTACTTGATACCCAGGGGGGTATCAAGTATAGTATCTCGATACCCCCCTAGGTATTCGTGCATGCGCTCCTCCTTCCGGGTGCGGGTGCCGGTCTGATCAAAGGATGCGTCCCATGACAGCGACCCGAGGAATCGGTCTCGACTCACCGCAAGTGTCGGCGGGAACCGAGGTGGCGGACCCGCCGGCCGGGATCCGGGACAGCGTTCGTGGAGACGATGACGCAGTCCGCGCGAGCCATCCCGGCCCGTTCGCCCGACTTGGCGCGTGGGCCGCCACCCACTTCCGAAGGGTGGTCATCGCATGGGTTCTGGTGGTCCTCGTCTTCGGGATCTTCGCCGTCCATGTGGAGAACGCGCTCGCCGGCGCCGGGTGGCAGGCATCGAACAGCCAGTCCGTCGCAGCCCGGGCCATCATCGAGAAGGACTTCTCCGGGCTCGGTGCCACCGCCCTGCAGGTCGTCATCGTCGACCATCACGGTCGGATCGCATCGGACCCGCGGGCCCAGGCCGTGGTGGCGAAGGCGACGAACGTCCTGCGCAGCGATCCCCGGGTATCCACCGTCGTCCCACCTCAAGCCGGGGTCTCGGTGTCGCGGGACGGCCGGACGGCGATCATCACCGCCGGATCGGCTGCTAACTCCAACAAGATGGTGGAGGCGGCCGACTCGGTGGAGCCGAAGCTGGCCACTCTGTCCTCGTCCGGCGTTACCGTGACTCTGACCGGGGACAGCGCCCTGTGGGCCGACTTCAACACCGCCAACCGCTCGGCCATGCTGCGTTCGGAGATGCTGTCGTGGCCGGTGACGATAATCATCCTGGTCATCGCCTTCGGGAGCCTGGTGGCCGCCGGACTGCCACTACTGCTGACCATGGCCGGTCTGCTGGTGGCTGCCGGCGCCCTGGTCATCACCACCAAGTTCACGCCCGTCTCCATTTGGGCGCTCAATTTCGCGCTGATGTTCGCCCTCGCTCTGGGCATCGACTACGCCCTCTTCCTGGTCATGCGCTTCCGCTCCGCCCTCAAACGCCGTGGAGCGAACCCGGGCGACCGCGAGGCGATCGTTGCGTCCATCACTGAGACGGTCGACACCGCCGGCAAGGCAGTGGCGTTCAGCGCGCTGACGGTGCTCGCATCCCTGGCTGCCATCATGATCGTGCCGAGCCCGGCCTTCCGGTCTATGGCCTTCGGAATCATGCTGTCCGTCGTCGCCGTTCTGGCTGCAACCCTGACACTCCTGCCCGCCGTGCTCGGCAAGCTCGGGACCAACATCAACAAGGGCAAGATCCGGCTGCGTCGAGGGCCTCGGCCCGACGGTGAGGGCTCGCTTGACCGGATCCTGCACCGCTGGGGCAACTTCCTGTGGCGTCATCCGTTCCCGGCGGGTGGGGCAGCTCTGGTCCTGCTGCTCCTTGCCGCCGCGCCGATCATCGGGATGCGGACCAACATGCCCTCGATCACCATCGTGCCGGCCAGCGCCAACGCCCGAGTCGGCTACGACCAGGTGACGAGTGCGTTCGGCCCGGGCGCTCCCGGCACCCTCCAGGTGGTGGTCCCCGAGGGCGAACAGGCCCGCGCCCTTTCCACCCTCGCTCACGCATCGGGAGTGGCTGGCGTTGTCCCGGGGCCGACTAACGCCGGGTGGACCCTCGACCAGGTGGTCCCGACCACCGGTCCTTCGACAACCGCCACCGGTGCGACCATCGACCACCTCCGCCAGGTGCTGCCGGCAGGGACGCTGATCGGCGGGGCGGCGGCGGAGAACCACGACCTCCAGCAGTCGCTGGCGTCGTACACGCCGCTCGTCCTCGCCATCCTGGGCGTCTTCGGGTTCCTGTTGCTGCTGATCGCCCTCGGTGCCCCGCTGATCGCCGCGCTCGGTGTGCTGATCACGGCCCTGTCGGTGGCCGGCGCCTTCGGCATCGGTCGGCTCATCTTCCAGAACGGCTTCCTGTCCGGCCTGCTCGGGTTCCAGCCCCAGGGCTTCATCGACGCCTGGGCCCCGCTGTTCTTCGGAGCCATGGTCTTCGGTGTGGCCATGGACTACACGCTGTTCATGCTGTCGGCGGCCAAGGAGCGCTACGAGACGCACCCGGATCCCGAGCACGCCATGGTCGGATCGATGCGCACGTCGGGACGGGTGGTGCTCTCCGCGGCAGCGGTCATGATCGCCGTGTTCCTGACCTTCGCCCTGTCCGGACCCCTGGCCCCCAAGGAGATGGGTGTGATCCTGGCCATCGCCGTCGCGCTCGACGCCCTGGTGGTGCGCTTGGTCGTGCTGCCGGTCGTGCTGCGGTTGGGCGGGCACGGGGCCTGGCACCAGCCGAAGTGGCTCGGACGGATCCTGCCCAAGGTGAAGTTTTCCCACTGACCCGGGGCACCTGCGAGATGACGAGGTCACCGACGACGACCAAGGAGGACGAGTGACCATGCAACTACCCGACAAGGTGGTCGAGGATCTTCGCGTGCGGCTCAAGCGTGCCGGGGGGCAGGTGCAGGCCGTGGAGACGATGCTGGCCGAAGGCCGTGAGTGTCGCGACATCGTGACCCAGTTGAGTGCTGCAACCAAGGCACTCGAGCAGGTCGGCTTTCGACTGATCGCCAGCGGACTGACCTACTGCCTCCAGCATCCCGAGGAGGCCGCGGAGTCCGGCTATCCCCTCGACGAGGTCCAACGGCTGTTCACGAAGTTGGCGTGAGCAGCGAATTGCAACAGCAATGAAGTGAGGAGCACGAATCATGGGATTCTCCAAACTCATGGCCAACCGGGCGTATCGGACCGACCTCCAGGTCGGCGAGCGGATCAGCTTGGCGCTCAGGGACGCCCTCTTCGAAGAAGGGCGGACATCTCGGACCGCGCCGTGCTCGAATCCCTGGCGAGCGATCTGGGCGTGGTTATGCCTGACGAGTCCGATCTCGCCGGCGTACTGGCGGAACGGCACGAAGGAGTGCGGCGTGGTGTCCTCGGCTCGCCACACTTCTTCTGTGGTGGCACCGACGTGTCCCGCCCTTCGCTCGACATCACGACGGATCCCATCGAGGGCGTGTCGATCGTCCGGGACGCCTCGCGTCTGACGGAGTTCCTGGCGCGCTGCTTGGCCCAGCCCGGACCGGCATGAGTAGCCCGATGAGGAAGATGGCGGTCCGGCTTGATACCCCCCTGGGTATTGAGTAAGGTGCAATCAGAACGACAGATGGAGGTCTGACATGGCACGAGTCGTCGTCCTGGGCGGGGGCATCGCCGGCCATACAGCCGCACTCCATCTCACCCGAATGCTCAAGCGTTCCGACGAGGTCGTGGTGGTCACCCCGAACTCCAACTGGAATTGGATCCCGTCGAACATCTGGGTCGGGGTGGGAAAGATGAAGACCGACCAGGTGACCTTCAAGCTCGGACCGATCTACAAGCGCAAGGGGATTGAGTTCCATCAGGCGCTGGCGACGGCGATCCACCCGGAGGGCGGACCGCAGCGGCCAGGGCCCTACATCGACGTGATCTATACCGACCCGGCCCGGGCTGGCGAGCACGGCGAGTTGGACTACGACTACCTGGTCAACGCCACCGGCCCGAAGCTCAACTTCGGTGCCACTCCCGGACTCGGGCCCGACGGCCACTCCTACTCGGTGTGCACCGCGGGCCACGCAGTCGACGCGTCGGCGGCCCTCCAGGCGGCGATCCAGAGGATGAAGAAGGGCGAACGTCAGGTCCTCGTCGTCGGGATGGGCCACGGGACCTGTACCTGCGAGGGAGCGGCCTTCGAGTACGCGTTCAACGTCGAGCACGAGGTGCGCCAGGCCGGTGTCCGTGACCTGGCCGACATCGTGTACCTGACCAACGAGTACGAGCTCGGGGACTTCGGCGTCGATGGTCTGACCTTCACCCAGCAGGGGTTTCAGACAACGTCCAAGCTGTGGACCGAGTCGCTCTTTCGGGAGCGAGGGATCCGAGCGATCACCGGGGCCCACGTCATGAGCGTCGAGGAGGGCGTCGTCCACTACGAGCAGCTGGACGGTTCGGCGAACTCGCTGTTCTTCGACTTCGCCATGCTGCTCCCGCCGTTCCGCGGCGTGGATCTCCACGCCTACGACGCCGACGGGGCGGACATCACCGACGAGCTGTTCGCCCCCAACGGGTTCATGAAGGTCGACGCGGACTACTCGGGCAAGCCGTTCGAGGAGTGGCGGGCCGAGGATTGGCCGAGTACCTACCAAGTGCCCCGCTTCCCGAAGATCTTCGCCGTGGGCATCGCCTTCGCCCCGCCCCACCAGATCTCACGACCGAGGAAGTCGCCCAGCGGCACCGTTATCTCCCCGTCACCCCCTCGAACCGGAATGCCATCAGGGATCATGGGCAAGCTGGCCGCCACCAACATCGCCGAGATGATCAAGCACGGCGACTCGGCGCAGATCCGAACGGCCTCGATGGCGGACATGGCGGCGGCGTGCGTCGCCTCGGCCGGGTCCGGGCTGCGCCAGGGCAGCGCGGCGTCCATGACCATGTACCCGGTCGTGCCGGACCTGGTGAAGTACCCGAACACGGGGCGGAGCCTGGAGGACACGTTCGGCGAGATCGGCCTTAGCGGTCACTGGATCAAGCTGCTTCTCCACTACATGTTCATCTATAAGGGCAAGGCCCGCCCGGGCTGGCACCTGATCCCCGAGTAGGAGAGAAGAGTTCGATGGACGACACCGAAGCCAACATCGCGAGAGCCCCGCTCCCGACGGACAAGACGCTGCGGGCACGCAAGAACCTGTTCATCCAGTTCGGGCGGTTCCTGGCCATCAACACGAAGATGCTCAAGATCATCCGGAAAGAGCATCGATGAGCGGGTCGTCGCCCAGGCTCGAGAGACGAACGACGTGTGTGTTGAAGTGACATGCAAGCAGTGCGGCCGCCCGTCGTGGAAGGGGTGCGGCAAGCACGTGGAGCAGGTGCTGGGCCACGTTGCTCGAGAAGACCGGTGCCAGTGCCGTGATCGCACGCCGACGAAGCGACGTTGGTTCGGACGATGACCACCCGCGTGAATGAAGGGCGCGAGTCAGCGCTAACGGCTCCTACGGATGGGGCCTCGGCCACGCCACCATGCGCACCGCTGCTCCCAGCGGTCTCCCTCGGAGGGAGGGCGTATCCGTGAGCAGCAAGCAATGGGACGAGCGCTACAGCGGGGACGAGCTGGTGTGGACGAGTACGCCCAACCAATTCCTTGTGGCTGGGGTCGACGGCCTTCCCGCCGGGCGAGCGGTGGACCTCGCCTGTGGCGAGGGTCGCAACTCGATCTGGCTCGCGGAACACGGTTGGCAGGTGACGGGCGTGGACTTCTCGCCGGTCGGTTTGGCGAAGGCCAAGCGGTTCGCTGACCTCCGGGCCGTCGACGTCACCTGGGTCGAATCCGCCGTGGAGAACTGGACGCCACCCCCTGACGGATTCGACCTCGTCGCCGTGCTCTATCTCCAGCTTCCTCAGCCCGCTCGCTCAGCGGCCCTCGCGGTGGCCGCGTCCGCGGTGGCCCCTGGCGGAACGCTGCTCGTCATCGCTCACGATCTGGACAACCTGACCCGGGGGTACGGGGGTCCGCCAATCCCCGACGTGCTCTATCGGGTCGGTGATGTGACGGAGGCGGCGGTCGATGCCGGCCTAACCGTTGAGCAGGCGGAGCAGGCCGTCCGAGTGGTCGACGCCCATGATGGCCCGAGAGAGGCGATCGACGCAGTCGTCCGCGCCAAGCGACCCCTGTAGCGCCCTCCGCGCTTCTGGAAGGGTGGAACCCTTTCGCGAGCTGGGTAGCGATCATCCACCGGGGTGCCCCCCGAGTTCGCGGTGGCCGTCAGAGACTGCCCGTCACCGCTTGGAGCCCGAGGCTTGTTCCTGCTACCAGGATCCAGAGCATCGCCCCCAGGGCCAGTGGCTTGAAACCGGTCTGCTTGATATCTTTGACGTTGGTGGAGAGGGATCTCGCGCTCTATGTCGCCAAAGGCAGGGCCGAGTAGCACTCCGTAGATGTCGGCGGGTCGTCACCTTACGGTCACCCCTTCTTTTTTTGGGCCGCGGATGATGATCTGGAATGGGCAGCGCTGAGTCCAACGCCGAGGGTGTCAATCGGCCAAGGTCACTACGAACCGGCTATCTGTTAGAAGCGGTGACGCTCGGCTGGAACGTGATCGGTGTCATAGTGCTGGCGTTCGCGGCTCTGACTGCTCGGTCGGTCGCTCTTGCGGGATTCGGTCTTGACTCCGTCATCGAAATCGGAGCGAGCACCGTCGTCATCTGGGAGCTGAGCGGGAGCGGCCAGCACCGGCAGCGCCGTGCCTTACGGATCATCGGAGCAGCGTTCATTGGCCTCGCCTTGTACCTCGCCGTGTTGGGCAGCGTGGTATTAGCCGTCGAATACCACCCCCATCACAGCGAACTCGGGATCGCCTGGACGGCGATCACCGCCGTGGTCATGTTTGTCCTTGCCGCCGCTAAGGCGCAGGTCGGAAAGGCCCTTCAAAATCGCGTGTTGCAGACTGAGGGACGCGTCACGCTCGTTGACGCTTGGCTGGCCACCGCCATAGTGCTTGGTTTGTTGCTGAACACATTTGTCGGGTGGTGGTGGGCGGACCCAGCTGCGGCGTTCGTGTTGGTCGTCTATGCCGTCAAGGAGGGATCGGCATCCCTCTCCCATTAGGCCGGGCCCCGAAACCAGCATCCCGGCTGGCCATCCGTATTGGCGAGCTGGTAGCAAGCTACCAATGCGGCGCGGCGGTCTGAAATTGGCGAGGCGGCTTGGAGTGCACCGGATGGTGGCCCTTTCTCGGCAAGGAGCGGTGAAGCATTGACGAGCGATGGGAGATGGCGTGGTCGTCGCCGCCGGGGGGACCGGGCCGACGACGGACCTGAGGGGACGGCGAAAAGCGAGCGCCTCCGAGTCCCCCAACCGCTGATCAAGCGTCGGGTGGCATCTGGCCGAGGCGCAATGGAGCAGCCAAACGTCACCGGCGACGGCGACGCTGCGCTCACGCCGAGGTTCTGGGTAATGGTCGCCCTCACCGGCGTGGCAACAGGACTGTTCGGGGACTTCTTCATGTGGATCCTCTTCGGAGTTCAGCATCTCGCTTTCGCCTATCACGCAGGCGAGCTGCAGACCGCAGTGGAGCACGCCTCGAAAGTGCGCAGAGTGGTCTCGCTCGCCATCGCCGGGGTAGTTGGCGGAGTCGGGTGGTATCTGGTGCGCCGCTACCTCAAGGACGAGAAGTCTGAGATTGACGACGCACTGTGGAACGGCGACGGAACCCTCTCCCCTCGACGCAGCTTTCTGACGTCGCTGATCTCCGAAGTCGTGATCGGCATGGGCGCCTCAATGGGACGGGAGGCCGCACCGAAGCTGATGGGCGGGGTCTCGGGAAGTCTCCTCGCTAGCTGGGCTCGGCTGACTCCCGCACAGCGCCGGCTGCTGGTCGCCTGTGGCGGCGGCGCCGGTCTGGCCGCGGTGTACAACGTCCCGCTCGGCGGGGCGCTCTTCACCTCCGAGATCCTCTGTGGGAGCCTCACCCTCCCGGTCATCCTGCCGGCGGTCGCTTGCGCGTGGATCGCCACAGCGACGGCATGGCTCTACCTTCCCGAGCACGCGACCTATGTAGACATCCCCAACTTCCACTTCACGATGACACTTCTCGTTTGGGCGCTCTTGGTCGGCCCGGTCATCGGACTTGTTTCGTCGGGTTACATCCGACTCATCGGCTGGGTCTCACACCACCGTGCGTCAGGTGGGCGGATTCTTGTCACCATGCCGCTCGCATTCTGCGTGCTCGGGCTGATCGGCATCGAGTATCCACAACTATTCGGGAACGGCAAGGACATCGCGCATTCGGTGCTCCTCGGTGAGGGTGGGCTCGCGCTGCTCTTTGCGCTCTTTGCCCTAAAGCCGCTCGTGACCGCGCTCTGCCTTGGTAGCGGTGCGGCCGGAGGGCTATTCACCCCCACGCTCAGCACCGGCGCCGCTCTTGGAGGATTCCTTGGCTTGGCATGGTCGCTGTTGTGGCCCGGGTCGTCGGTCGGCGCGTACGCGATGGTGGGAGCCGCTGCGATGGTCGGTGCATCGATGCAAGCGCCGCTCACGGCGCTCGCTCTGGTCCTCGAACTCACCCACAGCGGCTTTCAGATCATGGTTCCGCTAATGGCCGCGACGGTGACTGCCACAGCGGTCGCTCGATATGTCGACGGCTACTCGATCTACTCAGCTCGCTTGTCTGCTTCATCAGTGGTGTGAGAGCACCTCAGAGATCGAACGCCTACGAGGACGAAGACGCTTCCCACGACGAGCACGACCCCGAATGAGCACCAGAGCCATGCGTGCCCTCGCCTTGTCGTTCCGTCAGGGGCAGCCAGGAAAGCCCGCCGCGGCTTGACCCCATGCCTGAAGCGGCAACTCCACCCACAGCCAAACCAATCCCGATCAGGGTCGGTGACCATCCTCCGGGAGAGTTCTTCGTCACCTCACTGACGGTCGAGATCCTGGAGCACGAGGAGCAGGCGGTCGTCCCCGATCCAACCAACCCCGTCACCCATGTCTGCGATCCGGCGCACGCGGCCGTAGTAGGAACGAAACCAACCCAGCGGAGGAGCCGGCTCGCCCGTCAGTCGGTCTGGGTCTCTGGGCTCGGGCCCCGGGTGGTGGCCGCACGCTGCGGGAGTAAAACGACTGCTTGGGCTCGCCGCCGCTCTGCTGATCGTCGATGGTCTCGGATGGGGGTGGTAGCCGCTATGTTCGACCGGGCACGGCTCGTCACTGGCAAGCGAACTTGACAGCTTCGCCTTGTAACAACGCCCAACAGACAAGGGAGGGCGAAGATGCCGGCAACTCTCAAGCTGACGCATAAGGCGATCGGAGTGGAGGTCCGTCGTG
>PLWZ01000068.1 GCA_003151235.1 Acidimicrobiaceae bacterium
CCCAGGCCAACCGAATGGGCCATTGCGAACCACACATCGGGTGTTCGATAAGGCGTTGTGTGGAATCGTGCAAGAGCTTCGACTTCGATCAACGCACCTGTCGACAGCGAATAGATGGGTTGAAAGACCATCGAGAACGCTCGTTGATCCAAGGTCTTGCGTAGTAGTTCCTCATCGAGCGCTTCGCCGACCGATCCGGGACTCAAAATATTCGCGATATACCTGGCCTTTGCCGAGATGCCGGCCGATGCCGAATCGACCACTTCGTCACCAAGGCCAAACATAGACGCCGTCGATCGCGAGAGGCTCCTCGATGTGAAGACGACCGCACCCACAAACTCAGCAACCTGGGTCAGAAGTGTGACGTCGGCCGCCGTGAACGCTTGTGGCATCGGCGCATTGACCGTGAGGACACCCAGTCTCTCTGCGCAATGGCGTATTGGAACACAAACCAACGAAACTGCGTTCAAGCGTCGACATGCCTCCCGGTCGACACGATCGTCGTTCTCGGTGTCTTCGCTGTATACGGCAATCCCAATGCGGTTCGCAAGGCCCGAAAGGCTGCCGTCGAGTTGCACAGTCGCTCCGACGGCATCGAGCCGAGTGCCTGCGCCGCGTATGTAGGTCAGGGTTCTCTCGTCGTCGACCAGCCCGATCAGTGCATTTTCCGCGTTCGATATGAGCGAGAGTGTCTCGACGCAGACCCGTTGCATCATTTGCATGGGATCGATAGCCTGATGGACCGATTCAAGAAGCTCCGTGCGCCTTCGCATCAGATCCCCCGCCCTTCGATTGGTTCGTTCCTTCCGAGAAGTTCGTCGGACGATAACGCTTGGTCCGTCCCAGAACCGACTCTCAGATGATCAGACCGTACCCATGGGAATGCATGAATCGCGCTCGAGCAGCTCGCCCAGTTGCGTTGCCGGCATAGGCCTGGCGAAATAGAAGCCCTGGGATGCTTGACACCCCAAGCCCTGCAACACCTCATCCTGATCACGTTCCTCCACCCCTTCGGCCACCGTGTGGAGGCCAAAGTCACTAGCCAGCAGCAGGATCGCCCGAATTAATCGGGCCGGCTCCGGGCGTTTTGCGACGCCGGTGACGAAGGATCGATCAATCTTGAGCGTATCGACCGGAATCTCGCTGAGCAGGCTCAGTGATGAGTACCCAGTCCCGAAGTCATCGATGGCGATCTTCACACCGATGCCTCTGAGTTCCGTCAGAACACGGAAGGCGTTCGTCACATCCGCCATGACCGTGCTCTCGGTAATCTCAAGCGTCAGGCGTTTCGCGTCCAGACCAGCGTTCGCAAGTGCGCTCTGGACGGTGTTGAGTAGGAGTGGATCGCTGAGCTGGCGAGTAGACATATTGACACTGAGATAAAGGCCCTCACCGCCCGCCACACCTCGTGTCAAGGCTGCGAATTCCTTGCAGGCGTGCTGGAGCATCCATTCGCCGATCTGGACGATGGTCCCCGAGGACTCGGCCACGCCGATGAACTCGCCCGGCATAACCAGGCCGCGGTCGGGGTGATTCCATCGAATCAGGGCCTCGACACCGCCGACGGCTCCCGAGGGGTGCTCGACGATGGGCTGGTAGTAGACCTCGAACTCATTCTCATCGAGCGCACGCCGTAGATCAACCTCCACTTGCATGCGATCGAGAATCATCGAATGCATGCCGGTGGAGAAGACCTCATAGCGGCCCCGGCTCGTCGTTTTGGCGGCGTACATGGCCAGATCGGCGTTGCGCAGGAGATCCTCGGCGCTCTCGGTGCCAGAGTCGTCCAGGGCTATCCCGATGCTGGCCGTAACGAAGACATCCAAGGCCTTGATGCGGAAGGGCTGGGCAAACGCCTCGATGACGCGTTCGGCCGCGATGCGGGGATCCGAACCCGGGGCGACTCCTTCGAAAAGCACTGCGAACTCGTCACCACCTATACGGGCGATGGCGTCGGCATCCCGAAGGGTGGCTCGCAGCCTCGCAGCCGCCTGCTTTAGCAACTCGTCGCCGAGCGTGTGGCCATGCAGGTCATTCACGGCTTTGAACTCGTCCAGGTCGACGAAGAGCAGAGCAAGTCCAGCGCCCATTCGGCTCCGGCGCCGCAGCGCCTGGTCAAGGTGCTCTGCGAACAGGGCACGGTTGGCCAATCCGGTGAGCTGGTCGTGGAACGCCTGGTGGCGGAGCTGTTCTTCCAGGGCCTTCTGGTCGGTGATATCGCGGCTGTTGAGCACCAATCCGCCGACGCTCGACTCGTGGATGAGGTTGGTGACGATGGACTGAAGGACCCGCCACGAGCCGTCAGCATGACGAACCCTCCACTCAGCCACCTTTTCAACGCCGGCGTCCTCTACCAAGAAGTCGACAATGGTGCGCCAAAGTTGCTGATCCGAGCCATGAATCGCGGCCACAAGGCTGGTCCCCGTGGTGCTCTCCAGGTCCCAGCCAAGGACTCGCGCGACAGAAGGACTCTGAAATAAGATGGTCCCGTCTCGGTCGACGATGGTGACAAGGTCCGAGGAGTTCTGAACGAGCGCTGAGAAGCGGGCCTCACGAGCCTGCAATTCCGTCGTGCCCAGCTCGACTTCTGCCTGCAGGTGGACCTCGCGCTCCGACAGCCGCCGCACTCCGGCAAAGAGTTGGGTCACGAACTGGCCGATCACTACAAAGAATATGCCCCGGCTCACCCAGTCGCTCAGCGCCTGGGGCGTATTGGTGGCGACGTTAGCGGGTAGGAGTGGCCCCGCGACGAAGGTTGAGATGACCGCGGTCACCAAAGCCCCGAGCGGCCCGAACCGCAGACCAGCCAGGAACACCGGGATGTAGAACCAGTGCGGCGCGACGTTCGTTCCGCCGCCGAGAAAATACGCCGCGACCCAAGACAAGACGGTCAACGCCGCTATGACCCCAAGCGCTGCCGGCGCGGAAAGATCCGCTAAGGTAACCGCGCTCAAGATCCGATCAAACAAATGTCGTGGCGTCGTCGTGTTGGCTTGAGCCGTCGGTCTCGAAACCGGTAGAGCATTCATTCGGATTCCCCTGTGAATCGCGTATGAAGCCGCTTTACGCCCAATATCTCGGGGCGTCAGTAGGGCTGTACTTGAGATTGTCTGTTGCTAAATGGCAGCGCCTCGACGTGCTTAACCGCCGGTCAGCGCACCTTTCCGTGAATTGATTTAGCTACAATCTCACGGAATGTAAGAGGCCGCGCGGACCCTTATCTGTAGCGGGGGGCTCGTCAAGAGCCATCCACGCGCGAGCGCCGAGTGGCGCGATCGGGCGCCTGGCGCATCTCCCGGAGAGGCGCTCGTCGCTGCCGTCCGCGGTGCAGACCTCGGCCACAACGACCGAGTGTGGGTGGCCGGCGAAGCGACCGCTGTCCAGCGCATCCGCCGCAACCTCTTCGAGGACCGAAGGCTGCCTCGCGCTCAGGCTCCGTGCGCGGATACTGGAAGCACGGCCGCAGTGGCGACGCCGACGCCGACGCCGCGGCCGACGCCGACTCCTGAGCGTCTCCCTTCCCCGGTCTGGCCCGCAGCACACAGAGATGCTGTGCCAGGACCAGATCCTGCTCCACACCGAGCCCGGCTCTCAGGCGCTTGAGCGGGACCATGTTGTTCTGTGCCGGTGGCTCAGCGAGACTGCCCCCATGTCCCGACCCGAACGCTGGTCCGATGCCTCCGCCGCTCTCACCGCAGCGCTACAGCTGAAGACGCCGCCGATCGCTATTACGTTCTCCGGATCAGCCCCGGCCGGGGTGGCGCCGTTCGATGCCCCCATGCCCGAACCCACTCCAGACGGCCGCACCGGTCGGGTTCCAGCGGGCTGCGTGTTTTGGACCAAGGCGGTCGAGCGGACTTTCAGCACGGTCGCCGCGGACCACGGCAACTGCAGTGTCGGAAGCCTGACCCACGGGTTCGCGACCCTTGACGAGGTGGCTGGCCGTGCCGACGTGGCAGCACTGCTGGAGTCGGGATGGGTGACGATGGCCATGATCCCGGGCATCCCGGTCGTGGTTGACCGACCGGACTTCGTGACCTATGGCCCGCTGGCGCAAACGCCAGTCGACCCCGACGTCGTTCTGATCCGTATCAACGGCAAGCAGCTCATGGTGTTAGCCGATGCTCTGCCTGGCCTGCGCATCGAGGGAAAGCCCCAGTGCCACATCGTGGCGGTGGCCAAACAACAGGAAGAGGTGGCGGTCAGCGTCGGTTGCACGCTGAGCCGCGCTCGCACTGCCATGCCGAGCGCAGAGATGACATGCGCTATTCCTGCCGGTCGTCTTGAGGCCTTGGTCGATCGGATTCAGGCAACCGCCACCACCGACGCTACGGTCGCGTCGTACGCGGCGCAGGATGCTCGCCGCTTCGTCGGCGCTTAGGACTTACTTCTTGGCTGCCTCGTAGTAGGGGTTGGTTCCCGCCGCGTGATCGGTCACGTCGATCACGCGAGTGATCTCGGGAACCGATTCGCGCAGCGCCACTTCGATCCCCTGGCTCAAGGTCACCGCCGCCATCCCACAGCCCGCGCAGCCTCCGCTCAAGCGGAGATAAGCAGAGTCGTCTTCCACCGCCACCAGGTCAGCCCGGCCGCCGTGGGCGGCGATGCTCGGGTTGATCTGCTGCTCGAGGACCTGGAGCACTCGCTGGGCCACGTCGCCACTGAGGTCGGCCGGTGGACCGGCCATCGCTGGGCTGGCGACGGCCGGGGCCGGAGGATGGTTGGGGTTCTCCATGACCATCCCGCCCCCATGGACGTCGAGGACGGCCCCCCGCATCTTCTCGACACTGTCGCTCGAAACGACCAGCGCCATTCCGCCCTGCTCGTCGGACCAATCTTCGGGCCGGGCGTCGGCAGCCGCTTGGAAGTACATGTCGTAGGTGTACGCGCCCGCACTCGAACCCTTGATCTCGACCCACAGGGCGAGTGACTCCTCGCGTGCCTCGCTTGCCCGGGCCTCGAGCACCATGGCCAGTGCAGCGTCGGTCACCCGCAGGACGGGCACGCCGCTGGGATCGATATCGGTCATGGTGCCCTCGTCTAAGCGTCGGTACCATCCTAAAGGCGGTGTCCCGGATCCTCCTCCTGCTGCCAACCGGCACCTACCGGGCCACGGACTTTCTGGCCGCGGCGGCTCATCTGGGTGCTGACGTCGTGGTCGGCTCCGAGCATCCTCAGGCCCTGGCCGAGTTCTTAGGCGACCGGGCCGTGGTCGTGCCCCTGGACGCGGTCGACGCCGCAGTGGAGGCCATCGTTGCCCTCGACCGGCGAACACCGCTCGACGCTGTCCTGGCCGTCGATGATCAGGGGCTTGAGGTCGCGGCCGCAGCAGCTAAGCGCCTGGGGCTGCGCCACAATCCACCCGAAGCGGTCGCTGCCACCAGGGACAAGGCTCGGATGCGGGACTGCCTGGCCGCTGCTTCGGTCCCCCAGCCCGTCTACCGAATCGTTGCTCGAGACGGAGACGTCGTCTTGGCGGCGAGCGAGGTCGGATATCCGTGCGTGGTGAAGCCGGTCTCACGGTCGGGGAGCCAGGGCGTCATCCGTGTCGACAACGCGACCCAGGCCGCCGCGGCCGGCGTCCGCATCCACGCCATCTTGGGGGATGGTCCAGAGCCCCTACTCGTGGAGCGCTTCGTGCCCGGAGCCGAAGTGGCGGTCGAGGGCCTACTCGTCGGAGGGCGTTTGGAAGTGCTGGCCGTGTTCGACAAGCCCGATCCCATGGACGGCCCCTTCTTCGAGGAGACCATCTACGTCACGCCGTCGGGGCAACCGCCCCCGGTCATCGCCGATATCGAGGCCACCGCGGCCCGAGCGGCCGCGGCGCTGGGGCTCCGGGAAGGCTCCGTGCATATCGAACTGCGGATCGGCGCGGCCGGTGTGGTCACCATTCTTGAGCTTGCCGCTCGCTCCATCGGCGGCTTGTGTGCCCGGGCCTTGCGGTTCGGGGCCGGGGTGAGCCTCGAAGAGGTCATCGTCCGTCACGCCCTCGGTCTGGGGCTGGATGGCCTGGCCCGGGAACCCCTTGCGTCAGGCGTGATGATGCTCCCGATCCGGTCGGCCGGAGTGCTGGACAAGGTATCGGGCCAGGCACGGGCCCTCGCCATCGAAGGAGTCGTCGGTGTCGAGATCAGCATCGCGCCGGGACGGCCGGTGATCCCTCTCCCAGAGGGCGATCGCTACCTCGGATTCCTCTTTGCCCGTGGACCGACGGCAAAGGTCGTCGAGGACGTCCTCCGCCGAGCGGAAGCTTGTCTCGACGTGCGCCTGCGCTGA
>PLWZ01000005.1 GCA_003151235.1 Acidimicrobiaceae bacterium
TACACCTCTCGGCGGGACGTGATCACCCGGACTGGCCATGCTTCGCTGTTTCGTGCGCGCGGCTGACTATGAAACAGGCGCAAGTTTGGGTGGCCTTGACTGACGGCGGCACCCCCTCGGTATCCCCGGCGCGGCACGTGCCCGAGGACCGCACGGGCGGCCACTGTCAGCTCGGCCGCGGGACCAAGTGCACGGCGATGACGGTGGCCATCGGAGCGGCTGAAATACCACCGAGCACGTAGGCGGTTTGGCCCACTACAACCACCGTGCCGTCGGTCACTGGCTCTGGCAGGCTGCCGATTGGCGAGAGCGTGTTGTTCCCCGGCTCAAAGACGTAGACCTCGGCGCTCGGGCCCGACGGGGTGGATCCGCCTATGAGCAGGATTTGGCCGCCGAGCACGGCGGCCATGGCGTGGGCCAAAGGGACCGGCAAGTTCGCGACAACCGTGGCGGTGCCCGTCGCGGGGTCGACGCGCTCGATCGCGGTGGTGAAGGTGCCGGTGTACTCGCCTCCCGACAACAGCCCTCCAAACAGGTAAACCTCACCCTGGTCGACGGCAACGGCTGGATACCGAATCGGCTCGGCCAACTGGCCCAACAGCTGGAACGAGATCCCGTCGGGAGCCGCCAGGACGCTTTGGAGCGGCCCCGTTCCATCAAAGCCTCCCAACAGGAGCACCTCGCTGCCGACCGAGGCCGCCGACAGATCGGCCCGGGGACCGGGCAACTGGCCGACGATCTGCGTGCTCTTGGTGCCCGGGTCGAACGCCTGAATATCGGTGTGAACCGTCGTGGAAGCCCCGCCGAACACCAGGATCCGGTCCCCGACTGTGACCGCAGCTCCGCCGTGGGTCGGCTCAGCAAGCAAACCGGCAGGCGTCACGGTCCCGGTGGCGGGATCAACCACCTCGACATCGGCGATGGTTGTGCCGGCCGCGTTCAACCCGCCGAGCAGGTAGATCTCGCCACCCAGCGTCGCTCCCATAATGCGGTACATCGGCTGCGGGAGATGCCAGGGCAAGATCTGGGACTGCAGCCCAAGCCTCGACGGATTGACGGTGGTCGACGGAACGCTGGTTGGAATGGTCCGGGGCACCTTCGTTGTCCGGCTCGTCGACACCGGACTCCCAATCCCGCCGCCGCATGCGGCGGCCGCTAATAGCAGGACCCCTGCCGCAAAGCTGCCGAATCGAGACCAAGGTCGTCGCCGAGGGTCGTCCGGCTGATGGCCTCCAAGGAGCAAGAGCACGCGCGCATGTTGCCAGACGGCGAAGCAGATCACCGCTCAGAACATCGGGCGCTCCCTCGAGGGCCGATCAGACGGCTCTGGAGCGCTTGAACTGGGGTCGGGAGAACGGCCGTCTTGCCGGTCCGGCATGGCTGTTTGTGTATCAGCTCACAAGGAAGCTTCCCGGCGCTGGCATCATGGACCTACGAGTGTCGAGGTCTTGATGGTGCCCGCTATCCAACCGAGACACTGGCATGTGATTTGGCTGCGAACAGGATGTGGGTCCCCCCGTCGATGACCCCCGGTTCTCGACATGCCGCGACCTCGTGCTCGAGAAAACGGCTCCAACTCTCGGGATCACTGGCGATTGCTTCGAGGGCCCCCTGATCACCCAGAGAGGCCCAACTGCTGGCACATGCAGAGAGAATCTCTCCTCCGGTGGCCGAGACGCGCCGGACCAGTTCCTGGTACCGGTACATCTCTGGCAGGTGTGGCCCTCGTCGCGCCCCTCGTGGCGTAGGTCTCCGGTCTCGATTGCCTGTCAGCCGCAACTACTCCTCGGGTCGGTGGTGCGCTGTGGAAGCATGCGGGTCGAGTCCAGCGAGCGCCGGGTCGACGTGAATGATGGCGTCGGAAAGATTCGACACCTGGTGCAGCAGAGCGTGGTGAGCAGCCTCGGCGATCTCATGGGCCTTGGTGACTGACGAGTCACCATCGACACTGAGTCGCACCTGAGCCAAAAGACGGTGACCGGCCCAGCGAGCCCGGACCTCGGTCACTTGAACGACGCCATCGACGGCCGCTACCGACCTGGTGATGTGTTCGACGATCGCCGGATCAACGGCGTCCAACAGCCGCTGTCCGACGCTTCGGACTGCCTGAAAGCCGACGATCAAGATTGCGGCAGTGATCAGCAGACCAACGACTGGGTCCGCCCAACGCCAACCGAGAGCCACAGCAATCGCCCCGACCAGGACGAGGAGCGATGTCACACCATCGGTGCGGGCATGGATGCCGTCAGCTTCCAATGCCGCAGATCCGATGCGGCGCCCCACCCTGATCCGGTATTGAGCGACCACTTCATTTCCGACTGCGCCAACGACGGCGGCCGCCATGACGAAGCCCAGTTGGGTGACCCTCTCGGGGTGTAGGAGTCGATGAATGGCCTCGTAGCCAGCGAAGCCCGCTGAGGTTGCGATAAGAGCGATCACGGCCAGGCCCGCTAGGTCTTCGGACTTGCCGTACCCATAAGTGAATCGAGACGTAGGAGGTCGGCGTCCGAGTCGAAAAGCAAGCCACAGGGGTAGGGCGGTCAGGCCATCGGCTGCGTTGTGCAACGTGTCTCCGAGCAGGGCAACCGAACCGCTCGCGACCACAACAAGGGCCTGCACACCGGCGGCGACGAAGAGAATGATGAGCGACACGGCGACCGCCCGAATACCGTCTCTACTTGCTTCTAGTGCCTGGTCAAGTGAGTCTTTGGCGTCGTGCGAGTACGGACCTACGAGATCACGGAGGGAGGCAACGAGTCCGTGGCGCTGTTGGTTGTGATGGTCATCGGCAGGCTCGTGATCGTCGTGACCGTGCGATCTGTGATCCAACTCAGCCATGCGCCCAAGTCTCGTGGGCCCCTGTCGGTATTGCATGTTGCGACCGGATCGCAGGGGCGCTCCTGTGGCAAGCGATCCCGTCTGCCGATAGCGGCTGATTCATGGCGGAGACCACCGGTGATT
>PLWZ01000072.1 GCA_003151235.1 Acidimicrobiaceae bacterium
CCCCGCTCATTTCCGAAGAGCCGGTAATCTCGCTGTCTGTCGACCCGCGATGCCGATACTTACGCCAGAAGCCGTGTTTCCATATAGCTATTGCTGAAGGTTGCATGGTAAGGATGTCTCGGTTCTACCCTGCTGAGTCGGACCGGTTGGACCGACAACAGCGTGAACCGGTTCGGGTTGACTTGTAAGCAGACTGCTCGGCTGAGCAGATGCGAAGCCCCATTCCGATCGGACTTGCCCCTGGGCAAGTCGCGGTTGATTCGTTGCGGTAATCAGCCGCCGGCTACTGCTCAGGTCCTCGCCGGTAGCGCTTTCGTCGTTGCATCAAGTGCCTTGGCGAGAGTCGCGAGGGCCTCCCGCATGCGCTCGTTGGTTGGGGCTCCTGTGTACAGATTCAGCGTGACAGTTGGCCGAGCATGACCGAGGATGTACGAAACAGTCGCTGGATCCATGCCCTCCGTCATCATTACGGTCGCCGCGAAATGGAGTAGGTGGTGAACGGTGATGGTCTCCAGCCCGGCATCATCTACAACGCGCTTGACTGCTCGACTAATGGCGTTCGTTGAGTAGGGGGCACTCCCATCCAGCTCAGGGCTGAACACGTAGCCGTCCGGTAACAGCGAGAGATCAAGTCTGGCGGCCTCGCTCTCACAATTCTCCCTATGCCAGCGCAGTGCCTCGAGTCCTGCTCCCAATAAGGGGAAGGTCCGGATCCCCGCCTTGGTCTTCGGTGGCCCTTCGGCGCCATCGCTGAATGACCGAGAAATGCTGATCACTCCACTCTCCAGATCAACGTCAGACCAGCGGAGCGCGCAGATCTCACCCAGCCGGGGCCCGCAAGATGCCGCCAGTCGCAACAAGTTGGCTAGCCAAAACTTGTCGTGACGATGGCTGGCGTCCCGTCTTGAAAAGTCAGCATCGATGTGCCAACGGTCGCACGCTTCGATGAGAGCAATGACAGCTTCGGCCGATGGTGCCGACCGCCGATTGTCACCCACCGGGTCCAGGCTGGCGAAGTCCGCTTCGTTGCGGTCCACCCGCCGCTGCTTGACGCCGTATGCCAGTGCCGCCCGGATGAGGGCGTGACAGCGACGGACGGTCGCTGCAGACCGGCCGGCTTCGTACATCCCCTGATACAGATCGCTGATCTTGCGAGCCGTCAGCTTGGTTAGCTGAATCCTCCCCAGGGTGGGGCGGATCGTTGCTTCGATCACTTGCCCGTTCGTCCGGGCAGTCGAGGGCTTCCAGCTCCGCCCGGTGTCCTTCACCCAATCGTCAAGCAGGTCCCCGAACGTCTCCCTACCCCCCGCGGTGCTCCCCTGGTCGATCTCCCGCTGAATGGCCCTCAGGCGCCGCTGTGCGTCCTTAGAGGTGCCTCTGACGGTCTCGGTTCGGAGCAAGGGCGCGCCCTTCGGGCTGTAACCCCGCAGAGCTCGGACCTTGTACCGCTTGCCAGCCTGGACCTCGATGACCTGGCCCGTCCCCGGTGCTCGCACGATGCCTCCCTGGTGGCGTCTAGCGCGTGCGCCGAACTCTAGCACTGCTTCTAGCACTTCAACGAGGACGGTAGTCCCTAGCTTCTACACTTATGCTTGTGACTAGGGAATTTATCGGAGCCTGGGAGGGGACTCGAACCCCTGACCTGCGCATTACGAATGCGATCCCGTTCCTGTCAGGGCACTACTGGCGAAGACTGTAGGTATCTGACCAGGGCTTATCGTGACCCCGTACCACGGGCACGCACGTGGCGGACTGTATAGATATGGAGCGGATATGGATCGGCGACGGCAGTGATTCCAAACCCTCCCTCCCAGTCAGGCGCTCAGGCGGGGGCGGACGCTTCTTCCGTGTCCGACATGTCCCGAACGGCGCCAACAGCGGCCTTAACGACTGCCCAAAGCGGGTGATCCTGTCGGAGGTAGTACTGGCGCCGGGTGCCACGATCTCGAGGAAGACGGCTCACCATCCCCAGTTCGGTCAACCTTGCGAGCTCCGTGCCCACATTGCTTTGAGGCAGCACCGTCCCTTGGACTGCTTCCGTCTGAAAGAAGAGAGGGTCGTCGTGGAGCATGACCCACTGAGCCACGATCAGCCGGGCCGCTCGTCCAAAAAGCCTGTCTCCGACCTGAGCAAGATCCGCCATAAACCATAATCTAGTTACTAGATTCTGTTTGTGCTGGCTGGCCGATTCACTACCCTCGTGCGACGCTTAACTTCCGCACGAGGGATAGGAACGATGCCCAAAGAACGACCCGATCGGACGCCCGCCCGTCGGCTTCATGAACTGCTCCAAGGGTTCGACGGGCAATGGGTTGCGATCCAGGACAGCAAGGTCGTCGCCGTCAACGCGTCGCCGTACGAGCTGGTTGCAGAGCTCCGGAGGCGAGGACTCGATCGGGCCAGCATCATTCGGGCTCCGGCGGCTTCAGAACCCGAGATGGTCGCGTTCGGCTGACTCGTTCGTGACAGCGCCGTTCCCCTGGCTCTTCGAATACTCCGATGATCCTGTAGTTGGAACGCAGTCTCGGTGGGGTCGAGCGGTGCTCCGTCCGTTGGTCGAGGTTCGCCTGATCGGACCACACGGGGTCAGTGATCGAGTTTTCGCCCTAGTTGACTCCGGAACGGAATACACCCTCATCATGCGATGGGTCGCTCAGAGCATCGGGGCCGACGTGTCCTTCAGCTCCGCGATAAGCCTCGGATTAGGTGGTGAAACGCTGAGGGTTGCTCCTGCCGATGTCGAACTTAGATTTGGCCCGCCAGACGAGCCGGAATCTGAATGGCATCAATGGAACGCGCAAGTCGGGGTCGTTCAGCACTGGAAAGCGCAATGGCCAGTGGTGCTCGGTCAACGCGGCTTCTTCGACGAATTCACGGTCAGCATGAGCCGAAGCTCCCAGCTTCTCGTTGTGACAGAACGAGACGAGCTCGATCATCAATATCTGCTGGAGTAGCTCCGTTGAGCAACTTCGCTCACAGCCGACGTCCTATGCCACCTCCACGCCAGGATCGACCAGCTTCACATCGAGCACTAGGCACGCGCTTGGCGATTGAGCTCCCCAGAGTCGTATCCCGACCACCACGGCATCGGCTCGTCCATGTGGGAACCGATCCGAGTCGAGAGGGACTTCCGGACCCACCTTTAGGACACCCTGTCCGTTAGTGATTTCAATCCGGGCTCCAAGAGGAAGCGGGGCCCACCCCTGATATTGCATGAGCGTTCCTCCGCCGTCGACGTCCATGATCAACGTAACGGTCGGAACTGGGAACGCCGGGGGGTCAATCGGTTCATCATCCACATTGGCAAGCTACCTCTAGGCAGAGGTAAGGCTGGTTGTCTAGGAAGAGTCAGTCTCCTGCTCCTCGTGGTGTCTGCGATTGAGCTCGCGCTCGAGCTTGCCCAAACGCTCGTCCGCCTTCCGGATCTCGGCGGGAAGCTCGTCGAGTTGGTCATAGCCGATCGGATTTGGCTGGATTCCCCGTCCCTTCGTGCGCCGACTGGACACGTCCAACGTCGTCCACACTCGATGACCCGACCCCAGAGACAACGGCGCCCATTGCGAGTGCACGGCCGCATTGCGCTGTTCGCTCAGCGCCTTCGCTTCCTTCCTCCAGGCTCGGAACTCGCCCAGGAGGTCAGCATCTGGGCCGGCCTTCAGGAGGTCGTCTGCCAGCTCCCACAGTCGCACCACAGATAGTCCAGCCGTCAGCAGCGACATCAGGACGTTGCCGGGAAAGAGATCAGTGATCGCCCAGATGAGCTGGACCGATCGGGTTTCAAGCCCGCTCCAGGCAAAGACCACTGCCCCGAGTTTCGGGAACAGCTCTTCCTGCATTGTCTCGGCGGTGGGCGGTTCCGATGTCACCGGTGCCCCACCGACTCGGGCTCCTCGACGCCCTCTCGGTGCCCCTCACTGCTCCACACAGGGATGCGCTTGCCGCCGGCGAGCCTCGTGTGCCCGCTCACGCTGACCGGCTCGGGACACAGTGTCGGTCGCCCGCTACGAGTGCCATCGGCAACCATCCGCCAACACGCCCGGGCTCGGAGAACACGGCATCGGCGTAGTGGTCAGTCACGAACGCCCAGTCGAGCGAGGCGACAGAGACCAATACCCTTCGGCCAGCATTGCCTTCTCGCGTCGTTCCGCTCCCAAACCTCGCATTTGTGTGGGATAGCAGTCGAGGGCGGCGGCCTTGTCGCTCGAGCGAGGCTCAGCGTCCAGGCCAACCGGCGCAGGTGCCATGTCGGACAGTTTTTCGAGCGCGGCTTCGATGTTGGGCTCTTCATACGCGTAGGGCAGGTCCTTATAGGCAAACCACGCCAATTCGGAACTTCGCCGAGCAGCCCATGCCGCACCCGCCGCGGTGAGCTCGTGGTCGCGGTGACCGAGGCCCAGCGGCAAGATGACCGTTTGTGTACCGAGCCGCCTGAGCGCCCCCCTGATCTTTTCGCCGATCACGTGGGGCGCTGGCTCCGATTGAGGGCGCCGGTACTGGGCGTCAAGAAAGTCGAGCCGATGCCCGCTGGCGTCGAGACGGCTGAGAGCGTCATTGTCCTCGGCGATTCGTAGCTCTACGACATTGATTCCGACTGGAATACCACAGTCCACTGCGTCCCAGCCCCGCCGAATCGTCCAATCGACACCCTCTCCTCCGGCAAAGACGGTCATGACGACGCAATCGCCCAGTTGGGGTATCAGCTCGCCGCAACTCAAGACCGCGTCGTCCATGTGCGGGGACAACACAAGAACGGGCTGCGGAATCGTCACCATCGTGCACCCTTACTCATGGCAGTGAGTGCGCGATCTTGTGGGACGTCACCGACGGCGCCCACGAAGAGCACGTCTCGTAGCGGCCGACGTCGCTGTCCCGATCGGATGCCGTGCGTAGAAGACGCCCCGCACCGGTTTCGGTGTCAGTCGGCGCCGGGTACTCCTGACCGGGTGCATTGCCCGACGGACCTTGCGAGGGACGAACCAGCGGAAGATGGCCATCGGGGCTCCGCTCTCAGGTCATCGCGATCAACCGACCGCGCACATCGGTGGGCCCTCCCTATTGGGGGGTGAAGCTGGTCGAACAAGCGGCTTCTCCGTTGTTGATGTCGACGTCGACCTGCACCGTGTAGTCGATTGTGGGGTGACCAATATCGAACGTGATTGACGCCGATCCACTGCCATCAGTCGTCCCCGAATCGGTCGTGGTTGTTGTCTTGTAGTACTTGGTCACCAACACTGGAGCATCGAGCACGTTTGACGTCACGTTCACGGTGTCGTCACCACTGTCGCCCGGTGTGGAGTTCGACATCGTGGCCGTGCAGGTACTACCAGGCTGGGCCGTGGTTCCCTGCGTCCAGGTTCCACAACCCTGCACTAAGAACCTCATTGCGTTTGACGCCAACGTCACGGTCTGCGGGCCGTCGCCGAAATTGTTCGAGATGATGCTGTTGCCCGAGTCGAGAAAGTCACTGTCCTGTTCCCAATAGCAGTCCGGGCCACCCGGTGCCTCATAGGTCCCTGGGGCGATCGCGATACCAATGGCGTAGCCACCGTCACCGAAGGTGGTGGCTTCCGGCCCGCTACTCGGAACGACGGTCCACAACCCACAACCCTCGCTCTGGAAACCTCCGTCGGTCGGCGCGACCGTCACGACATCCGGGCCGTTTAGGAAGTTGTTGGCGATGATGCTGCTCTCCGAGCCCGAGAGGTCGGTCGATCGCTGCCAGTAGCAGCCCTGCCCCCCAGTGCTCTCGTAAGTGCCCGGCGTCACGACACCGCCAACGTTCTGGCTGTCGACCGATCCCACTGGAAACGTCCCGTCGCCGAAAACATTGCACCCGGTGAGAATGACAACGGTCGCGACAATGATGCCGATAGTGAGCAGGCGTCTTGACATTTCGCGCTCCAACCCCTTGAGCCGAGACGGAGGCCCTAAGGTCGAAGGTCGTCAACGTTGGGGAGACGGTAGCACCGCCAGCACCGGCCTCGCTCGGAGAAAACGGCCTCGGCGTAGTGCGGTAGCACGCCGGGATCGTAGGGACCGGTTGTCACAGGCGGAACGGTCGGGGCGGAAGCTGATTGCCGCGCCCGAACGCTGCGCCTACGGTTCCGATCATGACTTCTTCTCGCTTTGTCGCCCTCTGGGTAGTTCTCGGCACCGCCGTTTACGCTGGACTAATCATCGGAGGACTCTGGATCACCCACACACCGCCGATTGGTTAGGCGGCATGGCGCCGGGAGTGCGGAGCCGGCTCGGTCGTGGGAACGTTCATGGCACACCAACGTCCGGGCTTGAAACCCGTACCGACTGGCAGGCGCTAACGGTGCCGGGCAACCGGGTGGGACGGGTGGAGGGGTAACCCCGGGGGGGGGCCGATGGCCCGCATAATTGATGTCGGCCCGCCGGCAAGGACCCCTTGACCAGGGCCTTTGTATCCCGGTACGTGGAGCAGGGCAGGTTGCCTACGGGTCTGGGGCTTTGCCGTCTGCCAGCCAAAACAGCGGATCGGCGCATGTATGACGTGGCCTGCTAAACGGGCCGGGGGAACGCAGGGGTGGGGTAACGGGGTGGGTGGCGGCCCCGTTTGGGTGGGGTGGAATAACCGGCACTCCGGCAATCCGTCCCTGACATCGGGATCATCACTTGACCTTTGCCGCGGCCGCAGCGCCAGCCACCGCAGCGGCGTTGAGGTGCTCGTGCCGTGCCGGGCCGACGAGCGGGGCGATGCGCAACTCGAGCGCCCGGGTGAGTACATCGGAAAACGACCAGCCATCCAGTGGACTCGTCGCGACCATTACGTACGGACCATTCTCACCACGCAGCGCGCGGTTCGCATCGCCCAGTACCGCGACGCTGACATCTGTGGCGAGCTTGTATGCCTGGAACGATTCGAATAGCCCGGTCACCCCAACCGATTGGTCCACCAGGTCGGCCTCGAAACGAACGCGGGCGGACTCGCGTTTGTCGCTCAGTTCACGGATCGGCCCCGATGTCATCGAGGCGAGGAGAAACTCCACCTCCACGTCCCGAGCTACTTCTGCTTGCCGTTGCCCCAGTGCTTCGCGTTTGGCCTGGGTCTCGGCCACCTGGGCGGCGACCTTCTCCTGCGCTGCTCGGGCTGCTGCGGCTGCTTGACGCTGCACTTCCTGGGCGTTCAATGCGTCGATGGTCATCTGGGTTCCTTTTCGTGGCTGGCGCTATTGGGACGGGACGTAGCCGGCGGGGAGCGGAAGGTCGAGGTGCTTGCGGGCCTCGTCCGCTATGCGTTCGAGCGAGGTCGCACCTGCCGGCGGTGTCGGCACGGGGACGTGGCTTCCGCTCGGTGGGGATGTCGGCGACGGGGATACGGCCGATACGGTCGGGTCCGGGGTTGTCTCTGGTGGCAAGGGCCGGCCAGTGGCTCCATTGACGGAGCGGGGAAGCTTCCGCAACTGGTCGGCTATCCGACTGTGCGAGCTCTCGGGTCGGGTGTAGCCGTCTCCTGATTCGACGGGTCGGGTGCTGGTCATTTGTTGTGCTCCTTCAGTGCTTGGGATTGGAGAGGTGCCCTTCGAGCAAGCTGCCTTGCGGCCAAGGGCAAGACCGTTTGCCGCGGGCCAGGGTGGCCGGCGGAGGTCAGCGGGACGCGGCTACCAACCGCGCGCTCGAGGGCAGAAATAGAGCGGTTCACGCCAGCACCCGCTCGACCTTCGGCCAGTCAGACGGGCGGAAGACGTACACCTCAGCCTTGGCCGCCTCGAGTGCCGTTATCCAGTCGCTCTGGAGCGTGCTCAGTACGCCGTGTTCGCTCTTGAGCTCGGCGCAGACGACGCGCTCTCGGACGAGGCACAGATCCGGCCACCCCTGCGCGTCGAAGGACACCGCCGTGCGCCATCCCGAAGCGGTACGGCCGGGACGGAAATGGCAGACCCGCCAGCCCTTTAGGTGGGCGAGCTCGACCACCTGCTCCATGAACTGGACCTCCGTCGTCGAGGCGTCGAGAAGGGCGCGGGTGTCGGTGGTCATCGGGCGACACGACCGGCCGAACAGGTGACCTGCTTGACCGCTTCGACGTGCGAACACCGACCACGAAGCTCGGGGCACGAGCACTCCCAGCGAGCCGAGAACGAGTCCCAGCGGACCTCGTAGACGTCGTGGTCACCGGCGACGGTGGCAGCCACGAGCTGGTCAGTGGCAAAGCGGATTTGGACCCTCGCCTCGGAAAGAAGTGCGCGGGCCTTCGTGGCAACCGTCACGAGCCCACCCCTTGAAGGGACGGCGAGAACTGGCAGTCGACGTGGATCTGGCCGTCGTCAGCGGAGATGGCGGCATCGTGCCGCCCGATGCTTTCGGAGCAGCGAGGGCAGCTCGGGAAGGTGCGGGTCATGCACGCGGTGTCATCCTCGGCCGGTTCGAGCTCGAGCAGAGCGGCGAGCTGCATCGGAGCGATGCCCGGATGCTCAGAGAGAAGCCCGAGCGCGCGGTCTAGGTGCTCTTCGCGAACGCTCTTGAGCGTCGTCGCCTTGTAGGCCGCGGGGTTGAGGATGCGTGAGGTTGTCGCCGCGATTCGTTGGTCCGCAATGATGCCGAAGGCTTGAGAGATCGTCTCGTCGTCTTCCGAAGAAGATGACGATTCAATTGACGGTTCAACTGATGATTCTGGTGGCACCGGTGCCACCCCACCCCCCGGCACACGCGCCACCCCACCCCCGGCACCGGTGCCACCCCATCCCTGGCAATCTGCCACCCCACCCCCTGGCACATCGCCACCGTCTGCCTCCGAGATATGGACGACGATCCGGTACCTGTTCGACTTGGTTCCGCCGGACGTGCTGGCCTTGCCACCGCCTCGAATCACCATGACCTCGCCGAGATTTTCGAGGCTTCGGATGCGGCGCTGAGTCGTCCGCTCGTCGATCCGACACTTGCGGGCGATGGTCCTGACCGACGGCCAGCACTCGCCCTCATCGTTCGCCATGTCCGCCAGCGACAAGAGCACGAGGAGATCCGTGCCGGCGGCCTTCGAGTTCTCCCAGACGGCCGACATGACCTTGATGCTCACGACTCGCCTCGCAGCCCGGTCCCGGGATACACCGTGTCGCGAACGTCACCCGGGGTATCGGCCCACTCGTCGAGCAACCGTTCCGAAATCACAAGGCGCCGACCGATGCGCCGGACTGGCAGGTGGCCATCACGCGCTAATCGACGAAGGGTCTCAGCGGAGATGTTTCGGAGGTGGTCGGACGCCTCCTGCATGTTCAGGAACCGACTCATGCCACACCGGCCAGAATCGAAACCAGGCGAACGCGCTGGGCGTCGGTCAGGCCGGGCGCCTTGCGCCGAATTTCGACGGCCAGCCGTTCTGCGGCAAGGGCGCGTCGCGCTTCGACGAGTTTGGGGTCGTCGGCTGCCCGGTCACGGCTTAAGGCGGCGACCTGGGCTCTGTAGTGCTTCCACGGTTCCAACGTGGGGTCCTCTCGGGGCAGCGTTGTCCACTGCCCCTACTGGGAGCACTACTCGCCGAGTCAATTAGTGGCCGGCGGCGATCGGCCTTCCTGCTTTCCTATGGTAGCTGCACGAGCGACAAGTCAAGGCGATGCCGACCGTGCTCGTGCCAAGTGCGGGCGGCCGCCACGAGTTCGGCCCGGCGAATCGGCTGGTCCCGCCCGCACTTTCGGCACCGCCATCGGTCGGTCATGCGAACGGCCATGCGACCGTCGAGCATGGCCTGGTGCTGGGCGGCCACCGCATCAGGGGAGAGCGGGGCGGCCGCCCGCGTCGTCGCTTCACTCTTGGAAGTGAATCCGTCGCGGAACGCCGTATCGCCGTCCGCCCAGATGTTGTTGACGACGGTGCACTGCCAGTCCTCGGCCCTTAGCCCGACTTTCCCCAGCACCTTCTCCGGGTGCTGGCCCTTGTCGGTACAGATGATGCGAACCACGTCTCCCCGTTGTGCCCAGATCTCCGATGGCGACCGGCGCCGGCTCATCGTTCCCCGCCGGTCGGTAACGCCAGCGCCCTGCCCAGCGCGTCCGCTGCCTCACGGTCCCGCTCAGGTAGAGCGTGAGAGTAGACCCGGAGCGTGGTGGAGGCGTCGCGGTGTCCGAGGCGACCGGCGACCGTCCTCACGTCGGTCCCCCCGCCGATGAGCTGGGTGGCGGCGAAGTGGCGGAGCTGGTGAAGGTGAACGTCTACCCGTGCCTTAGTGGCGATGTCGCGGACGTAGTGCGACATCGTGTCCGGTGAGATCGGGGTCGACAGGTTGTAGGTCAGCACCGGTGTGTCGTCGGTCACCGTGACGCCAAGGTCGCTCGCTCGGTCCTCGAGCCGGGCCCGCTGGCGGCGTAGGACCTCGAGCCCGAACGGGTCGAGGGCCAGCACCCGGGCCGCGTGAGTCTTGGTGTCTTTGGTGATCCACTTCCCGGCCACTACCGCGACCGACCGCTCGATCCGAAGGGTCGCCGCGTCCAGGTCCACGTCGCCCCACCGAAGCGCACACAGCTCGCCTCGTCGAGCGCCGGTAACGGCCGCTAGGGCGATCAGGGCCGCCATGTCCGGGTCGTCGGGCTCGGCGGCGGCGATCATGGCTTGGACGTCCGCGGGCGTTGGCGCGGCCTTCGGAGCCTGCCTCAAGGGCGGCGGCGTGGTCCTCGCGGCTGGATTGGCGGTCAGGTCGCCCCACTTGACCGCCTGAGCGCACGCAGCGGAGATGACGGCATGGACCCGGCGGACCGAGGCCGACGACAAGGGCTTCTCCCGGGTGCGGAGCAACGTGTAGAAGGCGTCCAGGACCTCGGGGCCGAGCTTGCGCAGCTCCACCTCGCCTAGAACGGGCTTGATCGTCTTGTCGATCGTCCTGCGGTGCTCTCGGACGGTTGTAGGCGAGAGGTCCTTGAGCACCGTGGCCCGTGCGAGCCATCGGTCGAGCAGGGACCCCAGCGTCTCGGCCGGCCCGGCGTGGTCAACGGCGCCCACCTCGGCCACCAGCTCGGCCAGCTTCTCGTCGGCGGCGTCCGCGTTGCCGTACGCGGTCCTGGACACGTACACGGGCTTGCTCGTGACCGGCGAGCGGCCGGCATAGGCCCGGAGCTGCCAGACGGCCGTGTCGCCCCTGCCCCGAATCCGTCGCCGCGAGCCTTTCGCCATGCACGTCAGGATACCGGATATGGATTCGATATGGAACGCCTTTCCGGGCGCACCACTTCTGACCTGGAGCCTGGGAGGGGACTCGAACCCCTGACCTGCGCATTACGAATGCGCTGCTCTACCGGCTGAGCTACCCAGGCGGAAGCCGGCGGCGTCATGAAGCCGCCGACGGGAGCCGTATCGTACGCCGCGCTTCCTAGGGGTTCGACCCGAGGCGGACCAGCAGCGACTCGAGCAGCAGCGATTCGTTCGGGTTGCGCTCGAGCGACAGTGCCGCAGCCGTGATCGCGTCCGTGGCCCGGCGGCAACGGTCGATCTCGGCCGGGTCGGCATCCGCCAACGCCACCGCGTGCACCAACCGGTCCCGGTAGGCGCGGGCGAGAACGCCGAGGCCGGCCCGAATCTCGTCGGTCCGCCAGCGTCGCTCCTCACGGTGGTGGCGGTCGAGCACGTCGCGCCGGCCGGGCACGCTGCGCTCGCCCAGGCTCTCGGACTCGGCCTCCAATCGGGCCAGCTCGTCGGTGTTGTGGTCGCGCATCGGCGACACCGCCGCCTCGGCGGCCGCCAGGAGGTCGCGGGTGAGCGAGGCGGCCACCGAGCCCTCCCCGTTCAGGCGGGACGGGACCGAGCGCCACAGGTCGTGGCGGGCCACATACCCGTCGTCCTCGGACAACAACCGGGCCCGGTCAAGGTCACCACCGCACCCGTCGGCCACCACGGCGGCCCGCTCGGGGTCGACTCCCCGCCCGACCAGCCACCGCTCGATCACCCCCGACGCGACCGGCGGGAACCGGACCTCGGCGCACCGGCTGGACACGGTGACCAGTTCGGGCGGCACCGTCTCGCAGAGCAGCACGAAGACCGTGGCCGGCGGCGGCTCCTCGACGGTCTTCAAGAGGGCCGGGGCCGACCGGATGGCCAGGTGCACATCGCCGACCACCAACACCTGGCGGTGCGCCTCGAACGGGCGGCGCTGGGCCAGCTGGGCCAGCTTGCGGGCGTCGTCGATGCCGAGCGCGGCGCCGGTCCGTTCGACCAGGACCAGGTCGGGATGGGTCCCGGCCAGCGCACGACGGCAGGTTTCGCATGCTCCGCAGCCGCCCGACGGGCAGAGCAACGCCGCCGCGAAGGCCCTTGCCGCCGGCCGGACCCCCGATCCATTGGCACCGAGGAACAGATAGGCGTGTACGGGATGGCGAGCCGCCGCTCGTAACGTCTCGACCGCCGGGGCCTGGCCCACCACATCGGCGAACAGCTCCGGCACCGGCATGAGGTCCGATGCGCTCATTCCGAACCCTTCGGTCGACCGAGACGCTTTGTGAGCACCACCGTCACCTCGCTCGCGACCTCGTCCACGCTCCGGGCCCCGTCGACGACCGCCCACCGGTTGGGGTCGGACCGGGCGAGCGAACGGAAGCCGTCGGCGACCCGCCGGTGAAAGCCTTCGTCCAGCCGCTCCAGGCGATCGGGCTGGCTGGCCCTGATCCGGCCCCGGGCCACCTCCAGCGGGACGTCGACGAGGATCGACAGGTCGGCGGCCAGCCCGTCGGTCGCGAACGCCACCAGGTCGACAAGTTCGCCCTCCTCGAGGCCTCGGCCCGCGCCCTGATAGGCCAGGGTGGAGCCGCTGAATCGGTCGGTGACCACCCATCGGCCGCCGGCCAGGGCCGGGCCGACGACCTGGTCGACATGTTGCGCCCGATCGGCCGCCATCAAGAGAGCCTCGGCGCGGGGTGTGACGACGTCCCCCGAGCCGAGCAGGAGTTGGCGCAGCGATGCACCAAGCGGCGTATCGCCCGGCTCGAACGTGTAGAGCGCGCCCAGCCATTCGGCGGCCAGCCTGGCCTGTGTCGACTTGCCGCAGCCGTCGATGCCCTCGAAGGCGATCAGGCGACCCCGGTGATCAGCGCCCGCCACCTCTTTATTCTGCTTTGTTCGGAGCTGACGGGATCAGAAGTCGCTGGGCTCGGAGCTCGGGCCGTCGGGCTCCTCCGGGTTCGCCCCTGCGGCGACGGCCCTCTTCGCTGCGGCCTTCTTGGCCGGCGCCCTTTTCTTGGCCGGTGACTTCTTGGCCGCCTTCTTCGCCGCGGCCTTCTTGGCCGGAGCCTTCTTGGCTCCCCTGGCCCTCGGTGCCCGCGGCCCGGCGGCCCGGCGCTCGGCCAGCAGCTCGGAGGCCCGTTCGATGGTGATCGACTCGACGTTGTCGCCCTTGCGCAGGGACGCGTTGGTCGTCCCGTCGGTCACGTACGGGCCGAAGCGGCCGTCCCGCACCACGACGGGCAGCTGGGTGTCGGGATCGGCCCCGAGTTCGCGGAGCGGTCCTGCAGCGGCGCGACCTCGGCGTGTCTTCGGCTGGGCGAAGATCGCCCGCGCCTCGTCCAGCCCGATCGAGAGGATCTGCTCCTCCTCGGTCAGGCTGCGGGTGTCGGCGCCGCGCTTGAGGTACGGGCCGAAGCGCCCGTTGTGGGCGGCGATCTCCTCACCGGTGTCCGGATCGACCCCGACGGTGCGGGGGATGCCGAGCAACTCGACGGCCTGTTCGAAGGTGAGCGTGGCCGGGGTCATGGTCGAGAACAGCGACGCGGTGCGCGGCTTGGGCTTGCCGTCGACGACGTCGCCCATCTGGACGTAGGGGCCGAACCGGCCGGCCCGGACCGAGACGTCCTCGCCCGTCTCGGGGTGGACGCCCAGCACCCGGTCGTCGGAGGGCGCGTCCAGGAGCTCTTCGGCCCGGACGTCGGTCAGCTCGTCGGGCATCACGTCGTCGGGCAGGGACGCGCGGTCCTCGCCTCGTTGCAGGTAGGGGCCGTACCGGCCCACCCTGACCACGATCGGCTCACCGTTGGAGTCGGCGCCGATCGGGATCGAGTTGATCTCCCGCGCGTCGATCTCGCCCAGGTGGAGCGCGACCGCGGCCTTCAGGCCGAGCCGGAGCGTGTCCCCACCGAGCTCGCCCGGGCCCCCGGCGTGGCCGTTCGAGGCCTCGGCCCCCTTCGAGCCGTTCGTCTGGCCCCCGGTGCCGAAGTAGAAGCGGGTCAGCCACGGCAGCGCCTCGCCGCGGCCGTCGGCGATCTCGTCGAGGTCGTTCTCCATCGACGCGGTGAACCCGTAGTCGACCAGCTCGCCGAAGTGGCGCTCGAGCAGCCCCACCACCGCGAAGGCGGTGAAGCTCGGGACGAGGGCCGAGCCCTTCTTCCACACATACCCGCGGTCGACGATGGTCGAGATGACGCTCGCGTAGGTCGACGGCCGCCCGACGCCGAGCTCCTCCATCGACTTCACGAGTGAGGCCTCGGTGTAGCGGGCCGGCGGCTGGGTCGTGTGCGACCCCGGCTCGAACCCCAGCGCGGGGACCGACTGGCCCTCGCGGAGCGGCGGCAGCATGACCTCACGGTCGGCCAGCTCGGCGTCCGGGTCGTCCTCGCCCTCCACGTACGCACGCAGGAAGCCGGGGAAGGTGATCACGCGGCCGTTGGCCGAGAACTCGACCTCGGTCCCCCCGACCTCCGGCGTCCCGTCCGGGACCTGCGCCACCAGGCGGACCTGGGCGCTCGTGCCGGTGGCGTCGTTCATCTGGCACGCCACGGTCCGCTTCCAGATCAGCTCGTAGAGGCGGAGCTCGTCGCCGTTCAGGGAACCGGCGGCCTGCTCGGGGGTGCGGAACGACTCGCCGGCCGGCCGGATGGCCTCGTGGGCCTCCTGGGCGTTCTTGACCTTGCGCTCGTAGCGGCGCGGCGCGTTGGGCACGTAGTTGGACCCGTAGAGGGCGGTGGCCTGCGAACGGGCGGCCGTGAGGGCCTGGTCGGACAGGGTCGTCGAGTCGGTCCGCATGTAGGTGATCCATCCCTGCTCGTACAGGCGCTGGGCGACCTGCATGGCCCGCTGGGCGCTGAACCGGAGCTTGCGGCCGGCCTCCTGCTGGAGGGTCGAGGTCATGAATGGCGGGGCGGGCGAGCGTCGGAACGGGCGCTCGGTCACGGAGCGGACGGTGAAGCTGTGCCCCTCGAGCCCGGCCGCGAGGGCCCGGGCGACGGTCTCGTCGAGGACCCGGACCTCGCCCGAGCTCTCCACCTCCCCATCGGCGCTGAAGTCCCGGCCTGTCGCGAGCGAGGTGCCGTCGATCGATACCAGGGTCGACGTGAAGCTGCGCGGGGTCGTCGTGTCGTCCTCGTCGGGCTGTTCGGGTGCCGCGAAGGTTCCCTCGACCCCCCACCAGGTCCCGGCCCGGAACCGCATCCGGGCCCGCTCGCGCTCGACGACCATCCGGGTGGCCACGCTCTGGACGCGCCCGGCGCTGAGGCGTGGCATCACCTTCTTCCACAGGACCGGTGAGACCTCGTAGCCGTACAGGCGGTCGAGGATGCGCCGGGCCTCCTGGGCGTCCACCAACCGGCGGTCGAGCTCACGCGGCTCATCGACGGCGCGTCGCAGCGCGGCCTGGGTGATCTCGTGGAAGACCATCCGCTTGACCGGGATCTGGGGGGCCAGAACCTCGAAGAGGTGCCACGCGATCGACTCGCCCTCGCGGTCCTCGTCCGTCGCGAGGTAGAGCTCGTCGGCCTGCTTCAGCAGTCGCTTCAGGTTGGCGACGACCGCCTTCTTCTCGGAGGAGACGACGTAGAGCGGCTTGAACCCGTTGTCGACATCGACGCCGAGGCGCGACCACTCCTCGCCCTTGTAGGCGGCCGGGATCTCGTCCGCGCCGCGCGGCAGGTCCCGGATGTGGCCGACCGACGACTCGACCACGAAGTCGGGGCCGAGCATGCCCGCGATGGTGCGCGCCTTGGCCGGTGACTCCACGATCACGAGTGCTTTAGGCAACCGATGCTCCTCCGCCGATCGGCGTCGTTGCGGGGCCGACCCTCGGGTCAGCCGACGGGACACCATCTAGGCCCGGTGGTGGCCCTGTCAATACCCTGAACACCCGCCGGGACAGAAGGCCCTGGTCAACAGGCATGGAAAACACCCGCCGAGCACACCGAGGGGCGGCATGGCCGCCCTCTGAGTCCGAATGCAGCGGGCCGTCCTCTATTCCGCCGCCGCGGCAGGAGCGACCTCGGCCGGTTGCGCCGCGTCGTCCATCATCCCCTGGGTCTTGCGCTTGGAGAACGCGATGGCCGACAGCAAGATGGCGAGCGCTATGCCGGCGATGGCGTAGCGGGCGCCGGCGTTGTGCCGCAAGGTGATCACGGCCGGCAGGATCAGCAGCGAGACCAGGTTCATCACCTTGATCAGTGGGTTGAGAGCCGGGCCTGCGGTGTCCTTGAACGGGTCGCCGACCGTGTCGCCGATGACGGCCGCCTTGTGGGTCTCGGACCCCTTGCCACCCTCGTGGCCGTCCTCGATGTACTTCTTGGCGTTGTCCCACGCGCCGCCCGAGTTCGACAGCGTGTTGGCCATCAGCTGCCCCGTCAAGATGGCCGCCGCCAGGAAGGCGCCGAGCGCCTTGTAGTTGATGCCGAACCCGATGATGGCCGGGGTGAGGACGGCCAACAGCGCCGGCGTGGCTAGCTCCCGCTGGGCCGCCGCGGTGCAGATCGAGATCACCCGGCCGTATTCCGGCTTCTCGGTGTAGTCCATGATCCCGGGGTGCTCGCGGAACTGGCGACGCACCTCTTGGACAACCGTTCCGGCCGAGCGGCCGACGGCGCGGATCGCGAGCGACGAGAACAAGAACGCCACCGAGCCGCCGATGAGCAGCCCGATGAACGTGGTCGGGTTGGCCACGTTGATCTGCGTCGCGATCTGGTTGAACAACTGCGTGCCCGAAACGTGCAGGTTGAGCTGGGAGCCGATCGTCTCGATGAACGAGGCGAACAGGGCCACCGCCGCGATCACCGCCGAGCCGATGGCCACACCCTTCGTGATCGCCTTGGTCGTGTTGCCCACTGCGTCGAGGCTCACCATGATGCGCTCGGCTTCGCCGCTGAACTCGCCCGACATCTCGGCGATCCCGGCCGAGTTGTCCGAAACCGGCCCGAAGCTGTCCTCCGACACGATCATCCCGGTCGTCGCGAGCAGCCCGATACCGATCAGCGCGACCAGGTAGAGCGACAGTTCGATGTTCCCGTGTCCGAGGCCGACCGCCACGGCGATCGCGATTGCAATGGCGATGATCGCCCACACCGAGGACTCGAGGCCGATCGAGATGCCGGAGAGCACCGTCGTGGCCGGGCCGGTTCGGGCCGACTCGGCGATCTCCCGCACCGGGCCGCGCTCGGTGGAGGTGAACTGCTCGGTGATCTGGCTGACGGCGAGCGAGAGGATCACGCCGGTGAGAACGGCGTAGAAGACCTTGAGGTCGTGAACGTAGTAGTGGGCGACCAAGAACGCGCCGATCACCGTCAGGCCGGCGGCAGTCCAAAAGCCGCGGTTGATCGCCGACAGCGCGTTCTTGTCCTTCGGGCGCGACCGCACGAGGAGCACGCCGATCAGGGACGCCACGATGCCGATGGCCGGCACGATCAGCGGGAACAGCACCGCCGGGGTCGGGTTGTGGTGAAGGGTCCGGAACGCGGCGAAGCCCAAGATCAGCGACGAGATGATGGTGATGATGTAGGACTCGAAGAGGTCGGCGGCCATCCCGGCACAGTCGCCGACGTTGTCCCCCACGTTGTCGGCGATGGTCGCCGCGTTGCGCGGGTCGTCCTCTGGGATCCCGGCCTCGACCTTGCCGACCAGGTCGGCGCCGACATCGGCCGCCTTGGTGAAGATGCCACCGCCGACCCTCATGAACAGCGCGAGCAGCGACGCGCCGAACGCGAACCCGATGAGCACCGCCGTCGCGGTGTTCTGGAAGATGAAGACGATCGACGTGGCGCCGAGCAGGCCGAGCCCGACGCACAGCATGCCGGTGACGGCCCCGGAACGGAACGCCACCTTGAGAGCCCCCGGCAGCTTCCCTCCGGTCGCGGCGGCGGCTGTCCGGACGTTGCCCCGCACGGCCACGCTCATGCCGATGAACCCGGTCAGACCGGAGAAGGCGGCACCGAACAGGAAGCAGACCACCCGGAGCAGCCCGGCCTCGACGAAGCTGAACGCCACCGTTCCGTCGGGCCTCGTCACCTTGGTGGCGGTGAAGAAGATCAGCACGGCCAGGGGCACCACGATGATGGCGATCACCTTGAACTGGCGCTTCAAGAACGCCTCGGCGCCCTCTTGGATCGCCTTCGCGATCTCGCGCATCTTGGGCGTGCCCTGGTCGGCCTTGAGCACCCCTCGCATGAGCAAGAGACCCGAGACGATCCCGATCAGGCCGGCGACGAGCGCCACGACCAGCCATGCCTTGTCGGTGCTGCCGAGATGGAAGTTCTGGTAACTGCCCTCGGCGGCTAGTTGGGTCATGGCTGGCATACGCGGACTGGTTCCCTTCCCATGGCTGTTCTGTTGATGCTCTCTCGATATCGCTGCGCTATGGACGGATGGTCCGTAGACCGCCGCAGATCCTTACCCGCGGCGCATCCATTCGATGCTCTTCGGGCCACCGCGCCGGTCAGAGGCGGAAGTACGACGCAGCACGATCTCGATCCCACGATGGGCGGGGGCGACGTTAGCGACCCGACCGGCCCCCGAGCAAGGAAGGCCCGACCGGCCTCAGTTCCCGGGGGTGTTATCGGTCTGCGATTCACCGCCCGCGATCAGCTCGTAGTCGGGGTTCAAGATGGCCAGACGGCGGTCCCATGAGGCCACCATCCCCGACGCGACCAGGCGGGCACCGGGCTCGATGCCCGGGATCCTGGGCCGGCCCTGGAAGACCAGCAGCATGCGGCCGGTGTCGTCGGCCAGCACGCATTCGAGGTTGGTGGTCCCGCCCCGGGGCTGGACCCGGACCGAGTGGACGCGGCCGGCGATTCGGACCCGGTTGCGCCACAGCGCCGAACCGATCGGGATCGTCCCGGTCGACCGCCGAGCCAAGGCCTGGTCGACCGGGAAGGCATGTGCGCGAACACTGGCACCGTCGGCACCGGCGGAGTCACGGACCATCCTTCGCGCCGCAGAGCGGACCCACTGGCCGCGGCCCGACCCCAAGTTGCCCACGTTGTAGGGCACGATCGTGGCGGCGACGTGGGGGACGTTGCTCAGGCCCGCCGCGATGCGCTCGGCCGTCCGGTCGTGCAGGAGCCGTTGCCAGGCCGAACGGAAGCTCCGCCTCGGCAGGAGCACGGTGCATTCGGTGTCCCCGTCGAGTACGACATCGGCCACCAGCTCGACGGCGGCTCGGGTCAGCCGGCGGTCCGGGCACTCGACGATGTCGAGCGCCAGCCGGGACAAGCCGAGCCTGCTCCAATCCTGCTCGAGCTGGTGGGCCATCTGGGAGTCGATGTCGAAGTGGACCACCCGCAGTTCGTCGGGGGTCAGGCTCCGCGCGTACTGCAGGGTCCGCGCCACGGCCAGGTCGTAGTGGTCGACGAGGACCACCACCACGTGACGGCTGAGGATCGGGGTCTCGGTGACGGTCGAGGCGCCGAGCTCAAGTAGCTGCTCCTCGGCTACGTACTCACGATGGAGCCGGATGAGCCCGTAGAAGAGGATCGGCCCCACCACCACCACGACCCACGCGCCCTCCTTGAACTTCGCCACGGCGAAGATCAACACGACGGTGGCCGACAGGAACGCCGCGAAGCCGTTGATGGCGAGGCTCCGCCTCCAGTGGCGGTCGCGATGGGTCAGGTGGTGCTTGACCATCCCCGCGCCGGCCATCGTGAAGCCGGTGAACACGCCGATCGCATACAAGGCGACCAACGCGCTCACCTGCGCACGGGTCACCAACAGGAGCGTGATCGCGACTGCGGCCAGGACCAGGATCCCGTTGGAGAAGGCCAGCCGGTGGCCCCGTCGGGTGAGCTGCCGCGGGAGGAACTGGTCCCCGGCGACGAAGCTGGCCAGGTACGGGAACCCATTGAAGCTGGTGTTGCCGCCCGTGTAGAGGACCAACAGCGTCGCCGCCTGGACGACGTAGAAGAGGACCTTGGCCACCGCGGAGTGACCGAGGACGTAACGGACCTCCTGGGAGATGACGGTGGGCGAGCCGGCCGCGTAGGGGATCGCGTGGGTCCACCGCGCCAAGAGGGTCACGCCGACGAGAAGGAACGCCAACATCGTGCTCATGGCGACGAGCGTCTGGCGGGCGTTGGTGCTCTCGGGCCGCCGGAAGCTGGCCACGCCGTTCGAGATCGCCTCGAGGCCGGTGAGCGACGACCCGCCGTTGGCGAAAGCCCGGAGCAACGTGATGAAGGCGAGGCCCATGAGCAGGCCGCTGCCCGAGTGCCCGAGCCGGCCGTCGACGAGCAGGTGGGTGGGCGGCAACGCGTGGGGATGGAGGTGCCCGAGAGCCTCCTTCACATAGCCCACGATGATCACGGCCGACACGGAAACCACGAAGAAGTACGTCGGGACGGCGAAGAGCTTTCCGGCCTCCCGGATGCCGCGCAGGTTCCCGTACAGGAGCAGGAGCACCACCGCGACCGAGATGGGGACGGTGTAGGGCAACAAGCGCGGGAACGCGCTCGTCAAGGCGTCGGTGCCGGCCGCGGTCTGCACGGCCACGGTGACCGTGTAGTCGATCAATAGGGCGACCGCCGCGATCTGGGCGATCTTCGGGCCGAAGTTGTCCCGGGCAACGACGTACGCGCCGCCGGCCTTCGTGTAGCGCTGGATCACCTCGAGGTACGAAAGCGTCACGAAGAACAGCACGCCCAAGATGGCCAACATGATCGGGACGACCAACGCGAACGCGGCCAGCCCGATCGCCGGCACCAGCTGGGTGAGCGTCTCCTCGGTGCCGTATGCCGACGACGAGATGCAGTCGGGCGCGAGCACGCCGAGGGCGACGGGGCGGTTCAGGCGTTCCGACGACAGCTGCTCGCTGACCAGGGGCGGCCCGAGCAGCTTGTTCTTCAGCCGGTACCGGAACGTCTCTGGGAACTGGGCGGCTGCGTCGATCGACATCGCGAGCGGCGCCCTGGGCGGCGGGGCGGGGCGGGGCGGAACCGGCTCGGCGGTGCTCGTGGCGACCCGGGCGTCGGGGGGACCACCCTCCTCCAGCTCACCTCCGGTCGGGGTGTTCACCGGATCAGCGTAAGGCAGGCGGCCGTGGCGGCCCGATTCTTGCCATGAGGGGTGACGCCACCGTTCTTTACAACCCATCGGGGGCCGTGTTGCACTGTGCGGGTGCACGTCGTGGTGGTGGGTTGCGGCCGGGTCGGCTCCGGTCTGGCAATGGCCATGGAGGGTGACGGGCACTCGGTAGCCATCCTCGACAAGAATTCACGGGCGTTCCGACGCCTGCCGGAGGCGTTCAAGGGTCAACGGCTGGTCGGCTCGGGGTTCGACCGGGACGATCTCGAGGCCGCCGGTGCGGTCGGTGCCGATGCGCTGGCGGCGGTCACGAGCGGTGACAACACCAACATCTTGACGGTGCGGATCGCCCGCGAGAACTACGGGATCGCCCGCGTCGTCGCCCGCATTTACGACCCCCGACGAGCCGAGATCTATCAGCGCCTCGGCATCCCGACCGTCGCCACGGTGACCTGGACCATCGACCAGGTACATCGGACGCTCGTCCCGGATCAGATGTCGGCCGAGTGGGTCGACTCGACGGCCAAGCTCGTTCTCGTGGAGCGACGGCTGTCGGAGGGCTGGGCCGGCCGGACGCTCGCCGACGTCGAAGAGGCCGGGCGGGTGAAGCTCGTCGCTGTGTCCCGCGCCGGTAGCCCGAGGCTCGACATCCGCGAGCTGGTCGGCCAGGAGGGCGACGTGCTGCACATCGCCGCGAACAGTGACGCTCTGGACCTGCTTGCCGAGCGCCTCGGCTTCGGTGTCCCACTGGCCGCGGGGTCGGAACGCCCGACGTGAGGGTGGCCATCTGCGGCGGCGGCAGCGTCGGCACCACCATCGCCCGGGACCTGAACACGAGCGGGCACGAGGTCCTGGTGCTCGAGCAGGACCCCGACCTCGTCGAACGACGGCGGCGGGAGCTCGATGTCACCTGGATCGCCGCAGACGCGTGCGAGGTTGCCTCGCTCGACGCAGCCGGGTTCGCAACCGTCGACGTGGTCGTGGCAGCGACCGGTGACGACGAGGACAACCTGGTGATCTCGCTGCTCGCGAAGCAGGAGTTCGCCGTGCCCCGCGTGGTGGCGAGAGTGAACAACTCGAAGAACCAGTGGCTCTTCAACGAGAGCTGGGGAGTGGACATCTCGGTGTCGACTCCCCAGCTGATCACCGCGATCGTCGAAGAGGCGGTCTCGGTGGGCTCGTTGGTACGGCTGCTGCAGTTCGAGGGTGGTGCGACGCACCTCGTCGAGGTCACGCTGGCCCCCGAATCCCCAGCGGTCGGCAACGCGATCAGCACGCTCGGGATCCCCCGCGAGGCCGCAATCGTCGCGATCGTCCGCGACGACCGGCTCGTGGTCCCCCGCGCCGAGACGGTGCTGCAAAGCGGGGACGAGGTCCTGGTCCTCGTCTCCGTCGGGGCCGAGCCCGACGTCCGCAGGGAGCTCGTAGGCGCCTGAGGCGGCCGGACGAGGCACGGACCGAGGTTTACATTGTGGCCACGCTCGCCCGGGAGCAACGCTCCATGCGCGGGTGCTGCACCGTCGCCCCCGTAGCATGGTCGTCATGGAGAGCGCCGCGTTCTTCGACCTCGACAAGACCGTCATCACCAAGGCGTCGATTGCCGCGTTCAGCGGCCACTTTCGTCGCGATGGGCTGATCAAGCGACGCACGGTGCTCCGCGCCGTGGGCTCCCAGCTGGTGTTCATCCAGATGGGTGCCGACGAGGAACGCATGAGCACGGTCCGCGAGTCGGTGCTGGCCCTCACCAAGGGTTGGAACCGCGACCGGGTCCGCCAGATCGTGCGGGAAACGCTGCTCCAGACCGTCGAACCGCTCATCTACGCGGAAGCACTCGAACTGATGGCAAGCCACCACCTGGCCGGCCAGCGCGTGTACCTGGTGTCGGCGTCCCCCGAGGAGATCGTCCTACCGATGGCCGAGCTGCTCGGGGCGGACGGGACCGTGTGTTCGAGGGCCGAGGTGGACGAGGACGGTCTCTACACCGGCCGGATGGCGTTCTTCGCCGGGGGCCAGAACAAGGCAGACGCCATCATCGAGCTCGCGGCCACGGTCGGTCTCGACCTCGCGGCTTCCACGGCCTACTCGGACTCGGCCTCGGACCTCCCGATGCTCGAACTGGTGGGCCGACCGGTCGCGGTCAACGCGGACCGTGCGCTGGCCAAGCTGGCCAAGGATCGCGGCTGGGAGACGTGCCAGTTCACGAAGCCGGTCCGGCTTCGTGACAGGGCGGCGACCCGGGCACCGATGGTCACCAGCCTCACCATTGCGGTCGGGGCTGTGGCGATCGGCCTGTGGGGTCGGCGGCGGAGCGCCGAGGGCCACACCGAACGGCGCCCGACGGCGCTCGTCCGCTAAGCGCGCTCAGGTCTCGCGGAGCCTTCGGGAGGCGACCGCCCCCGCTATCGCGACCAGGACGACGAGCAACAAGAGTTTCTTCATGACCGTGATGCTAACGGCCGCCTGGCGGCGGCCGTCGAGGGTCAGACTGTCAACAGGTCGCGTGCGCCGGTGTCGGAGGAGGGGTGACGCAGCTTCGACATCGCCCGAGCCTCGATCTGGCGGATCCGCTCACGGGTGAGGTTGAAGTGCTCGCCCACCTCTTCCAAGGTGCGGGGCTCGCCCCGGTCGAGCCCGAAGCGAAGTCGGAGGATCTCCCTCTCACGCTCGTCGAGCGGGGAGAGGAGCCGACCGATCTCCTCGGGCAGCAACGAAACGGCCGCGACCTCGAAGGGTGACTCGGCGGAACGGTCCTCGACCACGTCGCCAAGCTCGGCGTCCCCGTCCTCGCGGAGCGGCTCGGACAGCGAAAGCGGCTCGGCCCGGAAACGCAGCGCCTCGACCAGCTTGTCCTCGGGCATCTCCACTTCGATCCCGAGCTCGGCCAGCGTCGCCGGGCGACCCAGTTTCAGCTCGAGGCGGGCTTGGGCCTTTTGCACCCGGGCCAACGTGTCTCCCGCATGGACGGGGAGGCGGATCGTACGGCCGGTGTTGGCGATGCCCCTCGTGATCGCCTGGCGGATCCACCACGTTGCATAGGTGGAGAACTTAAAGCCCTTGCGCCAGTCGAACTTCTCGACGGCGTGCATGAGACCGAGGTTCCCTTCCTGGATCAGGTCGAGAAGGGGGAGGCCGGAGGCCTGGTACTTCTTGGCGATCGACACGACCAGCCGGAGGTTGGACTGGACGAAGGTCTGTTGGGCCTGCTCCCCATGGATCACCGCCCGCCGCAGCTCACGCCGCTTGGAGGTGGTGGTTCCCTTGGGGGCCTTGCGCAACTCGCCCTCGGCGTCCCGACCACCCTCGATGGCCTGGGCCAGACGGACCTCGTCGTCCTTTGTGAGCAGGGGATACTGCCCGATGTCGGTCAGATAGAGCCGTACGAGGTCTTCGTCGTCTCGCTCGATGCGTTCCTTTGCCAAGGTCTGCTAAACCCTCCGTGACTCTCGGCATCTCCCTCTGCGGGTGAACGCTTCTGGGAGCTACTGATCTTTGGGGACCGTCTCGCCGGACCGGCGCGACGATGGTGTATTGCTAGTTTACTGGCGCCGTCAAGCCCTCCGGCCGGGCCAGGGCACGAAACCCGGAATCACGCTCGCCGTGACGAGTGTCGACTCGAGGCGGACGACCGTTTCACCGGCCGCAGCCACCGCTTCGGGGGTGCCCAGAAACGCCTGGACCAGGGCTTCTCCGGTGACCAGGGCCTCCACCTCGTCACGCAGGACCAGGCGGAGCGCCCGGAGGTTGGGCTGCTCGGAGGCTGCTGAGGCCGACGCCTCGTGGTCCGCGTACGAGGCGATGAGCCTCGGGAGCACCACACGGAAGAGGCCCACCATCTGTTCGGCCGGTCCCGCCGACGCGATCGCGTCGAAGACCTCCTTCGCCGGCCGCGGCAGCTCGACCAGTGCGGCTGCGTCAATCCCGCTCACGACCGGGAGGCGGTCGGCCCACAGCTCGGCGTGCCAGGCGTGTTCAGTGCTCAAGGAGTCGAGGTACACCAGGACCTCGGGGGGCATTTCGGCCTCGATCGCCAATGACCCGGTGAGCTCGAAGAGCCGGCGCTCGATGGCGCAATAGGCGCCCACCAGCCGGGCGGCCTGGTGGAGGTCGAGGGTGGTCGGGTCGGCTGGGATCTCGGCCACGGGCCTCAGCTCCCCGACGGTGCGCCGGAGGCCGGCGCCGTCGGGACGGCCGGGTCTTCGGCCCGGTAGCGGTTGGTGATCGGCACCCGGCGATCCTTGCCGAAGGCCTTCGCGGTGATGCGGACCCCGGGCGCGAGCTGGCGGCGCTTGTACTCGGCCACGTCGACCAGCCGCACGACGGCATCGACGACATCGGGGTCGAATCCCTCGGCCACCATCTCGGGCTTGGTCCGGTCGCGCTCGACGTAGGCAGCGAGTATCGGGTCGAGGATCTCGTAGGGCGGCAGGCTCTGGTCGTCGCGCTGGTCGGGCCGGAGCTCCGCCGAGGGTGGCTTCTCCAACACCGATTGTGGGATCGGCTCGATCGGAGCGGGGCCGGGGCGGCTGTTGCGGTACTCGCAGAGCTCATAGACCTGTGTCTTCGCGATGTCCTTGATCGCCGCGAACCCACCGACGGCGTCGCCGTAGAGGGTGAAGTAGCCCGTCGCGATCTCGCTCTTGTTGCCCGTGGTGAGAACGATCCATCCGTTGGCATTCGAGACCGCCATCAGCAGCAGCCCTCGTAGCCGCGACTGAAGGTTCTCGTCGGTGAGACCACTCGGCGGGCCCCGCAACACCTCGGTCAGCACGCTTGACAGCGCTTCGTGAGCCGGATCGAGCGGCACGATCCGCACATCGATCCCGAGTCGCGCTGCGATGTCCAGCGCGTCGGCGATCGAGCCGTCACTCGAGTATCGCGACGGCATGGACAGGGCGTGTACATGGTCGGCGCCCAGTGCATCGGTCGCGATGGTGGCCACGAGCGCCGAGTCGATGCCACCCGAAAGGCCGACCACCGCGTCGGTGAAGCCGTTCTTCAACAGGTAGTCATGTGTGCCGAGGACGAGCGCCTCGTAGATCTCGGCGCTCGGGGTGAGGGGTGAGTGGATGGTCGGGCCGACCAGCGGCTCGCGCATCGGGCTCGGACCGCTGACGTGAACGACCGGCAGGCCCCGCGGGCGCGACCCGTTGGTGGACCCGCCGACGATGTCGACGACGATCACGTCCTCTGCGAACTGGCGGGCCGCGGCGAGAAGCGACCCGTCCCGGTCGAGCACCACGCTCGCCCCGTCGAAAACCAGCTCGTCCTGCCCGCCGACCAGATTGCAGTAGGCGAGCGCGCACCCGGCCTGATTCACCCTCTGCTTCAGCATCGCCAGGCGTTCACCCCAACGCCCGTGGGAGTAGGGCGAGGCGTTGATGTTCACGACAAGGTCGGCTCCGCCGCGACCGAGCTCGACGACCGGTCCGTCGGGGAACCACACGTCCTCGCAGATCGAGACGCCCACCGCCAGGCCGCCGATCTCGTAGAGCTCGTAATGGCCGGTGCCGGCCACGAACCACCGCTGCTCGTCGAAGACGCCGTAGTTGGGCAGCATCCGCTTGCGGTAGGTGCCGACGATCGAGCCACCCGCACAGATCGCGGCGGCGTTGGCCAAGATGGCCGGTGGCTTCGTTCCCCCACCGTCTCCGGACCACTCCCCCGACGTCGAGCTCTCGCCGGCCACTTCGACGTACCCGACGACCGCCGCACACCGCGACGTGGCCGCAGCCACCTCGCGCAGCGCGACCAGGTTGTCGGCCACGAAGCGCGGCTTCATCAGGAGGTCTTCGGGTGGGTACCCGGTGATGGCCAGCTCGGGAAAGAGGCACAGGTCGGCGCCCGCGTCCTCGGCCGAGGAGAGCGCCTTGGTGATCCGGGCGACGTTGGCGCTCAGGTCGCCCACCACGAGATCGAGTTGGGCCATCGCCAACCGGAGGGTAGGCACGGGATCAGCCTACCGGCGAGGTCGCGCGGCGCCCGAAGTGTACGGGCACGACCGGTCGGCCCGACGTTCGCGAGGTGAAAGGATTTGGCCGTGAACACGCTCGAGGAAGGAACGGTGGCCGAGGTCGACTTCGAGAAGATTCGACGCGCGGCCAAGAGTCCCCAGGGGTTGATCCCGGTCGTGCTGCAGCATGCCGACACCCTGGACGTTCTCTTCGTCGGCTACGCCAATGAACTGGCTCTCCGAGAGACCCTGACTTCAGGGCGAGCGGTGCTCTGGTCCGCGTCCCGCGACGAGCTGTGGCGCAAGGGCGCCACGTCCGGTGACGAGCTGGAAATGGTCGACGTGCGGGTCAACTGCGAGCAGAACGCGCTCTTGTACCTCGTGCGCCCCGATCCCGGCGGGGTGTGCCACACGACCGACGCCGAGGGGGCGACCAGGACGACGTGCTTCTACCGCCGCATGACCGGGCCGTCGTCGCTCGAGTTCATCTCGGGCTTCGCGCCGGTCGCCTGACGGACGGGGCCTCGGGGGGCTAGATGTCGTAGTAGAGCGAGAACTCGTAGGGGTGCGGCCGGAGTCGCACCGCGTCGGCCTCCTCGAGCCGCTTGTATTCGAGCCATGTGTCGATCAGGTCGTCGGTGAACACGCCGCCGACGCGCAGGAAGTCGGAGTCAGCCTCGATGGCGTCCATCGCCTCTTCGAGCGAACCCGGCGTGTGGGCGATGAGGGCGAGCTCCTCGGGCGGAAGGTCGAAGAGGTCCTTGTCGACCGGTGCGGGCGGCTCGATCTTGTTCTGAACCCCGTCGAGGCCGGCGAGCAACATGGCCGAGAACGCGAGGTACGGGTTGCACGACGCGTCCGGGCAGCGGAACTCGATCCGCTTCGCCTTCGGACTCGACGAATACAACGGGATCCGGCAGGCGGCGGAACGGTTCCTCATCGAGTAGACGAGATTGACCGGCGCCTCGTAACCCGGCACCAACCGCTTGTACGAGTTGGTGGTGGGCGCTGCGAAGCCGAGCACCGCACGCGCGTGCTTCAAGAGGCCGCCCACGTACCACCGGCCGATGTCGGAAAGCCCGCCGTAGCCGTCGCCAAAGAAAAGCGGCTCCCCGTCCTTCCACAGTGACTGGTGGCAGTGCATGCCCGAGCCGTTCTCCTGGAACAGTGGCTTCGGCATGAAGGTGGCGGTGTAGCCGGCCTGCACGGCCACGTTCTTCACCACGTACTTGTAGACGGCCAACTTGTCCGCCATGACGGCCATGGAGTCGAAGCGCATGTCCATCTCGGCCTGGCCGGCTGTGGCCACCTCGTGGTGCTGCACCTCCATCTCGATGTTGAGGCGCTCGAGCTCGAGCAGCATCTCGCTGCGGAGGTCCTGGAACTTGTCGTTCGGTGGAACGGGGAAGTACCCCTCCTGCGGCCGCATCTTGTAGCCGAGGTTCGGGAACTCACTGTCGGTCGTGTTCCAGTGGCCCTCGATCGAGTCGATCTTGTAGCCGCCGTAGTTCACACCCTGGCCGTATTCCACGTGATCGAAGATGAAGTACTCGGCCTCGGGCCCGAAGTACGCGGTGTCGGCGATCCCCGTCGAAAGCAGGTACGCCTCGGCCTTGCGGGCGATGTGCCGCGGGTCACGCGAGTACGGCTCGAGGGTTACCGGGTCGTGGACGAAGCAGTGGATGTTGAGCGTCTTGTGTTGGCGGAACGAGTCCAGGAACGCCATGTTCGGGTCGGGGAGAAGGATCATGTCCGACTCTTGGATCTCCTGGAACCCGCGGATCGACGACCCGTCAAAACCGAACCCCTCGGTGAAGCGGTCCTGACTCAACTCGTGGGCCGGCACTGAGAAGTGCTGGGTCATGCCGGGCAGGTCGCAGAACCGGATGTCGATGATCTCGACGCCCTCGTCCTTGACCAGCTTCAGCACCTCGGCCGGGGTGCGCTTGATCACGGTGTCCTCCTGACTGACCCGGCCTCGCCGGGCGCTTCCGAGAGAGACCGGCGGCGCGATCGCGTCCGGGCGCGATCGCGTCCGGGCGCGACCCTTGGTCGGTCCCCGCCCGAGTGTGGGCTTCGACGGTTTCAGCGCTGTTGCCCAAATGTAAACGGAGCATGAACTCACCCGCCGAGGCCCCTGGCCCCGGTTCGGCGCTACGGCGGCCCAGCACGGGGCGCCTCACAGAGCTGGAAGAATGGTCCGGTGCAAGACAAGCGGGACTACGTGTTGCGCACCGTCGAGGAGCGGGGGATCCGCTTCGTCCAGCTGTGGTTCACCGACGTGCTCGGCACGCCCAAGACGTTCAACATCACACCGGCGGAGCTCGAGAACGCACTCGACGAGGGCATGACCTTCGACGGGTCGGCGATCGACGGGTTCAGCCGCGTGCAGGAGTCCGACGTCCTGGCGCGGCCGGACGCAAACACGTTCCAATTGATCCCGTGGCACGGCCACGACGAGCCGGTCGCACGCGTCTTCTGCGACATCTTCAACCTGGACCTCACCCCGTTCGACGGCTGCCCCCGCCACGCCCTGCGCCGCACCCTCGACCGCGCCCGGTCGGTCGGTTACACGTTCTTTGCTTCCCCCGAGGTCGAATTCTTCTATTTCGCCGACACCGAGATCGATCCGTCCCGCCCGCCCAGGCCGATCGACGCGGGCTCGTACTTCGACCTAACCGGGGCCGACCGGTCGAGCGACCTTCGCCGTCGGACCGTGCTGACCCTGGAGGAGATGGGCATTCCGGTCGAGCACGCACAGCACGAGGACGCGCCCGGGCAGCAAGAGATCGACCTGCGCTACACCGACGCTCTCACCATGGCCGACACGGTCATGACGGTTCGCCTGGTGGTCAAGGAGATCGCGCGCAAGGAGAACATCCACGCAAGCTTCATGCCCAAGCCGCTCGCGGGCGTCCAGGGCTCGGGCATGCACACGCACCTCTCGCTCTGGCAGGGCGAGCAGAACGCCTTTGCCGACCCCAACGACCCCTACGGACTGTCGCCAGTCGCGAAACAGTTCACGGCCGGGTTGCTCCGTCACGCGCGTGAGATCTCCGCGATCACCAACCAGTGGGTCAACTCCTACAAGCGCCTCGTGCTCGGCTACGAGGCGCCGATCCACATCAGCTGGGCCCGCAACAATCGCAGCGCGCTCGTCCGGGTGCCGGTCGTGAAGAGCGGCAAGACGGAGTCGACGCGCGTGGAGTACCGGGCTCCCGATTCGGCTTGCAACCCGTATCTCGCATTCGCCGTGATCCTCGCGGCCGGACTTCGCGGCATCGAGGAGGGTTACGAGCTCCCGCCGGAGGCCGATGCAAACCTCTTCGAGCTCTCCCCCGACGAGCTCGCGGCCAAGAGCATCGGCTCGCTGCCCATCAGCCTCAACGACGCGGTCGACGAGATGGAGCGGTCCAAGCTCCTGCTGGACACCTTGGGCGACCACGTCTTCGAGTGGTTCCTCCGCAACAAGCGGGCCGAGTGGACCGCGTACCGCGCCGAGGTCACCCCGTTTGAACTCAACCGCTACCTCCCGGTGCTCTGAGCGTGTCCTCCGCTGACCTCTCCCGCCGGCTGGTCAAGGTCTCGAGGGCCAACGACCTCTTGTGCTTCCCCGACCCGATGCCCATGGAGTGGGCCCGGCCGCTCCGAGATGCCGGGTATGACCTGCTGTCTGTCTCGGGCGCCGCGGCGGCGGCCTCGGCGGAGCGGTCCGGCAACCTCAGCTGGATCGGAGCTGTCATCTGCGCGACCGACGACATGACCGAGGCCATGTCGCTCTGCCGCCATCTGCGCCGACGGGAGGAGCCGGTCCCCCTCCTCTTGATCGTGGCCCGGCACGAGGTCGCAGAGCTCAAGCTTCGCAACGACCTTTTCGACGACTTCTGCGTGGCCCCGCTGCATCCCGGCGAACTGCCTGCCCGCGTCGAGCACCTGTTCTGGCGGACCGGTCAGCCGGTCGACCAAGAGGTGATCGAGCACGGGCCGCTGGTGCTCAACCTCGAGACGTACCAAGCCGGGATCGGCGGACGGGCGCTCGACCTCACCTACATGGAATACCAACTGCTCCGGTTCCTGGCCACCCACCCGGGCAAGGTGTTCACGCGCGAAACCCTGCTCAACCGGGTGTGGGGCTACGAGTACTACGGCGGCGCTCGCACGGTCGACGTCCACGTCCGACGCCTGCGGGCGAAGCTCGGCGAGGAGCACGCCCACCTCATCCAGACCGTCCGCTCGGTCGGCTACCGACTCGGCCAGGCCAACTGGAGCCCGTCGTCGCACCGAGAGGCCGAACGGATGGACGACGAGACCGGACCGGGCGGGCCGGCCGATCGGGTCGCGCTGCAGTTCTGAGCCGAGTTCGTTCCTACGTCGCCCCGGCCCAAGCCCAGGCCGCGACCTCGCAGCGGGCCCCGAGCGGCAGTCCGGCCACGGCCACGGCCGTGCGTGCCGGCCGGTGATCACCGAACGCCTCGATCCACACCTCGTTCGCCGTGACGTAGTCGCCCATGTCGACCAGGTACAGCGTCGCCGTGACCACGTCGGACATGCGTGCGCCTGCGTCACCGAGCACCTTGGCTAGATTCGCCAATGCTTGGGCCAGTTCGGCGGCAGTGCCACCCGGGACCAGCTCGGGACCCTTGTCACCGGTCACGATGCCCACCTGTCCCGACGTCACCACCCACCCACCGGCCGAGATCGACGGCGAATAGGGCCCGACCGGCCGGCTCACCTCGCGCTCCGACGGGTCGGCCAGCGCGGGGCCAGGTCATCGGCGAGCCAGGCCGCGGTCGCTGTCGCTGCGAACACCGCATCGGAGCCGTTGACGGGGAGACGGTCGGATGGATGCACCGTGACCGTCACCTCGGGCGTGTCACGGGCTGAGAGGACACCAAAGGAGCGCACGGTCAGATCTTGCACCCGTCCGTCCTCGTCCACCGCGACACCCTCGCTCCACACCCAGCCGAGCGCCTGGTGGACGGCCCCGAAGCAATACGAGCGCAGCGTGGTCTCGTCCAGCACTTCCCCCGCCCAAACCTCGACGGCGACCCGGTCGTGGTCGCCGATCGACACGAGGGCGCGGCCCCCGGTGCGGCCGGTGATCTCGACTGGGACCCCCCGACCGACCGTGCCGACGGACTTCGCCCGAAGGGCCGCCAGCACCACGGCCGCCTCCACCCAACCCGCCCCGCGCAGCTCCGCGCCGACCGGTGGTCCCGCCACGTCACGTCCCTCGACGTCCAGTCCGGGCGCGACCTCTGCGACCGCGGAGTGAAGGGGGACGAGGTCGGCCGACCCATCGGGACTGGCCACCCGCATGACACCGGTGCCGTCGGAACGCAGGCCGATCGCAACCGGGGGGCGCTTCGGGCCCCTGCGGACGACCTCCTCACGCGTCCACAGCGCGAGCACCGGTCGCTGTTCGGCGTCGGCCAACCGGCGCGCCTCGTCGGCGACACCGGACCGTCGCTTCCCACCGAACGCGCCGCCGTTTGCGAGCGGTGACGTCGGGATGCCCCCGGGAAGGCACCAGCTGGCGTCGGGTTCGAGGTAGGCGGGCTCGACCCAGGTGGTCTGCAGCGTGATCGCCCACTCCCCCTCGGGCACGTCCAGTGGGTGGCGCAACGCGACGCCGCTCCTGCGACCTTGCACCTTTGGCAGTCCCCGGCGCGCCCGTGCGAGACCGTCGGCCAACGACACCCGGCCGTCATCGCAGATCGCGACCGTCGCTCCCTCCGGTGCGGTGTCGCTGGCGAACCCACCCTGGCCGAGGACCACGGGAGCACCCGAGGTCTGGAAGGCCGGACCCTCGACCTGCGCGCGCCAGGCGGCCAGCAGCGGATCCCGGGGTTCGGCTGATCCGGCACCGTCGCCCGGTGCATCGCCTGCAAGCACTCGGTTGGCAGCCTCGACGATGCTCTGCCAACCGGTGCAGCGGCACAGATGGGCCAGCAGCGACGTGCGAACGGCGTCCGGCTTGGCCGGCCGATCCGACAGGGCGGCCAGGCGCATCAGGATCCCCGGCGTGCAAAAGCCGCATTGGCTCGCCCCCGCGTCCACGAACGCGTCGACCCACACCGTGCGCAGCGCCGGGTCCAAGCCCTCGAGGGTGGTCACGGCGCGGCCCGACACCCGGCGCGACGGGGTGACGCAGGCGACCCGGGGAGAGCCGTCGACCCAGACCGTGCAGCAGCCGCACTGGCCCTGGGGGCTGCAGCCGTCCTTGACCGATTGGCAGGCAAAGCGGTCGCGCAGGACGTCGAGAAGGGAGCTGCTGTCGTCCTCGAACTCGACGTCGACCCCGTTCAGCCGGATGGTGAGCAAGCCGAGACCCGGGTGCTCACCCCCGTCGGGGGATGGGTTCAGCTGAAGGAGGACCCGCAGCCACAGGTGCGGGTGGCGTTCGGGTTCGTGATGTGGAACCCGGCGTCGTTCAGCCCGTCGCTGTAGTCGAGGGTCGACCCGGCCATCAGCTCGGCGCTCGTCTGATCGACGACAACGGACACGTCGCCGTACTTGCGCACGACATCGTCGTCGGCGACCTCGGTGTCGAAGAACATCTCGTAGCTGTAGCCCGAGCAACCTCCGGGGCGCACTGCAACGCGGAGCACCAGGCCCTCGCCGTCCTCCGACTCCAGGAGCTGGCCGACCTTGGTCGCGGCGAGATCACTGAGCGTCACGGGGTCCGGCTTCTTGCCGATGCTGACCGAGGTAGCGATCGTCATCTCGTACGGCCTCCTTGTCGATCCGTGCCTCCCATGATACCCAGAAGGGGTCGAGCAGCAGACCGGCCTGCTCCTCCTACAATTCACCCTGTGGATAGCCCCTCTGGATCCGGAGCCGGCCCGCCGTCTGAGCACGACGTGCGAGATGCCCTGCGCGCCGTCATCGACCCCGAGCTGGGCGACAACATCGTCGACCTCGGGATGGTGACCGGGGTCGACGTCTCCGCGGCCGGGGTGATCGAGGTCGGGGTCGCCCTCACGATTGCCGGCTGCCCGCTGCGGAGCCAACTCGAGCACGACGTGACCAGCCGGCTCGCCAGCCTGCCCGGGGTGGCCTCGGTCCAGGTGCGAATGGGCGAGATGGATGCTGCCGGTCGGGCCGAGGTCATGAGCCGGGCCCGGTGGAAAGCGCGACAGAACGCCCCCGAGACCGGCATCGACGCGACGACGCGGATCCTCGCCGTCGGTTCGGGAAAAGGTGGCGTCGGGAAGTCCTCGGTCACCGTGAACCTGGCCGTCGCCCTGGCCCGCCGCGGGCTGACGGTCGGCGTCCTCGACGCGGATATCTGGGGCTTCTCGGTCCCACGCCTGCTCGGCATGGACGGCGGCATCGAGGCGCGCCAGGGCAAGATGATCCCCCTCGAGCTCCCCGTCGGCTCGGGCCTCTTGAAGGTGCTGTCGATGGGTTTCCTCGCAGACGAAGACCGGGCGATCATGTGGCGGGGCCTCGTGCTCAATCGGGCGGTGCAGCAGTTCCTCGAGGACGCCGAGTGGGGAACTCTCGACTATCTCCTGGTCGACCTCCCTCCCGGTACCGGGGACGTGCAGATGGGATTGGCCCGGATGCTGCCGCGCACCGAGCTCCTCATCGTCACGACACCCCCCGTGGCGGCCCAGAAGGTCGCGTCGAGAGCGGCCGACATGGCGCGACGCGGCTACCTCCGCGTCGCCGGCGTCATCGAGAACATGAGCGACTTCACCTGCGAGCACGGCACCACCTACCGCCTCTTTGGTTCGGGTGGTGGCGGTCGCCTGGCCCGCGAGATCGGGGTGCCGCTGATCGGCAATGTCCCGATTCATCCCGAGGTCGCGTCCGGCGGGGACTCGGGGTCGCCCGTCGCGCTCGGCGACGGGGAGCTGGCCGGGATCTTTGCCGAGCTCGCCCGCGTCGTGGCCGAAGAGGTGGCACCGGTCATCGAGACCTCCGGCTGCACGGCTCGTCTGCTCGACCAGATAGCCGAAGCTGTCTCGGGCGAACCGGTCGTGGCCCCGCCCGTCTGACGGCTAGCCGACCACCGCCTCCCAGGTGCTCGTTTCGCTCGAGCGCAACGGGTCCTCGTCGTCGTCGGCGAGCCGTGCGCGCCCATCCACCGCCAGCTTCTGCAGATGCGCCCAGAGCGAACGCCGCGCGACGGGCAGCAGGGCCTCGCGGACATCCGCATAGACCCCGGGCATCAGCTCGTCGACCGTTCCCCGACCGAGTTCCTGGAGTGTGTCGGCGATCCTGGCCTCCCGTTCGAGCCGGTGCCGGACGATCGACGAGATCACTCCTGCCGGATCGCCGATCATCCGACGATGACCGGGCGCTATCACGGCGATGGGCGGATCGAGGTGGAGGAGCCGATCGAGGTTGTCCAGGTACTCGATCATGTTGCCGTCGGGAGGTCCGATCACGACGGTCGACCCCTGCATCACGTGGTCTCCGGAGAAGAGCATCGCTTCCTCCTCGAGCAGCCAGCACAGGTGGTCGGAGGCATGCCCGGGAGTGTGCAGCGCCCGCAGGTGAAAGTCCGGGCCCTCCAGCACGAAGCCGTCGCCGACCTTGCGGTCGGGTACCACGCCCTTGGGGTGGCCGAACGCGACGAATTCGGCACCCGTCCGCTCGGCCAGCGTGACGGCGGCGGGCGCGTGGTCGGGATGGTGGTGGGTCACCGCGATCCAGCGGATCGTGCCGCCCGCGTCGGCGACGGACGCCTCGATCGCGTCGAGGTGGCTGTCGATCACCGGGCCAGGGTCGATCGCGACGATCTCTCGCGCGCCGACGAGGTACGTGTTGGTCCCGGGCCCGGTCATGTCCGACGGGTTGGGTGCGGTGAGCCGGAGCACCCGGTCGGCGACCGCGACCGGCTCTCCCGGCGTCACGCGCGGGCCGATGCCGGCGTCGGGAACCGGGCTCGGCACGCGATCGCGGGTCACGTCAGGTGCTGCCCGGCTCATTCGCGCCGCTCTTGTCGGGGCCGATGTTCACGATGAGCGACCGTTGGCCCTGCGCGTCGAACACCTGGGTGGGCTCGATGGTCGGGACGACCCCAAAGCTCGACACCGATGCGACGAGTTCGGCCGAGGTCGCGTAACTGGCCAGCAGGCGAAGGTTCCACACCGTCGGGAACAGGAGATCGATCTTTCCGCCCTCGTTCTGGGCCAGGGCGTCGGCCGGGCTCGCCCACATGTGGTCGATCGTCTCGATCTCGTCGTGCCCGGCCGTCTGACCAGACGGCGCGAGCGCTGCGAAGAACCGGGTGTCGTACCGGCGCGGAGGGCCCTCGGGGGTGATCCAGTGGCCGACGTAATAGAGGGAGCCGGCGGGCAGGGTCAGATCCTCGGTGCGGCATATCTCGAGGAACGATCGCTCCCCTGCGTTGAGTGCCCGGCGGTGCGCGACAAAGCGGGCCTGATCACCCGGATCGTCGAAGGTCAGAGGCTCACCGCCGGCCCGGGTGGCAACCAGGACACCGGCCTCCTCGAAGCACTCCCGGAATGCCGACACCCAGTAGGCGAGTCCGCCGGATTCGAGCTCGAGCACCGCGCTCGCTTCCGCGTCGGTACGACCGGAGCACCGGCCGAGCAATTCGGGGTCGCCGTCGGCCGGGTCGACGGCCCCCCCCGGGAACACATACGCGCCCCGGACGAACTCGGAATTGAGGCTCCGGCGCAGCATGAGGACCTCGAGCGAACCGTCCGCGTCGCGGACGACCATGACCGTCGCGGCTGGACGCGGCACGAGGACGGCACTCACCGGGCGAGGTTATCCGAGCGTCCCGTGCCTGCTCCGGTGGGCGAATGGGCAACGAACGGCTCCCCACGCGACCTCGACCGGTCGGGATGCTCGTCTACGCTGGATGTGCCGCTTCCCAACGACGTCACGGGCCGGGAAGCCTGCCTACATCCCCCCGAACGAGTCGAGGACCCACCAGAAGATGGCCAACCCCCCCACCGGAACGGGTCGCACCCAGTCCGACAAGGACCGCAGCAAGCAGATGTCGCGGCCGGTGACCGCCAACCAGTCCGGGCGGGGCAACGGACGCCCATCGGGCCAAGGGTCCGGGGGGCCACGCCGGAGCAACCAGCGGTCTTCGGCGGGAGGACCGCCCAACCGGGGAGCGGGTGGCGGGAAGCGCCCGGCATCGAGGCCCACTCCCACCAACCCGGCCGGGCGCTCGCCCACCGCATTGCTGACGTGGGGCACCGCGGCACTGGTGGTCGTGATCGTCGTCGTTCTGGTCGTCGTGAAGATCGTCGGTGGAGGGGGAACGATATCGAGCGGCGCACAGTGGTCGCCCGTGTCGCCGACCGTCGCCACGCAGGTGACCACCGTGCCGGCCTCGGTGTTCGACGCCGTCGGTGTGAACTCGACCGTCGCCCCGATCAACCCGCCGATCGCGATCCCCGGTCAAAAGGCCCTGACCTTCCCGGACGCCACCGGAAAGAGCCTTCCGGGCGTCTACTTCTACGGTGCCGAGTACTGCCCGTACTGCGCCGCCGCGCGCTGGTCGATCATCACAGCGCTCTCCCGGTTCGGAACGTTCACCGGCCTCGGCAACATGACCTCCAGCTCGACGGACCAACCCTCGAGCGTCCCGACATTCACCTTCTCGCGAGCGAAGTTCAAGAGCCCCTACATCGTGTTCGAGCCCGAGGAGTACTTCAGCAACCAGGTCAACTCGGCCGGGACCGGATACACGATCCTCATGAAGCCCTCGGCAACGGAGGTGAGACTGGTGGGCAACTTCGACAACTCGAAGTACTTCCCCCAGACGCTGGCGGAGGGGGAGTCGGGGTTCCCGTTCATCGACTTCGGCAACAAGATCCTCCAGGACACCCTCTACAGCCCGACCGTCCTCGGCGGCCTCAGTCGTGACGACATCGCCGCGGGTCTGAAGGACTCGAAGAACCCGATCACCCAGGCCATCGTGGCGGGGGCCAACTACCTGAGCGCCTCGGTCTGCCACATCGACGGCCAGCTGCCCACCTCGGTCTGCACGAGCAAGGGCGTGACGGCCGCCACCAAAGCGCTCAAACTGAGCTGACCCGATGCAAGTCCTGACGCGCGTCGCCCGCTCGGAAGGGCCCGAGGTCCGACCGGTGTCGGCCTGGCGGATCGCACTGTCGATGGTGCTGTCCCTGGCCGGGTTGGGCCTGTCGATCTACCTGACCGTCGCGCACTTCGTCGGCGCCCACATCCTCGAGTGCGCCGGCAACGGGGTCATCGACTGCACCAAGGTGACGACGAGCCCGCAGTCCTACGTCTTCGGCATGCCGGTGGCGGTCCTCGGCCTCGGCTACTACGTCGTCGTCACCGCGATCAACACCCCGTGGGCGTGGCGATCGGCCGACCGGCGCATCCACCAGGCCCGGCTCGCGCTCTCGATCCTTGGCATCGGGTTCGTCCTCTACCTGATCTCGGCCGAACTCTTGATCATCAAGGCGATCTGCATCTACTGCACCGGAGTGCACATCGTCACGTTCGCCTTGCTGGTGCTCGTGATGTCGACCGTGCCCACGATGCTCGGCTGGGGCCAGGAACCGGACCGGACCCGAAGAAGCTGAGGCTCAGCCGGCCCGACGCTCGAGGACCAGCTTGCGCTCGACCTCGTTCATCCCGCCCCAGATCCCGTGGGGCTCGCGGATCCTGATCGCGTAGTCGAGACAGTCGGGGCGCACCCGACACTCGGCGCAGATCGATTTGGCCCGCGCCTCCCGGGCCAACTTCTCCTCCTTGCGCTCCGCATGCGAAGGCGGAAAGAACGCATTGGACTGCGGGCCCCGACACGCAGCGCCCGACTGCCAGGACTCAGGACCCTGACGCATACCCCACCCCCACCCTCTTCCCCTAGCCAAAGGGTAGTTCCGCACCTCTGCGACCGACAAGGGCCCTGACCAGGACTTCTCCGTGTTCACAGCCGGGATCGGGGGCTGCGAGAACTACGCTCGATGACGGATGGACATCGCCGCGTTCTGCACCGAAAGCCGGGTCCTCGTGGTCGCCGGCAAGGGTGGGGTCGGCAAGACGACGACGTCGGCGGCCCTGGCCCTCATGGCGGCCAACCACGGCCTGTCGGTGCTGCTGGTGGAACTGGAGGGCCGGCCCGCCCTCGCGGCGGCGTTCGGCGAAAAGGGACCGCTCGACTACGAGGACGCGGCGCTCTTCGACAACGGCCACGGCTCGGTCCGGGCGCGCTGGATCACCCCCGACGACGCGCTGCTCGAGTACCTGGGTGACCACGGCTTCCAGCGGGTCTCACGCCGGCTGGTGTCGGCGGGGGTGATCGACGTGGTGTCGACGGCCATCCCCGGCATCAGGGACGTCCTGGTGCTCGGGAAGGTCAAGCAACTCGAACGGTCCGGGGCCGCCGACCTCGTCATCGTGGACGCCCCGGCAACGGGTCATGCCGTGACCTTCCTCACCTCGGCGAGCGGTCTGCTCGACGCGGCGCGGGGCGGACCGATCCGCGCGCAGGCGGCCGAGGTCCTCGAAATGCTGAACGACCCGGCGCGGTGCCGTGTGATGCTCGTGACCCTGCCCGAGGAGATGCCGGTCAGCGAGACCATCGAGGCCGCCTACCGCCTGGAGGACCAGGCCGGGGTCCAGCTGGGTCCGGTGGTGGTCAACGGCGTCGAGAGCGTGGGCGCGGGCCTCGCCGTCCCGGCGTCCGAGGCGGCCCGGGCTGCCGGGGTGCGTCTCGGCGCGAGCGAGTTGGCGGCGCTCGACGCCTCCCGCGAGTTCGCATTTGGCCGTTATGACCTGCAGGCGTCCCAGATCGAGCGGCTGGCGATCGAGCTGCCGCTTCCCCAGCTGCACACCCCGGCACTTTCCACCCCGACGATCGGGCCCGACGAGCTCGGCGTGCTCGCCGACGCGCTCGGCGCCGGTATCGGCAGGCTCAGCCCGGAGGTTATCGAGCGATGATGGATTCGGACCCCTGGTCATTGGAGTCGGTCGCACGCGACCGCGAGGTGGTGGTGTGCGCCGGGCCCGGCGGGGTGGGCAAGACCACGATCTCGGCTGCGATCGCGCTCCACGCGGCGCAGCGTGGTCGGCGAGCGTGCGTGATCACGGTCGACCCGGCGCGCCGGTTGGCCGACGCGCTCGGGGTCGATGCGCTCACCAACACCCCGACGCCGGTCGATGGGGAATTTGCGGGGTCGTTACACGCCCTCATGCTCGACCCGAAGGGGACCTTCGACGAGCTGGTCGAGCGCCACGCCCGCTCGCACGCCCAGGCCGAGTCCATCCGGAGCAACCGGATCTACCTCAACCTCACGGGGATGCTGTCGGGCACCCAGGAATACATGGCCATGGAGAAGCTCTACGAGCTGACGGAGAGCGGCGAGTTCGACATCGTGGTCGTCGACACGCCGCCGACCCGCAACGCCCTCGATCTGCTCGACGCACCGCGGCGGCTCACCCGGTTTCTCGAGAACCGTCTCTTCCGGGCACTGCTTGCGCCGACCCGGGCCTCGCTCCGGGTGCTCTCCATCGCCACCCAGGCGCTGATGCGCACCATCTCCAAGGTCGCCGGCGCCGAGATCGTCCAGGACGCCGTCGCGTTCTTCCAGGCCTTTGAGGGGATGGAGGAGGGGTTTTCGTCACGCGCGACGGCGGTGCGAGAGCTCCTGGCCGACCCGGCGACCGCCTATGTGCTGGTCACCTCGCCGCGGCCCGACTCGATCGATGAGACCGCATACTTCGCGGCGCGGCTGGCCGAGACCGGGATCGAGCCGGCCGCCCTGGTCGTCAACCGCGTCCATCCGACCTTCGGGTCCGTCTCGGTGGCCGTCCATGGCGAACCACAGGGCGCGCTCGCGGATCTGCTCGCGAACCACGAGCGCCTGCGCAAGACCGCCGAGGAGGAGAGTGCCTCGGTGTCCGAGCTGGTGGCCCAGGTGGCCCCGTCACCGGTCGCCCGGGTCCCGCTCCTCGAATCCGACGTCCACGACCTCCGGGGACTGGGATTGGTAGCCGAGCAACTCTTCGGCCCGCGCCCGGTTGGGTAACCTGCTCTCGTGCCCGTCATCGTCGTGGCCAGCGACGCCGCATACCTCCGCAAGGAGATCGTCGCCGTGGCGGACGGACCCGACATCGAGATCCGTGAGGTCGAATCCGGTCCCGAGGTGATCGCCTCGGCCCGCAACGACCCCCCCGATCTCGTGGTGGTCGACCTCCAGATGGGAAACATGGGTGGGATGGCCGTCTGCCTGGAGCTCCGACTCCAGGAGTCCTACGACGACCTCCCCCACATCCCGGTGCTGATGCTGCTCGACCGCAGGCCCGACGTGCACCTGGCTCGCCGCTCGGGGGCCGAGGGCTGGCTGGTCAAGCCGCTCGACCCGCTCCGGCTCCGCCGAGCCATCCGGGCGCTCATCGACGGGGACGAGTACTTCGACGACTCGTACCAACCCGTGCCGGTGCTCGTCGACGCCGACCGGAACGCCGTCGCGCCGGCACCGTCGGACGGTTGACGTGACCGAGCCAGAGGGCCGGCCTCCACCAGGGCACCCCGACCGACGCCGCTGGCCGTGGTCCAGGCAGGCCGACCGATCGCGTGAGCACGGCAAGCCCGGCCGCCGGAACTCACCGGGCGCGACCGAACAGGAGCGCCTGATCATCGAGAGCCTGGCCGACCTCCGAGACATGGAGGTCCGAGAGGTGATGACCCCGCGGGTCGACGTGGTCGCCCTCACCGTCCCGGTCACTGCCAACGACATCATCGAGGCGGTGCGCGAGTCCGGGCACAGCTGCTTCCCAGTCGTCGCCGACGACCTCGACGACCTGGTCGGCGTTCTCTTCGTGAACGACCTCATCCGGGCCGCCCCCCGCCGCTCGGCCGGCGACCTGACGGAGCGCTCCCCACTCGACATCTCCCGCCGAATACGCCAGCCGCACGTGGTCCCCGAATCCCGCCAGGTGCTCGACGCGCTCTCCGAGATGCGACAGCAACGACGCACCTTCGCGGTCGTGGTCGACGAGTACGGGGGCGTGGCCGGGGTGCTCACGGTGAAGGACCTCATCGAGCCGTTGGTCGGCCAGCTGTCCGATGAGTTCGACGCCGACGAGGGTCCCGAGATCGTCCGTGTGGACGTCAACCGGTGGCTGATCGACGGGCGCACCAGCGTCGACGACGTCCAGGAGCGCCTTGGCATCGGGCTACCCGAGGGCGAATACGTCACCATCGGGGGCTACCTGTTCGATGGTTTTGGTCACATCCCGGTCGAGGGTGAAGAGCTCGCAGTCGACGGGTGGGAACTCCGGGTGGTGGAGCTCGAGAAGCGTCGGATCGCGAAGGTGCTGGCGAAGCACGTGGCGCCGAATCCTTCCGGGGCCGATCGCGAGCCCGGCGCGCCGGATCAACCGGCCGACGGCAATTCGGGGACGGCCGGACGTGACCGGAGCGTTCCGACGAACGCATCGGTCCAGGTCGCCGCCTCGGAACGCCGCGGGGTGCTCGACTAGGCTGACCGTTTCCGCCGGGCCCTAGGTCAGGCAGCGGGCTGTGGCGCAGCTTGGTTAGCGCGCTGCGTTCGGGACGCAGAGGTCCCCGGTTCAAATCCGGGCAGCCCGACCAGAGGACCAACAGTCCAACTGGGGTTCTGACCCCTTTTTGGCAGACCCGCTCTTCGCCCATCGCGCGTCCATCGCGCGCGCTCGGGCCCCATGACTCCAGCAAACCGCCTCTGGACCACCCATCCTGAACGCGGATCACCAGTGCCCACGCCCACAGCTAGGGGTACCTTTGGTGTCCGACCGAACGGGTGATTGGAGTTTGGCATGGCGGGATTTGTGCAGATCATGGAGCTAAAGACCTCGCGGATCGACGAGGTGGAAGCCATGTCCAAGAAGATGCAGGAGGAGCGGGGCGACACCCTGCTCGCAACCAAGGGGACCGTCACCGCAGACCGCGACCGGCCCGGGTACTACTTGGTCATCGTCGAGTTCGACTCCTACGAGGAGGCGATGAAGAACTCGAACGATCCCGCAACCAGCAAGTACGCCGAGCAGATGGGCGCGTTGCTCGAACAGCCACCCAAGTTTTACAACCTCGACGTCCGTCTCGTGATGGAGATGTAGCGGCCTGCGGGCTGGACGGCCAGGCAGCTCGTCGGGCATTTGATCGGCGGGTTCCAGAGTGTCTCGGCCGTGGAAACCGGGACGAGTTCCGAGCCCGATGACCCCGCAACAGCGGTGGGCGACGATCCGGCCGCCGCCTACGCCGAAAAGCCAGGGATGGTGCCCTCGGCGTCCTGACCGAGGAGAACCTGGCCAAGAATGTCCAAGGCCGGATGGGCCAGATCCCTCTCGACCAGCAAGTCGGCAGGTTCTCCACCCCCGACGTGCTGATCCACACCTGGGACCTGGCCAAGGCGGCCGGCATCGACGTAAACCTCGACGCCGACCTATTGCAAGAGACCTATGACGCCTTGGTCCCAATGGACGAGATGATCCGCATGGCGGGCGTGTTCGGCCCCAAGGTCGAGCCACCGGCGGGCGCCGACCTCCAGACGACCCTCATGTGCTTCACGGGACGCCAGCCCTAGCGCGGACTCCGCCGGCACGCCGTTGCGCGGGCTGCCGGCTACTCCTGGCCGAGACCATTGTCACGACCGGCTCGGGAAAGTGTGTTCGGCTAGCGAATGGAGTGAGGCGACCGTCGCCTGTCGGTTGCCGGGGCAACAAACGGCGGTCAGAAGGCGGCAACGAGCGCATCCCCGTCAAACGGACACCCCGGCCAGGGCCAGCGCGATGCCGATCACCGCACCCCCGAGCAATCCACTAACCACCCCACGTCGGAAAAGGAACATCCAGAAAAGAGCCCCCGCCAAGACCCCGATCTGCCACGTATTCTGAAAAGAACGGCCGAGCAGAACTGCGGACCCCGCGATGGCGCCGATCACGGCCGGACCTGCCCCGCTGAGGAACGACTCCACCGAGCGGTTCGCCCGGATCTGATCGAAGTGCGGGCCACCGACGATGACAAAGAAAAACGACGGGGCGAAAGCGATCAGTGCGGCGATCAGTCCACCGAAGATCCCTTTCGCCGCGTAGCCAACGACGGCCACTGTTTGGACGACCGGACCCGGGGTGATCTGACCCAGCGTCACAGCGGTCAGGAACTGGGCACTGCTCATCCAGTGATATGTGGTCACTGCGTCGTGCTGCATGAGCGGGATGATGACGAACCCGCCGCCGTAGGACAGAGCACCCACCTTGAAGGCGACCCACGCCAGAGCTCCGAGGCCACCGAAACCGGCCACATGAAGCATGGCCGCCGGGACGACGGAGAGGGCCGGACCCCGGTTCGCCCGTCGACGTATCTCGACCTCGGTCAAACCGCAGGCGAGGAGCACGAGGACGAGGTACGGCCCAATCAAGTTTGCGGCGACCGCACCAAGCACTCCATAGACCAGCCAACGAATGTGCTCCGATCGCCCCGTGCCGATGCGCCTCCAACTCGTCGGGCTGAGCGTCCATGCGGCATGCAACGCAACGGCGGGCACGGCGGCGCCCCCCCCTGCAGCCGCGCCGAGCACCCAATCTGGCGGGTGCCGACCCAGAAACAGATCTGCCAGCAACAGGATCAACGCCAATCCCGGCGCGATGAAACAAACACCTCCGATGACTGCTCCGGCGATGCCCCTCAATCGCCAGGCGCAGAAGATCGCCATCTGAGTCGAGGCCGGACCCGGCAACAGATTGGTCGCTGCGATGGTGTCGTCGAATTCCTTGGCTTCCAGCCATCGTCGCTCCTCGACGCACAGCCTTCGAAAGAGCGCTATGTGGGTCGGAGGTCCTCCGAACCCAATACAGCCGATCCGAAACCACTCACGAGCGACCGTGCCGAGAGAGACGCGAGAGGATGGTCTCAAAGCCGGGCTCGGTCAGGTTGCCGGGCCGTAGCCGGCTCTAGGTCAGGCGGCTTTTGGCTCAGACGTGACCCCCTCGGCGCGACACGGGTCGTGACACGGTTGTTGAAGTGCCGGTTGGATCGTCGAGACGATCTCAACCGATGAGCGGATTGTGAGCAGCGCGATCAGTCCTCCCACTGCAGCGATCGCTGCACTGACCACCATGGCCTCGTGGTAGCCGGCCGAGACGCTCGTGTGGGTGAGTCCCCTGCCCATGTGCGTGATCTCGGGGAGGAGGGCCACGGTGATCAGCCCGGCCACGCGAGCCGCGGCGTTGTTGACCCCCGACGCCACCCCGACGTGGCGTTGGTCGACCGAGGCGAGCACCGTGCCCGTGAGGGGGCCGACGGTTATGGCCAGGCCGATGCCGAAGACGAACACCCCCGGGAACACCCCATCGATATAGGTGTGCCCGGGGGCGGCCCGCACCAAGAGCAGCGTGCCCGCGGCCACGACCAGCGGCCCGACCGTCATCGGAATCCTCGGCCCGATTCGCTGGGTCAACTGGCCCATCCGTGGGGACAGCACGAGCATGAGGCCGGTGATGGGCAGGAGAGACGAGCCGGCCGCGACCGCCGAGTAGCCGAGCACCAGCTCGAGGTTCAGCACGACCAGGAACATGAACCCGCCGAGGGCGCCGTACACGGCGACCGTGGTCAGGTTGGCTCCGGTGAACTGACGGCTCTTGAAGATGTCGAGCGGCAGCACCGCGTTCGGGACGCTGCTTTCGATCCAGATGAACGTGACCAGAAGTACGACGGCCGCCCCTTCCAGCCACCAAAGCTTTTGGATCAGTCCGGCGGTCATGGCGGCCAGAGCCAAGGACGCGACGACGGCGCCCACGATGTCGGGCCGGCCGGTGGCCTGCTCGTCCCGGGTCTCGGGAACGTGGCGAAGCGCCCACAGCGTCGCGAAAGCCAGCGGCACGTTGAGGAAGAAGATGGCCCGCCAGCTCACCGAGTCGGTCAGCCACCCACCGACGAGCGGCGCGATCGCTGTCGAGACCCCGGCCAGCCCGGACCAGGCGCCGATCGCACGCCGGCGGTCCTCGGCCTCGAACGTGGCCGAGAGGATGGCCAGGCTGCCGGGGACCAACAGCGCTCCCCCGGCCCCCTCGAGGGCCCGAGCTGCGATCAGCAGGCCGAGGTCGGGCGCGATGCCGCAGAGCACCGACGACGCCGTGAAGATCGAGAGCCCGAGCGCGAAGACACGTCGACGGCCGTAACGGTCGCCGAGGCTTCCTCCCAAGAGCAACAGCGCCGAGAGGACGACGAGATAGGCGTCGAGCACCCACTGGACGCCCGAGATCCCGGCGTGAAGATCTCGACCTATCGCGGGGATGGCGATGTTGACCACGGTGCCGTCCAGGAAGACCATGCCCGAGCCGAGGACCGTGGCCAGCAGCACCCAACGCGCCTTTGCGGTGCCGTGGTGAACCTCAGGCATCGCGGCGTTCCGGGTCGACCGGCTGAATCTCCATCGCGCTCAGATCGGACGCTATAGGCCGTGGTATCCGGGCACGTCCTCGTGGCGGGAGTCCAGGTAGACCTTTGCCTCCGGTGGCTGGGCGAACCGACCGTGACTCCAGCGGATCTCGACGTGGCCTCGCACGACACGCTCCTCGTGCGTTCGCCTGTCCTCGTAGAGGACCGACCAACCCACCCGGGGCTGACCGCCCTGTTGCGGTTCGACGTGAAGTTGACGGAAGCGGTACGCCTGCCGCCAGTCCCACGGCGTGTCGACGCGGAGCCGCATCGCACCCGATGGGTTGGAGCCGAGCACGAAGTATGGCGCCGATCCGATCCGAAGCAACCGCCACATCGCGTTCTCCGCGCTCCCGGACCGGATCGCGGCCGCCCAGGCATCGGCGGTGGCCTGGGAGACGGTGCGGCACAGACGTTCGTACGCCTCCACGCCGCCGGCAGGCCAACCGGAGCGGAGCCGCACCGCCGCGCCGCGCCGTTCGGCGGTGGTCATCTCGGTCGCGAGCTCCGGGAGCCCGGGATCGTCCTCGGCGCAGATCTCGTAAAGCTCCTGGTACTCGGCCGGGGCTACCCGCTCGTACCAATCCCGGGCGTCATCGACCGGGGCCTTGCTCAGCAACCCGTCGACGAGCCGCGCCGGGCTCGGGTTGTGCAGGATCCCTGACAGGTACTTGCAGCTCACCAGGTACACGTGGTCGATCCGGAGATCCGACGGGACGACCTCATCCCCCGGTGATCGACGACCACCCGTCCACTCGACGATCCGGGGTGTCCGTCCGTTGAGGGCGTCGGCCGCCGCGAGGAACGCCCGGCCGTTCAAGAACCCCCCGACGAACTCGGCGCCGTACTGGTGGCCGGACCAGAGATCGGACAGTCGGTCCCAATCCCCAGAAGACAGGCTGACGAAGGCCGACGGTCGCCTCACCATCACGATGTCCAGATCGTCGTCGCCGAACATGCCGAGGCCAGTGGCCAGCTCGGTGACGAACGTGCGATCCGACGGCATGTCAGCGGGCGGGGCGCCCCCTGAGCGCGTAGTCCCGAAGCCGTTCGTGACCGCCGGCATCGAGCAGCTCGACGAGATCAAAGACGGGGCGGGCGGCTCCGGTCACTGCCTCGAGTGAGAGGTGGCCCGCGCTTCCCCGCTTCGGTCGATCGGTGGTGAGCAACACCAGGGCCAGATCGGGCCGGGCCTCGTGCAGGACCGTCGCCCGTCCGAGCGCCCGCCACAGGGTCTCGGCGCGCTTCAGGCCGGACCGGTTCGAGGTGAACGCCCCCGAGACGTCGAAGGCCCAGTCGCGGCCGGTTTGGTCGGCGGCCACGAAGTGGACCTCCAGCCCGAGGCCGGGGATCTTGACGTCAGGTCGAACGTCGACGAAGCCGCACGTGGTCAAGAGGATCCCGGCCAGCTCTTTCGCCTGGAGTCCCTGTCGCAGACCGCGCGAGAGCGGATCCTCTCCTTCGGCTGGCAATGCCTTTGCGGCTATCCGCACCCGCGCCGGGAACGCGGCCTCCTCGCGGCCGAGGCGGTCTCGTTCTTGTTTGATCCGCTCCTTGGCCTTGGCCACGTAGGCGGTGTCCGTGTCGAACCCGACGAAGTGCCGGTCGCCCCGGATGGCAGCAACCGCGGTCGAGCCTGAACCCATGAAGGGGTCGAGCACGACGTCGCCCTCGTACGTGAAGAGGTCGATCAGGCGCCTCGGTAGCTCGACGGGGAACGGGGCCGGGTGGCCGACGCGAGTTGCGCTCTCGGGAGGGATCTCCCAGAGGTCCGTGGTCGCCTCCAGGAATTCGTCACGCGAGATGGTGGAGGTCGAGGGCAGCCCCACTTCGAGCCGCTTCTCCGGTCTGATGGCACGGTCGAACCGTCCCTTGCTCGCGATGACGATGCGTTCGGTGATGTCCCGTAACACCGGGTTGCTCGGACGCTGGAACGTGCCCCAGGCACAAGATCCGCCGGCGGCTCGCCCCTTCCACCACACGACCTCGCCACGCAACAACAGCCCGAGGCCCTGGAGGATCTCGACGACGTCACCGGCCAGCGATCGATAGGGACGCCGACCAAGGTTGGCCACATTCACCGCGATGCGCCCACCGGGTTCGAGAACCCTCTTGCACTCGGAGAAGACGTCCTTCAGCAGCGCCAGATACTCGAAGTAGCTTCCCGGCACCCCGTTTTGTCCGAGGCTCTCCTCGTACTCCTTGCCTGCGAAGTACGGCGGCGACGTGACGACAAGGGCGATCGAGTTGGATTCGACCTTGCTCATGTCGCGGGCGTCGTGCGTGTAGATCACGTCAACCCGCTTGGGCCGCAGCACCGTGTCATCGCCGGAGACTTCGGGAGCGACGAATCGCCGGTAGAAACCCGTCGCGTCGTGGCTCTCGCGGCGCGAGGAACCAAATGACGCGGTGGCCGTGGGTCGGCGAGGCCGACCGGGACGGATCTCGGGAAGTGCCGTCACGACGCCCTTTTGTGTCGCGTCCGGCGTCGGCTGCGAGCGGCCGTGTTCAGGTACTCCGACAGGGTGCGCACGACCAACTGGTTGACCGAGACCCCTTGGTCGTTCGCCGCCCTGCGGAGCTCGTCTCTCATTTCCGGTGTCAGCCGAAACGCCGTCGTGACCCGCGGCTCGTCGTAGATCCTGGGCCGAGCCATGCGCCGACACTAACGATTGGCTGCGACAGCGTCCGGGATACCGCGCGCACAAATGGCCCGGCCGGCGCTGTTCAGCTACGAGGCCCGTTCGAGGGCGATCACCGGGATCACTCGGGACGTCTTCCCCTGGTATTCGGCGAAGCCGGGATAGAGCTCGGCCTGCTGGGTGTAGATCCGGTCCCGCTCCTCGCCGGTTGCGACACGGGCGGTGGCTTTGAAGGTCTCCGCCCCCACCTCGACCGTGACGCCCGGATTGGCCACGAGATTGTGGTACCAGTCCGGGTTGGTCGGCTGCCCAGCCTTGGACGCGAACACGTAGGTCGTGCCGCCGGCCACCAGATACATCATCGGATTCACACGGGTCTGGCCGCTCTTGGCCCCGGTGGTTGACAGGAGCAGCACGGGCGCTCCTTCAAACGGTCCGGCCACACGACCCTCGTTGGATCGGAACTCGTCGATGATCTTGGCGTTCCAATCGTTGACCTCAGCCATGGCTTCCCCTCGTCGTCGCCGGCCCGCGTTGGACGGGACAACGCAATTCAAGCGTGCTACGACAAGACCCGAAACACGGATCAGAAGGGGGAAGCGGCAGATGGCTCATCTGGAGACCGTCCGGGGACCAATTGACACGGGCGAGCTGGGAACAACCCTCATGCATGAGCATGTCTTCGTGCTCACCGCCGACGTCCAAGCGAACGTTCCGGGCATTTGGGACGAGGAGGAGCGGGTGGCGGATGCGATAGCCAAGCTCCAACTGATGGCCGATATAGGCATCAAGTCCATCGTCGACCCAACCGTCATCGGGCTCGGCCGGTACATCCCTCGTATCCAACGGATCAACGAGCACGTCGACATCAACATCGTGGTAGCGACCGGCATCTACACCTACGACTCGGTTCCCTTCTATTTCCGCACCCGCTTTGCCCGGGAAGGCGGCGCGGATCCCATGGTCGACATGTTCGTCCGGGACATCACCGAGGGCATCGCCGACACCGGGGTCAAGGCTGGCCTCCTCAAATGCGCCGTCGACGAGCTGGGCCTGACACCGGGTGTCGAACGGATCCTCCGAGCGGTCGCGGCCACGCACCGGATGACCGGCACCCCCATCACCGTCCATACCCATCCCGAGACAAAGCGCGGGTTCGAGGTGGCGCGGGTCCTGATCGAAGAGGGGGCGGACCCCCGTCGAGTGGTGCTGGGCCACAGCGGCGACTCACAGGATGCAGACCAGCTCCAGGAGCTCGCCGAGATGGGGTTCTTGCTCGGCATGGACCGCTTCGGCCTCGACTATGCGATCACGGCCGAGCAGCGGGCCCAGATGGTCATCGAGCTTTGCCGGCGCGGACTGTCGAAGAGCATGGTCCTCTCCCACGACACCTCGTGCCACATCGACTGGGTCGACGACGGGGTCCGGGACATGTTCATGCCCAACTGGCATTACGCCCACATTCACCAGCACGTGTTACCGGCCCTGCGCGAAGGAGGCGTTACCGAGGAACAGATCGAGGACATGCTGGTCGGCAACCCGCGACGGTACTTTGAGGCTGCCGACGCCTAGGACCGCCACGTCGCCGCAGGCCCTGCCGTGTCGGGCACCGAACTGGTAACCCCACCCCCGAGTAGTCCCCGACGACAGCCATCTCGGCGAATCGGGTCTCGTCGAGCAACGACGGAAGCGAGGTGGTCAGGTTGGCCGAGACACGCGGGGGCACCCGGGCAAAAGCCTTTGCGGCCATTCGAGCGAGCCTAGGACCGGGACACCCTGAGCGGGCTCCCGACTTGTGGCATCCGAGGGGTGCGTTTGACTCGACTCGGTTCAGCTCACAGAGTCTCGATGGAGCGCCCCGGCGATGGAGAGAGGAACCCGACCGATGCCCGACCGAGTCGAGCCGCTGGTACTCGGGAGTTGGCCGACCCCACTCGAGCCGGCTCCCCGATTGAGCGTCAAAATTGGGTTGCTGCCGGCCGACCTCTGGATCAAACGCGACGACCTGACCGGCCTCGGCGGCGGAGGCAACAAGGTCCGCAAGCTCCAGTACACGTGTGCTGTCGCCCTGGCCAACGGCGCCACGACCCTCATCACGTGCGGGGCGGCCCAGAGCAACAACGCCCGGCTGACAGCGGCGGCGGGTGCGCATTTGGGACTCGAAGTGATCCTTGTGCTGGCGGGCGGACACGACAGTCCGACCACCGGCAACCTGGCCCTCGACGAGTTGTTCGGCGCCACCATCGTGTGGGCCGGCGATGCCGACGACATCGATATGGACGCGCGCGCCAAGGAGATCGCCCGGGAACTCCGGCATCGGGGCGTCGTTGCCGAGGTGCTCCCCTACGGCGGTTCGAGCGTGGAAGGGGCGCGCGGGTACGCCGACTGTGCCCGGGAACTGCTCGCCCAGGCACCCGACCTGGAGCACCTGGTGGTCGCGGTCGGCTCGGGCGGCACGATGGCGGGACTGGTCCACGTCCTTGGGACAACAAAGGTGCTCGGAGTACACACCGGCGCGGTCGCAGATCCCCTGGGCCGGGTCCAGGTGCTGCTGGACGGACTCGCCGACCGTAAGGCACGGTCCGGAGAGCACACGCAGATCCGGCTCGATCTGGACCAGGTCGGTGACGGCTACTCCCACCTCACACCTCGGGTGCGAGAAGCACTGCGATTGGCCGCACGCACCGAGGGCATCGTCCTTGACCCCATCTACACGGGTCGCGCGTTGGCGGGACTGCAGGCAGCCGTGGCGGAGGGTGAAGTACGCCCGGGTCAACGGACCGTCCTGCTGCACTCCGGGGGCTTGCCCGGGCTGTTCGGGCATCCCGATTTCGGCTCGGTTGCCCGGAGCCCGTAACGACGGCGGCGTTGCCGAGGCGCAGAGCCCAAGGGGATCCTCGAAGTCTCGAAGGGGCGGCCAGATACGATTTTCCGATGGCCCAGTCGTCGCTTCGTCGTCTCGCGCACCGGCTGCCGGCGCCGGCGAGGCGGTTGGGATCCCGCGCGAGAACCGGCATCTATCGCAACGTTCTCGGTCGGCAACAGAAGGCGTCGACGCCCGGGGAGTTCTGCTTCTCCCTGAACGAGCTGCTCAACTTCCTCTATCCCGAGGGGCTGCCGGAAGGCCTGTTCCTCGACGATCTCGCCCTCGCCGTCGCGGATTCGCTGCGGGTCCGTGATCTCGACACCGTGCGGCGCATCCTCGCCGCGCTCGATGGGCCGAGCGCCCCCACGCCGGTGCAGATCCGGTTCGGCCCGAACGACCTGACCAATGTCGAGGCCAACGGAATCACGTTCGTGCTGGACCGGGCCGACTGTTCGGTGGCCAAGGAGATCATCGAGCAACGCAGCTATGAGCCCGAGGTCACGGCACTGCTCAACGGGTTGCTTCAACCGGGAATGACGTTCGTCGACATCGGGGCGAATGTCGGCTACTTCACGCTCCTGGCGTCGCGGCTCGTCGGCCCGAGCGGGCGGGTGATAGCGGTCGAGCCGTTCTCCGAGAACTGTCGGTCGATTCTGATTTCGGTAGCGGAGAATGAAGCCACAAACGTCACCCTGTTCCCAGTCGCGCTCGACGAGCAGACGGGTTGGGCGCACATGGCGGCTCACATCGGCTCGAACGCCAGCTTTGTGCCGGATCAGGTCGACCAGATCGCCCGGGGCTACGGAACCATCGTCCCGACGTTTCCCCTGGACCAGTTGATGCAGGGCCCCGTCGACGTCATGAAGATCGACGTGGAGGGAGCCGAGGGGCGCGTTGTGTCGGGTGCAGCCGAACTCATCACGAAACACCGTCCGATCGTCGTCACCGAGGTAAGCGACGCGATGCTCACCCTGCGTTCGAACTGGTCTATGCGTTCGTACATCGAGTGGTTCACGATGAAGGGGTACTCGGTTTCCATCGTTGACCGCAACGGCGGAGACCCCGGGCGCGTCGAAAACCTCGAGGAGCTGCTTTCGTCGTGGTCGGACCCCTACAGGATCGAGAACCTCCTCCTTCTGCCGGAGTGACGACCTCGTAGCGGGACCGGTATACAGCTACACGTCAAGTGGGGCGACAACCTGGCGAAGGAGCCCCGCGAGTGTGGCCCGTTGTGTCTCGTCGAGCGTCCCGAGGAGCGCGTTCTCCCGAGCTGCCAGATCGCGGAGTGCGAGGTCGACTCGTCTTCTTCCCGCTGCGGTGGGCTGCACCCGGACCGATCGTGCGTCGTTCGGGTCGGGGCGACGCCGGACGAGACCTCGCTTCTCGAGGTGATCGAGCCGATTGGTCATGGTCCCCGACGTGACGAGTGTCTGGGCGAGCAGCTGCCCCGGTGAGAGGTGGTGGGGGGGGTCCGATCGCCGGAGCGCCGAAAGCACGTCGAAACTCCAGGTCTCGAGATCGTGACGGGCGAACACAACGGTCCGTTGTCGTTCCAGATGGCGGGCGAGTCGGGTAACCCGCGAAAGCACCTCGAGCGGGGACACATCGGCGTCGGGCAACACGCGTTGCCAACCCGCCACCAGCCGGTCGACCTCATCTTCCATCTCAGCCCCTCCCCACCTCCGACTATATCTTGACATCAAGAGATCTGTTGTGTCACTATCTTGATGTCAAGAGAGTGGGACGGCATGGATACTCCACCGGACAATTCGCCTCACGTCGACCGACGACTCGGTGACGCACGATCGACTTCATCGACCCCGGCGTCGCTCGTCGAACCCGTCTATGCGCGGTGGCGCGAGTCTGCGGCCCTCGGACGGGTGCGCCTCGGGCGGCCACTGACATTCGCCGAGAAGGCACTCCTGAACCATCTGCGAGACCCGGAGGGGCAGGAGCTTGAACGCGGGCGCAGCTACGCGGCCTTCGATCCCGACCGGGTCGCCCTGCAGGACGCCCTCGCGCAGATCGTGACGCTCCAGCTCCTGGTGGCCGGCCTGGACCAGCTGCCGGTGCCGGTCACCGTCCACTGCGATCACCTCATCCAGGCAAAGGTGGCGTCCACCGCCGATCTCCGCTCCGCGCTTGACCAGAACTCAGAGGTCTATGACTTCCTTCGAACCGCCTGCGCAAGGTTCGGAATGGGATTCTGGAAACCGGGCTCGGGGATCATCCATCAGGTCGTGCTCGAGAACTACGCCTTTCCAGGCGGAATGATGATCGGCACCGACAGCCACACGCCCAACGCGGGTGGGCTCGGAATGGTGGCCATCGGGGTGGGCGGAGGCGACGCCATCGACGTCATGACCGGGCAGGCGTTCAACCTTCGATGGCCCAAGCTCATCGGCGTCCACCTCACTGGATCGCTTTCCGGCTGGACGGCACCGAAGGACGTGATCCTCCGGGTGGCCGACGTGCTCACCGTGCGAGGCGGCACCGGCGCCATCGTGGAGTACTTCGGGTCGGGCGCCGACACCATCAGTGCGACCGGAAAGGCCACGATCTGCAACATGGGGGCCGAGATCGGCGCCACCACCTCGCTGTTCCCGTTCGATGCCAACATCGCGGCCTACTTGACCGCAACGGGACGCCGAGCGGTGGCCAACCTCGCCTCCGGGGTCGGCGAGGATCTTCGCCCCGACCCCGAGGTCCAGGCCGATCCCGAGCGTTTCTTCGACCAGGTCATCGAGATCGACCTGTCCTCGCTGGCCCCACTGATCAACGGGCCCGACACCCCCGACCTGGCTCACCGGGTTGGCGAGGTTGGTGCATGGGCACATGACAACGGCGTGCCGTCGGAGATCTCGGCGGCTCTGATCGGGTCGTGCACGAACTCTTCCTATGAGGACATGACCCGGGCCGCGTCCATCGCGAGGCAGGCGCTGGTGAACGGGCTGCGGGCAAAGACCCAGCTTCTCGTCACGCCGGGGTCCGAGCAGGTGCGCGCCACCATCGAGCGCGACGGGTTGCTCGCCGACCTGGAGGCCATCGGCGCCACGGTGTTGGCCAACGCGTGCGGTCCCTGCATCGGCCAGTGGGACAGAGGTGAATCCGGGCCGACCAAGCTCAACACGATCGTCAACAGCTTCAATCGCAACTTCCCGAAACGCAACGACGGCAACGCCAACACCAAGGCCTTCGTGACCTCACCCGAGATGGTCGTTGCATACTCGCTCGCCGGCACGCTCGACTTCGATCCCTTGACCGATTCCATCCGGGCCGACTCGGGTGCGGACATCCGGCTCGACCCTCCCGTCGGCGACCACCTGCCCTCTCTCGGGTTCGATTCCGGCGAGTCCGGCTTCGTTCCGCCACCCGATGATGGGACCGAAATCGTTGTCGCCGTCGCCCCCACCTCGGACCGACTGCAGCTCCTAACCCCATTCCCGCCGTGGGACGGCCACGACTACATGGAGCTTGCGGTGCTGTTGAAGGCGAAGGGCAAGTGCACGACCGACCACATCTCGGCGGCCGGTTCGTGGCTGCGGTACCGCGGCCACCTCGAGAACATCTCGGACAATCTGTTCCTCGGCGTGACCAACGCCTTCACCGGTGCGACCGGCGAGGGCAAGGACCCGTCCGACGGCCGCACCCGCTCCTTTCCCGAGATCGCGAGAAGGCTCGCCGAGTCCGGCACCCCTTGGTGCGCGGTAGGCGATGAGAACTACGGGGAGGGCTCCTCGCGCGAACACGCGGCCATGGAGCCTCGATACCGGGGTGGGCTCGTGATCCTCGCCCGTTCCTTCGCTCGGATCCACGAGACCAACCTGAAGAAGCAGGGCCTACTCCCGCTCACATTCGACGACCCGAGCGCGTATGACCTGATCGGCGAAGGCGACCGCATCTCCGTCCTCGGGTTGGCTTCGCTCGCTCCCGACACGCCGTTGCGTTGCCGGATCATCAGGCCCGATGGCGGCCCGGTGGAAATCAGCTGCAGCCACACGTTCAGCTCCGAACAGATCGAATGGTTTGTGGCCGGGAGTGCCCTGAACGTCATCCGGAACCGAAAGACGGCTGCCGGGCGCCGATAGTTGATCGTCCCGGCCATCTCGATGTGGGTGAAAGGCCCAACCCGCACCGGGTCCGGTCATCCCCTCTCTACTCGACGACCACCCGAACCCGCCCGAGGTTCTGGACCTGGGCATGCGGCTTGGCCATGTTTCCCTGCCGTTGGCTGCGGACTCGGATCGCTGGAAAGTAGGTGCCGGGTTCGGTGAATGCGTGGGATGCCCGAACGTTCAGGCGGGACGCCGAGCCGTCGAGACCGGGCTCGCTGACTGCGTACTCACCGGAGCCGTCGAAGTCCCATTCCGCGACCACGACGGTACCCGCACCGAGCGGCACCTCCACGAAGGCCGCGAATTCGACGGCTTCTCCGACAACCACATCGGCGCGCGTCCCGCCGTTGGCGGTCAGATCGACAGTGGGTTGTACGCCGTTGCGGTCGGCCGCATGGGCCGGGACCACCATCTGGCCATCGACGACCTGGTAGGCGGTGCTGGCCGGCGGAGCAATGCCGTGCTCGACCCACGCGGCGACATCACGGAGCGCCTGCTCGAGTACTCCCCGGTAGCTGACGATGCGGGTGGTCCGAACCGGACGAGGGTCATCGGGGCCGACGAAGGGTGCGAGATGCATGGCATGGTCGACAAACCAGAGCCGGAACTTGTCGTCGGCGGCTGGTCCCTGGACCTTGTGCACGAGCTCGTCGTACCAAGCTCCCTGCCAGGGGTAGGCGGCCTCGTCCATGAGGCACTCGACGACGATCATCTTCCCTGCAAACCGACCACTTTGGATCGACCCTGAGCCGGGCTTGCTCATGCTCGTCCCGATGAGTCTCGGGCGCTGGGGGTAAACCGCCTTGCCCCCATTGCAGAACTGGTCCCAGACCCGGTAGTCGGGATGGACCTGGTGGCGGTGATAGGTCTGGAAAGCGAGATACACGGAGTTGTCGATCAGTACCTCGTCTCCCGCGGCGATCCCCGAGAGTGCCTCGAAGTGGGCCTCTCCCTGACCGGTCATGACGATGTCATCGTGGGCACTAATGATCCAGAAGTTGTGGCCGGCCGCCTTCCCGCTCTTGACGGACAACATGGCACCCATCAGATTGGCGTCGGGCAGTCCTTCGACTCGCAGAGCGACCGGGATATCCGCCATCGCATCGGTCCGGAAGATCGCGACCCCCGTCGTGATCCCGAGCTGCTTCGCCTCGTCGGCCAGGATCGGCTTCACCACCTTGGTGCTGTATTGCACGCGCGCCTCACGGAGCGATTCGGTCGGGTTGGCGCCGAGGTAGCCGGGAACGCTCCAGAAGTCTTCGAAGTACTGCGGATCCAACTTGATCATGTTGTCGGCGATCATGGACCACACGCCGGTGTAGCCCGCGGCGATGCGGCGCACGTCGAACCACGCCCGGGGTGGGAAGCCCATAGCGGTCACCTCGGCGAGCGCCTCGCGCTCCTCGGCGCTTAACCCGCCATACATGTCGCCGCTTCCGCCGGGATCGGTCGCATCGACGATCATCGGAAACTTGTCCCAGAGGATTCGCATGGCGTGTGCCTGCACCGAGAACACATTTGGCAGGGACTGCGGGCCACCAATGATGAAGGGCACCCCACCGTCCCAGGCTTCGGTGTTCTCCATGCAGCTCATCGTCTTGAACCCGCCGCCGCTGCCTCCGAAGCAGTAGCCGAAGGGCCGATGCTCGCCATACATCTCGGCGGCCACAGTCCGCGAGTACTCCGCCGCCGCCGCGCTCGCTCGAAACCCGGTAACGGTCGAATCCTCGCCGGGATAGGGAGTGAGCCGACCGAGGTTCGATTCGACCATGTAGGCGCCGCTGTCAATAGCCATTGCAATCGATCCGCCCATGGCGGTCAGCGTTCCGCTCCCGAAGGCGTGCTCGGTGCCAGATACTGCCAGGATGGGCTGGAAGAAGCGTCCTTCGTATTGCTCAGCCGCCGGAAAGTAAAAGGAAAAACGAAGATCGGTGTCCTTGAAGCCACCGTGCACATAGCGGTGGCGAGTGGGCTCATCGCGCCACTCGTCGACGTCCACGTACGGCTTGTCGAATTCGGGGTCCTTCAGGGTCCTCTGCAACACGCTCATAGCCACCTCGTCAGTCTCGGCTCCCCATGGGCACCACCTCATCGGATCGTAACGAGTCCCCAACAGCGTTGCCGAAGGGTGCCGGTCGTTCGGCCCGTGACCGTCGGCACTGCTCGGTCGTTTGCCTCTCGAGAACGGCAATGCGTTCCGACGTGTTGCATCCCGTTCGATCAATTTTGGCTCATGGCCCCCACGTTCAGCCCAGCTCTTCCACGAAGCGATCGCGTCGCTGGGCGAACCGGTCCCGACCGCGCGCTGTGAGTGCGAACCGGGGAGGGAGCCGGTGCCGTTACCGATGGCCCACCGACTCTGCCTGCTCAAGTCCTTCGCGGTGCACATCGCACGACCAGACCCGGATCTGCTCCCCGCCAACCAGGTGGTGGTTGCCGACCCACACGACAGGCTCGGAGCAGTGATCAGGAGCACCTACGCCGGCCGTCTGGATCAGGCGCCAGCAACGGCCGGGCTCAGAGAACACAGCGGACTCGGAGTGGTCGAGCATTAGAACCCTGATCCGTTGGACCCGTTCCCGCCACCGAACGGACCTCGGCCAAATGGGCCGCCGCGCCCTCGACCGCCGCCCCGCCTCGAGCGCATCCACATCCGCACTGCCATCGACCCGACCATGACAACCACGAGGACCGCCCCGGTGCCGCCGAAGCCCACGATGGCGATCATCGACGCCAACGGTAGTGCTTGCTCCAAAATTGGCGGCGTCGCCTCAGTGCTCCACGATCTCGCGCCCAGACGCCTCGTGATCGCGTGTTGTGGCGATGCAGCCAAGACGGAACCTAACCAAAATTCACAAGAGACCAAGGTCCGAGGGAGATTGTGGAGACGATGGGACTCGAAACCACGACTTCCTGCTTGCAAAGCGTTCCGACTTGAGCGCTTTAGCAAACCCGGGTCTCCCAGGTCACTCTCGAACGTGGGTACGAAAGTAACGTGCTGTTGAAATGGCCTCGCTTGACGAGCATGGGCCGGGGCCGGTGTGGCGGTGCCACCCGGTAGGCACACCGGTTAACCACCTTGGCCAACGACAGAGCCGACGGGAGGCTCTCACGGAACGGGTCGAACTGGCGCGTCGATGGAGGGGTATGCAAGTGGGCCGGCCTGAGCTAGGTGCTGGCCCTCGGTGAACGGCCAGGTTCTGCGGTTTGCCTGGTACCGATTCGGGGCCACGTTCGGTCGTCGCCGAGCCGGGTATCTCAGCATCGTCATTTTGATCGGCCTTTTGGGTGGCTTGGCCATTGGGAGCGCGGCCGGTGCCCGGCGCACCGAGTCGTCGTTTCCCACCTTCCTGGCCAGCACGAATCCCTCCGACCTGGACGTCATCACAGGACCGATTCCGGTGGCCGAGTTCGCTCGCCTGCCCGGTGTGAAACACGTCGAGAGCGCCACGTTCCTGGCCAACGCCGCTTTCTTGGCTCCGAGCGGGGCCCCAATCAAATTTCGGAGCTCCGCCGGGGCTTACGCCATCGGCAGCGTCGACGGCCTCTACTTCAACCAGGATCGCGCGACGGTCGTGCAGGGTCGGATGGCCGATCCGGCGCGGGCGGACCAGGCGGTCCTGACTGCGCAGGCGGCCCGGGTCCTCGGGGTGCACGTGGGAGAGACCGTTCCCGTGGGTTTCTACACCGGTGCACAGACGAGCTTGCCGGGTTACGGGACGCCGAGCGTCCGGCCGAAGCGCCAGATCGACATCACGCTCGTCGGGATCGTCGTACCCAACAGTGCGGTGGTCGAGGACGACGCCGAACGGTCGATCTCGAGCGTGGTGCTCATGACGCCGGCGCTCACCGCGCAGATCAATCGATGCTGCTCTTCGGGCCTTGTGCAGTTCGGGTTCCAGCTCGACCGCGGCGCCGGTGGCGTCAGCGCGATAGAGCGGGAAGTAGAGCGAACCCTTATTAGCTTTGGCGGCGGCGGCGGCGGCTTCTACGTCAGTGCCACCTCTGTCACCGAGGCGGAAACCCAACGGTCCATTCAGCCAGAGTCCATCGCCCTCGGCGTGTTCGGCGGCATCGCCGGGTTGGCTGCCCTGCTCATCGCGGCCCAGGTGATCGGCCGGCAGCTCCGCCTTGACGCCGATGAACTGGCTACGCTCCGGGCCCTCGGAGCCAATCCGGCCATGACGGCGAGCGACGGTCTGGTCGGGATCTTGGCCGCGGTGCTCCTCGGATCGCTGCTGGCTGCGGCCGCGGCGGTGGCTCTCTCCCCGCTGACCCCGATCGGCGCGGTCCGCCCGGTGTATCCCAATGGCGGGATCGCCTTCGACTGGACCGTTCTCGGGTTCGGCGTCATCGGGCTGGTCGCGGTTCTGAGCGCCGTGGCGGGTCTCCTGGCAATCCGCGAGGCGCCTCACCGGATCGCGCGTCGTCACGAGCGGCTACGGCACGAGTCGAGTGTGACGCGCGCCGTCGGGGCTTCGCGACTGCCGATCGCCGCGGCCACCGGGGTGCAATTCGCTCTGGGTTCGGGCAATCGCCGGAACGCTGCACCCGTGCGCTCGGCAATCATCGGAGCCACCGCGGCCATCATCGTCGTGGTCGGCACCGTCACATTCGGCGCCAGCTTGAACTCGCTGGTCTCGCACCCCGCTCTCTACGGGTGGAACTGGAACTACGAGCTAGAAACACCAGGAGGTGGCGGGTACATCGACGCGCACCAGGCGGTGCAGCTCCTGCGGCGCGATCCCGAGGTTGCCGCCTGGACGGGCGTCTACTTCGACTCGCTGCGCGTCGACGGCTTGACGGTCCCGATCATCGGGGCGACACCAAACTCGCCGGTCGGGCCACCCATCGTGTCGGGACACACGTTGAGGGCACGCAACCAGATCGTGCTCGGCGCGACCACGCTCGCCGAGCTCCACAAGCGCGTGGGTGAAACGGTCGAGGCACGCTACGGCACGGTTGCCAAACCGACGCGCCTTCGGATCGTTGGAACAGCGACGATGCCCGCGGTCGGGCCCAGCCTGGGCCTCCGCCTGTCCTTGGGCACCGGGGCGCTGGTCTCTGACCTCCTCCTGCCGGCCAACGATCGGAATCCCACGAGCGGGCCACCGGGGCCGGCGGCCTATTTCGTCCGCTTGCGGGCCGGCGCGAATCCGACGGCCGCGCTCCTCTCCCTCCGACGAATCGACGCATCCTTGGATTCGGACCCCAATGCCGCGCCGATGTCGTTGTTGTCCGCGCAGCGCCCGGCAGAGATCGTGAACTACCGATCCATGGGGAGCATTCCGGCGTATCTGGGGGCGGGTCTCGCGGTTGGCGCCGTGGTCGCGCTGGGCCTCACCCTGGTGGCGTCCGTCCGGCGACGGCGACGTGATCTCGCCCTGCTGAAGACACTCGGCTTCACCCGGCGCCAGCTGGCCGCCGTGGTCGCTTGGCAGTCGAGCGTCGCCGTCGTCATCGGGACCGTGGTGGGCATCCCCCTCGGGATCGTGCTCGGGCGCGTCCTGTGGGACGCGTTTGCCAACGAGATCGGGGCCGTGCCCGCACCGACCGTCTCGGGACTGTCGATCGTTCTCATCGCGCTCGGCGCGCTGGCACTCGCCAACGTCCTCGCTGCCGTTCCGGGCTGGATCGCAGCCCGAACACCGACCGCAGTGCTGCTACGAACCGAGTAAGCGCGCCAGCTGGGGACGTGCACGAAACCCTTCCGGCCGCCCGGCACGTCCACACTTTCCTTTGCGCTACTAGAACCTTGTGGAGACGATGGGCCTCCCCAGGCACTTTTGAGGGAGCGGCCTACTGCGTGCGCAGGAGCTCTCCAGCACTCCTGGAGCGGGCAGCCAGTGCCGGCGCTACGGCCAGTAGATTCGCCACCACGAATACGCCGGCCCCAAGCGCCATGATGAGCCACACCGGTACCGTGGCCACTGGCACGGTACCCAGGTTGGTGGCAAACGCCCGCCAGACCGCTTGACCCACCGCAATGCCCACCGGGATGCCGATCACAACCCCGACCAGGGCAACCGTTGTCGCCTGCCAGCACACGGCCGCCCCAACCTGGCCGTTGACGAACCCGAGCGACTTCAGCAAGCCGATCTCGCGCCGGCGGCGGGCCACACTGACCACCAGCAGGTGCATAAGCATTGCCGCACCGAACAATGCCAGCATCGATCCCACGATGAGCGGGAAGTTCACCGCCTCACCGAAGTTGATCAGTGAAATAGGGGTGATTGACCGCGTCGCGCTGCCTTCGGAGACGTAGCGGTTGATGTCGGCCCGCCCCTTCGGACCCGGGGCGACTCTCGCCAAGACCGCGACGCTTTCTTTCGCGTACGCGCTCTGACACCTACTCTGTGTCGGTCCGGGCGAGCACAGGGCGTTCAGGTAGTCGGCAAACGTGAACGCCGCCCCGGTACCCAGTCCTCCCAGCCCAGCCTCGCTTGGGAACGACGCCGTCCCAACGACGCGAAATCCAGCGCTGCGTGTGCCGCCGGTCGGCACCTGCAGGGTCACGTGGACGACCGACCCCACATGGGCACCAACCTGGTGCAAGGTGGTTGTGCCGAGCGCGATTTCGCCGTTACCAGCCGGGAGCCGGCCGTTGACCGTCGACAGGAGTAGTGGCCCACGCACGGCCTTTCCGGTGACGGCGGGAACGCTGATCCCGTTGATCGACACGAGATCCGGGGTGACCACCATGATCGCGGTGATGGATCGGTCATGCTCCAGGGTGGCCACCTCGGAGGTGGGGTTGTCGGCGCCACCCATGTTCGAGAACGTCAGCTGGAAGTCGCTGCCGTAGAGCGCGGGGGTGGCCGTGAGGTGCGACAAGCTGGCGCCGAACACGGCCGTCGCGCACAGGGCCATGACCGCCAATGCCGTGCCGAACAAAGCCGTTCCCACCGGGACCGACGCGGCACCGCGTCCCCGCTCGAGCGCGTGGCGGACTCCGATCACCGCGCTCGGGGGAGCGCCCATCGCAGCTACGCGGGCCGCGATCGCTGACGGGCGATGGTCTGGCGCTCGGTCTTCACCGATGTCCACCCGCGAGGCACGCACCGCCGGCCAGATGCCCAAGCACAGCACCGCAACCACCGTGGCCAGCGCCCCGAGCAAGAGGACCACTGGGTCGAAGGCAAAGCCGGGGGATGGCTCGGCGAGGCGAGCCTCTCCGACGGGGGTAAGCGGGGATAGGGCGAAGGCGACGACCACAGTGCCGGCCGCTCCGGCGAGTGCCACGAGCAGGTTCCGAGCGGTCCCGAGCACCACCAGCTGGTTCCGGGGCAAACCCAGAGCGATCAGCGTGGGGTACTCCTCGCTCTCGACGACACTCTGTCGACCGAGCCCCTGACCGACGACCGCCAGGCCCGCCAGTGCGGCCAGAGCGGCAAGAACCCACCAGCCCACACCCTGGGGGTGGATCGACGCCGCTACCGCCGCGGCCGTGGCGTCCTGGTCTGAGACGTAGACCAGGTGGAGGGCGTTGGTGTCGGCGGCGAATCGGGGGAGGTCGGCGGTCCCGTGACGCAGCCGGACGAGGTATACCGAGGCGAGCACGATGTGCTTGTTCGTGGCACGTGCGAATGCCTGGGTGGTGAACAGCTCGTATTCGGGTGTCTGTCCGGACGGGAACTCAGACTCGGCTGCTTCGATGCCGACGACATGCAAGGCAACCGTCGGCCCCGATGGGGCTTCGTTGGCGCCGCCCGTGAGCGCCTGACGCTGTGACGAGGCATACAACGGGGCGCGGATCACCGTCCCGATGTGCACGCCATAGTCCTGTTGGAGGGTGAAGGACGCCAGCACCTCGTCTGTCGACGACTGGGTGGGCATCCGGCCGGCGATCAACTTCACCACCCGGTTCAACCCCGTGGGCGACAGCTCATTGATGTAGAAGTCCGACGAGTTAATGACGTGGGTGCAGGCACAGGTCGGCTGGCCATTGGCGGGTATGCGGACCGTTGTGATCGAGGCGACTGCGGGCAACGAGGACAGCTTCGGAACAGGGGTGTCGTTGTAGATATAGACGTCGTAGCCGTGGGCGGCCACAAAGCGGGGGAACGCGGTGGCCGTCCGGCGTCCGGCGGCGGCGGCGGCCAGCACCAATCCGCCCACGACGGCGATCAAGACGACCAAGATCAGCCACGAGCGCCACCGGCGTCGGAACTCCGTACCGAACACCAACCCGATGGACTCCAAGACGACCTCCTGAGGCCAGTGTTGCCCATCGGATTGTCCTGCCCAAGGGGGTCAGCCGGCCTTCGAGGCTCGTGGCAGCACTCAGAGCACGTGACAGCTCGATCGGACGATGACTTAACGCCACCCATTCGGCCGTCAGAGCCCAGGGTCACCGCGCCCGAGTCGGCGCTATGCGCTGCCATCAGCGTCATCGAGCCGGTGGTTGGGTGATCCCCCCGGGCCGACGGTCGAGTTTTGCTTCGGCAAAGTGGTCCGGTTCTCGTAGCCAGATGGCAACGACGGCTGCCGTGATGAATCCAAGACCACCGACCACCGGCCCGGCCAGCGAGATGGTCGCAACTGCGACCACTCCCGAGTCCACCAGCGGTCCAATGGATGTGCCGCCATCCGAGATGAGCCGCCACACGGCCAGGAACGAGGCCCGGCCGTTGTCCGGTGCGAGATCGGCGCCGAGTGTCATCACGATCCCCGATCCCAAGCCGTTGCCGACACCGAGGACCAACGCCGCGAGGAACAGGGTGAGGTAGACGTGGGTGAAAGGCACCAGGACGTGGCCGATCGCCAGCAAGAGGATGCACGGAAGCGCGTCCGCTCGGCGCCCCCACCGATCAGAAGCGATGCCCGCCGGATAGAACAGGGCGAGGTCCACGACCGACGAATAGGCGAAGAGCGTGGCCGCTTGGGAAGAGTCGAGACCGATGTGCGCCGCCCATAGCGGGATGATCGCCGTCCTGCTTCCCCGCAGCAGGCTGATACCGAACGCCGCGACCCCGGAGACGGCCAGTTCGTTGCGGTGCTCCTGGAGCACCTGCAACGGCCGGATGCGCTCGGCCCGGATGGTCGCCGCCGCCTCGTCGGTGCGGTCCCGGGCTAGGACCAGCCAGACGAACCCGACCAGCACGGCGATGAGGTAGATAACGAACGCCATCCTGGTGTGGTTCCGGCTGGCCACGAGCACGAAGAAGAACGGGCCGATCACGTTGCCCGCCCTGGTGACACCGCCGAAGAATGCCAGTGCCCTTCCCCGGGCGTGCACCGGCGCCACCCGGCTCAGGTGGGTGAGGCGCACCAAGCTCCACACGGACCAACCGGCCGCTTGGACGAACACCGCCAAGGCGAGGAACCACCACGAGTCAGCGACGATGCAGCCGACCAGCCCCAAGCACATCAGGGCCGCGGCGATCCAAGCCGCCTTCCACTCGCCCAAACGCGCCACGATCCGCCCGGCGGGCAGGTCGAATGCCATCGTGCCGAAGCCATTGATCGCTACCACCGCGGTGGCTATGGCCGGCGAGGCGTGCAGGTTGCGAGCGGCGTAGACGAGGATCGGGAGCATCGCGCCCTGACCCGTGGCGATGACGAGGTTTGGCAAATAGACCTGCATCCACAGCGGGCGCACGGCTTCCGCCGCAGACTGGCGTGGGGTCGCCGTCACTCGATTTTCAGACCTTCTCGTTCATCTTCATCAGGCTGCTCGATCAAGGTCGTGCCCGCGACTCACAACTAGCTGAAGTGGCCCCAGTGCGTGGCGATGATCAGAAGTAGACCCGCGGCCGCGAGCGCGATGGCTGCGACGATTGTTCGCGCGGTCCCCAGTTTGAATTTCGGGACCTGTGCCGCGGCGAGCCAGATCCCAGCGAACAGGACGAGCAAGAATCCGATTTCGGCGAGGCGCACGCCCGTCCGATGTGCCAGAGCAAGGAGAGTCATACGCAGCATTCTTCCTGCCTCACCTGTTGGGGTGTTGCTCCCATTGGGCGACTTTGGCGCTTCACCTAAAACGGCCAGGTCAGACCTTGAAAGTGGAGACGATGGTGCCCACAAAAGTGGAGACGATGGGACTCGAACCCACGACTTCCCAGACGAGGCGTGCTCGGCCTGCTCATCACCGACCTTCGGCCCGTGGACCTTGGCGCACACCCGAGTACTTACGGGTTCCCGGCCAACCTTCCGACCATGACCTCATGTCGGACTGCCCCGAACAAGATGCGTCGACGAGGTCTACTATCAGCTTCGATTCCGGGGGGTCCGTTGAAGAGCTTGGTCAAGCGGCAGCTCTACCACTATCCCAGGACCGTTCCACGCTATGGGTATCTGGCGATCGTGGTGCTCACGACGATCGTTCTTTACTACCTCTACTACGTGGAGGGGGCCGTCACTCCACTGCTGCTGCCCTACTACCACATGTCGTTCCTGTACTTCCTTTACTTATTGGTGGTGTCTAACGCAATCGGCGCGTTCACCGCATTTATCGGAGGGCTCTCGGACAGGATTGGCCGAGCCAACCTGACGATTTACGGAACGCTCACGGTTGGTCTGATGCAGCTTGTTGGCGTCCCGAACATCCATTCCAAGTTCGGCTTCGCTGCGGCTTACTGTGTCATCGGGTTTGTCGAAGGCATCATCTTGGTGTCGACTCCGGCGCTCATGCGTGACTTCTCTCCGCAAATGGGAAGGGGAGCCGCGATGGGCTTTTGGGCTCTTGGCCCCACCATGGGGAGCCTGGCGGCAAGCCTCGTGGCCACACACACCTTGGCGCATCTCCACCCGTTCCAGGACCAATTCATCATCTCAGGATCGATCTGCATCGGCGTTGTGGTAGTTGCCTTTCTGTTTCTCCGAGAGCTCTCACCGCAACTGCGCAACCAGCTGATGGTCTCTGAGCGTGAACGCCTTTTGGTAGAGGCACGTTCGAGCGGAATCAATGTGGAGAAGGCGATCGGACACCCATTTCGTTCGATGATGCGTCTCGATCTGGTTTCGTCTTCGATAGCGATATCGCTGTTCTTGCTCTTCTATTTCGCGTCGGTCAGCGTGCTCACCCTCTACTGGGTGGTCGTCTTCGGCCGATCTACCGCGGACGCCAATGGCATCAACGTCTGGTATGCCGCCTTTCTCTCGGCGGCGCTCGTAGTTGCCGGGGTGTGCTCAGATCGGCTGCGGGTTCGAAAGCCTTTCATGATCATCGGAGCGGCGGCCACGATCATCATGACGGTGTTCCTCATCTTCCAGGTCAACCATCCGCACACGGGCTATTACTCAAACGTCCTTGTGATCGTCCTTCTAGCTACCGCGATCGGGTGCGCCTATGCACCGTGGATGGCCAACTACACCGAGCAGGTCGAGTCGCACAACCCCGCCCTCGCAGCTACGGGGCTCGCGGTGTGGGGTTGGATCCTGCGCATCGTGGTCGCGGTGTCCTTCCTCGTCCTGCCGCGGGTGATCACCACCTCCACGACGCTGGTTGACAACCAGGGTGCCGCCAGCACCCTGGAGGCCATCCAAGCATCGGTGCAGTACGCCCCCTCGGCTGCCGGCTGTTCACCGAAGCCGGCACCCCCGGACATCATCACCGCCCTTCAGACGACCAGCCAACCGGGGCCCCAGACGCTGGCAAAGCTGATCACTGCTTGTGATCGTTCCCACAGCCTCTCGCGCGCCCTCAGTGCCGCTGGCGGCCTTTCCAACCCGCAGGTGGAGGGGCTGCTGGCGTACAACCCGCTGGCGCTCTCCATCGAGAAGGGCCAGCCGGTGAGCGATGTCCAGATCGCGGACAAGGTGGGCACGCATTCGCGGAACCTTGCCAACCTGCTCTTGGCGGAAAAGAAGCTCGTCCCCGCGCAAAAGGCCTCGCCCAACGAATGGAAACGCTGGTGGTGGATCTGTCTCGGTGGCCAGGTCGTCTTCCTCGCACTCGTCTGCACAATGCGAGGACGCTGGAGCCCCAAGGCAGCCCGGCGTGATTTCGAGGCCCACGAGCAACTGGTCGCCGAGCAACTGGCAAGGATGCGCCCGGAGCCGACGAACGAAGAGCTGAGGGCATCCCCCGGGCCGGCAAGTGGGTGAACGGCGGCGGCGGACCAGTCACCTGGCTCCGCGCGCGCGGACGCTTTGGTGCCCGTCTGCTCGTTTACCAACGAGGTCCGCGGTATTGGGGTGCTGCTCATCCGCCGCGGCAACCAGCTCGGCGAAGGAACGACCGATGCCGTCGACGAGGACAGTGAGGTCAGGGCATGCGGCGGGGTCGGCGAGCACGCCGACCGTGAGCTGACCGTCATAGGACAGAACGGCCACACTGACGCTCAGGTTCCCGGCAAGCGGCACGAATGGGAACACCTCGAGCACGCGAGCACCCATGACATAGAGAGGGTTGCCCGGGCCCGGCACGTTCGTCACGACCAAGTTCACGAACGGCTGGTGTTGCACGAGTCGGCTCAAGGCCGTCAGTGCCGGCTGTGGCCACCGGTCAAGTAGGTCCAAGAGGAACTTGCTCGCCAGTGCCTGGTGGTGGTGCTTGGAGTTCGCCTCTGCCCCGGATACCGCGTCCAAGCGGTCGACGGGCTCCAACGATCCGATGGGTAGGCGGACAATCATGCCGGAGATTCGATTGCCCAGCCGGTGGTCGCCGTGGTGATCGATCCCCACGGGCACCAGCGCGGCGACGGTTCGATCCTCGACTTGTTCTCCCCGGGCCGACAAGAGGTCATGCAGACCTCCGGCCACGGCCGTGAGGACAAGGTCGTTAAGCGTCATGCCGAAGTGCCGCTCGGCGCGTTGGAGCTCGTCGACGCGCTGGCGTATGAAAGCCGCCCGTCGTGTCTCACCGACATGGACGTTCATCGAGCACGCTGAATCGACGCTCAGGCCCCTGACCAAGCTGCGGAATGCATCGGCGTAGAGGGCGAACTCGCGGCCAGCGCGCCGCGGGTGCTGGATTGCGCCCAGTGCGATCGCTGTCATGTGCAATGAGGCCGCTCCCTGGCGGGCGAAGTCGTATGCCACGACTTGTGACCAGCCAGGGGGAGGGCTTGGCTCCCATGAATCGATCGATACATCCGGGGACAACGGGCGGCACTCGAGATCGAACAGCACGGTGGCCAGCTCGACATCGCCGATGCCGTCTGCCAACGCATGGTGGAGTTTGCCGACCACCACTACCCGTCCGCCCTCAAGTCCATCGACGAACCAGATCTCCCACAAGGGACGACCGCGGTCGAGTCGCCGTTGCATGAACTCACCGCAGAGGTCGAGAACCTCGGCCTCACCGGCGAGCTTTGATCGGTCCGACTGACGTACGTGATTGGCGATGTCGAAGTGCGGGTCGTCGACCCATACCGGAGTTGTCTCGCCGAGGAGCGAGAAGCGCACGCGCTGACGGAGCTTCGGCACCAGATGCAGGCGGTGATCGATTTCCGACCGGATGTCTTGCAGGCGCAGTCGGCCTTGTGAGTCGCGCAGTGAACCGCCTTCCACGATGCCGACGAATCCGCTGTGCATTGGCGTCCGCGGCGACTCGAGGTGCAAGAAGAGCGAGTCGAGTGGCGACAGGGCTTCGGCGAGCCGGCTCATAGGGCTTCGTCGAGGGAACGCCCCAGTCCGAAGATCTCAGCAAAGCCCTCTTCCAGGGAGGCAGCAAGTTTCGGACTATCTGGAATCGCCGCAGTGTCGACGGATATTCCTACGCACGCACGCCCAGCCGGAGTCACGAGTGAGACATTGAGGGCGGCACCAGACGGGGGAGCGAAGGCATAGAAGCCGTCGACTCGGGACCCGGCGAGATAGGTCTCATATGGCACACCCGGCACGTTCGTGACACAGAAGTCGTCGCCCCTCAGCATCGAACCCCAGATCGCCGTGACTACCGGCGGGGGCAGCAGACTCAGGCCTGCGGCCACCACATCACTCAGCGCGAGGCCTGGTGCGTGCTTCCACGATCCGGTGATCCGGCGCACCTCTTGAACACAGGCCGCGGTGTCCGCCAAGACTGGGATGACAAAGCGTGCCGGCACAAAGCGGTTTCCGCCTAACGGGTCGGCGTCGACCCGTACATTCACCGGCATGAGTGCTCTAAGACCCCCAAGAGCGCTGCCGTGGAAGTCGTGATAGTGGCCGAGACCGCACACGACGGCGGCGACGAACACATCGTTGATCGTTCCTCCCGTCGATGCCGCCGCCTGTCTCAGTGCGCCGGGAACCAAATCGAATGCCTCGAAGCTTCGCCTCGAACTGCGCCCGGTCATCAGCGCGGATAATGGTTTACCGGCTGGGGCAAGGAGGCGAGCCACGGAGGTGCCCGTCGAGACAAGACGATCGATCTGCCCAATCGGATCTGCCGTGGCGCGGAGTACTTCTTCAAGGACCCGTCGCGGGGCTGGCAGTTGCTCCAGCAAGCCGCGCGTTTTGCGACCGTACGGTGCCGCGGCCGCTGGGGCGGGTTCATGGCGAGGGTGACGACGACGGTCCAGGAGTTGCGACAGCATTGCGATCCCGCCTACCCCGTCGACCAATGCGTGGTGCAGCTTGACGATCAATGCCGCTCGCTCTTCGTCGACCCCTTCGACGAGCACGGCCTCCCAAGGCGGTAGCTCTGGGTCGAACCCGGTGGTGCCCATTACCTGGGCGATATCCAGTACGTCCCTGAACGATGCCTGAGCCGGCAAGACGGTCCGTCGAAGGTGGATGTCGAGGTCGAAGCGACTGTCCTCCACGAACTCCGGCCGACCCCGGCCCGGCGCACGCAACACGGCACACGATCGGAGTCGGGGAACAGCTTGGGTAAGCAGGCGGACGCGGGCCTGAACGTCCGACCAGCCGGGGGTACGGTCGAGCGCCAAGACGGCGACCACTGTCGGCCGCAAGACCGGGTCCCGGCCGATGGTCCACAGGAGGGCGTCGGCGCCACTCATGGTGTCGCTCACCCGTTCACGAGATCCTGCCATCATTCACCGCCCCTCTCGATTCTGCTGTGGATCGGGTCGCGGGAACAGTGCCAGAAGTCCCCTCTTGAGGTCCTCCTAGGCCGGGTCGGCCCCGACGGTGTGCCGATCACGCAGAGACGAGGCCTCGACGAGCCGGCCTCCCGGGCAGACGCATGTGGCCGCCGCGTTTCTGATCCCGACCCGGTCGGCCCGGCCATGCAGGGTCGCGTGCCTGATCTTTCGACGATGCGCTCAGTGGGGTCGCCCAGCCGGACCAGCCAAATCCCAGGTCAAGGCCCGAAAATGGAGACGATGGTTGGAGACGATGGGACTCGAACGCACGACTTCCTGCTTGCAAGCATTCCGACTTGAGCGCTGTAGCAATCTGGGTTTTCCCAGGTAAATCTCGAACGTGCGTACGAAAGTTATGTGCTGTTGACATCGGGGTCTAGCCGAGGTCGGCAGCCCCTTCGCTCAGGGACTCCGCGACCCGGATCGACCGACTCGCACCCGCGGCACAGGTTGCCCTCGCCGAGCAGCCTCCGCCTTGAGCCGAGGAGCCAGCTTCGGAGCCTTCCAAAGAAACGCCTTACCCACCTGGAGTCTGTTTCCGGGTGAACTCCAATCGCCCAGTGCTCGCTCAATCCGAAAGAGGCCACCTTGAGCATCGGGGGAGTAACGGCCGACAAAGGTTCGGTTCTCCTGACCGGTGAATATTTGAGCGTGGGAATGAAAACTCAGACACGCCGGTCCGGGAAGGAGCGTCGGCGCATCTGATCCGAACTGCACTTCGAGCGTGTCGTCCTCGAGCGCGCTAAGCGTGACGGGTATGCAGACCGGGTAGCCGTCGGTGTCGACCGTCGACAGATCGCGTAGCTCCAAGTGGTCCAAGGCATACCGGGCTACAGGTCGCCAGTCAATCGGCGGTGGTCGCCAGGGCGGAGGAGGGTCGCCGATGGGGTACGGGTCGGATGGGGGCAGGATTGTGTCGGTTGGCGCGCGCCATTCGTTTGGTTCTCCATTCAACTCGCGGTTGAGCCACCACCGAACACGAAGGGGAGTGACCTCAATCCAGATCCGCGCGTAGTAGTACACAAGCCTGCCCATGACGATTTTGGGGACACCCTTGACCGCCGCCGGATATTTCGACCCTGAAAGCTCTACGTAACGGTCCGTATTCCGTTGAAGATCGGCATCCCGGACTGCAGCTTGACCTTGCACGATTACCACCGGCAGGTCGCTCATCCCTTCGCCAATAGGGTCCGCGTACAGGAGACAGACCTTCGGGTTGGCGCGTGCACGATCCGCCTTGGCGGGCACGGTCAGGCCGGTAGACACATCGAGAGTTTGCCGGTCGGAGCCGACGTACGGGCTTACCGGAACGGTGACGGGCTTTCCAGAACGCGTCAGACTCCCAAACTCAACGGTCAACGATCGTTCGAACACCTCGTTGAGTTCGGGCGGCCACACCGCGAGGTTCTCCACGAAACCCATGATCACACTGTAAAGCTCGTCCTACACGGAGGCCCCGCGCACCAAGTTCGGATCTCCTGCCAATCATGCGCGAGTTTGTGGAGACGATGGGACTCGAACCCACTTCCTGCTTGCAAAGCATTCCGACTTGAGCGCTGTACTTACCTGGGGAAACCCAGGAGAGCCCTGAGCGTGAGGGCCAAAGTTATGTGCTGTTCAATTGCTCGCGATCGTCCAGTACAAGCTGCGAGCCGATCGGGGCGAGTACTTCCTCCACGGATCTGAGTCCCAGGCCCTCCACCACCGCTAGAAGAGTGTTCAGCCTGGGGTTCCGACTCGCCGCCCAGAAGCGTTCGGACGGTCCCGATGCCGAGCCCAGTGGCCTCTGCGAGTGACCTCCCCCCAAGTCCTGGTTCAGAAAGTATGGCTCGTGCGGAGCCTGAACGGACGCCCGTCGGGATCGAAGATCAAGCGATAGACGACTTCGGCCCACCGCTGATTGCCAGGGGAAACCGGCTCGATCTCGTGCGATCGGACGCGGCTCGATGGCCGCGCCGGGCCACCGGGGTGGAGCTTCCAGCTTGCTAACTCTCTCGCGGTTTGTTCCCAAAGAGCATGAGCGTTTGCAAGGTCAAGCAGTTCGGCATCATCCTCCGACCGGTCGAGGTGCTCAGCCCAGAGCGACAATCTCAGCGCCCGCGCGAACCGGCGGCTTCCGTCGCCTAGCCCCCCTGGATCATGTGGAGCTCGGCCGTCGAGCTCGCTGTCGATCACGGCGCACGACAATTCCGAGTCATGTGTCCATGAACGACGATTCAGATTGTCAGATCCAACGGACGCCCAGACGTCATCGATGACGCAGACCTTGGCATGGACGTAGATGGGCGTCCCGACTTCGTTCTCGAGGTCGTAGATCCCGACACGGTTGCCGCCGGCCGCCTGGACCGTAGCGATCGCCCGTGTTTGCGCGAGTCGAGCGGGCAACCCCGACAATCGGCCGTCTTTGTCCGGGTAGCGGGGCACGACGCCGACCAATTGCAATCCTCGATGCCGGCGCAATGCGTTTGCGAGGAGCTCAGCAATCTCGGCAGACCAGAAGTACTGGTCCTCGACGTAGATCAGCGTTCGCGCTCGATCGATCGCCTTTGCAAACGCTCGGGCAATGCTTCGCTCGCCGTTGGGCGCGAACGGATACCTAGGACGCCTCGATGGATACGTCCGAAGCACCTGGACGGCATGGCCGCCAAATCCCGGGGGTGCGGTCCGACCGGCGGGGATCGGACGGGCGAGGCGATCTCGCGACATTATGCGCGAGATCCGTGCTCTCAGGCGACCAGCATGGTTGAGCGGAGTCGGATCCTCCCATCTTTCCCGGAACGTGAAATCGAGATCAGCGACGGCGGGTCCGTGGACTTCGAGTTGGACATCGTGCCAAGGGGGACGAGGGCCATAATGCCGGGAGAGCTTGATGAGCTGGTGGTCTCCCCGGTGGCTGATGTCATCTCGTCGCCCGTGGCTGAGATCAATCCCCCCGATGAATGCGACGTCACCCGCCAGAAAGGCCCGGTGGCTAATGACCACGAGCTTCTGGTGGTGTGACCCGCCTCGCCGCACTCGTTCATCGAGCAGGGCCTCGCCACCTGCCTCTGTCACCTCGACGGCGAAATGTCGGTTCTGCTTCGCACTGAATGCAAGCCGGTCGCTGTGCGAACGCCAGAGCAGCCCACGAACGTCCGCGCCACGTCGACACAGGTCTGCGATGAGTGTCGCTATCGCCGGCCCGCCGCCAGCTAGATACTCGTCTCCATCTCCTCTCCAGTCTGCAAAGCGCACCGCGTCGCCGGGCCCGAGACTCGAGAGGACTCCAGACAGGCGAGCGAAATACGTAGCTCCGTCCACTAGGAACTCGACATGGTTGCCCTCGGTCCACGCGACACCGCCCGGCCGACCCGAGTCGATCTTGGTCATCGGATTGCCGCGTTCTTCGGGTAGCAGAAACCAGTCCTGGAGGCGCACCACGGTCACCGTATTACAGACTCTCCAACGGCTTTCGGGGGAGGCCGGCATTCTTCCCGGCAGTACCTCGGTCATGGCTTGTCGCCCTATTTTGCATCCGCAATATGAACGACCTGGCGACATCATTGGTCGCCTCATGGACGCCGTTGACCCCGCGGGTTGTCGCTGCCCGGCGAGCAGTCGGCGAACTCGCCCCCGGGGTACGCCAGCCATCTCCGTGGGTCGTTCATGGGGTCGGTCATTGGATTGCCTGCTCGCGCACGGGGACGACATGTACGAGAACTGACGCCCGGGCCCCCAAGGTGGGCCTCGTCGCCAGGCAGTGCGGGAAGGAGGACACCAACGAGTACCGGCCCTGGATGGTCAGGCTGCTGCCCGACGCACTGGTCAGTCGCTACTACACCCGATGGCTCAGCCAGATCAGCAACTACCTCACTTGACCAACCACCATGGCCTTCATTCGGCCAAAAGTCTCAAACGGCTGTCGGCGTTCGGCCTTTTGGTGGAGACGATGGGACTCGAACCCACGACTTCCTGCTTGCAAAGCAGGTGCTCTAGCCAGCTGAGCTACGTCCCCGTGGCTGAAACCTTCAGTGCTTACGATACTCAGTCACGCGATCAGCTCGTGGCGTGCTGGCGTAGTTCGCCCAGCTCAACCCACTCGAGGACCGATGCATGGGTGGCCGCCAGAACGACCGGTGGAGCGACCCCGGCATCGAAGGCCTCCTTCCAGCGTGAGGCGCACAGACACCACCTGTCGCCGGCCACCAAACCGGGGAAGCCGCCGTCGGGCTGGGCGGTGCTCAGGTCGTTGCCACTCATTTTCGAGAACCTCAAGAACTCGTCGGTCATCTGCGCACACACGACGTGGAGGCCAACGTCATCAGCTCCGGTGTTGCAACAGCCGTCCCGATAAAAGCCCGTCAGCGGGTCTCCGCTGCAGGGCTCGAGTTCCTCACCCAGGATGTTCAGAGCCATGGCCCATTTCACCACGGGTCGACGCAGGGCCCGTTTCAGCGGCCGGCGGTTCGACCTGCAGTGAGGTGCCGATCACGCCGCGACCTGCAATGTCACCACTCAGCGGGCCCCCGATCGCTTTGTCGAAACTCTCCATGTCCGTTGGCACCACGACGCGCCGAGCGATGAAGCGCCGTCGGGCCAGCGCACCAACGCCTGCGGCGACGAAGCAGGTGACGGCGCCAACCGCCAGTCCGACCCGGGGGTTGGACTCCCGGATGACCCACCCGATGGTCGGCCCGCCGATCGGAGTCGAGCCCAAGAACGCCACCGCCCACAGGGCCATCACCCGTCCTCGCATCGAGGGGTCCGAGTTGAGCTGGAGAGTGGAGTTCCCGAGGGCGAGGAACGACACGCTCCCCCATCCGACCATTGCGAGCGCCACCAGCTCAAGCGGCAGGTTCGGCGCCAATGCCGCCAGGAGCGTCACGATCCCGAACCCCGTCGCCGCGACGACCAACGGCCGGACGCCGGTGGACCCACGGGCCGCGGTGACGAGCCCGCCGACGACCGCGCCGATCCCCATGGCTGCGGTCATGAACCCGTAGACCTCCGAGTTCCCGTGGAAGGTCTGACGGGCGAGCACGGGCAAGGAGACCTGGAACTCGTAGGTCAGCATGCCGACCATTCCCATCATGAGCAGGGGAATGCCGAGGCGGCGGTTGTGCCGGACATAGGCCAGGCCCTCGCGCATCTGACCCTTCGCCCGTTGGCTCGGCGGGCTCGGGTCGAGGGCCCCCTTGTTCATCGTGACCAGCGATACGACCACCGCCGCGAAGCTCGCCGCGTTGGCCAGGAAACAGGTGCCGACCCCTACGGTGGCGATGAGCACGCCCGCGATGGCGGGGCCGACCGCCCGGGCCGCGTTGACGGTCACCGAGTTCAAGGTCACGGCGTTGCGGAGGTCGTCCGCGCCGACCATCTCGAGGACGAACGCCTGTCGGGCCGGGTTCTCGAAGGTGTTGTTCAGTCCGAGCACGACGGCCAGGACGCACACCTCCCAGAGATGGATGTGGTGGGTCACCGTCAGGATGCCGAGCACGACCGCCTGGACGCCCATGAGCGACTGGAGGACGACCATCAGTCGCCGCTTATCGACGCGGTCGGCGATGACGCCGGCATAGGGGCCGAGGAGGAGTATCGGCAGAGTCTGGAGAGCGATGATGAAGCCGAGATCCGTCGCTGAGTTGGTGAGGGTCAGGACCAACCAGGCTTGGGCGGTCGTCTGCATCCACGTCCCGACCAGCGAGATCGTCTGGCCGGCGAAGTAGCGCCGGTAGTTGGGGACCGAGAGGGCCGAAAAGGTCTTGCGGCCCGTGCGTCGGATGCCCCCAGGCGGAGCTGCGATCGCCTCGCTCACCGCGGTGGACGATCCCTGAGTTGCTCGGCAAGGCGCTCGAGCACAGGCAACGCCTCGACCACCAGGCGGCGTTCGGCATCGCTGAGTGCGTCGAACTCGAGACTCAATTGGTCGGTTCGCTCGGTTCGGATTCGCTCGAACAGCCGGCGCCCCGAACCCGTCGCCTCGAGCAACGCCGCCCGGCCGTCGACGGGGTGCGGGTGCCGGCGTATGAGCCCGGGCTCCTCCAGCTTGCGGGCGACGCGGGACAACATTGTCGGGTTCATCCCCTCAACCGCTGCGAGGTCGGACAACCGGATCGGCCCCCGCTTGGCCACGGTCTCGAGGACGGAGATCTGCGTCGGTGTGAATCCCTCCCCTGCCCGGGTCGGGCGTAGGCGCCGTGAGATCCGGTTCACCGCCGAGCGAAGGCGGGCTGCCGCGTCGGCGGTGCCGCTCGGCTTGACCTCCGGGCTGCTTCGGCCAGTCACGACACCTCTGAAGGAAATAGTTGCTTGCTCAGTGGCAAGTTTAGCGGGGCCAGGGACTTGGCGTCGTGGGCGTCCGTTGGGCCCGAACCAGCCAGGTAGCCTGCCCGGCGATGCACGCCCGTGATTTCCTCGGCATGAGCCCGATTGATGATCAGAAGCTCCATTGGGAGCTGGACGTGGTGCCGGGACTCACGACGCCTGGTGATTTCTTGTTCGGGGGGTGCGGCCTCGCCGCCGGCATCGTGGCCATGGAGGGCGCTGCGGGTCGACCCACGATCTGGGCGACGGCGCAGTACCTCTCGTTCGCTCCGACCGGCAGCCATCTCGAGCTCGACGTCGTGCTCGCCGCGGTCGGCCGAAGGACCACCCAGGCCAGGGTCGTCGGAAGAGTCGGGGACAGTGAGATCCTCACCGTCAACGCGGCGCTGGGCGAGCATTCGGGCGATCTCCACCAGGTCTCGGTCCGACCGCCCGATGTGGACGGGCCCGAGAACTGCCCGGAACGGGGAGTGCCGTTCGGGTCGTACGGCGAGACGATCTTCGACAAGGTGGAGACGCGCCTGGCCAAGGGCAGGTCGTTCGAGGAGATGATGACAGGCGAGCTCCTCCACGGTCCGGCCAACTCGGCCCTATGGGCTCGGGTCCCGGGCCATCTCGACCCCGAAGCCGCCGCGCTTGCGGTGTTCGGTGACTTCGTCGCCGGCGGAGTCTCACAGGTGGTCGGCCGGCCGACACACGGAAGCAGCCTGGACAACACCCTTCGAGTGGTCGAGCTCTCCCCCACCGAATGGGTGCTCTGCGACATCTACATCGCCGGATTGGCCGGAGGGTACGCGCAAGGCCATTCGTACCTCTGGTCCGACAACGGTCGGCTGCTGGCCACCGCCAGCCAGTCGATGTCAGTCCGCATGATCAACGAATGACCAGGTAGCCGACCGCGTCGGGCTGATCCCCTTTCGGGGACATGCCAAAATGCGGGGCGGCAGAAGCTGCCGAGCGTCTGTTGGAGCGGGGCTATAGCTCAGTCGGTTAGAGCGCAGCACTGATAATGCTGAGGTCGCTGGTTCGATTCCAGCTAGCCCCACTGAACGTCCCTAAAACTGAAGTTTTAGGGAGGCATCAATCACCTACGCCTCCGCTACCGAGCCTCGGCAAGTCACCGACTGGCCGTGTGGTTGGCCACATTGAGCAGGCCGGGGTGGCAACGAACGGAGGTCAGCCTTTCGCTGGCGCAGCGGAACTCCGCGGTCTTCGTCGATCTGGAGACACGGACTGCTGTTGACACCGTGAGGTCCTGATTCCTCAACGACCTCACGCCGACCCATGCGACCTTCTTGGGACGGCTCCAGTCGGCGGGAACGCAATCGGCGTCATGCAGTCGACCCGATTCGAATTCCGCCCTCGACAGCACGACGGCCCGCCAGGTGGGCAGACCCCGCCGGCACTGGTGAGCGGGCGGGGCGGGAATCGCCGTCGGGCTCGAAGTGTTTCAAGGGGTGACCACCCCGTCGGGTGGACGCCAGGAGGTGCGCTATGCCTGCGGTAACAGTCGATGACCTGCTCATCTTGGACCGGATCGAAGTTCCGGACCCGGCGAATCTGACCGTCCGCCCCGTCAAGAGCGTGACGTCCGCCCCCTCGGGATTCGAGGGCGAGGGCTTCCCGGTCCGGCGCGCGTTCGCCGGCGTCGCTCTGGCGGACCTCGACCCGTTCGTCCACATGGACCAGATGGGCGAGGTTGACTACGGGCCCGGTGAGCCGAAGGGGACGGCCTGGCACCCCCACCGCGGGTTCGAGACCGTGACCTACATGATCGACGGGATCTTTCAGCACCAGGACTCGATCGGCGGTGGCGGCATCATCACCGACGGGGCCACCCAGTGGATGACGGCCGGTTCGGGCATCTTGCACATCGAGCGTCCGCCCGAGTCGCTCGTACTGAGCGGCGGACTGTTCCACGGCATCCAGCTGTGGGTGAACCTCCCGGCCGCCTCCAAGTGGACCGATCCCCGCTACCAGGACATCGAGCCGGACGCCGCGGCCCTGCTGTCGTCCCCCGACGGCGGGACCCTGGTCCGAGTGATCGCCGGCGAGGTGGCCGGCCACCGGGGACCCGGACTGACCCACACCCCGATCGCGCTCGTGCACGCGACGCTGGCCCCCGGTTCACGCCTCGTGCTCCCGTGGTCGCCCGACTTCAACGCGCTCGCCTACGCCCTCGCCGGCCGGGGCACCGTCGGTGAGGACCGTCGTCCGTTCTCGATGGGTCAGCTGGCCGTCCACGGCCCCGGGGACGCGATCGTGCTCGAGGCAGACACGACGCAGGACTCCAACGTGGCCGCGCTCGATGTGCTCGTACTCGGGGGTGCCCCGATCCGCGAACCCGTCGCCGCGTACGGCCCGTTCGTGATGAACACGCGGGCCGAGCTCGCCCAGGCGTTCGAGGACTTCCAGGCCGGCCAGTTGGGCACCGTGCCGGCGGACCACATCGGGTCCTAGGCGCTGCCCTCGGCCCGGTGCAGCAGGAAGGTCCCGGTCGCCCGCGTGAACAGCTCGCCTTCCGCCGTCCGCACGGTCGCCTCGCCGTAGGCGACCTGCTTGGCCATGCGGACCACCTCGCCCCGGAGGCGGTAGGTGGTGCCCTGGCTCGCCGCCCGCATGGTCTCGGTCTTGAGCTCGAGGGTGGCCCGCGCCCGGTCCCCCCGGGGCAGGGCCGCATTGATGGCGAAGTTGATGCACGCGTCGAGGAGCAGCGCGTGCACCCCGGCCTGGACGATGCCACCGGGGTTGCAGGCGAGCTCGGTCGGCGAGAACGACCCCTCCACCCAGCCGAGGTCCTCGCCGTCGACGCCGTAGGACTCGAGTGACCCGCCGACCTGACCGATGATCGGCATGCCGCCGTCGCCCAGCCATCGGTCCATGTCGCGGGCCGTGCGGGCCCCTGCCGATGTTGACCCGGCCGTGTCGCTCATCCGGGCGACGCTACACGTGGCCCGGACAGCCCCCCAAGGCGGCCGGATAGCATGACGCCGTCCGTGGCTGGGATGTACCGGCCGGCCGGAAGGAGAAGTCATGACCACCGCTGTCATCGTCGACGCCGTTCGCACCCCCGGGGGGAAGCGCAACGGGAAGCTGCGCAACTGGCACGCCGTCGACCTGGCCTCCGAGCCGTTGAAGGCCCTCCAGGAGCGCAACGGGTTCGACCCTGCCCAGATCGACGACGTCATCACCGGCTGCGTCATGCAGGTCGGGGAGCAATCCCTCAACATCGGGCGCTCGGCCGTCCTTGCGGCCGGGTGGCCCGAGTCGGTCCCGGCGACAACGGTTGACCGCCAGTGCGGGTCGTCCCAGCAGGCCGTCCACTTCGCCGCCCAGGGCGTCATGGCCGGTGCCTACGACATGGTCGTCGCCTCGGGGGTCGAGGCCATGACCCGGGTCCCGATGGGCGCATCGATCGTACGCGAGGTCGGCTTCCCGTTCGGCCCGCGGGTGAACGCTCGCTACGCCCCGATCGGCGGCCTCGTCAGCCAGGGCATCGGCGCCGAGATGATCGCCGACCAGTGGAACCTCTCGCGCGAGGACCTCGACGCGTTCGGGGCCCGGAGCCAGCAACGGGCCGCCCGGGCCACCGCCGAGGGGCGGTTCGAGAACGAGATCATCGAGGTCGCGATCCGAGACGACGAGGGGAACGACACGCAAGAGAGCATCAAGGCCGACGAGGGGATCCGGCCGGACACGACGGCCGAGGTCCTGGCCGCGCTCAAGCCGGCCTTCAAGACCGACGGCAAGGTCACGGCCGGCAACTCCTCCCAGATCACCGACGGGGCCTCGGCCGCGCTCATCATGAGCGAGGAGCGGGCCGCGTCGCTCGGCTACACCCCCCGGGCCCGGTTCGTCAGCTTCGCGGTCGCAGGCGCCGACCCCGTGACCATGCTGACCGGCCCGATCCCGGCCACCAAGAAGGTCCTCGAACGGGCCAAGCTGACCATCGAGGACATCGACGCCGTCGAGATCAACGAGGCGTTCGCCTCGGTCGTGTTGGCGTGGGAGAAGGAGTTCCACCCCGACATGGAGAAGGTCAACGTGAACGGCGGGGCGATCGCGCTCGGGCACCCGCTCGGAGCGTCCGGGGCCAAGCTGCTGGCCACCCTGCTCAACGAGCTCGAGCGGACCAGCGGCCGCTACGGCCTGCTCACCATGTGCGAGGGCGGTGGCTTGGCCAACGCCGTCATCATCGAGCGCCTGGGCTGAGCTCCCCCGAGGGGGTCAGTGATAGCGCGTCGCCATCATGAAGGCGACGAAGATGACCACCAGGCCTGCGACCAGGTACCAGATCGACACCGATCCCGGCAGCACGGTCAGGTAGTTGAGCAGGATCATCAAGACCCCGAAGATCATGAGGAACAGCATCGACGGTCCGAACCAGCGCGCGCTGCGACGGATCTCCTTCGGGATCGGCCGGGTGTAGCGACCGCTCTGCTCCGGCGGCGTGTAGCGGCCCACGCCGCCGGTCGGGGCCGCTGCCTTGGCGGTGGCCCGCCCCTCGGAACGCCCCTTGCGCTGGGCGCGCCCGGGCCCGCTGGTGGTCTTGGGAGCCATGGCTCGACACTAGCGATTGGAGCCCACCCATTACCATGGCGCCCACCATGGGGTCCCGGGTCCTGCTCATCGACAACTACGACTCGTTCGTCTACAACCTGGTCCAAGAGCTCGGAGAGCTCGGCGCCGAGCCGGCCGTCTTCCGCAACGACGCCATCGACATGGACGGCATCCGTGCGGCCGCGCCCGACGCCATCGTCATCTCGCCGGGCCCCGGGCGCCCCGAGTCGGCCGGCGTGAGCATGGAGGTGGTCCGGACGTTCGCCGGCGAGATCCCGATCCTCGGCGTGTGCCTCGGCCACCAGTGCATCGGCGAGGTCTACGGCGGCCGGACCGTCTCGGCACCGACCCTCATGCACGGGAAGACCTCGCAGATCCACCACAACGGCACCGGGGTCTTCGCCGGGCTACCCGATCCGTTCGTCGCGACCCGCTATCACTCCCTGGTCATCGAGCCCGGGTCGGTGCCCGACGTGCTCGAGGTCACCGCCCGGACGAGCGACGGCGTCGTTATGGGCCTGCGCCACCGCGAGCTGGCCGTCGAGGGGGTCCAGTTCCACCCCGAGTCGATCCTCACGCCGTCGGGGCCCAACCTGCTCGCGAACTTCCTGGGCCAGCTGGTCTCCTGACCCGCCGGGTGTGGTGCCCGGCTAGGTCGTCGTCGTCGTCGTCGTCGTCGGCGACGGCGAGCTGCAGACGGTGATGGTGACGGTCGCCGGGAGGTTGACCTGGGTTCCGGCGGCCGGGCTCTGGTCGGTCACGTTCCCGTTCTGAGACGGGTTGCACGTCGTCGTGCTGGCCACCTGCACGGTCAGGCCCTGGCCCTGGAGCACACCCGTGGCGTCCATCTGGCTCTGCCCGATCACGCCCTGGACGACGACCGAACAGTCCCCGGTCGAGATGGTGAGGCCGACCGAAGAACCCCGGCCCACCTGGGTGCCCGCGGGCGGATTGGAGCCCGAGACCTGTCCGGAGGGGGTGGAGTTCGAGCACGCCGAGTTCTGCGAGCCGACGCTGAGGCCGGCGTCGGTGAGCGAGATGGAGGCCTGCGCGGGCGTCTCGTTGACGAGGCTGGGCACCCCGACCTGGTTGGTCGGGTTGGGGAGCGAGATGACCACGGTTTTGCCGTTCCGGACCTTCGTGCCGGCCGCCGGCGTCTGGGACAACACGACGTTCTGTTGACCGCCGCTGCTCACAAATTTCACCTTGGCGTTCAAATGGGCGTTCGAGATCAGCACCTCCGCCGTCTCGAGCTCCTGGCCGACCACCTGGGGCACCTGCGTCTCAGCCTCGCCCGCGCTGACCACCAGATTGACGACCGCCTTCTTCGACACGCTGGTGCCCGGTGCGGGGTCGGTCCGCACGACGGTGCCGACCGCCGCGGTGTTGGCGGAGTTGGTGGTGGTTCCGATGACCAGGCCCTTGGCCGTCAGGATCGACGTCGCCTGGGCAACCGGCTTGCCCACGACGTCGGGCAGCGCGAACCCCCCCGCGAACGTGTTGACGAGGAGGTAGGCGACGACGGCCAGCGCGGCCAGCAACAAGACCAGCAACGCGATCCAGCCCTTGCCCCGGCGTTTTTCCCCCGTCTTTTGCTCCCGCGAGCGACTGATGATGCGGGGGAACGGCCCGGTGCGGGGGGAGGCGTCGACCGCCTGGGTGGCCCCGACGGCTCCGATCACGCCGGTGACCGCGTTGGCGCCGTTGGCCGGCGACGCCACGACGGGCTGGCCGCCCAGGAAGCGGAGCAGGTCGGCCCGGAAGTCCTCGGCGTTGTCGTAGCGCTGGTCGGGTGTCTTCGCCATGGCCTTCATGGTCACGGCCTCGAGCTCGACCGGGATCGTCTCGAGCAGATCGCGGGGCATCGGTGGGAGGTCCCGGACGTGCTTGCCCGCCACCGAGACGGGCGTGTCACCGAGGAACGGGGGCCGGCCGGCCAGCATCTCGAACAGCACGACGCCGAGGGAGTAGATGTCGGTCCGGGCGTCCACCCCGATCCCCTCGGCCTGCTCGGGCGAGAAGTAGGTCGCCGTCCCCATCACGGCGCCGGTCTGGGTGAGGCTCTCCTCGGTGTTGATCGCCCGCGCGATCCCGAAGTCGGTGACCTTCACCCCGCCGTCCTCGGTGATGAGGACGTTGCCCGGCTTGATGTCGCGGTGGACCACGCCGTGGCGGTGGGCGGAGGCGAGCGCCGCCGCGACCTGCGCGGCGATCTCGGCTGCCCTGGTCGGGTCGAGCGGGCCGGACTCGCGCAGCACCGCCGACAGCGCGCGGCCGTCGACGAACTCCATGACGATGAAGTACGAGCCCGAGTCCTCGCCCCAGTCGAACACCGGGACGATGTTGGGATGGGAGAGCTTGGCGGCGTTCTGTGCCTCACGGCGGAACCGCTCCACGAACGCCCGGTCCACCGAGAGTTCGGGGAAGAGGACCTTGAGGGCCACCGGGCGGTCGAGCAGCCGGTCACGGGCCCGGTAGACCTCGGCCATGCCCCCGCGGGCGATCAGATGGGTCAGCTCGTAGCGTTCCGAGAACACGCGGGGCACTTCGACGGGCTGCATGGCGGTCAGAGCCTACGCGTCCGCGCGCGGCGCCTAAGGCGACCGCGAAGGGTCCCGTGGGTAGCTCGGTGGTGGGTCATCCGAGGGCGGCCTCGAGCATCTTCAGCACGATCGGCCCGGCGACCGTGGCCCCCTGGGTGCTCGTCGGCTGGTAGGGGACGACCACCGCGATCGCGACCTTGGGGGCGCTCGCCGGCGCGAAGCCGATCATCCAGTCGTGCACCGACGTGATCGCATTGTTGATCTCGATCTGGGCGGTGCCGGTCTTGACGGCCACATCGAGAGAGGACGGGAACCCGTCACCGGACGCGGTTCCCGACGTCGCCACCGCCTGCATCAGCGGGATAACCTGCGCGGCGGCCTGCGGCGACGTGGCCTGCTTCCAGACGGTGGGCTTGTAGGTCTCGACCACCTGGCCTTGCGAGTTGGTGATCTTCTCCAAGAAGTGGGGGGTCATGACCGCTCCCCCGTTGGCGATGCCCGCCGCGATCAGCGCGTTCTGGAGGGCGGTCGTCTCCACGTCCTGCTGCCCGAACGCCGAGTAGGCCTGGCCCGGGATGCCGACGCATTCCGGGGAGGCCGGATTGCAGCCCGGACTCATGTCCTCGGCGGTCGGGTACGCGGACGGCTGCACCAAACCTTCCGGGCTGATGTCGAGCGGGGGCCGCGAGTTCAACCCGAACAGGGCGGCCTGCTCGGCCAGCGTGTCGCCACCGAGGAGAAGACCGAGCTTGGCGAAGCCGGGGTCGCAGGACTCCGGCAGCATTATTTGCAGCGTGCCCCCGCACGCGGCGGCCGCAAATGCGGTGTCGGCGTCGTTGCAGATCTGTTGGTTGGTGTCGGGAATGCCCGTGAGGCACGGCACGACCGGGAGATTGATTGTGGCCAGGTCGGGGCGCAGGTTGTAGATCGCCGCGGTGGTGAGCACCTTGGCCGTGGAGCCGGGCTGCAGCGCGTTGTACGTGGCCATCGGGTAGAAGGGAATGAAGCCCTCGGCGTCGGGCAGGTGATAAAGGTTGCGAGCTTCTGTCTCGGTCGTCGGGTCAAGCGACACGAGCGGCGCCGGGTCGTACGTCGGGGTCGACGCCATGGCCAGGATCGCGCCGGTGCTCGGGTTGAGGATCACGATTGCCCCGTCCTTGTTGGGCCCGGGGAGGCTGTTCAGCGCGTTCACGGCGTCCTGTTGCAGCGTCGGGTCGAGGGTCAGCGTGATGTCGTCGGTGGTCGGCGGCGGGGGCGACAGCAGCTGGCTCAATGTCTGCGCGGGCGTCTTGTGGAGGCCGAGTTGGGCGCTGTAGTACGGATCGATCCCGGTGTCGCAGTAGAACGGCGAGCACGTCCCGATGAGCTGGGAGAACAGCGCCCCGGTCGGATACCGGCGCTGCCATTGATAGGTGTCCGAACCCTTGGGTGCGACCCGGACGGAGTCGGCGAGCACCGTGCCGTCCGCTGCGAAGATCTCGCCGCGCTGGTTGTTGAAGTCCGGGACCCGGTTGACCGGGTTGCTGGGGGACGTCGACAGGGCCGACGCCTTGCGGAACTGGATGTTGGTCAGCTGCACGATGACGAGGCCGAAGCACAGGATCAGCACGACACCCAGCCATCGGATCCGGCGACCCACCTACCCGCTCCCCAGCGGCGTGGCGTCCTGCTGCGCGATGAACTCCTGGTGGAGGTTGGCGATGTACCGCTCGCCCGCCTTGAGCGACGGTTCGTTGACCGTCTGGCGGAGCACCGGCAGCCGGAACGAGAGCACATCTGTCGTCGTCACCCCGGTCAGGTCCAACAATTTCGGCTTGAACCCGAGGAATCCCCCCTGGCGGCCCTGGTACACCGCGAGGTGGCCATGGTCGACTGCGACGTACCAGTTGTCCATCGAGTACCAACGGACGACGGCGATCCCGCCCGCCGGCACCGCGAGGATCAGCAGGAAGAACAGGACGACCCGAACCGTGATGCGCCTCGGGACACCCATACGACGTCGGCGCTCGCGCCTCGTTTCCGTGGGCTGGGGAGCGACCTCCTTGGGAGGCGGCCGATACTCGGGAGGCGGAAGGGTCCGGACCGCCGAGGTGATCGGCGCCGCGACGAACACGTCGCTGCCGGCCGGTTTGGTCGGGGGTACAACGGCGGCGGCCCGAGGTTCCACCGACGGCGCGGGCGGCGGCACCGTCAGAACCGGCCCGGTCTCGGGCTCGGCCGGCGGAGCCTCGGGCATCGCTCCCGCCGCGCCGGTCATCGTCACGCGGGACACGACCGATGGTTCGGCGTTCCCGTCCTCGCCGACGAGCACGTCGACCACGACGACGGTGACGTTGTCGTTGCCCCCGTGGGCGTTGGCGCGGTCAACGAGGGCTCGAGCGGCCTTTCGAGGATCCTTCACCGAGTGCAAGACCTGGCTGATCTGCTCGACATTGACCTCGTTGGTGAGACCGTCGCTGCACAGGAGCAGCCGGTCGCCGCTTTTCACGTGCAGCTGCCACAGGTCGACGTCGACATCCGGCCCGACCCCGAGCGCCCTCGTCAGGATGTGCCGGTGTGGGTGGGTCTCGGCCTCCGCCTCGGTCATCTCGCCATGCCGTACCCGCTCCTCGGCCAGGCTGTGGTCGGCGGTGACCTGCCGGACCATGCCACCCGACATGAGATAGGCGCGGGAGTCCCCGACGTTGGCCAGGCACATGACGTCCCGTCCGTCGGTGCCGACGGTGAGCCCGGCTGCGGCGAGCGTGGTGCCCATTCCCCGGAGCTCATCGACCCGCAGGCTCTGTTCCCAGATCGCCGCGTTGGCGGCCACGAAGGCTTCCCGGAGTCCGGCGATCGTCGGGTTGCGGTCGTACGCCCGCTCAAGGGTCTCGACCGCCACCCGTGCGGCCACCTCCCCGCCCACGTGGCCCCCCATGCCGTCGGCGACGGCGAAGAGGTTGTCCCCGGCCGACGCCCGGTCCTCGTTGCTGTCGCGCGCCCGCCCGATGTCGGTGGCCACTCCCGAACGCAGGACCGTCATCGTCGAACCTCGAAGACGGTCGCGCCGATCTGAAGCAGGTCACCCTTGGCCAGCCGTGAAGGTTGGGAGATCCGCTCCGAGTTGACGAAGGTGCCGTTGGTCGACCCGAGGTCCTCGACCCAGATCTGCCCGCCGCTCCGGTACAGGCGCGCGTGCACGGTCGAACTGTAAGAGTCGTACGTCGTCGGGATCGCGCAGCCGTTCGAGCGCCCGACGGTCACTTCACCGTCGAGCTCGTAGATGGTGCCTTCGTATTGCCGGGGTTCGATCACCTCGAGATGCAGCTGCTTGCTAGATCGGGATTCCCTCGGCCTTCCCCGGACCTCGTTTTCATCGGCCTTTCTCTCCGCCCGGCGTTGGGCGCGTGTGGGCCCGGCCGGGCGGACCTCCACGAACACTGCGCGGATGACCCGGAGGAAGAAAAGGAAGATCAGCGCGACAACCAGCCACTGGAGCGGTCGGATGATCGCCGAGTAGTTAGTTCCTACGATGAACACCGGGCGTTCACCGTCACAGCATCTCGAACACGATGGTTGTCGAGCCTACGGTGATGTTGTCGCCGGACTGGAGGTACTGCTCCCTGACCGGCGCTCCGTTGACCTTGGTCCCGTTGGTCGAACCGAGGTCACGCACCATGAACGCCTCGTTGACCCGAAGCACCTCGGCGTGGCGACGGCTGACGTTGGGATCGCTCAGGGCGACGGCGCATTCGGGCATCCGGCCGATGATGATGGGCGCGGCCTCGATGTGGATGCGGCCGCCGCCGGGGAGGACTAGCTCGGCCGGGGCCAAGCCGTCGGGACCCTCGATGACCTCGGCAGCCACGCTGAATCGGCCAGCTCGCAGCCGCGGCCCTTCGAGAATCTGGACATCGATGGGGCCAACGAACGTGTACTGCTCATTCCGCGCGTGCTCCCGGGCCGCCTCAGCCAGCTCTCGCACCAACGCGTCAAGAAAGTTGGAGAACCGGTCGACATCCGCCTTAGCCAGCGTCACGGAGAACGAATTGGGCGCAATGAGTCCCCGCACCCCCACCCTGCGGTGGAGGTCCATTTCCCGGGTCAATCGGCGTCCGATTTCGACCGGCTGCAAGTTGCTTCGGAAGGGTTTGGCCAACGTTCCTTCCACAAGACGCTCGAGTCGGTCCTCGAACTGTTGGAGTCCCATGGTCCGAGACATCCTACCGGCCGCACGCACGAGAACGGCTGCGACATTCCTTCTTTTCCTGGTCGGAGGGTGGAGTGGTCACCCCATTGAGTAGCCTGAGCCGCTCCGGGGCGAGTGGCGGAATAGGCAGACGCGCAGGATTCAGGTTCCTGTGTCCGAAAGGATGTGGGGGTTCAAGTCCCCCCTCGCCCACCAAATTTGTGAAGTGAGACGTGGCGCCGTTGCATGGCATCAGATGGTGTGATCGGTTGGGGTGTATTCGGGCAGGCGGGCCGTCGTCTGACTGAAGCCCGACGGCGGGACAGCTCCGGCATTTGTCAGGTAACCCCTGACGGTGTGTGTAAGGTAATCCCTGACACAGGGTGGTCCCATGTTGACGTCCCTCGCGATTGCCACTTGTTCGTTTTGTGGGAAGCCCAGTACCGATGTCTCAAAGCTGATCGCCGGTCCGGGCGTCTATATCTGCAACGAGTGCGTCTCCCTCTGTGCCGACATCTTGGCCATCGAGCCCGACCTGCCCAACCAGGGTCTGCCCAGGGACGGCGACATGCCGTTGGACGAGCTCCTGGCGCTTCTGTGCAACGTCGCGGCCGCCGGCGCGCAGCAGGTATCGGCGGTGGAACAGAACCTCGCAGAGTGGGTGCGAAAGGCGCGCACGCGCGGCGCCACCTGGGCGCGCATCGGCGAGACGTTGGGAATGACCAGGCAGTCCGCGTGGGAGCGTTTCTCCGGTGAGGAGTGAGCCGACCGAATCGGAAGGGGGCGACGCCGGGCATCGCTACACCCACGGCCACCACGAGAGCGTGCTCCGGTCGCACCGGTGGCGGACCGCCGAGAACTCGGCCGGCTATCTCCTCCCCCACCTGACCCAGGGAGCGTCGCTGCTCGACATCGGCTGCGGTCCCGGCACGATCACCGTGGACCTGGCCCGGCGGGTCGCGCCGGGAGCGGTCATCGGCATGGACCGGTCGGAGGAGGCCGTTGCGGCTGCCGGGCGGCTGGTCGACGGCACGGTTCCGGTGTCCTTCGAGACCGGGGATCTCTACGCGCTCCGCTTCGACGACGCGGCGTTCGATGTCGTGCACGCGCACCAGGTCCTCCAGCACCTGGACGACCCGGTGGCGGCCCTGGCCGAGATGGCCCGCGTCTGCCGGCCCGACGGGGTGGTGGCGGCGCGCGACGGCGACTACGAGTCGATGACGTGGTATCCCGACTACCCCGAGCTCGACCGGTGGCTCGACCTGTACCGCCAGACCGCGCGAGCAAACGGGGGGGAGCCCGACGCCGGCCGGCGGCTCCTCGCCTGGGCCCGGGCCGCTCGCTTTGGCGACGTGTCGGCGTCGGCATCCGCGTGGTGCTTCGCCACCCCCGAAGACCGGCGTTGGTGGGCCGACACATGGGCCGAGCGCATCACGGTGACAGCGCTGGCCGAACGGGTCCGCGAGCTGGGGCTGGCCGACCAGGGAGAACTGGACGAGATCGGGCGGGCGTGGCTGCGGTGGGCCGACGAGCCGGACGGCTGGTTCTCGGTGACCCATGGCGAGGTGCTCTGCCGTCCCCGCTGAGCCTGTTCCGACGGGCGCTTCAGGTGGGGGCGGTCTCCTCACCCAGATCCGCCGAGATGGCCACGTCGATCGAGTAGTCGACCGGCACCACGATCAGCGACGGCAGGTCGAGCTCGAGGAACCGCCGGAGGCACTCGGCGAAGTGGCCGGCGGACGTCGCACGGGCCGCCGGCAGGCCGAAGGACTCGGCGAAGGCCACGAAGTCGGGGTTGGTGAAGTCCGTCCCGAAGTGGCGACCGAACTTGCGGTCCTGCTTCCACACGATCGAGCCGAACTGACCGTTCTCCCACACCACGTTCACGAAGGGGGCTCGCATCCGCTTGGCCGTCTCGAGCTCCTGGGCGTTCATGAGGAAGCCGCCGTCGCCCGACACCGCCACGACGCGACGGTCCGGGAGGACGAGCTTGGCCCCGATGGCGGCCGGCACGGCGAAGCCCATCCCGGCCAGGCCGTTGGCGATCAGGACGGTGTTGGGCTCGTGGGCCGGGAACATGCGGCCGATCCACAGCTTGTGCAGCCCTACGTCGGACACGAGCACGTCGGTCGGCCGCATGGCCCGGCGCAACTCGAGGAGGATCCGCGGCGGGCGCATCGGGAATGCGTCGTCCCCCGCGGCGTCGGCCAGCGTCGTCGACACGACCCGCGCGAGCCGGGTGCCCCGCACCTCGGCGCAGACTCCCGGGCACCGCTCGGCCAGGGTCCGAAGGGTGAAGCCGATGTCACCGACCAGCTCGACCTCCGGGATGAAGTGGTCGTCGATCTCGGCGGGCGAGGAGTCGATGCACACGATCCGCTTGTTGCGCTTGGGGTTCCAATACTTCGGCGCGTGCTCGACCAGGTCGTAGCCGACTGCGAGCACGAGGTCGGCGTCCTCGAATCCGGCCATCTCGTAGTCGCCGGCCTGGAGACCAACCGCGCCGAGCGCATGGGGGTCGTCCGCGTCCAAGAGGCCCTTGCCCATGAAGGTCTCCGCCACCGGCACCCCGGTCCGGGCCGAGAACTCCCGCAGTGCGCCCCAGGCCATGCCCCGCACGACCCCGTTTCCGGCGAGGACGACGGCGTGGTCCGCCGATTGCAGCAAGGCGGCGGCCCGTTCGAGGTCGGACTCGGCCGGACGGGGGTGGACCACGTTGGTGCGCGGAAGCGGCGACGCCGACGGCGGCGCCGTGGCGGCCATGACGTCCTCGGGGAGTTCGAGGTGCGTCGCGCCCGGCTTCTCGGACTCGGCAACCTTGAACGCCTTGCGGACCGCCTCGGGGATGATGCCCGGTCCCGAGACGCGGGCGTTCCACTTCGTGATGGGGCTCATCAGCCGCACCACGTCGATGTACTGATGGGACTCCTTGTGCATCCGCTCGAGCCCGCTCTGGCCGGTCAGGGCGACGAGCGGCGCCCGGTCCAAGAACGCGTCCGCCACACCGGTGACGAGGTTCGTCGCGCCGGGGCCGAGCGTGCCGAGACACACCCCCGCCCGGCCGGTCAGGCGACCCTGAACGTCGGCCATGAAGGCGCCGGCCTGCTCATGACGGACCGGCACGAACTCGATCGACGACCGGTCCAGCGCCTCTGAGACATCGAGGGTCTCTTCGCCCGGGATCCCGAAGATCCAGCGGACGCCCTCGGCCTCGAGGCAACGGACGAGCAGGTCCGCCGCCCGTTCGGGCCGACCTTCGTCGGGCGATGGTGTGTCGCTGGCCTGGGCTGGCACGTTCCCTCCGGTTCCCCGCTCTCGGCGCGGCTCTTCGGACGTTAACAACCGACCCCTCAGGTCGTCATTGGCGGCCATGACCGAACAAAAGGGCTGGTCAACAAGTACGCTTTGGAAGACCGTCGACAAGACGAGACAGGGCCGTGGGAAAAACGAGGTGACCGGTGATCCTTCACCGTGACGGATCCGTCCGTCGCATGGGGACCGAGCCCAAGCCCGCGTCCGTGCCCGACCTCGCCAGGGTCCTGCGCCAGGCCCGGGCCGCCCGCGGGCTGGAGCTCGACGCAGTCAGCGCGCAGACCGGGATCCCGCTCGACCAGCTCCATGATCTCGAGTCCGGGACGGTTGACCGTCTGCCCGACCGCGTCGCCATTCTGAAGGCACTCAGCCGATACGCCACGTTCTTGAACCTCCCGGGCGACCAGTTCGTGATGACGCTCGTCGAACACTGGCCCAACACCTCGAACGTCGGGCCGCCGGTGATGGTCGTGCACGACGCGCCGACCAACGGCAACCGCGCCACGGAGACCGCGAGCGGGACCCTCCCGGCGGCGGCGGCCGACGACCTGTCGACGCGAGCGGTGCCCCTGTCGGTGTCGACCAGCACCGCCCCGCACACCTCGATCGACCTTCCGATCATGGAGGGCCGCCACAACTCCACCGCCCAGGTGCCGATGGTGATGGCCGATACGGGGGTGACCCCGGCGGTCAAGCGCGCCCCGGTCGACGGCTTCGGCATGGTGGTGGTCCGAGCCCTCGTCGTCGTCGTGATGTTGCTGCTCGCGGTCGGCACCGCCTGGCTGGTCGTCAACCGGGTGCATCCGCAGTGGCTGGCCGACCTGCGCCTCCCGTACACGAGCAAGGGCGACGCGACGTCGGCGAGCGCGACCGGCGCGACCGGCGCGACCGGCGCGACCGGCAAGGCCACCACAGTGACGAAGCCGACCTCGCCCCCCAAGCCGGCCATGGAGTTGGTGTCGGCGTCGGGGAGTCAGGCCAGCTTCGACGTCACCGCCCCGCTGTTCGACGTCAGCGTCAGCGCGGTCGGGGGTCCGACCTGGGTTTCGGTGAGCGGCCCGCTCAGCACGAACCCGGTCTTCGAGGGGATCCTGAACAGCGGCGAGTCGCACCTGATCGCCGCCAACCACCAACTCACCGTGCAGATCGGGTCCAGCGCGGCCCGCCTGGCCGTCCAGGTCAACAAGCACGTGATCGGGACCTATGTCCCCCCGGGGGCCCCGTTCACGATGACGTTCACGACCAAGTAGCCCTCAGTCGACCTCGGGAACCACCGGGGCGACCGCCGCGACGGCCTGCCCGTCGTCGAGGTTCATCACCCTGACCCCGGTCGCATCGCGGCCCTGGGACGCGATCTCGCGGACCGACGTGCGGATGACGACGCCACCAGAGGAGACCAGGAGGATGTCGCCCTCATAGGGGACCATGAACGCTGCCACCACGCGACCGCGACGGGCGGTGAGCTTGATCCCACGGACGCCCTGGCCACCGCGCGCCTGGCTGTTGAAGCGTTCCAGCTTGGTCCGCTTCCCGAAGCCGGCATCGGTGACCATCAAGATGTCGACGTCGTCGGCTGCGACGTCGCACGAGACGACCTCGTCACCGGCCCGGAGCCGGATGCCGCGAACGCCGGCAGCGTCGCGGCCCATCGCCCGCACGTCGTTTTCGGAGAACCGGATCGTCATCCCCTGGCGGGTGACCACGAACATGTCGTCGCTGCCGCTCGTCGCGACGACGCGCACGAGGCTGTCCCCGTCGCGCAGGTTGATCGCAATGAAGCCCTCGCGACGGGACTTGTCGTACTCGCTGAAGGCGGTCTTCTTCACCTGTCCCTGTGCGGTCGCGAACATCAGGTAGTGGTCGGCGGGGAAGTCGCGCGTCTGGACGATCGCCCGGATCATCTCGCCGGTCTCGAGCGGCAGCAGGTTCACCAGCGCGTTGCCCTTGGCCGTGCGCTCCTTGGTCGGGATCTCGTGACCGCGCAGCCGATAGACCCGGCCGCGGTCTGAGAAGAGGAGCAGGTACGCGTGCGACGAGGTGTGAACCACGTGGGTGACGAGGTCCTCCTCCTTCAACCGAGCCCCCTGCACGCCCCGGCCCCCCCTGCCCTGGGTCCGGAATGCGGTCGCCGGCACCGCCTTCACGTAGCCGGCCGCCGTCATGGTGACCACGATCTCCTGGTCGGTGATGAGGTCCTCGAGCGCCATCTCGCCGGGGTCGTGGGTGATGATGCTCCGCCGTTCGTCAGCGAACTTGTCCCGCACCTCGCCGAGCTCGGTCTTGATGACCCCCCGCAGCCTGGTGTCGTCGGCAAGGATCGCCTCGAGCTCGGCGATCGTGGCCCGGAGCTTGGCCATCTCCTCTTCGAGCTCGCTGCGGCCGAGCCGGGTGAGCCGGCCGAGCTGCATGTCGAGGATGTGATTGGCCTGCTCCTCGCTGAAGGAGAACGGCGCGGCCATGAGCGCCACCCTGGCCTCGGGCCGGTCCGCCGACCCGCGGATCGCCGCGATGACGGCGTCGAGCATGTCGATCGCCTTCAAGAGGCCCTCGACGATGTGGGCCCGGGCCTTGGCCTTGCGGAGCTGGTACTCGGTCCGCCGGGTGACGACCTCGACCTGGTGGGCCACGTAGTGGCCGAGCATCTGGGCGAGGTTGAGCGTCCGCGGGACGCCGTCGACGAGCGCGAGCGTGTTCACCCCGAACGTGGTCTGCAACGGGGTGTGCTTGTACAGCTTGTTGAGCACGACGTTGGCGTTGGCGTCCCTCTTCAACCGGACCACCAGCCGAGGCTTGCGGGCCGCCGAGTCGTTCTGGACCTCTGCGATGCCGTCGAGGTCGCCGCCCCGAACGAGATCGTGGATCTTCTGCTCGACCACCTCCACCGAGGTCTGGTAGGGCAGCTCGGTTACGACGATGGTCGTTCCCGACCGCCCCTCCTCGATGTCGGCCACCGCGCGCATCCGAATCGAGCCGCGGCCGGTGCGGAACGAGTCGAGGATCCCCTGGCGCCCGAGGATGAGGGCACCCGTAGGGAAGTCGGGACCCTTCACGAAGTTCATCAGGTCGTCGGGCGTGGCCTCGGGGTGGTCGATCAGGTGCACCGTGGCGTCGATCACCTCGCCCAGGTTGTGGGGGGGGATGTTGGTGGCCATGCCGACAGCAATGCCCTGGGATCCGTTGACCAACAGGTTGGGGAAGCGCGCCGGGAGGACGACCGGCTCCTCGGCCGAGTTCGAGTAGTTCGGGACGAAGTTGACCGTCTCCTCGTCGATGGCGGCCATGAGCTCGAGGGCGAGCGGGTCGAGCCGGCACTCCGTGTACCGCATGGCCGCCGGGCCCTCGTCGGGCCCGGTGCCGCCGAAGTTCCCGTGGCCGTCGATGAGTGGGAGCCGCATGCTGAACTCCTGAACCATGCGGACCAACGCGTCGTAGATGGCCTGGTCGCCATGGGGGTGGTAAACGCCCATGACCCGTCCGACCACCTCGGCGCACTTCACGTGCGGCCGGTCCGGCCGCAAACCCTGGTCGAACATCGAGTACAGGATCCGGCGGTGGACCGGCTTCAGGCCGTCGCGGACGTCGGGGAGCGCCCGCGAGACGATGACCGACATGGAGTACTCGATGAACGAGCGCTCCATCTCCTCTTGGATCTCGATGGGCTCGATGAACCCGAGGACGGGGACCTCCCCGCCCTCGTCGGCACCGTGCCCGTTGGTGCTCTGCGCATTGGTGAGCGTTCTGCGGGTTGTTCGTTTCGGCGGCATGTTGTGAAGTCCTCAGATGTCGAGGAAGCGGGCGTCCTTTGCGTTGGTCTGGATGAAGTGGCGGCGCTGCTCGACGTCATCGCCCATCAAGATGGCGCAGACCTCGTCGGCCAAGGCGGCCTGCTCGACATTGATCTGGAGCAGCGAGCGCTTCGTCGGGTCGATGGTGGTCTCCTTCAGCTCGCCGAAGTCCATCTCCCCGAGCCCCTTCAAGCGCTGGAAGTCGTTCTTGTGGGTCGGGTTGTCGGCCATGAAACGGTCCTTGGCCGTGTCGTCGCGTAGGTAGAGCTTCTCCTTGCCGACGAGCGTCGAGTAGAGGGGCGGCTGCGCGACGTAGACGAACCCGCCTTCCACGAGTGCCTTCATCTGGCGGAAGAAGAACGTGAGCAGCAGGGTCCGGATGTGGGACCCGTCGACGTCGGCGTCGGCCAGCAGGATCACCTTGTGGTAGCGGATCTTGCTCACGTCGAAGTCGTCGGCCAGGCCGGCGCCGACCGCCGCGATCAACGCCTGGATCTCGACGTTCTTCAACATCTTGTCGACCCGCGCCCGCTCGACGTTCAAGATCTTCCCCCGGATCGGGAGCACCGCCTGGGTACGGGGGTCGCGGGCGTCCTTGGCCGATCCACCGGCCGAGTTGCCCTCGACGATGAACAACTCGCACTCCCTCGGGTCGCGCGACGAGCAGTCGACGAGCTTGCCCGGGAGCCCGGCGCCGTCGAGGGCCGACTTGCGCCGGGTGAGGTCGCGGGCCTGGCGGGCGGCCACGCGGGCCCGGGCGGCCAGCATGGCCTTTTGCACGGCCTGGTTCGCCTCGCGTGGGTTCTCCTCGAGCCACTCGGCCAACTTCTCGTTGGTGGCCCGTTCGACGAGGGACCGCATCGGGACGTTGCCCAGCTTGGCCTTGGTCTGGCCCTCGAACTGAGCGTCGGTGAGCCGCACCGACACGATCGCGGTCAACCCCTCCCGGATGTCCTCGCCGAGGAGGTTGTCCTCCTTCTCCTTCAAGGTGTTCTTTGACCGCGCGTAACGATTCACCACGTTGGTCAGTGCTTTCTTGAAGCCCTCCTCGTGCATCCCGCCGTCGGTGGTCGAAATCCCGTTCGCGTACGAGTGCAGGCTCTCGTGGAATCCGGTGTTCCACTGCAGCGCGATCTCGACCTCCATGTTGTTCTCGGATTGCTCGAACGAGGCCACCTTGCGGAAGAGGGACTCCCGGGCCGCGTTGAGATGTTTCACGAAGTCGATGATCCCGCCGCTGTACTTGAACGTCGTCCGCTGCCCGTCGGCCTCCCGCTCGTCGACGAAGCGGATCTCGAGGCCCTTGTTCAAGAACGCCATGATCTGCAGGCGCTCGATCACCGTCTGGGCCCGGAACTCGACCTCCTCGAAGACGGTCGGATCCGGCCAGAAGGTCACCGTGGTGCCGGTTCGGTCGCGCGGGGCGGGCCCGGTCGCCTTCAGCTTGCCGACCGGCTCCCCGCCGTTCTTGAACTCGAGCACGTGGTGTTTCCCGTTGCGGTCGATCTCGAGCAGGAGCCGGGTCGAGAGCGCGTTCACGACCGAGACGCCGACGCCGTGGAGCCCCCCCGAGACCTTGTAGCCCTGGCCTCCGAACTTCGCGCCCGCATGCAGCGTGGTGAGGACGATCTCGGCCGCGCTTCGGCCCGGGTACTGAGGGTGTGCGTCGACCGGGATGCCTCGGCCGTCGTCGATGATCCGGCATCCGCCGTCGGCCAGGAGGGTGACGTCGATCCGGGTGCAATACCCGGCCATGGCCTCATCGATGGCGTTGTCGACGACCTCCCAGATCAGGTGGTGCAGACCGCTCGGGCCGGTCGAGCCGATGTACATCCCGGGCCGAAGTCGGACCGGCTCAAGGCCCTCCAAAACGGTGATGTCGCTTGCGTCATAGGACCCGCCGCCACGCTTAGGCAATACCGTTCTCCACACTCCGACGTACGGGCGCGACCCTCCTCGGAGGACCGAGTCGGCGCGCGTTCGGGACGCAACGAACGAGGGATTTCTCGTCCGGTGACCCCTTAGATTCTACTCGATCGCGGGTGTGCATCGGTGCTCCGACGAGCCCGGTCGAGCCCGGATCGGCGGCCACAGATGTCCACGTCAGGACCCCGATCGGCCGGTGGGGAGCCGGTGGGGCCGCGTCGATTTTCAGGACCGTCTGACGACGACTTCGAGGCGACCCGGGGCCTTGCCCGTGGCCTCCCCGATCTGCGCGAGGATCGCCGCACCGAGCGCCCTCACTTGGGTCGCCCAGGCCGGATGATCGGCCGCAACGACGAGCGACTCTTCGGTGATCCGGATGGGCCGGACGTGAGCCGCGATGGCCGGGCCGACGATCAGTTCCCAGCGACCGAAGACCGCGCCGAACTCGCCGGCACTCTGGGGGGCGATCCGGCGCACCACCTCGTCGAGGGTCTCGCTCACCCGGCGCGGGCCGTCGTCGCTCCGGCCGGGCCCGCCCGCCGCGCTCACGAGCCGAGCGACCCGACGTCGAGCACCAGCGCGACATCCATGCCGTCGGGAAGCGGCACCGCCGTTGACAACAGGGATTGGCCACGGGGGAGCTCGCGGACGAGGGCCCGGCTCCTATCGGGGTCGAGCTCCGAGAAGACGTCGTCGAGGAGCAGGATCGGCGGGTGGCCGAGCCTCTCGGTCAACAGCTGGTGCACGCCGAGGCGGAGCGCCAGCGCGAGGCAGCGCTGTTCTCCCTGGGACGCCTGGACCCGCGAGTCGCGCCCGGCCAGCTCGACTGCGACGTCGTCACGGTGCGGCCCCGCGGTCGTCGCGCCCCGTCGAAGATCCTCCTGCCTGCGCTCGGCCAGTGCGACGTTGAACGGACCCTCCCACGACTGCTCGTAACGGAGGCGGACGTCAAAGGACCTGGCGGCCCCGGCGAGGGCAGCGTAGGCGACCTGGGCAAGCGGAGACAGCTCGTCGAGGAGCGTCCGACGAGCTGTAACGAGTGAGCTCCCGGCCGCCGCCAGGCGTTCATCCCATACGTCGAGCGACGCCTCGACCTCGGCCGATCGTCGTCCGCCGGCCTGGCGCAGGAGGGCGCCGCGTTGGCGGAGCGCCCGGTCCGTGTCCTCGACCGCCGTGGCGGCGCGGCGGTCCAAGTTGGCCAGCGCGTCGTCGAGCAAGCTCCGGCGAGCGGAGGGCCCTCCCTGAACGACCGCGAGGTCGTCGGGGGAGAAGACCGTCACCGGCACGGCGGCGGCCAGGTCCGCTCGCCGGGCTCGTTGGCGATTGACCTGGGCACGCGACTCCCCCGGACCCCGGGTCAGCTCGGTCTCGACGGTCACCTTGCGGCCTTCGTCGGCCAGCTCTCCGCGGACATAGCCGCGTTCGCAACCAGCCCGGATCATCGCGTCGCGTGGTGCGCCGCGGAACGATCGTTGCGAGCCGAGGAATGCCACCGCTTCGAGAACGGTCGTCTTGCCGCTTCCGTTCGGTCCCGAGAGCACCGTCGTGCCCTCAGTGGACGGTTCGAGGAGAACGTCCGCAAAGAGGCGGAAGTCCTTCATTGAGAGTTGGGTCAGAACCAGGGCTGAAGCAGCGCTTGGTTCGTCGGTGGCCGGGTCCGGTTGCACCGGAAGGGCTCACGACACCCGGACGGGCATCAGCAGATATCGGTAGTCGTCTCGCTCGGCCGCCCGGACGGTGGCCGGTCGGCTCGGGTCCGCCGTCTCGATGATCACCTCGTCGTCTGCGACCGCCTCGACGCCGTCGATCAGGTACGAGGGGTTGAACGCAATGACGAGATCCTCGCCGGTGAAGTCACCGTCGACGGTCTCATTGGCCTCCCCCACCTCCTGGGAAACCACCGAAAGATCGACACCCCCTTGGCGCATGGAGAGACGTACCGGGGTCGTGTTGTCCCGCACCAGAAGCCGGACGCGTCGCAACGCGCCTAGCAACGATTCCTTTCCAACGTGGAGTCGGTTGGGGTACTCGCTCGGGATCAGCTGGCGGTAGTCGGGATACGAGCCGTCGAGAAGACGGGTCCGTATCTCTACCGACCCGGCGCGGAAGGTGATCTCGTGGCTGCCGGCCGTCACCTCCACTCCGTCCTCGCTCTCGTCGGAACCACCACCCAGGCCGGGAAGCCGCTGGAGCTCGGCCAGAGCGCGCGCCGGGACGAGAATCTCGGGCGCATCGGGAATGGCCTTGGTGTCTCGCAGGTCACGCAGCGCCAACCGATACGAGTCGGTGGCCACGAGGCGGACCACCCCATCCTCGGTCGTCATCAGCACGCCGGTGAGAAGGGGGCGGGCATCGTCCGACGATGCCGCCCGAACCACCTGGCGGAGTCCATCAACAAGGGCCGCGCCCAGGCGGTAGCCGGCCTCGGTCGAGTGGTTCACGGTCGGGAACTCCACGACAGGAAATGTCCGCAGCTCGAAGTGCGAACGCGCCGCCGAGATCTCAACGCGCTCCTCCCCCGCCTCCAGGGTCACCGCCCCGGCTTCGAGGGAGCGAACGATCTCGGTGGCGAGCCGGGCCGGAATCACACAAGACCCGTCTTCGAGACCGATGACCTCCTGCTCCATGCGGATCGTGAGATCGAGGTCGGTTCCCGTCCCGGTCAGCCGGTTGCCCTCGCACACCAGCAACACGCCGGAAAGCACAACCGACGACACACCGCGTCCACCGACGGCTCGACCCACGGTCGAGAGCACATCGACCAACGCATCTCGTTCAGAGCGGAACTTCACTGATCCGGGTCCTTTCCATGGCCTGGGTCACCGTGCGACAACTTGTATGACAAGAAGAAATTGAAATTGTTAGTAGTGGTAGTAACAGCTGGGGATTGTGGAGAACCCGACCGCGTCGCTGGCCAGACGACCAATTCGGGTGTCTGCGCCGGTGGAGGAAACGGGGACGACCGAGGCGATAAGGGGACGAGCGTCCGAGCACCTGCGGAAAAGTATCGGCTTCTCCACAGAAGAGTGGTCGGGAATCACAGGTTTCATGGGGTTTGGTCCCCAGCTCACGTGCCCGTCTTGAGGTTGAGGAGCAGGTCGGTGACCTGCTCGTAGATCTGCCGCCGCTCCTTCATCTGACCGCTGATTTTCTCAACGGCGTGAATGACCGTCGTGTGGTCGCGCCCGCCGAAGACCCTGGCAATGGCCGGGTAGCTGTAGTCGGTCAGGTTCCGGGTCAGGTACATGGCCACTTGTCGAGCCGTAACCAACGGACGGGTCCGGCTCGGCCCGCAGATCGCGTCGACCGTGAACCCATACCGGATGGCGGTCGTGTCGAGGATCATCTGGGGGGTGATCCGGCGCGGCTCTGCGGACGACACGATGTCGGCCAACACCCGTTCGGCGAGCGGGAGTGAGATCGGCTCCCGGTTGAGACTCGCGAACGCGGTCACCCGGATGAGAGCCCCTTCCAGTTCTCGGATGTTGTTCTTCACGTGGGTGGCGATGAACTCGAGCACGTCGTGGGGAATGTCGTCGTGGTCCGCTTCCGCCTTGGACCGCAGGATGGCAAGGCGCGTCTCGAGGTCGGGCGGGTCGATCTCGGTGATCAATCCAGACAGGAATCGGCTGCGCAGCCGATCTTCGAGCGTCTCGATCGATTTGGGGGGCCGGTCCGAGGTGAGGACGATTTGCTTCCCAGTGCCGTGCAGGTCGTTGTAGGTATGGAAGAACTCCTCCTGGAGACCCTCCTTGTTCTGCATGAACTGGACGTCGTCGATCAACAGCACGTCGCACTCCCGGTACCGACGTTTGAACGCGATGGTGGTCGACATGCGCAGTGAGTCGACGAAGTCGTTCATGAACGTCTCGGTGGTCACGTAGAGGACCGTGCGCTTCGGGAAGTTCTCCCGGACGTAGTTGCCGATGGCATGCAGGAGGTGGGTCTTGCCGAGGCCCGAATCGCCATATATGTAGAGCGGGTTGTACGAGCGGCCCGGCGTCTCTGCGACCGCCTGCGCAGCGGCGTGAGCCAAGCGGTTCGAGGAGGCGGCCACGAAGGTCTCGAAGCTGTACCGGGCATCGAGACTCACCGACGCGGTCTCGCGTCGCCCACCGACAACGGTCTCGTCCCGGCGCCCGTCCCCGGTCACCGCGGTGGGCTCGCTCGGTGCGTACGTCGCGGGAACGGGTGGAGGCACCTCGTTCAGCACCTGAAGCCGGACCTTGACGGTTTGACCGGCGATCGAAGCCAGTGTTCCCTCGATCAGCGGGACAAATCGGCTCTCGACCCGCTCCCGGACCGCCGAGTTCGGGACCCCGAGGACGAGCACCCCGTCATGACCCGTATCTGTGATGGCGACGGGTTCGACACTCGAAAGCCACATTTGCCACGTCGCCTCCGAAACCTGCTCACGAAGAGACGCGGTGCAGCGCGTCCACAACCCATTACTTTGTTCCACCTGCTCCTCCGGACCCCTCCAGGTGAGACCGTCCACAACGTGGTCCACAGGTGTGGAACACAGGCCGCTACCTGGTCGTTCGAACGTACACCGTTGCGACCGCAGCGACTAGTGGCGATACGCGAATCGCGCCTAGCATTGAAGGACACGATTCCCTCAGCTCGGCCATCGACTCGCCGGGCTGGCAGCGGTATCCCCGGTCGATGGCGCTGCGCCGTCGGGGGACCAGGAAAGGCCTACCGGACGTGAAGCGAACGTACCAACCAAACACCCGCAAGCGGGCCAAGACCCATGGGTTCCGCAAGCGGATGTCGACCAGAGGAGGCAGGGCGACCCTGCGGGCCAGGCGGCTCAAAGGGCGCCGTCGGCTGACCGTCTGAGGACGCCGTGACCTCACGTTCTGTCGGGCGCATCCGCCACCGGAGTACCTTTGTCGCCCTTCGTCGGCCGGCTGGCCGCGTCGCGGTCGGGCCACTCCGGGTGAGCTGGGTCCCTCCCCTCCCCTCCGATCCATTTCCCCAGGTCAGCTACGCAATTGGGCGTCGCTGTGGCAACGCCGTAGAGAGGAACCGTCTGCGGAGACGCCTCCGGGCGGTCGTCGGCCAGGCCCAGCTCGTACCCGGCAGCTACCTGGTCATCGCGGATCCACCCGCGGTCAACCTGGGCTTCAGCGATCTGGCCTCGACGGTAGGCTCAGCCATGAGCTCGGCAGCGGCCAAGGGGACCCGATGATGGCCGACCGAATGTCGGCGAAGCGGGCTGCGCTGTTTGCGATCTCCATCTACCAGGGCTTTCGCGTCGGCCATGCCTCCCCGTGCCGGTTCTGGCCCTCGTGCTCAACGTATGCCGCCGAGGCAGTTGAGACGTACGGCGCTCTGCGCGGAGGTTGGCTGGCGATCCGACGTCTGGCGCGCTGCCATCCGTTCGGGGGCCGGGGCGTGGACCTCGTGCCGATCCGGGTCGACGAAGGCCACCGCCAGTGAGCACCCTCTTCGCGACCAACAGCGTGTTCCATGCCATCGGCCAGCTGTTCCAGCCGCTGTTCCGGCTGATCGGCGAGGTGCTGGCGTTCATCTACGGGCTGATCCCCAACTACGCGATCGCGATTGCCCTGCTCACGGTCATCATCATGCTGCTGCTCACGCCGCTAACGGTGAAGAGCACGAAGTCCATGATCGCGATGCAAAGGCTGCAGCCGGAGATCAAAAAGCTCCAAGCAAAGTATAAGGGAGCGGAGAACCGCCAGAAGCTCAACGAAGAGATGATGGCGCTGTACAAGCAACAGGGAATCAATCCGGCTGGTGGGTGTCTCCCGCTGTTCTTGCAAATGCCCTTCTTGATCATTCTCTATGACACGATCAAGGGGCTCACGACGACCGTCAACGGGAAGGTCTCGCCGCGGTATATCCCGAAGCCGGCGGCCCATGCCACGACCTACTCGCTGGTCGAAAAGATGTACCACAACCTGATCACCAGCGGCGGCAAGATGGTTTCGTTCGGGGTCAACCTGGCTGACAAGCCGTTTGCACATGGGCTGAGCGCTGGACAACGAGCCCCGTACTTCGTTCTCGTGGGCCTGGCAGTTGGGTTCCAATACTTCCAGATGCGGCAGATGAATAGCCGGAACCCGCAGTCGGCCGCAAACAAACAGATGCAGACGATACAGAAAGTGACGCCAATTCTGTTTGCCTACATTTACTTTTTGATCCCCGCTGCAGTGGTGATCTATATGATCATCTCGACTCTGATCAGGATGCTGACTCAAGAGATCATGTTCCGGACGGGCATGGTCCAGCCCGTGGGAGCGGAACGCACCATCGGTGGGGCGAAGCGGACGGCCATCGGCGGCGCCGCCCCGGCGTTGGTCGAAGACACGGGAACCGCCACGCCAGCCAAGGCCACGCCGAAGGGCGATGGGGCGGGGTCGAAGCCGAAGCCGAAGCCGAAGCCCGCTGCCGCACAGAACGGCAAGGGGAACTCGAACACGAACGGATCTGGTAGTACCAACGGTGCGACCGCTTCCCAGCAACGTGCGCGAGGAAAGAGACCGCGAAAGGCGCGCTAAGCAGTGGAGTGGGTTGAGATCTCGGGCAGGACGCTCGATGAGGCAAAAGAAATCGCGCTTGAACAGCTTGGTGTCGCCGAAGCCGATGCGGAGCTCATCGTGCTGTCCGAGCCGAAGGTGGGCTTGTTCGGACGGACGCGGGGTGAGGCTCGGGTCCGGGCCCGGGTGCAGCCCGTTGGTCCCCGTCCGAAGCGCCAACGGCGACCCCGCAAGACCGGCTCTGGTTCCGACAGGAGCCCGCAACGCAATGGTGATCGCCAGAAACCCTCAAGTAATGGCCAGCGGGGAGATCGGACAGGCAGGGACCGATCGGAAGAGAAGGCAGCGGAGGACTCCCCCACCCCAAGTTCGGGCCGCCGGAATCGGTCGAGGTCGCGTAACGGAGGTGGCCAAACGCCCAACGGCCGCTCGAGCCAGCCTGGCAGGGCGGTCCGACCGGAACGCAGCGATCAAGTTCGACAGGACAAGGAGGCCGAGATGGCCGAAGGTGTGACGCTAGAGGAGCAGGCCGAAGCGGCCAAGGACTTCATGGAGGGTTTGCTAGAGGTCTACGGCTACGAAGCGTCGGTGTCGACCCGTGTGCTTGATGAGGACACCGTTGAGGTCGCGGCGAATGGTGACGAGCTCGGTCTACTGGTGGGCCCGAGAGGGTCAACCTTGGCTGCGTTGCAGGACGTGACCAGGACGGTGGTGCAGCATCGCTTTCCGACCAGGACCGATCGAATCGTGGTGGACGTGGCCGGCTACCGACAACGACGGGTGGCGGCGCTGCAGCGGTTCACCCGCCAGGTGTGTGACGAGGTCCTTGAATCCGGCGATGAGCGGGCGCTCGAGCCTATGTCCCCGGCCGACCGCAAGGTGGTCCACGACGCCGTGAACGAGATCGAGGGTTTGGTGACTCGGTCCGAGGGCGAAGACTCAGCCCGTCACGTGGTGATCGCCCCGGAGAGCTAGAGAGCCGAGGGCCGGATCCCGGGTTTGGGTTATGCCCGCGCCGGAGGTTGTCCGTGAGGTTCTCGCCGAGGCGCAGGGTCAGGGATTCATCGGCCCCGGTCCGCTGGATCCGCATGTCGCGCATGCCCTTTGCTTTTCTGAGGTGATCGTCCTCGTGCGGGGAAGAACGCTCGATCACGGAGATCACCTCGTCGACCTCGGTGCCGGGGGTGGCTTGCCGGGGCTTGTGTTGGCGTCGGTCTGGCCCGAGCTCAGGGTGAGCTTGGTTGAGGGTTCCACCCGACGGGCCGCCTTCCTCGAGGAGGCGGTGGATCGGTGCGGTTTCGGCGCGAGGGTCGATGTGGTCGGGACGCGCGCCGAGGTGGCAGGCCGTGACCCGGAGTTACGAGGCCGGTGCACGGTGGTGACGGCCCGGTCATTCGGGACCCCCAGTGAGACTGCTGAGTGTGCTGCGCCGTTTCTCCGGGTTGGGGGCCTTCTCGTGGTGTCGGAACCGCCGGAACCCCGTGGCAGCGCTGGATGGCCCATGATTGGCCTGGCGCTGTTGGGCCTCGAGTCAACGTCGGAGACGCCCGTTGACCCCCGCTTTGCGTTGCTGAAGCAGGCGTCGCCGTGCCCGGACCGCTACCCCCGCCGGGTTGGGGTGCCGAGGAAGCGACCCCTCTTCTAGAGTCGCTCGCGAGACCCCTTTCGGCTCGTAGGGTGGGCGGGTGCCCTTAACCATTCGGACCGGACGTTTCACGTGAAACATCCCGGCCCACAGCGCCGGGGCCGCAAAGGGCATGTTTCACGTGAAACAGTTCACGGAATCGCCCGAATATGCTTGACCCCGCGCACGGAGCAGACGAGGATTGGGGCCGTGCTCGCGTTGGTAGAGATAGCCTGATGCGCTTTCGACGACGCGACCGAAACGAGCGGCCGGAAGAACCGGACCCCCAGGTTGAAGAGCGGTTCTTCGCCGAGTCTGCGCCAGAGCTAGAGATCAATGCCTCACCGGAGCTCGGACCGGAACCGGAGCTCGAGAAGGACCACGATCCAGAGCCCGGTCCGCCCGCCACGGCAGCTGCGGCTCAATCTGAGACCGATACCTCCGAGCCACCGACGCTGAGTGCCGACGTCATGGAGGCCGAATCCGCTGACTCGCCGGTTGACTTCATTCTGGAACCCCCAACCCACGAGAGCGCCCTCGAGGAGGAAAGTCCCAGTTCAACCCCGGTGGACTCTCCGACCGAAGCCATCTACCAGAACGAGACCCAAGCGGAACCCCAGCGAATCCCGCCGCTGCCAACGGATCCGGCCCGAAACCCCCAGGCAGACGAGCCGGACCTCGAGACCGCTGCCCCCGCCGTGGCCGCTCCCGTCGCCGTGCCTGAGCCTGAACACGAGCCTGAGCCTGAGCCTGAACACGAGGCCGCTCCCGTCGCCGTCCGTGCCGAAACAGCACCCCAGGACAACTTCGCCCAGAGGGCACAAATGGCCATGAGCCGACTCGGCGACCTTCCGACCTCCAATGGAGTCCATAAGACCCGTTCACTTCCCCGGGTGGTGGCAATCGCGAACCAAAAGGGGGGTGTGGGCAAGACCACGACCACGGTCAACCTCGGGGCGGCCCTGTCGGAGCTCGACTATCGCGTGCTCGTGGTGGACCTCGACCCTCAAGGCAACGCGACCAGCGGTTTGGGGATCGACACCCGAAACTTCGAATCCTCGATGTACGACGTGATCATGCGAGACGCTCCGATCGAAGACTGCATTGAACCAACCAGCGTCCAGAACCTCTTCGTGACCCCCGCCACGATCGATCTGGCTGGGGTTGAGATCGAGCTGGTAAGCGCGTTCAGCCGAGAGCTCAAGCTCAAGCGAGCCATCGACACCGTCGTCGACGACTTTGACTTCGTCCTCATCGACTGCCCGCCCTCGCTGGGCCTCCTGACGATAAACGGCCTGGCCGCGGCGTCAGAGGTTCTCGTGCCGATCCAATGCGAGTATTACGCACTTGAGGGTTTGAGCCAGCTCATCCGAAACGTCCAGCTCGTGGCGTCAAACCTCAACAAGGGCCTCGAGATCAGCGCGATCGTCCTGACCATGTTCGACGCACGGACACGCCTTGCGATCGACGTGGCTAACGAGGTGCGAAGCCACTTCAAAGAAGTGGTCTGCCGCAGCATCATCCCGCGAACGGTCAGGCTCTCCGAAGCACCGTCCTTCGGTCAGCCCATCACGGTGTTCGATCCCAGCTCGAGAGGCGCGGTGGCCTACCGAGAACTGGCCAAGGAGGTAAGCGATGGCGCGCCGAAGCGGTCTGGGTAAGGGCCTCGGGGCCCTCATCCCAACCGAGCTCCCCGGGCGGTCGACCTCGGCTCTGCGAGAGGTTCCTATCGGGAACATTCGACCAAACACGCGGCAGCCCCGGTCCTACTTCGACGAGGAAGCCATGTCGGCGCTGGCCGCCTCCATCCGGGAGCTGGGCGTGCTTCAGCCGGTCTTGGTGAAGGAGCTGCCGGGGGAGAGCGACGCATACGAGCTGATAGCGGGGGAGCGTCGTTGGCGGGCGGCCCGGCGGGCCGGCCTGCAGACCATCCCGGTGCTTGCGCAGAGCGACACCGACGATGCCCAAAGTCTCGAGCAGGCGTTGGTCGAGAACCTGCACCGGGAAGACCTCAACCCCTTGGAAGAGGCCGCCGCCTACCAGCAGCTCATCGACGACTTCTCGTTCACCCACGAACAGGTGTCAAAGCGGGTGGGCAAGAGCCGTGCCGCGGTCACCAATACACTCCGCCTTCTGCAGTTGCCGGCCGGTGTCCAGCGTGCCCTGGCCGACGCCACGATCAGCGCGGGACACGCCCGAGCACTCCTTGGTACTCCGGACCGGGCGCTCCAAGAGGAACTAGTCCGGCGGGTCATCGCCGAGGGCCTGACGGTCCGCGCCGTGGAGGACGAGGTCCGTCAGTCCCAAGAAGCGCTCTCACCAGCCCCAACGCCAAGTAATACCAATGGTACTACCCGAAAAGCGAGCAGTCCGCGTCGTCTGCCGGAACCGGGACTGCTCGAACTGGAGGAGCTGCTGGCGGCGTTCCTCAACACAAGGGTCAAGGTGGACCTGAGAAATCGGAAGGGCCGGCTGGTCGTGGAGTTCGCAACACTGGAGGATCTGGAGCGCATCTACCGGGCCATGGTGGGCCCCGCGGTCCAGTAATTCGTCACCCAGGTCTCAGGTTCGTCACAACCTTCAACCAGTTCTTCAGCTTCTTCCACAACCTGTGCATGACGTTGTGGATTGTTCCATTCGTCGTTTGGTTGAGGGTTTGTTCAGGCTTCCGTCGCCCTGGAGGGAATCTGTCACCGTTCCGTCACTCCCAGAGGGAGCGGGCCCAAGCCTCGACCGCCGCCGCCAATGCGTCGGTGAGGGCCTGGCCGTGCTCGACAATGACGGCGGCCGGCCCGAGCTCGACAATGACGGCGGGCATCTTGGTCTCGCGGAGCAGCGGAACCGACATGCCTCGGATTCCGCCGTCCTCGATGCCGAGCGCGTGGGGCACGAGCCCTTGGACGAGCTCGGCGAGCCGGCGTCCGCCCGGCGACTCGGTTCGGTAGCCGGCGTAGTAGGCGGTGGTGCATCCGACGGCGTCCGGATCGAGCCGAATCCCGACCAGCACATCGGCCTCGCCGGCGTTTGCCTCGCGCGCCTGGATCGAGTCATCGGGCTGGTGCATCGCCGTGACGCGAGCGCCGGACGCGAGGAGGTTCCGCCGCAGGGCCGACAGCGTCGCGGCAAGGCCACCGGGCTCGCCGATTGCCACGTGTCGGCCGACCAGGGTCGGCGGGGATTGCCGCAGCTGCTCGCGCGCCCGCACGTTCGAGACGAGCTCGGTGCGGCGGTGGCGCGCCTGCATTCGGAGCAGCTCGCCAACCGTGAGGGGCCCGACGACGCCGTCGACCCGGACGCCGATGTTGCGTTGGAAGTCGAGGACTCCGGTTGCCGTGTGGTCGCCAAAGATGCCGTCGACGCGGCCACTGTCGAAGCCGAGCGCGCCGAGACGCTGTTGGAGCTCGGCAACGTCGTCACCCCGGAGCATGGGAGAGGACCGGAAAAGCGCCCGCTCGCCCAGCCGAAACCCGGCCTCTACCAGGGTATTCCAGGTCTGGGGGCCGCAGGTCCCATCGACCCGGAGGCCGCGCCGATGTTGGAACGCCTCGACGGCAGCGCGGGTCGCAGGGCCGAAATGCGACGGCGCATCCTCTTCAGTGGTGAGGCCGAGCTCTCCCAGTCGGTTGCGCAGATCGGCGACGGTGTCACCGCTCGCGCCCTCCGCGAGCGTGAGGACCTCGTCTGCCCCTACAGGTAGGCCGAGATCTCCTGGAGGAGTTGGCCCTTCGGCTTCGCCCCGACCAGACGTGCCTTGGGCTCGCCGTCCTTGAACAGGAGCAGCGTCGGGATGCTCATCACGTCGTAGCGCCTCGTGACGTCGAGATTGTCGTCGACGTTCAACTTGACGATCGAGATCTTCTCGCCCTGCTCCTCGGCGATCTCCTCGAGGATCGGGGCGATCACCTTGCACGGCCCACACCACTCCGCCCAGAAGTCGACCAGGACCGGTACTTCCGAGGACTTGACATGCTCGTCAAACGTAGCGTCGTCGAGCTGCACGATCTTCCCGCTCATTGGAACCTCCTCTTGGGCCACTCGGCCACCGTTTGGACGGAACCGGCCGAACCGGCACCCGATCGTCACAACGCCCGCGCTGGCTCGCTTGTTCCCTGGCCTCAGGACCCGCGGCTCTCCAGGTAGCGCTCGGCGTCGATCGCGGCCATGCATCCCGACCCGGCGGCCGTGACGGCTTGGCGGTAGTAGTGGTCCTGGACGTCGCCGCAGGCGAAGACGCCCTCCACGCTCGTGATGGATCCCCCGAAGGTCTTGACGTAGCCCATGTCGTCGAGCTCGAGCTGGCCCTTCACGACGGCGGTGTTGGGCTCGTGGCCGATGGCCACGAACAACCCGGTGACCGGGAGGTCGGCCTCTTCCCCGGTGACCGTATCGGCGACCCTTAGGCCCTGCACCTTGGTGTCACCGTTGACCTCGAGCACCCTCGAGTTCCATCGGACGTTGATGGTCGGGTGGGCGAGGGCGCGGTCCTGCATGATCTTGGACGCCCGGAGATGATCACGGCGATGGACGAGCGTGACCGAGCTGGCGAACCGGGTGAGGAAGAGCGCCTCCTCCATTGCCGAGTCCCCCCCGCCCACGACCGCGATGTCCTGGCCCCGGAAGAAGAACCCGTCGCAGGTGGCGCACGTCGACACGCCATGGGCGAGCAGGCGTTCTTCACCCGGGACGTTCAACATCAGGGACTGCGCCCCGGTGGCGACGATGAGCGCCTCGACCTCGTAGGTCGGGTCGCCCGAGTCGGAGCCGACCCAGACCGAGAACGGGGGACCGGAGAGGTCGAGGCGGCTGACCTTGGCCGTATGGAGCTCGGCGCCGAACCGCTCCGCCTGGGCCCGCATCGAGGCCATGAGCTCGGGCCCCATCACCCCGTCGGGGAAACCCGGGTAGTTCTCGACGTCGGTGGTCAGCATCAGCTGGCCACCCGGCTGGTCGCTCGTGGACGAGGGCTCACCCTCGATGACCACGGGCTGGAGTTGGGCGCGGGCACTGTAGACGGCGGCGGTGAGGCCGGCCGGGCCGGAGCCGGCGATGAGGACCTTGCGGCGTTCGGTCATCGGCGTGCGATCAGCTGTCGGACGTGTGCCGTCGGCCCCGGAGTGACCACAGATAGAAGCCGGCGGCGCACAAGATCGCACCGAAGAGGGCGTCGGAGGCCCATACCCGGCCACTGAACGCGTAGACGTCGAGGAGACGGATGAGAGCGACGGGGATGAGAATCAGCGCGACGAGGAAGACGAACGCGATCAGGGTGCCGAACACGACGGCCCGGCCGCCGATGAGGGCAGGCCGCACCACCCTGTCGTGGACGACGTCGACCACGGTGTCGACCGCGTCGATGGCCCTGTTCGACCACTCCTCGGACGTCGAGGTGGGCGCGGCCTGGTCCTGTTCGGAATCGGCTGCCATAGGGCGAAGGTTAGTCGGCGGCCACCGGCGCGCCGTCGCTGGTCAGGGCCTCAGGCGGGCAGTTCGTAGCAGACGCCGATCGTGCCCGGCCCGGTGTGTGTGCCGACGACCGGCCCGAGCTCGACGGTCAGGAGTCCGTGCTGCACCTCGACCCCGTCGAGGAGGCCGAGGAACTTGTCGAGGTCGGGCGCAGCCCCGTCACAGACGGCCAGCCGTTCGAGGGGTGCGGCGGCGCGAACCTTCCCGGCCAGGTACTCGAGACACCTCGACCGGGTCCGCTGCTTTGACTCCTCGGCGACCATGCCGTTGGACACCTGGATGACCGGCTTGATGGACAGCATCGAGCCGAGCATGGCCCGGGCGGCCCCGATCCGGCCACCGCGCTGGAGGTGCTCCAAGGTGTCGATGGCCCCGTAGACACGGGTGCGCAGTGCGACCTCCGCAGCCAGGTCGGAGATGGCCCCGGCGTCGGCGCCCGACGCCGCCGCTTCGGCGGCGGCGAGCGCCACCAGACCCTGACCCATGGTGACCGTCCGGGTGTCGACGACCCGCACGTCGAAATCCGACATGGCCCCGGCGGCCGTCACAGCGGATTGGTGGGTCCCGGAGGAGAGCGCGGCGGAGATGGTGACGCAGACCACGGCGTCACATCCGTCGTCGCGAGCGGCTTCAAAAACAGATTGGAACGCGCCGGGCGGGGGAGCGGACGTTTCGGGGAGGGTCGGGCTCGAGGCGCAGCGCTTCCAGAACTCCTCCGCACCGAGGTCCCGACGGTCGACCAGCTCCTCGTCGCCGAAGCGGATGCTGAGCGGGACGATGACGATCCCGTTGGCGGTGGCGAGCTGATCGGTCAGGTCGCAGGCGCTGTCGGTGACGATCCGTACCCGGGCCATGGGAACCTCTCTCGTTTAGGCAGGCGATGAGTCTGCCACCCAACGACTCACCACGGTCGTGGCGGTGGCCTGCGGTCCCGGCGTTGGGCCCGCCGCTCATGGTCGGCCATGAAGACGGCGGTGCCGAGGTAAGCCGCCCCCCCGACGGCGACCGAAGCCATCACCCGCACGAGGAGGCCGATGCCGTGCGAGGCCCCGGAGAGGTTGGACACGACGAGCACCGCGATGCCCATCACGATCGTCGAGAGCGCCGAACCGCGCAGGGGAGACCACGCGCGTCGCCCACCGAGGTTCCCGAGCCAGCCCCGCAACACGGCAACACCGAGCACCGCGGCGACCGAGTACGCGACCGAGACTGAGACGGCCAGTCCCCGGACGCTCATCGAGTGCACGAGGGCGAGCGCAAGGACGACGTTGATCGCGTTCTCGACCAGGTACAGCCAGAACGCGACCTTGGTGCGCTGCATCGCTTGCAGGGCCCGGACCACGAACAAGAAGCTGCAGAACCCGGGGAGCCCGGCGGCCAGGATCGCCAACGCGGCGCCTGCGTCGGCGGTCTCGCCGGGTTTCGCCACCCCGTGCCCGAGCAGGAGGGCGATGGCGGGTTTGGCCAGGAGGAGCATGCCGACCGCGGCCGGGAGGATGATCGAGAGAACGGCGCGCAGGCCACCCGTGAAACGTCGCCGGAACGCCACGACGTCGCCCAACGCCCAATAGCGCGACAGGTCGGGCGTCACTGCGCTCATCACAGAGACTGCGACCACCGCGTACGGCATCTGCATGAACGCGTACGCGTACGTGTACGACGACACCGTGCCGTCGCCCTTCGCAGCCACGGCCAATGCGAGGACGACGTACAGGGCGATCTGGTTCGCCAACACGAACCCGAACGTCCACAGACCCAACTTCAAGACGGTGCGGACGGCCTCGTGGCCGGGGTCCCAGTGGAACCTCACCCTCCCGAGACCGGCCCGGGTGAAGCTCGGCGCGAGCAAGAGAGCCTGGAGAGCCACCCCGGCGGTGGTCCCGAGGCCGAGCAGCTCCAGCTGGTGGCCGTGGAGCAGCGTGCTGTGCAGTGATGGGTTCGGTGCGACGTGGTGGAACCACAACAAGACGGCGATGCAGACGAGGTTGTTGGCCACCGGAACCCAGGTCGGCGTCCCAAACCGGTGCCGTGCGTTCAAGAGGGCCGTGACCAGGCTGATCACGCCGTAGAAGAAGACCTGCGGCACGAACCAACGCAGGAGGTCCGTCGCCACCGCCCGCTCGGACGTGAGGGTGGCCGGGGAGATGCCCGAGGTGTGGCCGAATGCGGTGAACGCGTCGATGACGAGCGGCGCCAGGAGCCAGAACACGATCGTCGCAACCGCGAGGACGGCCAGGGCCAGGGTGACGACGGCCGAGATGGCCCGCCACGCCTCCTTGTTCGAGCGCGTGGCGAGGCGGTCGATGAACACGGGGATGAACGTCGCAGACAGCACCCCGCCCAAGACGATGTCGTAAAGCATGTTGGGACTGGTGTTGGCGAGGTTGTAGGCGTCGGCCAGATGATGGAACCCGAGCGCGTACGCGAGCACGAGGATCCGGCCGACCCCGGTGAGGCGTGAGACGGCGGTGCCGAGTGCCATGCCCAGGGTGGCCCGCTGCAGTCCCCGTCCGCCCTCGGACCCCCCTGCGGAGCCTCGGGTCTCTTCGACCGCTTCGCTCATGCAGGCGCACCTCGGGTGGACCGGGCTCGACGCAGGCGACGGCTCTTGCGCCAGGTCCGGACCCACCACGCGACCAGGACAAGCGCCGCCACGAGCGTCAGCACGATGCCGACGATCGAGGTTGCCGTCGACCGCACCGTCAACGTGCCATGGGCGATGATCAACGCGCCGTCGGGCGAGGTGAGGGTGAACGCGAGTGGCAGGTCACCCGACGTCAGGGCCTTTACCTCGACCTCGGTCGTGTTGGTGGGGTGGTCGATGGACACCCGCCGCGTGGATCCGGCCGGGAACTCCAGCTTGGCGCTCCGCAGGATGAGCTTCGCCTGGAGGTGGTAGCTCGCCGAAGAGACGATGGTGATGGGGATGGACGCGGTGCGTGCCGTCAGGGTCACGGTGCTCGTCAGAACCTGGATCCCCGACAGCTCGGCGGCGAGATGGCGCTGGAAGGTGGCTACACCGGCGCGCTGGGCCGCCGGTTTCAGCTCGCTCGACTCGGAGGCCAACAACAGCTCCTCCAGTTGGGCCACCAAGGTCGCGTCTCCTTGAACAGCCTTCGTGAAGCCGTCGATGTCGTTGCGTGCGGCGACGATCGCGACGGCCTGGTCGTTGGTGAACTGCTGCCCCGACCCGGCCGCGGCCAGCCGACGCGTGGTTGCGGCCTGGTTGCCGCCAACGGGCACGAGACCGCTGAAGTATTGGGTCAGGGTCGCCGTCGTGACGATCGGATTCCCGTTGAGTCCAGCGAGCAACGCGCTCACGAATGCGGGATCGGGGTCCCAGTCCGATGGGGGTACGGCAATCACGCCGCGGGTCGGGTCGCTCGCGCCCGGCAGCTCGTAGTGGATCTGCGCGAGATCAGCCAGGAGTTGGTTGGCCGCCAGCACCGGGTCGCGCGGGTCGTCGGTGAAGTAGCTCGACAACTGGGCGTCGATCACGGCGGCCTTCCCAACCTGACCCTTTCCCGCCAGGAGGGTGAACGGCTGCGACCACGTCGCATCGTCGAGCTCAGTTGCGGGTTCGAGATCGGCCTCGGGGAGGACCAGGTCGATCGCCTTGGCGGTGTGGAGTCCGCTGACGATCGACGGGTTCACCGGTCCGGTGGCGACCCAAGTGGTCTTCGACGGCTGATCGGCGTCCGGGAGCCCCCCGAGCAGCTGCTCCATGATCCTCTGGCCACCCTGCATCTGGCCCTGTATCTCGGCGCTGACCCCCGCCGAGGCGAGCGAGGCGAGGTTGACCGGCACATACGGCTGGGCGATGAGCTCGTGGGTGGCAGGCCCACCGGTGGCGAGGCTGCCGATGGCGCCGACTACAGCCCGCGCATCCACGGACGCGCTGACGGCGAGCTGTTGCACGGTCACGGGGCTGGCCGCGACAGAGACCTTGACGCCGGCGTTTTGGACCAGCGCACGGCCGAGAAAGGAAAGGTCCTTGGCTCGGGAGGCGCTGACGGGTGCGAGCGCGTCGGCGAGGCTGCCCCGAGTTCGGATGTCGACCGGAGCCCCGAACGGGACCACCCACGAGAAGACCAGCGGGTTCGTGCTCCGCTCCTCTGCATAGATCAGATAGGTCGTGAGGTGGGCGGCGACGGAGCCGTTCGACGCGAGTAACTGAACCACGACCGGATAAACCCCCGAACACCGACCGCTGCCGACCACGCATGCGTGGCGGGCACTGAGGTCGATCGAACCGGAGTCCGAAGCCTCCGGCGTGTCGGGCACGATCGTCGTCGTGGATTGCAACCCGCCCCGGTGGCCGGCCTTCATGCCGGCCACCGGTGTCGGTGCCAGAGCCTGGAGCACGTCGGTCGGTGGGCTGGTGAGCGTCTGCTCGAACGCCGATCGGGTACCCAGCTTTTGGTAGAAGGTGAGGCCTAGTTCGGCGTCCGACGGTACCGACCCGTTGACCTCGACTTCGATCGTGAACGGCGCCGGATCGCCGGGCGAGGCCGGGGTCACCGAAGGGGTCTGCGAGAGCAACGTGAGGGTGGGGGAGCCCACCGATGCGGCGGCCGGGGTCGGGCTCGGTGCGACAGCGAGGCCAGAGCCACCGATCGCGACCGCGACCGCAATCGCGGAACGGACACGGCGCAACAACACCGAGCAACGCTAACCGGTCGCGGGCGTCGGACCGGGGTCCACTACCGTGGCCTGGTGTCGCCGACCGTCCCGGAACGGTTTCGGCATCTGGTCGATGCCACCACCGAGCTAGGGGAGCGCTTCGACCGCGCGGATAAGCGGCTCTACCTGGTCGGCGGGTCCGTCCGAGACGCGTTCGTCGCGGTGGCCGATGACCACGCACGGGGCCCGGCGGCTAAGGATCCCGACTTCGATCTGACCACCGACGCCGGGCCCGACGAGATCGAGGAGATCGTCACCGGGTGGGCCGACGTCATCTGGACCCAGGGGGCGAGGTTCGGGACCATCGGATGCCAGGCCAAGGGCCGCCACTACGAGATCACGACCCACCGTGCCGAGGTCTACCGGCCGGACTCGCGCAAGCCCGAGGTGACCTTCGGCAAGGACATCGAACAGGACCTGTCCCGTCGAGACTTCACGGTCAATGCCATGGCGTTGCGCCTGCCCGACTTCGAGTTGATCGACCCGTTCGGCGGCCTCACCGACCTGGCCGCCGGCGTCCTGCGCACCCCGCTCGGGCCCGACGTGTCCTTCGAAGACGATCCGCTTCGCATGCTCCGCGCGGCCCGCTTCATGGCCGGGTACGGCCTCCGGCCGGAGCCCGACCTCGTCGAGGCGGTGAAGTCGGGGCATCACCGCCTCGCAATCGTCTCGGCCGAACGGATCCGAGGGGAGTTGGACCGCCTGGTGATGGTCGCCACACCTTCGATCGGTTTGTGGTTCGTCGTCGAGACCGGACTGGCCGACGAGTTCTTACCCGAACTCCCCGCACTCGCCCTCGAACAAGACCCGGTCCACCGGCACAAGGACGTCCTGGCCCACACTCTGGCGGTCGTCGATCGGACCTCGCCGGATCGGGTGCTGCGCCTGGCCGCGCTTTTCCACGACATTGGCAAGCCGCGGACGCGTGCGTTTGCGCCCGGCGGGGTCGTGACGTTCCACCACCACGAGGTGGTCGGGGCGCGCATGACACGCGATCGGATGGAGGCGCTGCGCTACCCCAACGACGAGGTGGCCACCATCACCCGCCTCGTCGAACTGCACCTGCGCTTCCACACCTATCAACTCGGGTGGACCGACCGGGCGGTGCGCCGCTACGTCCGAGACGCCGGTCCCCTCCTCGACCGGCTGAACGAGCTCACCCGGTGCGACTGCACGACCCGCAACGCAGTCAAGGCTCGATCGCTCGGACGGCGCATGGACGAGTTGGAGGAGCGGATCGCAGAACTGCGCGAGCGTGAGGAGTTGGACGCGATGCGACCGGACCTCGACGGGAACAAGGTGATGGAGCTGTGCGGGGTGCCGCCCGGCCCCGCAGTCGGGCGTGCGCTCGACTTCCTATTGGAGCTGCGAATCGAGGAGGGCCCGCTCGGCGAGGAGGAGGCCACCCGCCGACTACGCCATTGGTGGTCGACGCAGTCCGAGAACTGAGGTCGGCGCAGTTCAGTCCGGTGGCCAGACTCCCGCGTCCCCGCCGGCGGCGAAGTCGTCCACCATCTCTCGTGCCACCTCGTCGCGGTATTGCACCGGGGGCGACTTCATGAGGTAGGCCGACGGGCCGAGGAGCGGTCCACCGATCTTGCGGTCGAGGGCCAGCTTGGCGCAGCGGATGGCATCGATGATGACGCCGGCCGAGTTGGGGGAGTCCCAAACCTCCAGCTTGAGCTCCAGGTTGAGGGGCACGTCACCGAAGTTCCGCCCCTCCATCCGGATGTAGGCCCACTTGCGGTCGGCCAGCCACGGGATGTGATCCGAAGGGCCGATGTGGACGTCGTCGGCCGGGAGCGGAGCGTGCTCGATCTGGCTGGTCACGGCCTGGGTCTTCGAAATCTTCTTGGACTCGAGCCGCTCCCGCTCGAGCATGTTCTTGAAGTCCANNGAAGTCCATGTTGCCGCCGACGTTCAGTTGGTAGGTGCGGTCGAGCACGAGGCCCCGGTCCTCGAAGAGTCGGGTCAGGATACGGTGCACGATCGTCGAGCCCACCTGGCTCTTGATGTCGTCGCCGATGATGGGCACGCCGGCATCACGGAAGCGACGGGCCGAGTCCGGGTCAGAAGCAATGAAGACGGGGATCGCGTTGACGAACGCCACTCCTGCGGCGAGCGCTGCGTCGGCGTAGTAGCGCTGGGCTTCTTCGGAGCCGACAGGAAGGTAGGACACGAGCACGTCGGCCCGGGCATCGCGCAGAGCCTGAGTGACGTCGACGGGCTGAGCCGGCGATTCATCGACGATCTCCCGGTAGTAGTGGCCCAAGCCGTCAAAGGTCGGCCCCCGCTGGACCGTCACACCCAGGTAGCCGACCTCGGCGAACCGGATCGTGTTGTTCTGGCCAGCCAGGATGGCCTTGGAGAGATCGGTCCCGACCTTCGCCGCATCGACGTCGAATGCCGCCACCGGCTCGAGGTCGCTCACGTGGTAGCCGCCGAGAACGACGTGCATGAGGCCCGGCACGTTGTCATTCGGGTCGGCGTCCTTGTAGTAGGCGATGCCTTGGATGAGCGAACTGGCGCAGTTGCCGACGCCGGCGATCGCCACACGGATGGTGGTCATGTCATCTCCCCTCAAGCTGACCGGCGAGTCTTTCGCCGGTTCGGCGGTGCCGAGGCGTCTGTGGCGGCGCGTTCGGCTTTTATCAAACGGTCGAGCCAGGCGATGTCCTGCTCGACACCTTCGGCGGTGTGCTCGGCGACCGAGCGCGCATAGATGTCGAGTTCGGGGTCGTCCGCCGTGACGACCTCGGTGAGGTGCTGTACGAGCTGGGCCCGGCGGCGCTCGAGGAGCGCGAGTCGGGCTTCGGGCGGCATGTGGCGGGCGAACGCGAGCCGGAGCGAGAAGCTCCGGGCGTCATCAGCCGTCGAGTCCGAAAGCAGGGTCAAGAAGAACTCGCGCCCCGCGGTCGTGATCCGGTACACCTTTCGGGACCGGCGTCCCCGGGTCCCGGCCCGTCGACGGGCCCGCATGGCCGCCCACTCACCGCTCAGGGAACCCGTCGGGGGAGCGAGGGCAACGGGCGAGCCACCCTCGACCGTCTCGACCGAACCGTTCGTCTCCAACCTGGACAGTGCCGGGTAAATGGATCCGAACGATACGTTCGCGAGCAGGCCGAACTGGGTCCGAAGCCGTTTCCGCAGCTCGTACCCATGCTCGGGGCCTTCCTCGAGTAATCCCAATAATGCGAGGTCCAACATCGCGGAGAACTATATCGAATCGATATAGCGATGCAACCGAAATTTGGCTTTGGCAAACGACGGGGTCAATGCTCTCGGATCCGGTACCGAGGAACAGCGATGTGACCTGCGGTTTTGGGACCCCGCGGGTATGAGCGGACGTTACTGCTCGGTCACTAAGAGCCATCAGGCTTGTCCGATCGTGAAGCGCTCCTTCCGGTCGCTTGTCCTCGTGGTTGTCGGCTCGCTCATGCCGGGCGTAGTACTGCGGGGATCCCCCACGGGGAGCGTGGTGCAGCGTTCCAGACGGGGCCCGGATCGAGCGTCGAACAACCCCTCCCGGACGTGCGGGGTCGGGAAAAGTCCGAGGGCTAGCCTGTCTCCCGATGACGATGACGCCGCGGCCAGGAGCGCCCAAGGCGAGTGACGCTGGGGCGCGCGAAGCGCGCGTGGAGTACCGCCTGATGCGCAACGCCATCGTGCGTGACGTGCAGAAGGGACGGCTCGGACGAGAAGACGTCTGTGACGCCCACCCCGAACTGCTCCGAGCGGCGCGCAACGTCGGCAAGCCGAGCGGGGAGACCTGCCCGATCTGCGAAGCCGCCGACACCGTCGAAGTGACCTACGTGTTCGGCACCCGACTTCCCCCCGGCGGGCGATGCCCCGGGTCGGCGACCGAGCTCAACCGTCTCCGGCGTCGGAGCGAGCCCGTGCTCTGTTACGACGTTGAGGTCTGCCCTGATTGTGCGTGGCATCACCTCACCCGGAAGTACCCGGCTGGCGGAAAGAGGGAAGGTCAGAGGACCGGACGGGCGCTGTGAGCCCAACCCCCTCGGTTCGCACACTCCGGTCACGAAAGCGCCGGGACGGCGCCGAGCCGATCGTGATGGTGACTGCCTACGATCACCCGACGGCTGTGATCGCGTCGGCTGCAGGGGTCGACATCATCCTGGTTGGCGACACGGTGGCAGACAACGTGCTCGGTTACGAGGACACGCTGGGCGTCACGATCGACGACATGGAGCGGCACGTGGCCGCAGTGGCCCGGGCCAAGCCCGACTGCTTGATCGTGGGTGACATGCCGTGGATGAGCTACCACGTCAATACGGAAGAGACGGTTCGCAACGCGGCCCGTCTGATCCGGGCCGGGGCGCAGTGCGTGAAGCTCGAAGGTGGCCGCAAGCGGGTGCCGGCGATAGAGGCGATCATCAACGCCGAGATACCGGTCATGGGACACATCGGGCTCACACCGCAGTCGGTGCACGCGATGGGCGGGATGCGGGTCCAGGGCCGCAACGTCGATGGCGCTACGGCACTGCTCGAGGACGCGTCCGCCATCACGGCCGCTGGCTGCTTTGCCATGGTCATCGAAGGGGTTCCTGACGCTGTCGGAACCGCCGTGACTGCGTCGATCGACGTTCCCACCATCGGCATCGGGGCCGGACCCGACTGTGACGGGCAGGTCCTGGTGTTCCACGACGTCCTGGGTCTCGGCACTCGCAGGACGGCCAAGTTCGTTCGCCAGTACGCCAACCTGGCCGAGGACGCGACCAAGGCCCTGGCCGAGTTCGCCGCCGACGTTCGCACGGGTGCATTTCCGGGCCCAGCCGAGAGCTACGAATCCTCGGCCGAGCTCCGCCAGGCCCTCGACCCGAGGTCGGGAACGACCTAGCGGGTAGCGCCGGTGAGGAGCGGACTCCGGTTGAAGTAGCATCGCTGAGCCGATCGACGACCCATCCCGGTGGGGAGTGCACGATCACCCTGCCCCGCACCGCGCGGGGCCCGGGCGCCAACTGGGCCCGGTCCAGAGGGAGGTGGGCCCGCATGCGGCCTTATGAAGTCATGGTCATTTTCGACGCCGCCGCCGACCCGTCGGCCATCCAGGCCGTCGTTGACCGCACCCTTGAGACGATCCGGTCCTCCGGTGGTAATCCCGGTACCGTCGACCGTTGGGGACGCCGACCGTTCGCGTACGAGGTCAACCACAAGCGCGAGGGTTACTACGTCCTGATAGAGCTGACGGGGGAGACCCAGACCGTCGACGATCTCGGACGACTTCTCACCCTGGCCGACGAGGTCATCCGCCACAAGATCATCCGGCTGCCGGACAAGGTGGCCGGCCGGTCCAAGGCCGATGCAGCTCCCGAGGCCGTTTCAGCGGACCCGGCCGGTTGAGCCCGGTCGGACCGCATACAAGGAGGTAACCATGCCCACGGACAACGCAGTCGTGTTGGTCGGAAACGTGACCCGGGATCCAGAACTCAGATTCACCAACACCGGACAGGCGACGGCGTCCTTCGGACTTGCCGTCAACCGCCGGTGGCAGAACCGACAGACCCAGGAGTGGGAGGAAGCCACGAGCTTCTTCGACGTCGTCTGCTGGCGGGAGATGGCCGAGAACGTGAGCGAGTCGCTCGTCCGCGGCTCACGCGTGATGGTGGCCGGCCGGCTCGAGCAGCGGAGCTGGGAAACCCAGGAAGGGGACAAGCGCTCCAAGGTCGAGGTCGTCGCCGACGAGATAGGCCCGTCACTGCGTTGGGCCACGGCTCAGGTGACGAAGAACGACCGCCGCGGTCCGAGTGACGGCGGCGGCAGAACCGGTGGTCGCGCAGCGGCAGCCGTACCGCCGACCCAGGAACCACAGAGCGGCGGATACGGACACGACGAGGAGCCCTTTTAAATGGCGCGAGGCAATCTGCGCAACACCACGCGGCGAGCATCGAAGGATGCCGGCCGCAGAGTAAAGAAGAAGCCGTGCGCGCTGTGTCGCGACAACATTGTCTGGGTTGACTACAAGGACGTGTCGTTGCTCCGCAAGTACATGAGCGACCGCGGCAAGATCAGGTCACGGCGCGTGACCGGGAACTGTGCACAGCATCAGCGCGGCATCGCGATGGCGATCAAGACGGCTCGAGAGCTGGTGCTGCTTCCGTACACGCAACGAACGGTCACGGAACGGCCGGGCGGGCGGCGAGGCTCGGGTCGTGATGGCGGTCGAGACGGCGGGCGCGATGGCCGGGGGCCCGGTGAGCGACGAGGGCCGCGGAGTGACTCCGAAGACGGTCCTTCACGAGCGCCCGAGTCGACCGACGCCCCGACGGTCGATGCTTCTGAGTCCGAAGGTAGCGATGTGGCAGCGTCCGAAGGTAGCGATGTGGCAGCAGGTGCTCCGGAGGAAAGCGTTGCCGAGGTCGCTATGGCCGATGTGAACGCCGAGGAGTCCTGATGCGCGTGCTTCTGCGGGGTGACGTCGAAGGCGTGGGCCGACGCGGCGACATCGTCGATGTCTCGGACGGCTACGCGCGTAACTTTCTCTTTCCTACCGGTCGGGCTCTGAAGGCGACCGCCGGGATCGAAGGACAGGCTGGATCGATGCGTCGCGCAAGGGATCTCCGGAGCGCGCTCGACGAGGAAGCGGCAAAGACTCAGGCCGACGCACTCAGCGGTGTCATGATCACCATCGCGGCACGTGCCGGTTCGACGGGTCGACTCTTTGGATCCGTGACCGCGGTGGAGATCGCAGAAGCGGTTGCCGCGCAGAAGGGTATCGAACTCGATCGCGAGTCGATCGCGTTGGCGGAACCGATCAAGGCAGTCGGTCTCGTCGAGGTGCCGGTACGACTCTTTGGTGATCTGTCGGTGAACGTCTCGGTCGAGGTGACAGCCTCGGACTGAGGCTGTACGGGACCCTGTCGGGCCCCGTTGTCACACCGAGGGCTCACGCTGGTGACATGGTGAGCGTCCGTTTCCGGCCTGATCGTCCGGCCGTCGGCCCCGGGTCCTCCCCAGAGGCCGGCGCGATCTCCACCGTGTGTCCACAGGATCGGCCACAGGTGCGACCTGGGCTTTCGCGCGCGGAATCCCCAGGTTCTACGTCTTCCGCTTCACAGGCATTTCGGTCAGGGTTGTGAGCACGATGGTGCAGGTACTCGACGACAGCCGACCCCGCCCCATCCGCGGCTCGGTCGGGATGGCCCGAATCCCGCCCAACAACCTCGAGGCCGAGGAGTCCTTGCTCGGCGCCATGCTCCTATCGGGGGATGCCACCGCCGCGGCCATCGAGATCTGCGGAGCCGAGGACTTCTACAAGCCGGCCCACGGACACATCTTCGGCGCCATCATGGCCCTCTTCGAACGCGGCGAACCGATCGACGCGGTCACGGTCAGGGACGAGCTGACCCGGTCGGGCCTCATCGATTCGGTCGGGGACCCTGCTGTTCTCGTTTCTCTTCAAGCCAACACCCCGTCGATCGCCAACGCGATGCACTACGCGCGGATCGTCGAAGAGCATGCGCTCCTCCGGCGGATGATCGGGGTGGCGGGCGAGATCGCCGACATCGGCTACAGCGTGCCCGAGGACGTCGAGGGTGCGATCGACCAGATGGAGGCAAAGATCTTCAACGTCGCCCAGCGGAGGACGACGGAGTCGATCAAGTCTCTGCACGACGTCTTGCTGCCGAGCCTGGACCGCATCGAAGAGCTGTCGCACGGCCGCGACACAGTCACGGGGATCACCACCGGGTACGCCGACCTCGACAAGATCCTGGCGGGGCTGCAGCCGTCCAGCCTCACTATCGTCGGAGCCCGGCCTGCTACAGGAAAGACCAGCCTGGCCCTTGGAATCCTGGCCCACGTGGGCGTGGTCCTCAAGCGGCCGAGCCTCCTGTTCTCCCTCGAAATGGGCCATCTGGAGTTGTGTCAGCGCCTGTTGGCCTCGGAGGCCCGAGTCGATGGACAGCGGGTCCGGACCGGCCGGCTCCAAGAGGATGACTGGCGGAAGCTCGGCGTCGCTGTGAGCCGACTCGACAGCGCGCCAATCTTCATCGACGACAATCCGACCGTGTCGGTCATGGACATCCGGGCCCGCGCCCGTCGGCTGCGTAAGACCGAAGGCGACCTCGGCGTCGTCGTGGTCGATTATCTGCAGCTCATGACCGGTCGGGCACGGGCGGAGAACCGCCAGGTGGAGGTGGCCGAGATCAGCCGGAGCCTCAAGATCCTGGCCCGTGAGCTCGAGACGCCCGTGATAGCGCTGTCGCAGCTCTCCCGTGGTCTCGAAGCGCGCCAGGACAAGCGGCCGATGCTGTCGGACCTCCGGGAGTCGGGTTCACTCGAACAGGACGCCGACGTGGTGCTGTTCATCTATCGAGAAGAGCAGTACGACCGGGACATCCCGATCGAACGTCGTGGTGACGCGGAGATCATCGTCGCCAAGCACCGCAATGGGCCCACCGGCTCCGCACACCTGGCATTCGTGAGCCACTACGCACGTTTCCAGGACGCCGCTCGGGTCTAGAGCTCAGGCTCGGCTGAAGCTCTAGGTCTTTCCTAGGCCGGGCAACGACTCGCGCCGGGGGTGGTCGGCGATCACGACCCGGCACGCTGTAAGCGGGCGGGCGGAATGCGGCGTGTCGGGCGGAATGATCGCAACGTCGCCCGGGCCGAGCGTTCGCTCCTCTCCGCGGACCGCGATCACGACCTGGCCGTCGATGACGTTCCAGACCTCTTCTTCTGGGTGGTGGTGCTCGTGCAGCGCCGGCGAACCTTCGGCGATCTCGTAGTGCGAGAAGGTCATGTTCTCGGCGTGGAAGAACCGGGCGCTCCAGCCGGGGAGAGGCTCGGCCGACAACATGTCCGCGGGACCGAGAAACGGCACGATCTCACCCTACGCGGTCGATCCCGTTGGGCGCTGGCCCCGGCTATGGCTCGGCGAGGCCGTCCTCGGTGATCGGTCCGATCGAGAACGGGTCCGGCTCCTCGCGCTCTTCGGGGATATCCGACGCACGGTGGTGTCTGAAACCGGGCATCGCGAGGGCCAGCGCCACGGCGCCGACGACGCACAGGACCCCACCCGACACGACCGAGAACTGGGTACCGGCGAGCGTGGCCACGCCTCCGGACTCGAGGTCGCCGAGTCGTGGGCCGCCCTGGACGACCGCGAGCTGGATGGACACGATCCGACTTCGAAAGTGCTCGGGAACGACCGTTTGCAAGATGGTGTTCCGCAGCACGGCCGAGATCACGTCGGCCCAGCCGGCCACCGCCAACAGCACCATGGACACCCCGAGGATGTGGGAGAAGCCGAAGGCGGTGATGGCCAGACCCCAGATGATCACCGCCACGATCACGGCGTGCCCTCGCCGGTCAATGCCGTCGACCCAGCCGGTCGTCAACGCCCCGATCAAGGCGCCGGCTCCCGGTGCTGCGAACAGATAGCCGACCGTCGTCGGGCCGCCGTGGAGCACGGTGAGGCCGATCGCAGGGAACAGGGCACGGGGCATGCCGAAGACCATGGCGTTGATGTCGATCAGGTAGGCACCCTGCATCGCCGGTCGGCCACGCAAATACCGGATGCCGTCGACGATCGACTTCAGGCCGGGACGAGCGGCGCCCTCGACGGGCGGGATCGGCTTCATCATCCTCGTGGCCACGATGACGGAGAGAAAGGTGAGGGCGTCGATCCCGTAGACCCAGGCCAAGCCGGTGCGGCCGATCAAGAGGCCGGCAACGGCCGGCCCGACGATTGCACCGACCTGGAACAGCACCTGGAGAAACGAAAGCGCGGCGACCAGGTTCGCCTTTCCGACCAGGAACGGGACGATCGAGTTCCGGGCCGGGTTCGAAAAGCCGGTCAAGCCCGCTGCCACGGCGCTGATCACGTAGAGCGCCCAGAGAGCGGGGTGTGCGGCCACCGCGTTCAGAGCCAATACGCCGCTCGAGAACATCAGCGCGACACTCGAAATCACGAGGAGGGTGCGTCGATCCATGGCGTCGCCCATCGAGCCGCCGATCAACGACCCCACCACCAGCGGGATGAGCTGGGCCAGGCTGATCGCGCCAACCTGGAACGACGAATGCGTCTGTGCGTACACCTGGAACGGGATGGCGACGACCGTGAGTTGCGAGCCGATCGTCGAGACGAGCTGGCCGAAGAACAGCAGGCGGAAGTCGTGGCTCTCGCGTAACGGCGCCGGGTCGACCAGGATCCGCCGGGGCATCGGCGCAGCCTACGGGGGCACCCGGAGGGTGCTGCCAACCTCGCTAGTGAGTGCCGGTGCTCCCGACAGGGCCGCGCGACGGGTACCGGCTCGCGTACGGCGGTACCACCGTGCCGTCCGGCAGATCGGGCTCGGGAACGCCCGTCCCACCGACGAGATCGAACGGAATCTGTCCGGCCCAAATTGGCAGGGCGAGATCCTCGTCGTCGTCCACCGGCCCACCGGTGCGCACCTTCGCCGAACCCTCGTCGATGGGGAAGCGGATGATCAGGGTGGAACGGAACTCGGACGGCGTCGGCATCCTCGCGTCGGAGCTGCGCCCGGCGGCCATGTGATCGAGCAGAGCGGCACTCGCGGCCAGTTTCTCCGCGTTGTCCTCAACCACGGTGCCGGTGCCGAAGAGCATCACGCAGCGGTAGTTCATCGAATGGTGGAAGGCGGACCGGGCGAGCACCAGAGCGTCGAGGAGGGTCACCGTGACACATGCCTCGGCGCCGTCGGCGATCAGCCGGAGAGTCCGGTTGGCCGGAGAGCCGTGCAGATAGAGCTGTTCGTCGACGCGTGCATATGTCATCGGGGTGACCACGGTCGTTCCCCCGTCGTTCACCCCGACGTGGGCGAGGAGACCTTCGTCCAGGATCGCTAGCGCGACCGGCCTGTCATGGGTGCCGCGGTCCCGTCTCCTCCGCAGGCCGGTGCGGTCGGTGGTGGAGAGCTCGCCGGCGTCCTCAGGCCGCGCTGGCACGGGCCCGCAACACCTCGAGTGCCTTGTCGGCGTGCGACGCCATCGACACCTCGGAGTGGATCACCTCGAGCAAACGGAGGTCGGTGTCGATCACGAAGGTCTTGCGGCGGTTGCCGAGGGCGGCGATGCGCCTGCGGACGTCAAAGCTCTCGGCAACCGATCCGCTCGTGTCCGAGAGCAGAGGGAATCCGAACGAGTGCATGTCCGAGAACTTCTTCTGCTTGTCGACGGGGTCTGCGCTGATGCCGATCGGCTGTGCCCCCAAAGCCTGGAACTCACCGTGCAGGTCCCGGAAATGGCAGCTTTCGCGGGTGCAGCCATAGGTCATGGCGCCCGGGTAGAAGAAGAGCACCACCGGTCCGGACTTGAGCAGGTCGGTCAGCTGCCTCGGCGTCCCGGTCTCATCAGGCAATTCAAAGTCGGCTACGAGATCTCCGGTGCGCACGGCGTCGAGCGTAACCCGGCTCCCTGGCCTCGACGAGTGGTTTGGAGTTCAGGCCTCGAAGCGGAAGCCGACGCCCCGGACGGTGACGAGGTGCCGCGGGTTCGCCGGATCACGCTCGATCTTGCGCCGGAGTCGCTTCATGTGGGTGTCCAGCGTGCGCGTGTCCGCCAGGTCCTGGTCCCACCAGAGCCGGTCGATGCACCGGTCGCGGGTGACGACCTGCCCGGCATGCGACATGAGGAGGGCCAGGAGATCGAATTCCTTGCGGGACAACTCGACCAGATTGCCGTCGACGGTCACCTCACGACGGCCGTTGTCGAGCCGGACCGGTCCGGCGTGAAGGACCTCGTCGTTGGCCACCGAGGTCGAAGCGACGCCCCGACGCAAGACAGCCCGCATACGGGCGACCAGCTCGCGGAGCCGGAACGGCTTGGCGACGTAGTCCGAGGCACCCAGCTCCAGCCCGAGGACGATGTCAACCTCCGAGTCCTTTGCCGTCACCATGATGATGGGGACGGGCGCCAGGGCTCGCATCCGTTGGCACAGCTCCACGCCCGACTGGTCCGGCAGCATCACGTCGACCAGCACCAGGTCGGGGTGGATTCGATGGAACAGGCGCAGCGCCTCGTGACCGTCGGCGGCGCACTCGACGGCGAACCCCTCCTGGGAGAGCCCCGATGCGAGAGCCTGGCGATACGACTCCTCGTCATCGACCACCAACACGAGCGGACGCGAGTCGCGCAGGTTGGCACCATCGCGGGGTTCGGCCACCACGCTCACCGAGGGATGCCGGCGCCCGGACTGGGAACCCAAGAAAGGGGCGACGAACGAGGAAGGGGGGCGTTCCCCGTCGTCGCCTCGGCGCCCAGGCCCCGCAGCGCCTGGGCATGCGGCTCGGCGCGTCCGACCGACAGTGAGTCGTCAGCGCAGCTCGGAGCCATCGCCGGTACCGTAAGAGGGGCAGATGAACGGCTCGCGAATCGTCCGCAAACCCGAGGTGATCCCGAGATGAAATGTTGGGAATCGGTGCGTAGGTGGTGAGCGGGACGAGCCCCGGCGGACCGTCGATGAGCGATGCCTCGGGCTTCAGCGGATACGGGGACGGGGTGAACCGCCGGCATCAGGTCCATATGTCCGACTCCGAGGCCGCCGCCCTACTCGACGACGGGCGGACCATGACCATGTGCACCTTCAACCACGACGGCACCATCCATGCCGTGGCCATGTGGTACGGGTTCCTCGAGGGTGCCCTGGCCATCCACACCAAGGCGAAGTCCCAGAAGGCGGTCAACCTGCGCCGCGACCCGCGGATCACGTGCCTCGTCGAGGCAGGCGTCAACTACGACGAGTTGCGCGGGGCCGAATTGGTCGGATGGGCGGAGTTGATCGAGGACCCGTCGAGGCTGTGGGACCTGGGCGTGAGCGTGTTCGATCGCCACGTGGCGGCCTACGACGAGGCGGCACACCGTGCCGAGGTCGAGGTCATGTTACGCAACCGGGTGGGGGTCAAGATCCATGTCGAGCGGACCGTTACGTGGGACCACCGCAAGCTCCGCTAGTCACCCGGGGCTAATTGCATCCGGTGCGGCCGTAACCCATACTTCACATCGTCAGCATGAATCTCCGCCGGGGCGGGGTGATTGCGACTTGGGGGCCCGACAGATGTTCAGGTTATGGCCGGCGCGGTATGTGTCGGATATCCGTGTGAATGCCGTCCTCATTTTTTGTGGAGGGTCATGACCAACTCAGAGACCGGTGGACTTGTCGTCAACGAAATCACTGTGTCGTTCGGGGGCCTGACCGCCCTCGACGGCGTCTCTTTGTCGGTGCACGCGGGTGAAGTCGTCGGCGTGATCGGCCCCAATGGCGCGGGGAAGACCACGCTCTTCAACATCGTGTGCGGCTTTGTCCGGCCCGAGTCCGGGACGATCGTCTTCAATGGAAAACAGCTCCGCCGGCACCAACCCCATGACCTGGCGAAGGCCGGTATCTCTCGGACACTCCAAGGTGTCGGACTTTGGGGAGGTTTGACGGTTGTCGACAATGTGATGGCCGGCGCCCAGTCGACCGCACGCGCCGACTTCGCGTCGGCGCTGTTCGGACTGTGGCGATCGAGTCGGGAGGAATCCCGGATCCGCCAGCGCGCGCTCGAACTTCTCGGCGAGCTCCGGATTGCGGAATATGCCAACCGCTACCCGTTGACTCTTCCGTACGCGATCCAGAAGCGAACGGCACTGGCGCGGGCCCTGATGTGTGAACCCAACCTGATCCTTCTTGACGAGCCTGCGAGCGGCCTATCGGAAGCAGAGCTCCAAGAGCTCGGGAAGTTGATCATCGGCCTCAGGGACAAGATGGGCGTGCTGTTGGTCGAACACCACATGGACTTGGTCATGTCCATCTGCGATCGCCTGGTGGTACTCAACTTTGGCCGTGTGATCGCCTCGGGTTCTCCGGCCGAGGTGCAGGCGAACCCCGACGTCACGACCGCCTATCTCGGCCAGGACATTCCGACCGTTGACTCGCCGGTGGCCAATGCCGGTTCTTGAGATCGAGGACCTGTCGGTCTCCTACGGTGCGGTGCACGCGCTGACCGATGTGTCCTTCACCGCTGCCGAGGGCGAGGTGACAGCGGTGCTCGGGGCCAACGGGGCCGGCAAGACGACGCTGCTGCGAGCGATCACCGGTCTCGTGCGCCCGCGCAAGGGGACCGTCCGTTACGACGGTGAGCAACTCGACAAGATGTCGGTCGAAAAGATCGTCCGGCACGGCGTGGCCCACGTCCCGGAGGGTCGATCTGTCATCGAGGAGATGACGGTCGACGAGAACCTCCGGCTCGGCGCCCTCTGGCGTTTCTCGCGGCGCCAGCGGGGCCCAGTCATCGAAGAGATCTACGGGTTGTTCCCGCCGCTCGCGGAGCGCCGCCGCCAGCATGCCAACACCCTCTCGGGTGGCGAGCGGCAGATGCTGGCGATCGGGCGAGCCCTGGTGTCCCGGCCGAAGGTGCTCCTCTTGGACGAGCCGTCGCTCGGGTTGGCACCGATCGTCACGGCCCGCCTCATGGCCGTCCTGCGCGACCTGACCCAGGCCTCCAACCTCATCGTCGTGCTGGTCGAGCAGAACGCACGAAGCAGCCTGTCGATTGCCCAAAAGGCGGTAGTCATCAATCTCGGTCGCGTCGTGGTGTGCGACGACGCGGCCAAGCTTGCCGGCGACACCGAACTCCGCCACCACTACCTCGGTTACTAGGAGCCGCCGACGATCATGCAGTTCTTCCTCAACATCACCCTGGGTGGGATCGCCACCGGGATGATCGTGGCAGCGGTCGCTCTCGGACTGGTGCTGATCTTCCGGGCCACGAACATCGTCAACTTCGCCCAGGGGGCGATGGCGATGATGACCACGTACATCGCCTATGCGGTCCTCCATAAGGGATCGGGCTACTGGTTGGCGTTTGTCGTAGCTTTGGCCACCGGACTCCTGTTCGGGGCGCTCACCCAGGTCGTTCTCATCCGGCCGCTCCAGGGCAAGTCGCCCCTGAACGCGATCATCGTCACGTTCGGCTTCCTCATCTTCCTGGAGGGCCTCGCCGGAGCCATCTGGGGCTCCCAGACGCGGACGTTTCCCGCACCGTTCTCCGAGGCCGGTCAGAAAATAGGGAACACCCAGATCGCGTTCTCGCCGTTCGACGTCTTCGTGGTCCTGGCCGTGCTGGCTCTGATGATCCTGATGTTGGTGCTGTTCCGCGGCACTGACCTCGGCCTCAGGATGCGGGCGGTGGCGTTCGCACCCGAGACGGCCCGCCTCCTCGGGGTACGGGTTCGGCCGCTCCTCACGCTCGGCTGGGCCCTGTCGGCGGCCGCAGGGGTCCTGGCCGCCCTGCTCGTCGTGCCGACGTCGTCACTCACCCCCAACTTCATGGACGTGATCCTGATCTACGGCTTCACCGCGGCAGTCGTCGGCGGCCTCGACAGCCCGGTCGGAGCGCTCGTCGGGGGCCTCGCGACCGGACTCTCGCTCGCCTACGTCGGCGGGTATCTCGGCGGGTCGCTCGAGCCGATGGCGGCGCTGGCCCTCGTCATCGTGTCGCTCATGATCCGACCCGAGGGCCTCTTCGCCCGGCCGGCGCCGAGGCGGGTCTGATGGGCGAGCTCCGGAAGAAGGCGCAAGGGCTGGCGGCGAAGCCGTGGTTCCGCATGCCCCGCCAGCCCATGCTGCGGCACCTCAGCTACGCGGCGGTGGCCGTCGTCTTCTTGTACTTCCTCACCCAGAAGCTGAGCGCCTTCAACGACTACGAGGTCGGAGAGATCGCGTTCTACGTCGTCGCGTTGGCGGGGCTGACATTGCTCACGGGAGTCAACGGGCAGATCTCGCTCGGGCACGGCGGGTTCATGGCCGTCGGCGGGTTCACCCTGGCCCTCCTCGTCGAGCACACGAAGTGGAACGTCGTTCCCGAGCTGGCAATTGCGATCGTGACGAGCGCGCTCGTCGGAGCGCTCATCGGGATCCCCGCGACCCGGCTCCGAGGGCCCTACCTGGCCGGCATGACCCTGATGGTCGCGTTGGGGCTCCCGTACCTGACCAACCAGTACGACAGCTTCTTCGGCGGTGACCAGGGCCTGACGACGCCGCAGCCCATCGGGCCGGCCAGCATCAACCCCGAGCAATGGCTCGCTTGGATCCAGCTTGCGTGCGCCTTGATCGTGCTCATCTTGCTGGGCAACCTGCTCCGCAGCCGCTTTGGGCGGTCATTCCGGGCGGTGCGGGACGACGAGATAGCGGCCTCCCTGGCCGGCATCCACGTGGCCCGCACCAAGGTCATCGCCTTCATGGTGAGCGCCGGCTGTGCCGGGTTGGCCGGGGCCCTGCTGGCCCTGTCGGCGGGGGGCGTGAACTCGGCCGAGTTCCCCCTGTCGATCTCGATCTACCTGCTCGCCGGGATGGTCATCGGCGGCACCGGGAGCCTGATGGGGGTGTGGTGGGGGGCGATCCTCATCGTGTATCTCCCGACATCCTGGGCCCCCTCCCTGGCCAACCATTTCCACGTGAACTCCCAGGTGAGCGCCAACCTGGCCGTCATCATCTTCGGGCTCGTGCTGGTCGTCGGGATGCTTGTGGCACCGGGGGGGATACAGGGTGCCCTCCGGTGGGTCGCCGTCCGGGTGGGCGCGTACTTTTCCCCTGACGGGGTTCCTAATATGAAGCTATCGTTACAGGAAGCTCCAACTGACCGCGCGGTACATGACAGTGAATCTGTGACGCAGGCAGACAAGCCAGGGGTGTAAGTGCACCCAACCAACTACTAGGGGGTAATTGATGAAGCGATTTTCGTTGCATTCGGCCCGCCGACGTGCGCGTCTCTACGCCACCGGTGTCGTCGCATGCGCGGTGGTGGGAACGATGGCGCTGACCGCGTCCGGGCCGGCCAATGCGGCCAGCGTTTCGACGCCCGGCGTCACGGCGACGTCCATCTCGTTGGGGGCGACCGAGCCTCTGACCGGTGTTGCAGCCAACTACAACGACATCGCCCCGGCGATGAAGGCCGTGTTCGCCTGGGCGAACGCGCACGGCGGCGTGAACGGGCGTCAGATCAACCTCACGATCGATGACGACCAGTACACCCCGTCGATCACGGCCACGATGACCCACCAGTTGGTCCTCCAGAACAACATCTTCGCCGACGTCGGTTCCCTCGGGACCCCGACCCAGCTCCAGGTGCAGCCGTACCTGAACGGCCTGAAGGTGCCTCAGCTCTTCATCCTCTCCGGGTGCAACTGCTGGAGCAGCTCCAAGTACCCGTACAGCAGCGGCCTCCAGACCCCGTACACGGTCGACGGCAAGATCCTCGGCAGCTACGTGGCCAAGAACTTCTCAGGCGAGAAGGTCGGCTACTTCACCCAGGATGACGAGTTCGGGTTCGACGCCATCAAGGGCCTGAACATGGAGATCAAGGGCAGCTCGGTCGTCAGCAAGCAGACCTACGTCGCCTCGACCGCCGCCTACGTTGCCGGCCTTCAGAGCCAGGTGGCTGCATTGCAGGCATCGGGTGCCAAGGTCGTCGTGCTGGCCGCCATCCCGCCGTTCGTCGGGCTCTTCGCCACCACGGCCGCGACGCTGGGCTACACGCCCCAGCTCGTGATCGACGGCGTTGCGGGTGACCCGTCCGCGATCGGCGCTCCCGCCGCCCTGACGACCCCGGCCCCGAACGGCCAGGCGCTTCTCAATGGTGCGATCACCGAAGCGGGCGGCGCGTTCGAGGACCAGACCTCCAACCCGTGGGTGCGGGTGGCGACCAAGCTCCTCACCAAGTACGACTCCGAGGTTGCGAAGAACGGGATCACCGGTGACGAGCTGACCGGCTTCAACCTCGGCTACCTGGTCTACCAAGCGCTGAAGGCGGCAGGCAAGAACCTGACCCGCCAGGGGTTGCTGAACGCGATCGCGGCTGACGGCAAGAACTTCGCCAACTCCGGCTTTGTGCCCTACTCGTACTCGTCGACCGTCCACTTCGGTTTCGAGGGTGAGCAGCTGTACAAGATGTCGGCCACGGCCACGCCGATCACGCTCCCGACCGGGACGTTCATGGGTGTCACGCCGGTCGGTCCCGTGTACTACACGAGCCCTGGCGCAGGGCCGGTGAAGGTCTGGCACAGCGCCCAAGACAAGGTTCCGGCAAGCCTTTCGAGCACCGCCTGAGCCAATTGAACTGAGCCACCCGATCGTTGAGGTGGCGAGAGTGATGGAGATGCCGCCGGCTTGTGCCGGCGGCATCTCCGCGTGTCGGCCTACTTCCAGCGGAAGTGGACGAACACCCGCCCGAAGTTGCGGGAGTCCTTCTCGACCCGGTGGTATTTGGCTTTGATCTCCTTTTGGTCGAGGAACCGAAGGACCCGCTTCTTCAGCTGTCCTGATCCCTTACCCGGGATGATCTCGACCAGCGTCGCCCGCTTGGCCACGGCTTCGTCGATGATCCCCTTGAGGGCCCGATCGATGTCGTGCCCACGGTTGTAGACGTCGTGGAGATCGAGCTTGAGCTTCACCGTCCGACGTCCTCGACCACCCGCGAAAGTATGGCCCGTTCAAGCCGTCCGAACCCGCGAACAGACGCAGTCGGATCACGGCCGGCGTTCAGTCCCGGGTCCGTGAGGAGAGCGGGCGACGAGAATCGAACTCGCGTTCTCAGCTTGGGAAGCTGATGTTCTGCCTCTGAACTACGCCCGCCGGTGTCGGTCACACTATCGTTTGGCCGACACCATTTTGGGAGAGAAAGCCGGTGATGTCGCGTCGGCGGAGCGCCCGATGATCTCGAGATTGGCCCCTTTTAGATGCTGGTAAGGATCGTTATCGGACTCGGTACCACCGCCTTGGCGTTCGCCATCGCGGGCCGGCGGCTGTGGAAAATCTCCCGGCTCATCCGCTCCGGACAGCCCGCTCCGGAGCGCCTGCGCGGTCTGCGCATGCGGGCCGAGGCAGAGGTCGTCGAGGTCGTCGGGCAGAAGAAGCTCTTGCGATGGACCGTGCCGGGACTGGCTCACGCATTCACGTTCTGGGGCTTCACCGTTTTGTTCTTCACGATCATCGAGGCCTACGGCGACCTCTTTAAGAAGACCTTCGCGATCTGGGGCTTCGGCCACAACCCGGTGCTCGGGTTCATCGAAGACTTCTTCGTCGTGGCGGTCCTCGTCGCCCTCTCGGTGTTCGCGGTTATCCGTCTCCGTCAGGCGCCCGCCCGCCGTGAGCGGGACTCCCGCTTCTACGGGTCCCACACCGGCGCGGCCTGGCTGACGCTCGGGCTGATCGCGCTGGTGATGATCACGTTGCTCCTCTACCGGGGGGCGCAATCCAACACCGGCGACTTCCCCTATACCTGGTGGGCGTTCGCCTCACATGTGGTCGGCAAGGCGCTCCACCCGTTGGGCTCGGGCGTCAACAGCGTGCTCGAGACCGTCTTCGTGATCCTGAACATCTGCGTGATCGTCGGATTCTTGGTGTTCGTCTCGTACTCCAAGCACCTCCACATCTTCGTCGCGCCGTTGAATGTCGCCGCATCCCGCCGGCCCCGTGCGCTCGGCGCCCTCGACAAGACGCCCGACATGGACATGGAGAACGTGACCGAGGACACCGTCTTCGGGGTCGGCCAGATCGAGCACTTCACCTGGAAGCAGATGCTCGACTTCGCGACGTGCACCGAATGCGGGCGTTGCCAGTCGGTGTGCCCGGCCTGGGCGACCGGCAAACCGCTCTCGCCGAAGCTGGTGATCATGGGCCTCCGGGACAACATGTTCTCGCAGGCGTCGAGGCTGCTGGCCAAGAACGGCGACTCGCCCGAAGGCGAACCCGAGACCCTGGTGCCGAACACCATCGACCCGGACGTGCTCTGGTCGTGCGTGACCTGCGGCGCGTGCGTCGAGGAGTGCCCCGTCGACATCGAACATGTCGACGCGATCGTCGACATGCGCCGCTATGAGGTGCTGATGGAGTCCCGCTTTCCCTCCGAGGCCGGGCTCATGCTTCGCAACATCGAGAACCAAGGGGACCCGTGGGGGCTCGGTCAGGCCAAGCGCACTGACTGGACCCAGACGCTCGACTTCGAGGTGCCTGTCGTCGGAGACACCATCCCCGACGACATCGAGTACTTGTACTGGGTCGGGTGCGCCGGGGCACTCGACGAACGGGCACGCAAGGGGGTGCAGGCCACCGCGAGGCTGCTGTACCGGGCCGGGGTGACCTTCGCCATCTTGGGCCCGAAGGAGTCCTGCACCGGCGACCCCGCCCGGCGTCTCGGCAACGAGTACCTCTACCAGGAACAGGGCAAGGCGAACGTCGAGGTCCTGAATGGCATCGGTGCGAAGAAGGTCATCGCCACCTGTCCGCACTGCTTCAATACGCTGAAGAACGAGTACCCGAGCCTCGGCGGGAACTTCGAGGTGATCCACCACTCGCAGCTGCTCGAGCACCTCGTCGCGTCGGGGAAGCTCGTCCCGGGCCCCGGATACGAGGGCACCGTCACCTACCACGATCCCTGCTACCTCGGTCGGCACAACCGCGTCTTCGACGAGCCCCGCTCGGTGATCGATGCCATCCCGGGTGTGCGCCAGGTCGAGATGAAGCGCTGCCGGGAGAAGAGCTTCTGCTGTGGGGCCGGCGGGGCCCGCATGTGGCTGGAGGAGACCATCGGGACCCGGATCAACATGGAGCGGACCAACGAGGCCCTCACGACCGGGGCCGACGTGGTTTCCACCGCCTGTCCGTATTGCATGATCATGCTCGACGACGCCGTACGCGCCAACAACAAGGAGGAAGAGGTCCGCGTCCTCGACCTCTCCCAGCTGGTCGAGGAGTCCCTCTCGACCCCCGCATCGCCGTAGAGGGGGACGACCCCGATCTTCTGTCGTTGCGGCGAAGCTGACTACGTGATCAGCTCGCCAGCAGGCCGTAGGCGGAAGCCGGGTGGAAGTTCAGCACCACCCGCCGCTCGGCGATCATGGCCGCCCGGTACTCGTCCCAGTTGGGGTGGTCCTCACCGCGAATTTCCCGGTAGATGTCGACGAGGCCCTCGACGACGTCGTCGTTGGGGTCGGCCGCCGGCGGGCTCAGTTGCACGGTGCCGTCGAGCACGGCGTACTGCCAGAAGGAATCACCGACCACGTAGAGCTCGGCCCGATGGTCCCGGCGGAGGTTCTTCGTCTTCGCCCGGTCCTCGGTCACCGATATCCGGGTCGAGCCGTCCGGGTCCATCAGATACGAGATGTTCGAGATCTGCGGTCGCCCGTCCCGGCGGATCGTGACGAGCACGCCCTGGTGTCGCCCGCGGGCGAATTCGACCGCCCGATCAAGCTCCATCGGGATCTCGCGACTAGTGGAAGGCCAACGCGTCGGCTTCGCGTAGGCGGGCGGCCATGGCCCCGAGCAGCTTGCGGGCGAGCGTGGGCACCGTGTCGAGCAGACCCAGGAAGTGCCGCTGCTCGAGCACGAGCAGGACCATGTCGGTCTCGGCGACCACCGCCGCCGAACGGGGCTGACGATCGAGCAGGGCCAGCTCGCCGAAATACGAGCCGGGGCCGAGGGTGGCGGCCTTGCGGCCCTTGCGCCGGACAGCCGCCGTGCCCGACACGATGATGAAGAACTCGTGGCCCGCCGAGCCCTCCTCGCAGAGGACCTCGCCGGCTTCGGCTGTGACCTCGTCGAGGGCCTGTCGCACCGTTCGCAGGTCCTTGGCGGAGCAGGGGGCGAACAGCCAGATCTTTGAGAGGTCGACTTCTCGTGCGCTCGTCCGTGGCATGCCCACAGGGTAGCCGTCGACGGGCCCTCCGACCAGGGCTGACACCTCGAGCGGACGCCGCTTGCCTCGTCAGGTTTCACACGGAAGTAACGCGCGTGGCGCGTGCCTACCTCGAGGGTCTGCCTTCGTGGTCCGCCGATCGTGCGCGCTACCCTTCCGCGATGGCCTCTGGCGGCAGCTACGGCTCCGACGACCCTTCGATCAAGCCGGGCCTAATCGATCGGTTGCGCAGCGCGTTCTTAAAGCCGGTCGAGCCGGGTGCCGTCGAAGAAGCGCCCGTCACGCCGCGCTCTGTCGAAGAGCTCGAAGAGGACATCCGGGTCGCCGACGACACGGAACGGCTCCTCGGACTGGTCGCGGCGCCGATGGCCGCGGCCTTGGGCATCCTCATCATCAACCTCCTCATCTCCCACGACCCCGGGCCGTACTTGAAGGGCGGCCTGGTCAACCCCCAGCACGTGAGCGTGTCGCTGTATCACAGCCTCACCTTGGTGCTCTTGGGGCTGGCCATCTTGATGCTGGTGATGGGGTGGCTCCGCAAGCGGCTGTTCCTGGGGATCGTGATGTCCCTCTACGGGCTGGCGGTCTTCAACCTCCACTACTGGGGCTTCGGCATCCCGTTCATCTTGGGGGGGGCGTGGCTGCTCGTCCGGGCCTACCGCGCCCAGCGCGAGCTGCGGGTGGCGACGGGCGACCTGCCGTCGCGTCGGGCCGGAGGCGGGCCCGCGGTGGCTCGACCGAAGGCCAACAAGCGCTACACCCCGCCGACCTGACCGGCGAGGGCCGCCACCGGCGCTAGCCCCGGGTCCGTCCCCGAGGTCCTCGCGAGCTCGACCACGGATCGGCGGGGGCCCGGGAGCGGGAGTGCCGCTTGCGCAGCAGGCCCCCTCCCGCGAGGAGGGCCAGGATGACGAGCAGGATCGCCGGGACGATGAACACCCTCCACGACGCGCGCTCCCCGGCCAAGGTGCTGACCGTTGAGACCAGCGGGGGGTCGCCGGGGACGGCCACGGCGCGAACCGCCGCGCCCGGGGCGCGCAAGACGTCCCCGGGGATGGACTCGCTGTAGCGACGGCCACCCATGCTGAGCGTGCCACTGCACGCGTAGCCGGCATCGTTGCTACCGCTCCCCCCGAGCAGGCCCTGGCAATGCGACACGGTCAAGGTGACCGGGACGCCGTGGTCCTTCAGCCTTGTTATGTGGGAGTTCTTCTGCGCGCCGGCCACGGACAGCACGACGACGAGGACCGCCAGGATCGCGATGCAGATCCCGAAGGCGACCCTGGCGACGCGTCGTCCGTCGACCGAGACACCGGCCCCCCGCAGCGTGGACACCGGCCCGTCGGCCACACGGTCCCCCACGGCGGGCAACGCAGGTTCCTGTGGTCCGGTCACGATCGGGCGATCGTAGCCAGGGGAGGGTGGCCCCCGGGTGCCCGCCGCGCCCCTCGGGCCACCACGCGGGGCGTCCCGGGCCCGGGGCGGCTTGTTCACGCGCTGGTAACACGGGCGTGACCGTTCCGAAACTCCGGCGCTGCATCCTGTCGGCGGCAGGGCGAACCGCCTGCCGTGGGTGTGGCGCACTCGGTTCTCGGGGCGCCAGGTTCCACGGCTCGCGTACGAGAGGAGACCTGAGCAGTGCACTTGTTAGCCGCTGCAGTTCCGGTTCCGTATCCCAGTTACATAAATACCGGGGACAACACGTGGCAGATCGTTGCCGCGACGTTCGTCGGTCTGATGAGCCTTCCCGCCCTGGCGGTGCTCTATGCATCGATCGTCCAGAAGAAATGGGCGGTCAACGTGCTGGCCATGCAGTTCGCCGGCTTCTCGCTGGTGCTGGTCGCCTGGGTGCTGTGGTCCTACAAGATGGGCTTCGGTGCAACCTCTTTGGGGGGTGGTGTCCACAACGGGGTCCAGACCCAACTCTCCGGAGTTGGGTGGGTGAAGCACTTCTTCGAGAATCTCGTCGGTAAACCGGGGCAGATCACAAACGCCGCGAATGAGACGAGTCAGGCGGTCTCGGCGGCCAACACCACCATTCCGTTCCACTTCCCGGTGACGTCGCTGGCGTTCTTCCAGTTCGTGTTCGCCGCTATCACCCCGCTCCTGTTCATGGGCAGCGTGCTCGGCCGGATCAAGTTCAGCGCCTGGTGCCTGCTCGTCCCGCTGTGGTCGACCTTCGTCTACGCGATCGACGCGTTCTTGCTCTGGGGCGGCGGGTACTTCGCTCAGGAAGGGTCACTCGACTTCTCCGGTGGGTTCGTCATCCATATGTCAGCCGGTGTATCGGGGTTTGTCGCCGCATGGGTTCTTGGACCCCGGCTGTTACGAGATCGCCAACACGCCATACCGAACAACCTGGTCATGGCGGCGGTCGGTGCCGGGATCCTCTGGCTCGGATGGAACGGATTCAACGGTGGTGACCCCTACTACGCCGGCGCCTCGGCCTCGGCTGCGGTCGTCAACACCAACCTGGCCACCGCCGTCGGCGTGCTCACCTGGATGGGGATGGACGCCTGGTTCTCCAAGGTGAAGAAGCCCACCTTCCTCGGCGGCGTGAACGGCATGATCTGCGGCCTGGTCGGCATCACACCGTGTGCCGGGTGGGTGAACGGCTGGGGGGCGATCGCCGTTGGCGGTATCTGCTGCTCGGTCGTCTGGGTGTGCTGGAACTTCCTGTCCAAGGTCCGGCCCTTCTCCAAGGTGGACGATGCGCTCGGGGTCATCTATACCCACGGCATCGCCGGCTTCTTCGGGGGCATGCTGCTCGGCATCTTCGGGGATCCGAACATGCTCGAGTACGGATGTGGCCACCTGAACTCGGCCGGCCAGGTGGTCAACACCACCGCCCTGACGTACGCCACCTCTACGAAGACCTGTGTGCCCTTCTCGGTGAACGGCCTGATGTACACCGGGTCGGCCCACCAGTTGTGGGAACAGTTCCGAGCCGCGTTGTTCGTGATCTTCTGGTCGGCGCTCGTCACCTTCATCTTGATGAAGCTGATCGGACTCGTGCTCCGCGGCGCCCGCTACAAGGACGAGATCCTGGAAATCGGCGACCTCGCCATCCACGACGAGGAGGCCTTCCCGGAGGAGACCTTCGCCGAGCGGGTCGGGGCGATGGCGATGGCCGGGGACCCGGACACCTCGTCGTTAGCATTGAGGAAGCCCGATGCTGCGCCCCCGCCGACATCAGCTCCCCCGCCGACCGACGCGGGAAGCTGAAGGACCACTACGAGCCGAAGGAGATACCCAACATGAAACTGGTCGTAGCGGTTCTCAAGCCGTTCAAGCTCGACGACGTGAAGGAGGCCCTCAAGGTCCTCGGGGTCCAGGGCATGACGTTGACCGAAGCCCAGGGCTTCGGGCGCCAGCGGGGCCACACCGAGGTCTACCGGGGTGCCGAGTACGAGGTCGACTTCGTGCCGAAGATCCGGCTCGAGGTCCTCGTCGACGACGCCCAGGCCGAGGACGTGGTCGACACCATCGTCCGCACGGCCGCCACCGGCAAGATCGGTGACGGCAAGGTGTGGGTCGTCCCGGTCGACACCGTGGTGCGGGTCCGCACCGGGGAGCGGGGCTCGGACGCCCTGTAGGACGTCGGCCTAGAGGTGGCTCTGGCGGCGGACGGCCGCCGCCGCCGCCAGGGCTGCCTCGGGGTCGCCGAGGTACCTGGCGCTCTCGACGGCGAGTTTGTCGTCGAGCAGGTACCGGAACGGGATTCCGGTCGGGATCTCGAGGTCGGGGATGTCGGCGTCGCCGATGTGCTCGATGTGCTTTCGCAGCGCCCGGAGGCTGTTCCCGTGGGCGACCACGAGCACCGCCCCGCCACGGGCGCCCTCGGCCAAGAGGTCGGGAACGATCGCGTCCTCCCAGTACGGGACCACCCGCCGCACGACGTCGGCCAGGCATTCGGTCGCCGGAAGGTCGTCGGCCGGGACATCCCGGTATCGGGGGTCGTTTTCCGCTCGGCCGGGATCGTCGTCGGGCAGCGGTGGGGGCGGCACGTCGTAGCTGCGCCGCCACAGATGGACCTGGTCCTCTCCGTGCCTGGCCGCCGTCTCCTTCTTATCGAGGCCCTGCAGGGCGCCGTAGTGGCGTTCGTTCAGCCGCCAGTGGCGTTTAACGGGCAGCCAGCTCCGCCCGGCCACCCGCAGGGCCAGCTCGGCCGTGGTGATGGCCCGGACCAGGACCGATGTGTGCAGGACCTGGAGGTCCAGCCCCGGTTCGTCGGCCATTGCCCGCCCGGCCGCCCTCGCCTCGATCTCACCGACGGCGCTGAGCTCCACGTCGACCCAGCCCGTGAACAGGTTTTCGGCGTTCCACACGGACTGCCCGTGGCGGAGGAGCACGAGATCGGGCACCGCCCCGAGCGTAGCGTCGCCACCGCATGAAGCCGGGTTCCGTGCCCCCACAGCCCTCTCACCTCGGGAAACATGGCCAGATTGGGGGACGTTTCTAAGAACGGCAGAAAACTTGCTAGTCATGCACTCAAGTTTGATATAGTGTTGAGCACCGTGCAGAGGCGCCCGGACAAGTCGCAGAGATCACAAACAGAAGTCGCAGAGATCACAAACAGAAACAGAGAGAGGTAGAAGAGATGGCCAAGGCGGTAGGGATCGACCTCGGGACGACGAACTCGGTCGTCAGCGTGCTGGAAGCCGGCGAGCCGGTTGTCATTCCCAACGCAGAAGGCGGACGGACGACCCCCTCGGTGGTCGGATTCGCCAAGAACGGTGAGGTGCTCGTCGGTGAGGTGGCAAAGCGCCAGGCGATCACCAACCCCGATCGGACGATCCGTTCGGTCAAGCGTCACATGGGAACGGGCTGGACCGTCGACGTCGACGGGAAGGCATACACGCCCCAGGAGATCTCGGCCCGCATTCTCGGCAAGCTGAAGCGGGACGCCGAGGCGTATCTGGGCGACACCGTGAGCCAGGCGGTCGTGACCGTCCCGGCGTACTTCGACGACGCCCAGCGGACCGCCACCAAGGAAGCCGGGCAGATCGCGGGCCTCGAGGTGCTGCGCATCATCAACGAGCCCACCGCGGCCGCGCTCGCCTACGGCCTCGACAAGGAGGACAAGGACCAGACGGTTCTCGTCTTCGACCTCGGCGGCGGGACCTTCGACGTGTCGGTGCTCGAAATCGGTGAGGGCGTGTTCGAGGTGAAGTCCACCTCGGGGAACACGCATCTCGGTGGCGACGACTGGGACCAGAAGGTCATCGACTGGTTGGTCAAGTCGTTCAAGGACACCGAGGGGGTCGACCTGGCGGCCGACAAGATGGCCGCGCAGCGGCTGAAGGAAGGCGCCGAGAAGGCCAAGGTCGAGCTCTCGTCCGTGCAGGAGACCCAGATCAACCTCCCGTTCATCACCGCGACGTCGGACGGGCCGAAGCACCTCGACCTGAAGCTGACCCGGTCGAAGTTCAACGAGCTCACGAGCGATCTCGTGGAGCAATGCCGCGGGCCGTTCGAGGCCGCGATCAAAGACGCCGGCCTCAAGACCTCCGACATCGACCACGTGGTCCTGGTCGGCGGGTCGACGCGGATGCCGGCGATCCAAGAGCTCGTGCACTCCCTCACCGGGAAAGAGCCCCACAAGGGCGTGAACCCCGACGAGGTCGTGGCGATCGGCGCGGCCGTTCAGGCCGGCGTGCTGAAGGGCGAGGTGAAGGACGTCCTCTTGTTGGACGTGACCCCGCTCAGTCTCGGCATCGAGACCAAGGGTGGCGTCATGCACCGGCTCATTGAGCGCAACACAACGATCCCGACGAAGCGGTCGGAGATCTTCACGACCGCCGAGGACAGCCAGCCCTCCGTCGAGATCCACGTGCTCCAGGGCGAGCGTGAGATGGCGATGTACAACAAGACCCTCGGCAAGTTCCAGTTGGTCGACCTGCCGCCGGCCCCCCGCGGGATCCCCCAGATCGAGGTCACCTTCGACATCGACGCCAACGGGATCGTGCACGTGGCCGCCCGCGACAAGGCGACGGGCAAGGAGCAGTCGATGACGATCACCGGCCAGTCCTCGCTCGGCAAGGACGACATCGAGCGCATGGTGCGCGATGCCGAGTCCCACCAAGAAGACGACCGCCGGCGCCGCGAGGAGGCCGAGGTTCGCAACACGGCCGATACCCTCGTGTACCAGACCGAGAAGCTCCTGCGCGAGCAGGGCGACAAGATCGACGGCTCCGAGAAGGAGACCGTTTCGAGTGCTCTGCAAGGGGTGAAGGAGGCCCTGTCGGGCTCCGACATCGAGGCCATCAAGACGGCGACGGAGTCGCTCATGACGGCGAGCCAGGGCTTCTCCCAGCGGCTGTATGAGCAGGCGTCCCAGGCGAACGCAGCCGACGGCGCCGCCTCGGCGTCCGAGCAGGCCGATGCCGCAGACGACGAGGTCGTGGACGCCGAGATCGTCGACGAGAAATGACCACCCGGCCCGAGCCCGACCTCTCGGGACCCCCGTTGCGACGGGGACCCGAGGGGATCGGCGAGAACGGAGACGCTGACGCGTCCGGTCCGGCGGGGCCCGATGAGCCCGTCGACCCGGCCGCTGTGGTGGGCGAGATCCTGACCGATGTCGTTGCTCTCACTGCAGAGCGGGACGAATACCTGCACGCGCTGCAGCGGGCCCAGGCCGACTTCGCCAACTACCGCAAGCGGGTGTTGCGCCAGCAAGAGGAGCAGGGCGGTCGGGCCGCGCTCGACCTCGTGGAGAAGCTCCTGCCGGTCCTCGACATACTCGACCTGGCGGTCGCCCACCTGGACAAGGCCGACGCCGAAGACGAACCGACGATCGAGGCTCAGACACTCCGCCAGGCCAGGACCCTGTTGATCGAAACGCTCGCCAAGGAGGGTCTCGAGCGGGTCGACGCCGAGGGGGTTGAGTTCGACCCGTCCGTGCACGACGCGGTGGCCCACGCCCCGAAGGGCGAGGAAGAAGACGAGCCGGGCGCGCAGATCGAAGAGGTGCTCCGGTCCGGCTACCGCTGGCGCGGGCGGACGCTTCGTCCGGCCATGGTCCGGGTCAGGGGCTGAGTTGCCCGTTCAGCGCGAGTGGTTCGAGAAGGACTACTACCAGGTGCTCGGTGTGCCCTCGACGGCCACCGACAAGGACATCGCGCGCTCGTACCGCAAGCTGGCCAAGCAGTACCACCCCGACGCCAACCCAGGATCCGAGGACCGCTTCAAGGAGATCTCGGCGGCCCACGACGTGCTCGGCGATCCGAAGACGCGCAAGGAGTACGACGAGGCCCGCCGCCTCGGACCGATGGCGGGCGGCTTCGGCTCACCGGGATCCGGCGGCACATTCCGCATGGAGGACATGGGCGACCTCGGGGACCTCTTCGGCGGCCTGTTCGGTGGCCGGAACCGCCGCCGGAACCAAGGCCCCCAGCGCGGCGCGGACATCGAGGCCGAATTGCACCTGTCCTTCAACGATGCGGTGCGCGGCGTAACGACGTCGGTAAATGTCCCCCAGGACACCCGCTGCCGAACGTGCAACGGGTCGGGCGCCGCTCCGGGGACGTCCACACATGTGTGTGACCGTTGCAACGGGCGAGGCACCACCGATGACAACCAAGGACTGTTCTCCCTTTCGACCGTGTGCCCGAAGTGCAACGGCCGCGGCACGCTCGTCGCCAGCCCGTGCGCGACGTGCCATGGAACGGGCACCGAACGCCGTAACCGGCAGGTGAAGGTCCGGATCCCGGCCGGTGTCGACGCCGGACAGAGGATCCGTGTCAAGGGTCGCGGCGCGCCCGGCCAAGGGATGGCTCCACCCGGTGATCTCTATGTCACGGTCCACGTGGGGACACACGAGAGGTTCGGCCGTCGCGGGCGCAACCTGACCCTCACCGTGCCGATCACGTTCCCCGAGGCGGCCCTCGGCACCGTGATCACCGTGCCGACCCTGGACGAACCCGTGAAGGTCCGGGTTGCTCCCGGCACCGCCCCCGGCACGGTGCTCCGTGTCCGCGGCCGGGGGATCCCGGCGGGGAAGAACGGTTCCAAGCCCGGGGACCTGATGGTCAAGGTCGATGTGTTGGTGCCGGCGAAGCTGACCGACGAGCAGCGGGCGGCGGTCGAGTCTCTGGCCGAAGTGACCGATGCGGCTCCGCGCGAACATCTCGAGGAGGTGTGATGAGCGGCGTGCCGAACGTCGATGGGCGCATCGGCGACCAGCCGCGTGATCGGAGAGCCGTCTATGTCATCTCGGTGGCGGCGGAGTTGTCCGGCGTCCACCCCCAGACCCTGCGAATTTACGAGCGCAAGGGCCTGGTCGACCCCACCCGGACCCCCGGGGGCTCCCGACGGTTCAGCGAGATGGACCTGGCCCGCTTGCGGAGGATCCAGGAGCTCACCTCGGCGGGAGTGAATCTCGAGGGGGTGCGGCGGGTGCTCGAGCTCGAGACCGAGGTGCTGGGACTGCACGCGCAGCTCGACCAGGTCCGCCAGGAGGCCAAAGAGACCCTGGAAAACGCCCACCGCCACTACCGGCGGGAGTTGGTGCCCCTGAACCAATCGCCCGTCGCCTATCGAGGGAACCGACAGCGGCCGCGGGGCTAGCCCCACTCGGCCAAACACGAACACGAAGAGAGGATGACCGCCGTGCCGCTGGACCCCCAACGGTGGACCGAGAAGACGAAAGAGGCGTTCTCTGCGGCCACGCGGCACGCCGCCGAGGCGGGCAATCCCGAGGTCACGCCGGCCCATCTGCTCTCGGCAATTCTGGCCGACCCCGACACCATTGCCCGGCCGGTCCTGACCAAGGTCGGGGGATCTCCCGACGTGGTGGCGGCCCGTCTGGCCAACGCCCTGGGGCGCCTTCCCCAGGTCACCGGCGGAGCGGAACCCGCTCTCGGGACAGCGGCCCGAGAGGGCCTCGAGTCGGCCGACCGACTCCGCAGCGACCTCGGCGACGACTTTCTCTCCGTCGAGCACGTGCTCCTCGCCTTCGCCGACGAGCTCGGGGTCGACCGGGACCAGCTGCTCAACGCGCTCCGTGATGTGCGGGGAAGTCACCGGGTGACGTCGGCCACCCCCGAGAACACCTTCCAGGCGCTCGAGCGCTTCGGCCGGGATCTCACCGAAGCGGCTCGTAGGGGCCGACTGGATCCGGTGATCGGGCGCGATGAAGAGATCCGGCGCGTGATTCAGGTGCTGTTGCGCCGCACCAAGAACAACCCGGTGCTGATCGGTGAGCCGGGTGTCGGCAAGACGGCGATCGTGGAGGGCTTGGCCAACCGGATGGTCGAAGGAGACGTCCCGGCCAGCCTGAAGAACAAGCGCGTCATCGCGCTGGATCTCGGGTCAATGGTGGCCGGGGCCAAGTATCGGGGCGAATTCGAAGAACGCATGAAGGCGGTGCTCAAGGAGATAGCCGACTCGGACGGCGAGGTGATCACGTTCATCGACGAGCTGCACACGCTCGTCGGCGCGGGCGCGGCCGAGGGAGCCATGGACGCGGGCAACATGGTCAAGCCCCTTCTCGCCCGCGGTGAACTTCGCTTGATCGGTGCGACGACGCTCGACGAGTACCGCAAGTACATCGAGAAGGACTCGGCGCTCGAGCGCCGGTTCCAACAGGTGTTCGTCGGCCAGCCGACGGTGGCCGACACCATCGCGATCCTGCGGGGACTGAAGGAGCGCTACGAGTCCCATCACCGCGTGCGGATCCAGGACTCGGCGCTCGTCGCAGCCGCAGAGCTGTCGGACCGTTACATCACCGGTAGGTTCCTCCCCGACAAGGCCATCGACCTGATTGACGAGGCCGCCAGTCGGCTGCGCATCGAGATCGACTCGATGCCCACCGAGCTCGACGTCGTGACCCGCCGGATCCGGCGGTTGGAAATCGAGCGGGTCGCGCTGGCCAAGGACCAGGACTCTGCCTCCGTCGAACGGCTGGCCAGCCTGGAGGCCGAGCTGGCCGAGCTCCGCGAGCGCGCCAACTCGATGACGGCGCACTGGCAGGCCGAGAAGGCGGCCATCGAGGCGATCGGCGATTTGAACGATGAGCAAGAGAACGCACGCGGTCGTGCCGAACGCCTCGAGCGTGATGGCGACCTTGCCGGCGCGTCGGCCATCCGGTACGGCGAGATGCCCGAGCTCGCCCGTCGAATCGACCAGGCGACGGAGGAGCTGGCCAACCTCCAGAAGGGCCAGCGATTCCTGAAAGAGGAGGTGGACGCCGAGGATGTCGCCGAGGTGGTGAGTCGCTGGACCGGGGTGCCGGTGACCCGCCTACTCGAGGGCGAGATCGAAAAGCTGCTCCGGATGGAGGACGCGCTGCACAGGAGAGTGGTCGGACAGGACGAGGCCGTCCGTTCCGTCGCCAACGCGGTCCGGCGGAGCCGGGCCGGGCTGTCCGATCCAAACCGCCCTATCGGATCGTTCCTCTTCCTCGGGCCAACCGGCGTCGGAAAGACCGAACTGGCCCGGGCTCTCGCCGAGTTCATCTTTGACGACGATCGCGCGGTTGTCCGGATCGACATGAGTGAGTACATGGAGAAGCACACGGTGTCGCGGCTGGTGGGCGCTCCCCCCGGTTACGTGGGCTACGAGGAGGGAGGCCAGCTCACCGAGGCCGTGCGGCGGCGGCCCTATGCCGTCGTGCTGCTCGACGAGATCGAGAAGGCCCATCCCGACGTGTTCAACATTTTGTTGGCGCTGCTGGAGGACGGTCGGCTGACCGATGGACAGGGGCGCACCGTCGACTTCACCAACACCGTGTTGATCATGACGTCCAACCTCGCCGGCGACCCGGCGGACTTCTTCAAGCCCGAATTCGTCAACCGGATCGATGAGATCGTGCGATTCCACCCGCTGCGCGAAGAGGACCTTGAGGTCATCGTCGGGATCCAGCTCGGCCGCCTCCGGACCCGCCTGGCCGCTCGTCGGCTGTCGCTCTCGATCACCCCGGCCGCCCGGGCATGGCTGGCCACCACGGGATATGACCCCGACTTCGGCGCACGTCCGCTGCGGCGCCTGATCCAGAAGGAAATAGAGGACCCCTTGGCCCTCGCACTGCTCGGGGGACGCTTCGAGGAGGGCGGCACGATCACCGTCGAGCGCGAGCGCGAGGGCGACGGGCTTAGCTTCGGCTGATCCGACCCAACCCGGACGGGGCCGGGCCTCTTAGTGCGAGGGCGGCGCCGGCAGGGGTTCGGTCGAGTGGGTGCCGTTGTCGACGACGTCGGAAGTCCAGTCGTGGCCGGTGAAGAACCGGTAGTGGTGCCGGCCCGACGGGTCCGGGTACCAACCGGCCGGCGGCCCCGCATCCGGCGGTGGCGGGGTGGCCGACCAGAAACCCTGCCCCTGGGCGAAGTGCTGATTGGCCGGGGGGCGTGACGAGTCGAAGGCCGGTCCCGTCCTCGTGGTCAGGCAGGCCAGGTAGGCGAGGCATGCCCCGATGATGCCGAGGAGGAACCCGATGACCAACCACAGGTTGGGGTGGATGCCCCAGGGGTTCCGGCCGCTCAGCCGGCGGAAGGCGGCAGTGCGGACGTAGGCGAGCGCCGCGAACAGGATGGTCACCACCACGAAGAGGACCGTGACTACGGGCCCGTTGGTGTTCACGATCTCGGCCGGCCATGGCACCGGGCCATCGTAGGTCCGACAGAGGCCCTCGGAGCCTCCAGCTCGGGATACAGTGAGACGTAATCCGCTGCCATTGACGGAGGGTGCGCGGTGCCTGCAACCGTGGTCGTCGGAACCCAGTGGGGCGACGAGGGGAAGGGCAAACTCACCGACCTCCTGGCGGCCGAGATGGACTTTGTCGTCCGGTACCAGGGCGGCCACAACGCCGGCCACCGGATCGTCGTGAACGGCGAGGCCTTCGCCCTCCAACTCGTGCCCTCGGGCGTCCTCTACGGGCACATCACCCCGGTGATCGGCAACGGCGTCGTCGTCGACCCGGCCGTGCTCCTGGCGGAGATCGACGTCCTGAACGCGAAGGGGGTCGACACGAGCCGGCTCGTCGTCAGCGGCGACGCCCACCTGATCATGCCGTACCACCGTGAGCTCGACCGGGTGACGGAACGCTTCTTGGGCAAGAACGCCCTCGGCACCACGCGGCGGGGCATCGGCCCGGCCTACGCCGACAAGGCCGCCCGGGTGGGCCTGCGGGTCCAAGACCTCCTCGACCCGAAGATCTTCCGGGAGAAGCTCGACGTCGCGATTAAGGAGAAGAACGCGGTCCTGGCCAAGGTGTACAACCGGCTGCCGTCGTCCGCCGACGCGATCGCCACGTCCTACCTCGAGGACTACGCGCCGCGCATCATCCCGATGGTGGCGGACACCGTCGGGCTACTGCACGACGCGCTGGCACGGGGCGAGAACATCCTCCTCGAGGGCGCGCAGGCCACGTTCCTCGACCTCGACCACGGCACGTACCCGTTCGTCACCTCGTCGAACCCGGTGGCCGGCGGAGCGTGCACCGGCTCTGGGCTCGGGCCGAGGGACATCGACAGGGTGATCGGCATCGCGAAGGCCTACGTCACCCGGGTCGGGGCGGGCCCGTTCCCGACCGAGCTGGCCAACGACACCGGCGACCTGCTCGTAGAGCGGGGCCACGAATTCGGCACCAACACCGGTCGCCGCCGCCGCTGCGGCTGGTTCGATGCGGTCATGCTCCGCCAGGCCGTGCGGTTGAACTCGCTCACCGAGATCGCCCTGACCAAGCTCGACGTGCTCGACACCTTCGAGACGGTGAAGGTGTGTGTCGGGTACGAGGCCGACGGGGTGCGCTACGAACACATGCCGTACCACCAGTCGGTCCTGCACCGTGTGACGCCGATCTTCGAGGAGATGCCTGGCTGGTTGACCGATCTCTCGCAGATGACCTCGGTCGACGACATGCCACGTGCTGCGCTCGACTATGTCGAAATGCTCACCCAGCAGATCGGCGTTCCGGTGAAGATGGTGGGGGTCGGCCCCGAGCGCGAGCAGTTCGTCTCGTTCGCCGCCCGTTGAGTCCGGCGCCCCGATGACCGTCTGCGTCGTGGGGAGCGGCGGCAGGGAGCACGCCCTGGCCCGCCTGTTGGCTCGGAGCTCGGACGTCGTCGTCACTCCCGGCAACCCCGGAATGCCCGCCGAGGTGTCCGGCCACCGGATCGCTGTGACCTCGGCGCCGCCCGAGGAGGTCGAGGCCGAACTCACCGTGATCGGGCCGGAGGCACCCCTGGTCGATGGGCTGGCCGATCGGCTGCGGGCCCGTGGGATGGCGGTGGTCGGCCCAGGTGCGGATGGCGCCCGGCTGGAGGGGTCCAAGGCATTCATGAAGGACGCGTTGGCCGAGGCCGGGGTGGCGACGGCCCGCTACGGCGTGTTTGACGAGATCGACGGTGCGATCCGGTTCCTCGGCTCGCTGCCTGGGCCGTTCGTCGTGAAGACCGATGGGCTCGCGGCCGGTAAGGGGGTGCTCGTCGCCGAGACACGCGAGGAGGCCGAGGCGGACGTCATCGCGAAGCTTTCCGGCCGTGCGTTCGGTGGTGCGGGCCGCCGGGTGGTGATCGAGGAGGGGCTGATCGGGTTCGAGTGCTCGATCCAGGCCCTGTGCGACGGCGCCCGGGCGTTCCCCCTCGCGGCCGCCCGGGACTTCAAGCGGGTCTTCGACGGGGACCGAGGGGCCAACACCGGCGGGATGGGCGGCTACTCGCCGCCCCCCGAGGTGGACGACGATCTGGTCGACCGGGTGATGGACGAGGCCGTGGCCCCGATCGTGGCCACCCTCAGGCGCCGGGGGATCGACTACCGCGGAGTGCTCTATGCAGGGATCATGGTCACCTCCGACGGCCCGGTGGTGCTCGAGTACAACGTCCGTTTCGGCGACCCCGAGGCACAGGTGGTCCTGCCCCGGCTGGCCGACGACCCGGTGGACCTCCTGATGGCGGTGGCAACCGGCCGACTCCTCGATCGCCCGAGGTTCTCGCCCGACGCGGCGGTCTGTGTCGTGGCGGCTGCGGCCGGCTATCCCGAGGCCCCGGTCGCCGGCGACGAGATCCTCGGCCTCGGCGCCGATGGTCAGCTCGCCGAGCCGGTCGATGGGGTCACCGTGCTGCATGCCGGAACCACCCGGGACGCCGATGGCGCGTTCCGGGTCCACGGTGGCCGGGTGCTCGGCTTGACCGCGCTCGCCCCGACGCTGTCGGCGGCTCGCGAGCGCGCCTACGAGGCTGCCAACCGGGTGACATGGCCGGGCCGCCACCTGCGTGGCGACATCGGGCTCGAGCCGACCGCGGTGCTCCGATGATCCCCCGCTACGAACCGACCGATGCGGCCACGCTGTTTAGTGACGAATCCCGGATGACCCGGTGGCTCGAGGTCGAGCTGCTGACGGTCGAAGCCCTGGCCAGGGCGGGCGTGGTCCCACAATCGGCCGCGCTCGCGGTCCGTGAGCGCGCGCCAAAGGTCGACGGCGGATTCGTCGAGGCGGTGGCGGAGCGGGAGCGGGCCACCGACCACGACATGGCCGCGTTCGTCGACGTCGTCCAGGAGCGCATCGGTCAACCCGAGGGATCCTGGGTCCACTTCGGGCTCACCTCCTCCGACGTGGTCGACACTGCCCTGAGCGTTGCGCTCACCCAGGCCGCAGACCTCCTGATCGAGGCGGCCGACGGGCTCATAGCGGCGCTGATTGCCCGGGCGAGAGAACTCCGGAGCGTGCCGATCGCCGGGCGAACCCACGGGATGCAGGCCGAGCCGACCACATTCGGGGCCAAATTTGCGCTGTGGGCCCTCCAGGTCGACCGCGACCGCCAGCGGCTGGTGTCGGCTCGTCGACGCGTCGCAGTTGGCAAGCTCTCGGGCGCCGTCGGGACCTATTCGAACATCGAACCCGAGATCGAAACCGCCGTGTGCCGGGCCCTCTGCCTGGAGCCCGTCCCGGCGACCCAGGTGATCGCCCGGGACCGGCACGCCGAGTATCTGTACGCGTGCACCGCCGCCGGTTCGACGGTCGAGCTGATCGCGACCGAGATCCGCCACCTGGCCCGGACCGAGGTCGGCGAGGTGGAGGAACCGTTCGGTGCGCAGCAGAAGGGCTCCTCGGCGATGCCGCACAAGCGCAACCCCGTCTTGTCGGAGCGTCTGTGCGGGCTGGCCCGGGTGCTGCGCGGGTACCTGATCGCAGGCCTGGAAGACGTCGCGCTGTGGCACGAGCGCGATATCTCGCACAGCTCGGTCGAGCGGATCGTGCTCCCCGACGCCACCGCCCTCACCCTGTATCTGCTGCGCAAGGCGACCGGCCTGGTGTCCGGGCTCGTTGTGCATGCGGACCGGGCGCTCGACAACCTGACCAATCGCTCGCTCGGTCTCGTTTTCAGCCAGTCGGTCCTGCTGGCGCTGGTGGCCGCCGGGTCCCCGCGTGACGACGCCTACCGGATCGTCCAGCGCGACGCCCGGGAAGCCTGGGAGTCGAACCGGCAGTTCCGAGACGTGCTGAACGATGATGAGGAGGTGACGCTGACGCGGGCCCAGCTCGACGATGCGTTCAACCTCGACTACCTGTTGCGCCACGCCGGACGTGCCGTCGCGGCGCTGGACGAGATCGAACCACCGGGCTCATGACCGCGGCGCCGGCCCTCCTGCTTTCCGGAAAGGTTCGCGACCTTTACGATGCCGGCACCGACGCGCTGTTGATCGTCGCGTCGGACCGGATCAGCGCCTTCGACGTGGTGTTCGCCGAGCCGATCCCGCAAAAGGGCCGCGTCCTGACGGCGATGACCGCGTTCTGGTGTGACGAGGTCGCCGACGTAGTCGAGAACGCGATGGTGACCTCCGACCCGTCCGAGATCGCCGGCGCAGTCGAAGGGGTGGGCGAGCTGGGCGACCTGTCCGGCCGGGCCATGCTCGTCCGCCGGGCCGACATGGTGCCGCTCGAGTGCATCGTCCGCGGCTACCTGGCCGGGCAGGCTGCCGAGGAATACGCCCGTTCGGGCACCGTCCACTCCATGGCGATGCCGGCCGGACTGCGGCTCGCCGACCCGTTGCCCGAACCGCTGTTCACGCCCTCGACGAAGGCCGAGGTGGGTCACGACGTGAACATCGACTTCGCGGCGGCGGCTTCGATCGTCGGGCTGGAGACCGCCACCGAGGTGCAAGCGGTGTGCCTGGCCCTGTACGAGCGGGCGGCCCACCGAGCCGCCGAGGCGGGGTTCATCCTCGCCGACACGAAGTTCGAGCTCGGTCGCATCGACGGACGTCTGGTCCTCTGCGACGAGGTCGTGACGCCGGATTCGTCTCGGCTGTGGCCGGCCGCCGAGGTCGTCCCCGGTTCGACGCCGCCGGCGTTCGACAAGCAGCCCCTCCGGGATTGGGCGAACGCCCAGGCATGGGACCGGACGCCGCCGCCCCCGGCGTTGCCGCCCGAGGTGGTTGCGGCGACGTCGGCGCGCTACATCGCCGCCTACGAGCGGGTGACGGGCCGCTCGCTCGCCGACTGGTACGGTCCGGCCTGAGTGCCAGCGACGCAAGACGTGACGGTCAGATGAGGTTTGCCGCGCACGTCGAGGTCCGCCTCCGCCCAGGCATCGCCGATCCGGAGAGCGCCACCATCGAACGGGCGCTCCCCGCACTCGGCTTCGACGACGTCCACGAACTGGCCACGGGGCGATCGTTCCGTTTCGAGGTGGAGGCCGAGAGCGCCGAGTCGGCCCGGGCCCGGGCCGAAGAGCTGGCCGACCGGCTCCTGGCCAACCCGGTCATGGAGGACGCAACGGTTTCGGTCTCCGAACCGGTGCTCGGCTGATGGCGCCGCGCGTCGGCGTCGTCGTCTTCCCGGGGACCAACTGCGAACACGACGTCGCCTCGGCGTTGGCGCTCGTCGGGGCGGAGCCCACGCTCCTCTGGCACCGCGACCGGAGCGTCGGAGACGCAGACGCCGTGGTGGTACCCGGCGGGTTCGCGCACGGCGACTACCTGCGTGCCGGAGCCCTCGCCCGCTTCTCGCCCATCATGGAGGCGGTGAGCACCTTCGCCGCCGCCGGCGGGAGCGTGGTCGGGATCTGCAACGGCTTCCAGGTCCTGACCGAAGCGGGCCTCCTCCCGGGCGCGCTGCAGAAGAACAGCACGCTCCGCTTCATGTGCGCGCCGGTGGTCGTGACCGTCGCGTCGGACCGCTCCGCGCTCACGGGCGGGATCCCGGTCGGGACGGAGCTCACGCTCCCGGTCAACAACTTCGACGGGAGCTACGTCTGCGACGCCACCGTCCTCGACGCGCTGCGCGCCGAGGACCGGATCGTTCTTCGCTACGCCGACAACCCCAACGGCTCGATCGACGACATCGCGGGCATCTGCAACGAGGGTCGCAACGTGGTCGGGCTCATGCCGCATCCCGAGCGGGCCAGCTCGGAGCTGATCGGATCCGCGGACGGTCTGGTGCTGCTGCGTTCCCTGCTGTCGGTCGCGGTCGCCTGACGCTCGCCGCGACCCGGGCGTCTAGCCCCTGGTCCGGGCGACGCCGGCCTTCTGGAGGACAGCCGCACTGACCCCGGCGGTCCGCCAGGTGCCGTAGCTGATGCCCTTGCGGTCCCCGTAAGCGCTGGCAACCTTCACGAACTGCTTCTCGAGCTCCGCGATGTCCTCGGTGTCGGCGTTGCGGTCCAGCTCTTCTGAAAGATCCTTCTTCTGCTGAATGAGGTGGAGCCTCGTCAACGGGTCGGCGGTGGCTAGTTCAGCGTCAATGCCTTCTAGCCGCTTTGAGATCGAAGCCGGCGTGCGCCTGCGCCCACGGCGAGGCCGGGATGACTCGATTGCCTCGAGGTACCGGCGGACAGCGAGGCCCTCCTCGCGTCCTTTGGCCAGGGCGGCCTTGTGCTCGTCGGTCATCGCATGGCTGGTTGTCTTGCTCTTCGGCATGGTGCCATTCTCGCGTATTCGGTCGAGACAGTCCAAGTCATTTCCGAATTGCATAGGTACCCTCTTGTGCTCACTCGATCACCTGAGAGCCGGCTGGGCCTGGTTCTCACGGCGATTCTTCCGGACTTCCTTTACGTCATTGATGGCTGTTCTAAGCCGATGAACTGGGAAAGTCATAGAAAGTTACCGGTCAGTAGACCATCCGAGACTCCTAGTAATGCGTCAGCTGGATTGACGATCGCCGTGGTGGGATACGTCGGGGATTGTGCACGGAACGGTCCCCACGCCGACCGGTTTTGTCCGAATCTTTCGAATTTCTGATCGACGGGAGCCCGGTGCACTGGCCGCCTGCAGCCACCCATTGAACAAGCCGCTTCCCGGTTGGTGGTCGAGGAGCCGTCCTCACCCCTGATGGTGACGCGGTCCCGGTAACGTGGCCCCGTGGCCGGGGCGGAGGGCGACGTCGAGCCGCTGCACCGCGCCCTCGGGTTGACCGATGAGGAATTCGAGGAGGTCAATCGGGTTCTCGGTCGGCAGCCCAACCGCCTTGAGTTGGCTCTCTATTCGGTCATGTGGAGCGAGCACTGCTCGTACAAGTCCTCACGCGTGCACCTGAGCCGCCTGCCGACGGAGGGCGATGGCGTCCTGGTTGGCCCCGGTGAGAACGCGGGAGTGATCGACGCCGGGGACGGCATCGCCGTCGCGATCCGCATCGAGAGCCACAACCACCCGTCGGCCATCGAGCCGCACCAGGGGGCTGCGACGGGAGTCGGCGGCATCCTGAGGGACATCTTCACGATGGGCGCGCGGCCGTTGGCGCTCATGGACCCGCTCTTCTTCGGGAACCTCGACGAGGCGCGACAACGATGGTTGTTCGAGGGGGTCGTGTCGGGCATCTCGTCGTATGGAAACGCGGTCGGCGTACCGACAGTGGGCGGTGAGCTGACGTTCGACGCGGCCTATGAGGAGAACCCGTTGGTCAACGTGCTCTGCATGGGTGCGTTGCCGGTGGAGCGGCTCGTCCTCGGCGCAGCCACCGGACCGGGGAACCTGGCCGTGCTCCTCGGGTCGGCGACCGGGCGCGACGGGATCGGTGGGGTCAGCATCCTGGCCTCGGCGGGTTTTGACGGGTCCCAGTCGTCGGACACCACCGATCAGTCGAAGCGTCCGAGTGTCCAGGTCGGTGATCCCTACGAGGAGAAGCGGCTGATCGAGGCTTGTCTCGAACTGCTTGATGCCGGCCTGGTCGTGGGCATCCAGGATCTGGGTGGCGCCGGGCTGGCCTGCGCGACGAGCGAGACCGCGGCCCGTGGACGGGTCGGCATGGACGTCGATGTCTCCGCGGTGCCGCGTCGCGAATCGGGGATGGAGCCCTGGGAAGTCATGACGAGCGAGAGCCAGGAACGGATGCTCGCGATCGTGACGCCCGGGGATTGGCCTTCTGTCGCGGAGGTCTGCGGGCGCTGGGAGGTCCGGGCCACCGTGATCGGGCGGGTCAGCGAGCCGGATCGCGAGAACGGCCAACCGGTCGGGCGGCTCCGGATCCGCGAGAGCGAGGGAGGGGCGATCCTCGCCGACGTGCCGGCGGCCTCTTTGGCCGACGACGGCCCCCGCTACCGGAGGCCACTCGCGCCCCCGGCCGACCTTGAGTCCCGGCGGGCCGACGCGCCCGAGCGTCTTGCTCCCCCGGGCGACTGCGGGGAAGATCTGCTCGCCCTCTTGGCCGATCCGTCTTGGGTCTATCGCCAGTACGACCACCAGCTGTTCCTCAACACGGTCGAGGGTCCGGGCGGCGACGCGGCATTGCTCCGTCTGGCCGGTCCGGGCCTGCCCCCGTCTCGCCGCGGTGTCGCTCTCACCACCGACGGGAACCCGCGCTGGTGCGCAGTCGATCCGAGGGTGGGCACTGCCATGCTGGTCGCCGAGGCGACGGCCAACCTGGCCTGCGTCGGGGCCACGGCCGTGGCGATCGTGAACTGCTGCAACTTCGGCAACCCCGAGCACCCAGAGGTCATGTGGCAACTGTCAGAGGCGATCGACGGTATGTCCGAGGCGTGCCGTGCGTTCGACCTCCCGGTGATCGGTGGAAACGTCAGCCTCTACAACGAGAGTGGGGGGGCCGACATCCCGCCGACCCCGGTGATCGGGGGCCTGGGGTTGGTCGAACTCCTCGCATGCCGGCCGCCCGGCGTCGGGTGGGTGGACGGCGCAACCGTCGTGCTTCTTCACCCTGAGGGACCGCCGCCGCCGCCGGTTCTCGGCGGGAGCCGGTGGGCGGCAGAGGTACGCGGCCACCGGTCGGGGAGCCTGCCCTCACTGGACCTGGTCGCCCACCGGGTCGTGGTGGCGCTCGTCAGCGATTTGGTCGCGGAGGGGGTGGGCGGAGGAAGCGGCCTGCTGTCCGGAGTCCACGACGTCTCGGCGGGAGGGCTCGGCGTCGCCCTCGCCGAGATGGCTGTGGCGTCCGGAGTCGGTATCCGGGTCGAGGGTGTGCGCGACCACGCAGCGCTGTTCGCGGAGCCGCCCTCTCGTTTCGTGGTGGCGACACACCGACCGGACGAGGTCCTCGACCGGGCCCGTGCGGCCGGGGTCGGGGCCACCGTCCTCGGGATCGCGACGGGCGACGAGTTGGCCATCGGCGCCCTGGTCGACCTGCCGGTGGCCCGCCTTCGGGCCGACTGGTCGGCAGCCATCCCCGACGCCCTCGGCGGGCGCCGGTGATCCGAGCTTCAGGGGCGCCGTGCGGCCAGCTGCTCGAGCACCTCGTCGGGGACCTTCAGGTCACCGCGCCCCGTTCCGACGGCCAGGCCGGGCTTGACCGTCCCGTGGTAGTCGGACCCGCCGGTGGCCACGAGATCGTGGCGGGCGGCCAGCTCCGCCAGCGCACGTCGTTGCTCGGGCCGGTAGTTGGCGTAGTGGGCCTCGATCCCGCTGAAACCGGCATCGGCGAGCTCACTAACGGCACGGTCCAGCTCGTCGGGGGGCAGTTCGAGGGTGAACGGGTGGGCGAGCACGCACACGCCCCCCGACGCCCTGGCCACCTTTGCGATCTCGGCGGGGGAGACCCGGGCCTTCGGAACGAACCCCGGGCGTCCGTGGGCCAAATAGCGGTCGAATGCGTCGGGGATCGACTCGGCGACCCCCTTGCTCACGAGAATCGCGGCGAAGTGCGGGCGCCCGACGCTGTCCTCGGTCGAGGCCGCAGCGACAGCCTCCTCGTACGTGATGGGAATGCCGAGGCTGACCAGCAGGTCGACGAGTTGGTGGTTGCGACGGATCCGGTCCTCGCGGAGCCGAGCCAACTCGTCGTGGAGCGCCCCCTCCTCGCTGTCGATGAAATACACGAGGACGTGGGTGCTCGCCCCGGCGAATGCGCACGAGACCTCGCACCCCCCGATGAGCTGGATCCCCACCTGGTCGGCCCGTTCCCTGGCTCTGGCCAGCCCGGCCAGGGTGTCGTGATCTGTGAGAGCGAACGCCGAGCAGCCGGCCGAGGCGGCCAGCTCCGCGATGACCTCGGGCGGATCGGTACCGTCGGAGACGGACGAGTGGACATGCAGATCGATCACGGCCCGCCCGACCATACTTTGGGCCTGGCACGCGAACGATGGTCGGCCCAAAGCGTCCTTCCAGTGAGAGGGGCTGTGCGAGAATCGAGGCGTCTCCACCGGCTCAGCCAAGCGGTGCGCCCGGTGACGGCCGGCGCGGCGGAGCGAAGAGGGTCAGAGGGCCGACGATGAAGGAAGCCTGCGGGGTTTTCGGGGTCTACGCGCCCGGCCGATCGGTGGCCCAACTGACCTTCGACGGCATCTACGCTCTCCAACACCGCGGCCAGGAGTCGGCCGGGATGGCGGTCAGCGACGGCGAGACCATCACGGTCGTGAAGGACATGGGCCTCGTCGCGACCGTCTTCGACGAGCGCACGCTTTCGGGGCTGAACGGCCACCTGGCCATTGGCCATACCAGGTACTCGACGCATGGGACCTCCGACTGGAACAACGCCCAGCCCGCCTACCGCCCGGTCGGCCGGGCCGGCTTCGCGCTCGGGCACAACGGCAACCTCACCGAGACGGACACCCTCATCGAGCAGTCGGGGATGCTCCCGGGCATGACGGCATCGGACAGCGACGTCGTCGCGGGCCTCCTTGCCAGCGCGTTCCCGACCTCGGCCGGTGACCCGGCCGACGGCGAACTGGCCGGGGTCATCGAAGAGGTTGTCCCACGCCTCGCCGGAGCGTTCTCCTTCGTCCTCATGGACGCCTCTCACCTCTACGGCGTCCGCGACCCCCACGGGTTCAGGCCGCTCTGCCTCGGCCGCCTGGGGCCGTCGGCGCAACCGGAGGGTTGGGTCCTGGCGTCGGAGTCCCCGGCCCTCGACGTCATCGGGGCCACCTTCGTGCGCGAGCTGCGGCCCGGCGAGATGGTGACGATCGGTCCGAGCGGCGTCCACTCCCGCCAGCTGTTCGGTGACGACCAGGTCGCCGACCGCCTCTGCATCTTCGAGTTCGTCTACTTCGCTCGCCCCGACACCAAGTTGCACGGGCGCGAGGTCCACGGTGCGCGTCGCCGGATGGGGGAGCTGCTGGCCCGACAGGCGCCGGTCGAGGCGGACATGGTGATGGGGGTGCCCGACTCGGGGGTTCCGGCGGCCGAGGGATACGCCCGTGCGGCCAACATCCCCTACGGGCAGGGGCTGGTGAAGAACCGGTACATCGGCAGGACCTTCATCGACCCCGACCATCAGTCACGGGTCAACAGCGTGCGGCGAAAGCTGAACACACTGCACGAGAACATCGACGGCAAGCGCCTCATCGTGGTCGACGACTCCATCGTCCGGAGCACGACGATCCGGGCCGTCGTCGACATGCTCCGAGACGCGGGAGCGGCCGAGGTGCACCTTCGGATCTCTTCGCCACCGTTCCGCTGGCCATGCTTCTACGGGATCGACACGCCGAGGCGCGAGGAGTTGCTCGCGGCGAACATGGACGTCGCCGAGATCGCGCACTATCTCGGCGCGGACTCCCTCGCCTACATCACGCTTGAGAACCTGAAGGAAGCCATCGGGGCGGGGGACGTCGGGTTCTGCGACGCCTGCCTGACCGGCAAGTACCCGGTGAAGGTGCCGGTGAGCTTCACCGATCACCTGCCCGAGCAGGACCCGGAGGTTCCCGCCTCGAAAACCGTCGGCGACGGTTCGGACGGCGCCCGTCGGGCCGACCTCCTCCAGGCTGCGCTGCCCGGGGTCTGAACGCTCGTGGCCTGTGCACCGTCCAAGCGACCGAGTGCCGGGGCGACGTATGCGGCCGCCGGTGTCGACCTGGCCGCAGCGGACGCGGCCGTCGAGCGCATCGGCAAGCTGGTGTCCTCGACCACCCGACCGGGCGTGCTCGGATCGATCGGCGGGTTCGGAGGGCTGTTCGCGCTGGACACCGATCGCTACACGCACCCGGTGTTGGTGTCGTCGACCGACGGCGTCGGGACGAAGCTGCTGGTCGCCCAAGCTGTCGGCCGGTGGGACACCGTCGGCATCGACCTGGTGGCCATGTGTGTGGACGACCTGGTGTGCGTCGGCGCGGAGCCGCTGTTCTTTCTCGACTATGTGGCCACGGGCCGGCTCGACCCCGATCGGCTCGTCGAGGTGGTCGAAGGGATCGCCGCCGGCTGCCGCCGCGTCGGGTGTGCGCTAATCGGGGGGGAGACGGCGGAACATCCTGGCGCCATGGCCGACGACGACCTCGACGTCGCCGGGTTCGCGGTGGGCGTGGTCGAACGGGGAGAGGAGCTCGGAGCGGCCCGGGTTCGCGAAGGTGACGCGCTGGTCGGGCTGCTCTCGCCCGGCCTGCGGTCCAACGGCTACAGCCTTGCTCGACACGTTCTCCTGGAGCTCGCCGACCGCCCGCTCGAGGGACCGGCGTGGCCGGGCGCTGACCGTTCGCTCGGCGACGAGCTGCTCGATCCGTCGGTGCTCTACACCCCGGCGGTCTTGAAGGCGATCGAAGACGTCCCCGGTGCGGTGCACGCGTGTGCCCACGTGACCGGCGGAGGGTTGGCCGCCAACCTCTCCCGCGTGCTCCCGCCCGACCGTGACGCCGTGATCGAACGCAGTTCGTGGGAGGTGCCGAGGATCTTCACGGAGATCGCGCGTCTCGGCCACATCGACGACGCCGAGATGGCGCGCGTGTTCAACCTCGGAATCGGCATGGTCCTGATCGTCGACCGGGCGTCGGTCGTGGACGTCCGGGCTGCCGTCGAGCGTGCCGGGGTCCATTCGGTCGAGATCGGCGAGATGGGCCCGGGCTCCGGATCGGTGGTCGATCGGTGACCGACGTCTCCGGTGGGACGACGACGTTGGACGCGCTCAGGCAGCACCTGCTCGCCCATTCGGTGCGTCGCGGCACCTTCGTGCTGAAGAACGGCAAGACGAGCGACTGGTTCATCGACTCGAAGCAGACGGTGTGCAGGCCAGAGGCCATGCTCCTCGTGGCCGACGCGGTTTTGGACCTGATCCCGGACGAGGCGACGGCCATCGGTGGCCTGACGATGGGGGCCGACCCGGTGGCCTTCGTGACAGCGGCCGTTGCGGCGTCCCGCGGGCGTCCGCTGCGGGCGTTCAGTGTGCGCAAGGAGCCCAAGGACCACGGGGGTGGCGGAAGGATCGCCGGCGCGCTCGATCCGGGCGACAAGGTGGTGGTGACCGAGGACACGGTCACCAGGGGTTCCTCCTTGCTGGAGGCCGCCAGGGCCGTCCGCGAGGCGGGTGCGGACCCGGTTCTGTTGATCGCGGTGGTCGACCGCGGCGGCACCGTCGAGGAGATGGCGGCCGCCGAGGGGCTGGTCTTCCGGGCGGTCGTGACCGCCCCGGACCTCGGTTTCCCCTACGAACGCGGCGGATAGTCCGGGCGTTCGCCGCCGCGCCGGATCTCTGCTTCCCCTGCGAACGCGGCGGGCCGATCGCCGCTTCAGTGGTCGGGACCGGCGTCGATCCGGTGACCTCACGCTTTTCAGGCGCGCGCTCTGCCGACTGAGCTACCCGACCGTGGAGGGCACAGGTTACATTCGCTGGCCACTTGCGCCGGTGGCCGTCGGCTCGATCACATGGCGGACCTGACGGGATTTGAACCCGCGACCTCCGGCTTGACAGGCCGGCGTGCACTCCAAACTGCACCACAGGTCCAAGGCGGCGAAAACACCGACTCCACGGAGTCGTGCCCGACTCCGCGAGGGGCCAAGCATAGGCGAGGCCCGGCGACCCTCCTCTGGGGTAATGGGCCGACTATCCGGGCTGGCCCTAGGTCAGTGCCGCGAACGCCGGTCGGCCCGGCGATGGCCGCGCCCGAAGGCGTAACCGGCCACCCAGAACACGAAGAAGACGGCCGCAACGATCCACAGGAGGTGGACGGCGAATCCGGCCCCGGCGAGAGCGAGCGCACCCACGAAGATCACCGCTAGGAGGCAGCCCATAGAGCAACGGCACCACGGAACGCCGGCGCTGTCAAACTCCAATTAGATCGAGGAGGCGCCGGGAGGTTCGAGAGCATGACCGGATCACAAGCAAGGTTGACCACATGAGAGACGTCTCTGAGGTGGAGAGGTTGCCGAGCGTTCGTCCAGCGGATGGCGGGCTGGACGTCGTGACGGGAGCATTCAGTTACTCGGGTAACGCCATCGCACAGTTGCTGCTTGACTCGGGCCGGCGTGTCCGGACACTCACCGGCCATCCCGAGCGAGCGCCCAAGGGTTCGGTGATCTCTGTCCGGCCGCTCGACTTCTCGGACCAGATCGGCCTTACCGCGTCGCTCGAGGGTGCGACGACGCTCTACAACACCTACTGGGTCCGTTTCGCCCATGGCCCGGTCGACCACGCCCTGGCAGTCGCCAACTCGGCAACCCTGTTCGAAGCTGCGCGCGTCGCCGGGGTCCAGCGCATCGTGCACGTGAGCATTACGCACCCAAGCATGGACTCGGCCCTGCCGTACTTCCGGGGGAAGGCATTGGTCGAGGCGGCCCTGGCCGACTCCGGCGTGTCCTACGGGATTCTGCGTCCTGCCATCCTGTTTGGCGGGGACGGGGTGCTCATCAACAACATCGCGTGGCTACTCCGCCACCTCCCCGTCTTCGCCATCGGAGGGAGGGGCGACTACCGGATCCGAGCCATTCACATCGATGACCTGGCAAAACTGGCTCTGGCCAAGGGTCGCGAGCGCCACGACAGCGTGACCGACGCGGTGGGGCCGGAGCGCCCGACATTCGTCGAGCTGGTCGGATCGATTCGCAAGGCAACGGGTGCCCGGTCGCGCATGGTTCACGTCCCGGGAGCGGTCGTGCCGTTGCTCTCCCGGGTGGTCGGCCTCGCATTGCGCGACGTCCTCCTCACACGCGATGAGTTCGCGGCCATGGCAGCCGGCTTGGCCGACACGGAGGGGGCGGCCACCGGTTCGACACCATTGTCGACCTGGCTCAGCGCTCACGGCTCCGTGCTCGGGATCCGTTACGCCAACGAGATCCACCGGCATTTCGGGTAGTGGGTCAGTTCGACCCTACGCAGCGATGAGCTGCCGGGCCCTACCGGCCCGAAGGATGTTCTCGGCCGCATTGATGTCGGCATTGGCCTCACGGCCACAGCCGAGGCATCGAAAGACAGCCCCGTGCCGGTTCCCAGCTGAGGCATGCCCACATCCTGAGCAGGTCCGGCTGGTGTTGCGGGGGTCCACGGCGATGACTTCCCTACCGGCGCTTTCAGCCTTGTAGATCGTCATGGCAGTGAACTGTCCCCACCCGGCATCGTGGATGGATCTGTTGAGCCCAGTTTTTGCTTTGGCTCCGTTTGGTTCGTAACCCCCTTGCTTGTCCGGACGAGCCTTGGGTCGCCTCGTCA
>PLWZ01000044.1 GCA_003151235.1 Acidimicrobiaceae bacterium
TGCGCCCTCAAACCGTCACGAGAGGCGGCCAGCTCCAGGCGTACAATCGCAGAATTGTCCTGACATTTAGAACGACATTCGGGCATTGCCGGGCTGGTCAGCGCTCCGTCCAGGCTGTACCCAATAGTTCATAGGGCCATTACCGTGGCCTCGTGGACTTAGGCCGAATCGGCGTGTGGTGGAGCGGCGCTTGGCGGTTGGCGGATGAACCCACGGTTGACGTTGCCGCCGAACTCGAGTCTCTCGGCTACGGCGCGCTCTGGTCGTCCGGCGGCTTCGATCCCGGGCTGTCCCCCACGTTCGGGCGGCTCCTCGCCTCGACGACGCGGATCGCGGTGGCGAGCGGGATCGTCAGCATGTGGACCGGAGCGCCCAGCGATGTCGGGCCGGCGGTGGCCGAACTCGAGACCAGCTTCCCCGGGCGCTTCCTGCTCGGCATCGGGGCCAGCCACGCCCCCCTGGTACACGACTACGCCCGCCCCTACTCCCATATGGTCACCTATCTCGACGAGCTAGATGCCCTCGAGACCCCGATCCCAGCGGAACGGCGCATCCTGGCCGCACTCGGTCGACGCATGCTCGAGTTGGCGGCTCAGCGTGCCGCCGGGGCGCATCCCTACTTCGTGCCCGTGCAGCACACGGCCCAGGCCCGTTCCATCCTCGGCCCAGCGCCGCTTCTGGCGCCCGAGGTGGCGGTCGTGGTCGAGACCGATCCGGTGGCCGCTCGGGCGCTGGCCCGCGAGTACGCCAGCCTGTATCTCGGGCTCCCCAATTACACGCAGAATCTGCGCACCTTCGGCTTCGGCGACGAGGACATCGATGGTGGCGGAAGCGACCGCCTCATTGATGCGATCATCCCGTGGGGCGACGCGGCCACGATCACGGATCGCATCCACGAGCACCATGATGCCGGGGCCGACCACGTGTGTCTCCAGGTGATCTCCGCCACAGGCCGCAACGGCTTCCCGTTGGCCGAGTACACGGAACTGGCTGGTGCACTGATGGGAAGATGAAGCGGTGGTTCGCCCAGGGATACTCGCATGACGGCGGCGCTGACCCCTCGGCGTAGCTCCGATTCTCGGGGTGCCCCAGTTCGCCGGTTGATGTGGCGCGCCATAACGACGCACAACTCGCCCCTCACGGCGTTGACGGGTCCGCAAATATTTCGGCGATCCGGGTGGGGCCGAGTAGAGGTCAGGGTTGAGGCTGATGTCCAATCAGCCTCGAGGGCCGGCCACTGACCGCGGCAGCTGATGATGTAACAACCACGCGACCGCTGAGCCGACATCCGGGCGCCTCGCTATTGGTTTCGCCACCGAGTGATTTGGAACACGTCCAGACTTCACCGCTGACTGGACTCCGCTACCCGGTCGCTGGTCCTCGGTCGAGTGGGTCGTTGGCAACGCGAGCTTCGATGGCGCGGCGCCCTCGATGAGGTGGATGTAGACGAAGGGAGCGCCGACTGCCAGAACTACGAGGACCACGGCGGCGACCACGAGCCATTTCCATCGTTTTCTCATGGTCTGCATCCTGTAGCGGTGGTTTGTGTCCCACCTGTGAACCCCCTGAATGGCACCGCCCAATCGCTCCGAAGTGACACAGCGTGTTCAGATCTCCCCACAGAGCCGGGTCGGTGGGACACTTTGCGAGTGGCACCAACGGGCACTTATGCCGTGGGTCTGCGATGGCGCCCGAAAATGAGGAAACAGTCACAGGGATATAGCCAAAGACCAGCGCATCCGTCAGGACCACCTCGAGCAGACCACGCCCCGACGGTGGCGCTTACGGTGCGGCAGCCCACTGGGCAAGCAGTTCCGGTAGTTCATCTGAGGCTGAACCTCGAACTGCACCGCTCTGATCGTCGAGTGTCCGTCGAGAATCGCCCTGGTAGGCCCCCCGGATCTACGACTCGCGTGCGCGACTGACAGCTGACGGCGGTCCCTCCCAGCGTGCGGCTGATAGGCAGTCAGCCGCCTTGTGTTAACTCGAAACTGGATGTTTCTCTCGGGGCAAGGATGCCCGCTCGCCGACCCGCGCAGTATTACGAGATCGATCAAGCTTCAGTAGAACAGACGACCGGCGATCTGGGGCGTGAGTCGATTCGCTCGGGCATCGCCTGACCTCGCGCGTGCGCTCGAGGACCAGTCGAAGGCTATGACCGGCGTCAGCCGAGCCCGCGCAACATGATGTTCCAGTAGTAGGCGGGAAGTCCGTAGCGCTTAAGCAGCCACATGTCATATCGCTCGCGTTGGGTATCGATGAAGGGGAATGTCGGGTGCGGCGCAAGGCTGTAGTCGAACTCGGCAAGCACCATCTTGCCCCGGGCGGTCGTGAATGGGCAGGCGGCATAGCCGTTGTAGCGAGCAGTCGGTTCCTGACCGGACAGTGTGGCGAGCACGTTTGCGACAACGACCGGCGCTTGGCGACGGATCGCCGCGCCCGTCTTTGAAGTCGGGGCGTCACAGACATCGCCGAGCGAGTAGACCTCCGGATAGCGCGCATGCACGAGGCGGTGGCGATCGACTGGCACCCATCCGAAGGGGTTCTGGCCCGATAGCTCGCTGTCACGCACGAACGTGGGGGCGCGCTGTGGCGGCGCAACGTGCAACAGGTCGTAGCCGAGGGTTTCTCGGGTCTTTCCATCCGGGCCAACGATCTCGAATGTCGCCTCACGTGAGTCGGGATCGACCTCGACGAGCTCGTTGGCGAAGCGGGTCTGTATCCCGTAGCGCTCGACGACCCGTTCCAGCACGCGTGCGAACTCGGGCACGCCGAAGATGCCACCAGCGCCGGTCGCGTAGGTCACCTGCATGTTCGCGAGCCTGCCGGTGCGTTGCCAGTAGTCACAGGCGAGGTAGGTGGCTTTCTGCGGAGCGCCGGGGCACTTGATCGGCGAGCCGGGCGCCGCAAAGACCGCCTCACCGCCGCGGAAGCGCCGAACGAGCTCGGCATTCTTCGGGGCGAGCTCGGCGGCGTAGTTTGATGCCGCAAATGGCGTCGCCATTGCCTCGCTGAGCCCCGGCACCAACTCCCAGGCCAGCTCGAGGCCGGGGCAAAGAATGAGCACGTCGTAGCCGATACGGGCGCCCGATGCGGTCGCAACAAAATGCTGGTCGGGGTCCAGCTCGACAGCGGCGTCTTGGACCCAGCGCACGCCCTTCGGCATGACCGCCGATTCCTTGCGCCGACTCCGGGCAAGGTCGGAGACCCCACCCCCGACGAGTGTCCACAGCGGCTGGTAATAGTGCTCGCTGGCCGGCTCGACGAGAGCGACGTCTTCCTCTCCGGCCCGGCGCAAGCGCGCGGCGACGCTGATCCCTGCGGTACCACCTCCCACGATGACGATTCGATGGTGCATCGAGCCCCTCTTCGGGCGCTTCCTTAATGTTGACTTATCTAATCAACATTAAGCCCGATGGCATACGTGCGCAAGGGCTGAGGCCCGACCGACGGGTTGGCGAAGTGGGGTTCAGACCGAGATGCTCAGGCTCGGGTCGGGTCGGGCGTCTCGTCGAGATCGTTCGGCACCCTTGGTGCCGCGGGATCGTCCCCGTCGGCTTGGATGCTCGTTGCGACCCGACCGAGAAAGGAGCGCACCGTCGACTGGGCGACACGGTGCAGTAGGGCGTGGTCCAGGTGAGTTCCGAGCTCGCCAAGAGGCGGCACGTAAGAAGCGGAGAGCGTGAGGCGGCAGTGGCCTTGGCCGATCGGGGCGAGCTCCATGTCGCCGTTGAGCACCGGGAAGAGCGCCTGCAGCTTGGTCGGCTCCCAGGCGAGGGGGATGACGAAGGCGTTCGCCCGGTTCCGAGGTGGCCCGATCGTCACGCGCACGTCGCGGGTCAACCGCCCCCCGGCCCATGACGGCCCAATCCGCATCTGAAGCGCGTCGCCGTCCTGGGCCGCTGCGCTGGCGAAGGACGCGAGCCAGCTGCCATCACCGGTGAAGCGTTGTCGTACTGCCTCTAATGGGCACGCCACATCGGTAAAGTCCTCGATGAAGATCAGTGGCCCCTTTCGGTGAGCCGATTCTTCACGCTCACTTGAGCTCATCGCGTCAAGGTAGGGGTTGTTCGTGGCGCGTTGTAGAGGCGAAGGTCCCATTACCGGCTCTACCGACCGCCGCCCTCGCGAATCGCGGTCCTGCAGCGCGGTCAGGGAGGGATGGCGCCACGCCCTGGTCGGGGCGTGGCGAGCGGCACGGTTGCCTCGACGACCGTGCCTGCCAGGGGGCCGAACGCACCTCGAGTCTCGTCCGCTCGCGCATGCCGAGCAGGCCGAGATGCCCCGAGCCCTGCTCTCCGACGCCCTCGGGGAGAAAGCCTTGCCCGTCGTCGGCCACGCTGAGCGCGAGGTCGTCGGGTCGGAACCCAACGGTCACCAGGAGGTGGCTAGCCCCGGCATGGCGGAGCGCATTGCGCACCGCCTCCTGGACCATACGAAAGGCGCCAAGCTCGATGTCGGGGGCAAGGCGAGCCTCGGTGCCGGTGACCTTGAGCTCGGCGACGGGGCGCCCATGACAGACGCCGTGCCTACGGTCGAAGAGCGCAGATCAGATGGCTCTGGATCGGTTGACTCGCTGCCAAGAAACACCTGCGTGGCTGTCTTGCCGATCAGCCGCCCCGAGTTCGGTGCGCGCCACGGGGCCGTTGCCCGTGGTGGCCTGCTTGGGTGGCTGATGCGCTCTCAGCCTCGAGGCGGCGGGCTGGGATGGCTATAGCAACGCTGCGCCCAATTGAGGAGTCACCGGTTCCCATGGCGAGGCAACCGCGGGCGCGCCTATCCGGTCAACGGGGGAGCCGGCGCAGCCCGAGCGAGTAGACACTCACGGGTCCACCGCCGGGCGTCCACACCCGGATCTCCACATCGTTCCCTGGAGGAGGTGGAGCTTGAAGAACGCTAAACGGTCCTACCCCGCTATAGGGGCGTTGCGGGTACAGATGCCTTAGATATAGGGAGAGGGTGACCACCTTGGGTAGGGCGGTGGGAGCGATGATGCGAACGGCGAGGACCCGGGCTCCCGTGACGTTCCACGCTTCCACCCGAACCGGGACAGAAGACGACAGGTGCACGCTGGCCAGGTAGTGACCCTTGGTCACCAGCCAGTTGTCGCCCGTCACCACATAGCCAGGGCGGGCAAGTGACTCGGCTCGCCACTCAGCCTCCGGCCCCACGGTGCGGGACGCTCCGGCCGGTCCCGCCACCGTCCATCCCGCCACAGCAAAGACTTTGCCCGGGACCTCGAGACGACGCATGGCTGGCGCCGGCCTCCACCGGAAAACCCATACGCCACTTTGGTGCACGACCAGGTGGGCGTGCAGTGGCCGGGCCAACTCGGCGATGACGGCGTCGGACTCTGAAGGAGAAACCGTCTCTATCCCCTGTTTGGGGGCGACGATGACCCACACGGTGGAGGTGTACACCGGCAAAGGGCCGGGGACGTTGATGGTGTACATCCACTTGCGCCCGCTCAGGTTGCCTGCCACACCTTGAGAAGCGATCACTTCATCGTTCGGCGGGATGTGGCGCTCCACCGAAGAGAGGACCAAGGCGGCGCCGGGTGAGACGGACAGCCACCGCGAGGCGGTGCGAGGAAACCAAATGGCCCCCCACGCAATGGCATTGACGGCAACGACCACCGCCAACATGACGGCGACCCACGACCGACGCTGACCAATAGCCGCCAGCACCCCTACTGTTCCCACTGGTACGAGGACGAACAACAGGGCAACCTGGTAACCGGGGACGATGAAGCCGGTGTAGGTCTTTGAGTAAAGGGCGCCTTCGATGACCACGACGAGGGCGGGAAGGAGGACCCATGGGGAGATGACGCCCAACAACCCGCCCGTCGACACGTCGGCATAGATGTCCACTCGCCGATCCCAGAGCACGCGAATGGCGTTCATGGGATGGCCGAGGACCCTGCCCGCCAGCTCGGTCACGGTAAGGGAGGCCGGAGCCGCTTGCCGAGCGCCGACGGTGAGATAACCGTACCCACCGGCCAAGTACACCGCTTGGTCCGCCCCCACCCCGGCAAGAAAGACAACCCATGCCAAGGTGACGGCGGCCACCTTCATCCCCCCTCTCCGCCACCGCCGTCCGGCCACGATCCCCGCCACTCCCACAGATAGGAGATAGGTGGCGACCACTCCTCCACACGCCATGCCGAGGACGATCCACCACCACATCCGTCGTCCGTCGGGGTGGTTGTAAAGATCTCGAGCGGCCTGGAGGACGAAGGGCAGACCGATGATCTCGAAGTGGAAATCAAAGGAGACGGACCAGTAGATCCATGGGTCGGACACCAGCAAGACGATCCCCACACAACACAGGAGGAGAGGAAACCATGCCTTTTTGTTGCCCGCTCCACCGGCACCGGCGAGCTCGCACAACCACATAAGAGCGATGGCTTCGGCCGCCACCATCGCCAGGTCCTGGAGCCACAGCATGGTCACCGGGTGGGGCCACAGGTCCCCAATCAAGGCAAGGGGCCACATCAAGAGCTCGCCATGGGCTTGCCAAAAGGGAAAGCGCTGGAGGGTGTCGATTGGGTCGAAGTCGCCGTGGCCGATGAGCCACCAAGCTTGGTGGTAAACGGAGAAGTCCCGGGTCAAAGAGAAGCGATCGGCCAGGACGTTGCTCCATACCAAAAGGCCTACGAGCTGGGCGGCCAGCAAACCGAGACCGATACGCCGGACGCCTTTTGCGTCGAAGCTTGGGCCGTCCCCTATGGCGTGAGTACTCGAGGTGGCGGCGGTGTCGAGCGCACGGGTGCTCACTATGCAGGCTCCGGTTGTTTGAACCTCGAACATGTCGCGTTCAGTGAAAATCCCCCACTGACTAATGATGTGAGTCCGAGCCCTATTCCAAGCCCAGTGCCGAGCACCAGAAGGCCGATGAGGAGGTAGGGCAGGCGCCGATCCCGCACAGCTGAACGGTAACGCTGAGATCGTCATTCAGCCGGAGCGGCTGATTCTTCATCATCCGTCCTCCTGCCAGCGACCGGTCGCCACGGCTGTCTGTACATCAGCCGCAGGTCAGTCGGTCTTCCGTCGAACCGTCCGAACCGGTTGCTCTGGCCGCAAGCCAGGATCCAGAGAGTTAAGTCAGCAAGGAGTTCCCTGAGCTGCGCGGATAGGCAGTACAGAACGCCGCGCTCGTCAGGTCGGGCTCAGAGAACCCAGTGGGTGAACGTTCTGGCGTCGCCACCAACCCGGCGTTCCGGGGCAGGGGGCCGGCGTCATTCGGGGACGCTTCCGGGCGATCTTCGGGCCACCCCTGGCAGCGCACAGATTGCCGATTCGCGCGTCCGTGCGGGTAGTGAGATTGTCGTCCTTCGGTGCGCTCGCGAACCGGCGACCGGCGTAGCTAGCCTGTCACACCGAGGAGGAACCGCATGGCCGATTCTGACCGCCGAAGCACGTTGTTGGATTCTTACGAGAACGCTGCGGTGATCGTGTCAGGAATAGTTGCTGACGAGCTCGGCCACCCGACACCGTGTCCCAAGTACGACGTGGCCGGACTGATCGACCACCTCGTCGAAGCGGGCCACCGGGCGGCCGCTCTCGGCCGCGGGCAGGCACCCCCGCCCGGAGACGAGTCCCCTCACGTGGAGCTCTCCGACGCGCCCGGTCAGCTACGTAGCGCTGCGGAACAGGCGGCACAAGCATGGGGCGACAGTTCCAGGTTGTCCTTGAGGTACACAATGCCGTGGGGCGAGGAGTACACGGGGGCCAGCCTGGTGGACATGTACCTGGCAGAGCTGGCCGCACACACCTGGGACTTGGCCAGGGCCACCGGNNCTCGCTGCCTTCATGGGACGCGACCAACGGACAACGCTCGGTCTATAAGGGGCGAGCGGGCGCCGGGCCTTCGATCGACATGGCGTCTTGAGCCTGGGTATTAGCCGGAGGTAACGATGGGTCACTCCCGAACGCCCACGCAGAACACCGCTGGCGACGGGTTCCCGGCCGATCCGATCGACGGTTCAGGGCGAGCCTTGTCGGTCGCCGGGTGTCCCCGAACGTGCGGTTATTTCGACATGGGGCGTCGCCCCGAGGTGCCGAACCGGGGGGAGCCGCAGCCCTTTCTATCCGCCGGCCACGAAGGCGACGACCACATAGGCGGCGGGGCGGTCGAAGTTCTCGCGCCGGCGGTCATAGATGGTCGTTGTTCGTGGATCCGCGTGTCGAGCTGCGATCTGGACGTCACGCAACGGAACCCCGGCGTCGAGCGCTGCCATGATGAAGGCGGCCCGAAGCATGTGGGGATGGACCAAACCCTAGATCGACCCTGATCTCCACTCGCCCGGGTCGGGCTTCAGGGTGTGGGGTTGGGATCCTTGGGGCGCCGCCCGAGCAGCCACAGCAGGGCCTTGCCGGCCCGGCCGGGCTCCTGTGAGTGTTGGTGGTTGCCCCCGTAGCCCGCAGGGCCGGCCCCGGTCGTCGCCCCGCCGACCAGCCCCGGGAGGGGGAGGGTGTTGGGCTCCTCGTACTTGGGCACCTTCGGCAGTCGGTGCTTCGGCTTGCGTGGCTTGTCGCCCTTGGATCCCACGGCGACATAATGCCCGATCCAGGTCGAGTTACCAGGGACCGAGCTCGGACGCCGCCGCCCACCAATCGTCCAGGCCAGCAGGCAGGATCCTCTTGGGGTTGACGCACGAGCACTCTTCGAAGTCTGGAGAGCGTCATCAACCCGGCGAAGTGGGGCGGTCCTACTCGGTACTGATCTTCTCGAGCCTCTCCAGGCTGGCCGTCATGGACTCAAGCACCGAATTGGTCCCGTTGATCCACGCCCCGCCCTCGCGCAGGAGCGTTTGACGCAAGGGGCCGCAGTCGAAGACCTCGGTGACGACGGTAGCGTCGTCACCGTCCGGAGTGAGGATGTAGCCCCAGCGGTAACCAGCAGGGATGCCGACTTTGGTTGGATCACCGCCAGCCGTAAGGGGGTCTCCCGGAGCGGGTTCCCAAAAGATGCGGCAATCTGGCTCGAACTCCACTACATAGTTGATCATGAGGTAGTCGCGACCGAGCCGATACATCTTCATGGTGAACGTGTCGCCGACGTCGGAGATGGGACGGTTGACGACGGCTCCCCGGAGCATGTCGGACCCGTCGAAATCCATGTGGCGTTGCGGATTCGCCAGGATCTCGAAGATGAGGGCTGCCGGTGCTTCGATCCTGCGTGACACTTCGACCGGCTTGCTTTCCTCTGTCATGGTTCAGTCCTCTCTGTCGCTTTGCGCCTGCCCTACCGAGCGCACCTCAGTAGTTCATACGGTTGGACGTTGCAGGTCCCGCAAATTCATTCATCGGTCAGAATTCCCAATTCTGGGACCGATTCGAGGCATCCACTTTGGCAGTGCTGTCAGCAAGGTGGAGCATGCCCCCGAAGTGCCGATCAGCCGCACCCGAGCCCGGGGTAGTGGGGCACCCGGCGGGGGTTCATTTCTAAGGGCGGTTCTCTACGTTCGCTACACCAGACGTGTCCGCTCTCTTCGCGTGATGACGTGCTCGAAGCAGCTCCCAGCCGCATGGACACGCGACGGTCAATCCAATTCAGTGAGCACTTCGCCGATGATTTTCGTCGTTTCATGTGCCGAAATTGGCTCGCCACCCTCGGCTTCTGCCACTTCACCTGCAAAGTCTTCGACCGAGTGAACACCCCCGATGAGGACGTGGCGCAGCGCTTCCGCACTTGCCCCAGGATCGTCCAACTTCTCAATAGCCGGCGCGACGGCATGGTCAGAGGAGGTCGCCACCGCATGGATGAGGCTCATGGCTTCTTGACGTCCGGTTACCGTCGACACGGCCGGAGGGCGATCGGGATTCTGTTGAAGATCCCACTCGGCGAGAACTTCGTCATACCCACCCTCACCCGGATGAAGGACGCGTGTCTCAGGCTCTAATGCCATCTGAGTCTCTTCGGCCTCTGCACCGCCGGCTGGGGAATCCGATTCGCCCCCGCTCGGGTGACGTTGCGGCTGCACCGGGACGACGAGGGTGCCGTCAGCATTGCGCACGATGTCCATGAGCCGAACCTCCAGTGTTGACGATGCCTGCAATGACCCAGGTCCTATTTATACCCAAATTGCCGCTCGAAACTCGTCGACCTCGATACTCGGATCATCACGCCCGATCGCTCACTGCTCCGGCACCTGGAATTGGACCCTCCACCGGGCCAAGTGGAGGGTCCCGACGAGCGACTCTTCCTCCGTGGCCCTCAAGGACAAGGAGCACGTTGCACACGTGAGCAAGCACTCCGAGAATCCGAGTTGCAACTTGCCGCCTCCGGACCGGTGTTAGGTGACACTTGTTGGCCGGTGGCAGGCTGGGAGTTGCGCCGGGTCGTCTGCTCTAGAGCTTTCCCGGCCCAAAGCCGGAAGGGAAAGGCGAAGATGCAGGCATCAGAGGTTCCGCGTGCGGTGGCTGCGGCCATGTCGACCGCCTCAGCGCTTGACCTGACAGTCGACGACGCGATCGTTCTTCACGACTCGAACAAGCTCGCCCTGCGCCTGCTCCCTTGTGACGTCCTTGCCCGAGTCGCACACGTAGGGCATGAGGTCGCACAGTTCGAAGTCGAGCTTGCTCAACGGCTCGCCGAAACCGAGAGCCCGGTGGCTGCTCTTGAGCCTCGAGTGGAGCCGCGCGCCTACGAGCGGGACGGCTTCGTGGTCACGCTGTGGACCTACTACGAACCTGTGGGCACTCCAGAGGTCTTACCAGCCGACTACGCGAATGAGCTCGAGCGACTGCATGCCGGCATGCGGAAGCTCGATGTCACGACGCCGCACTTCACGGATCGAGTCGCGGAGGCTCAACAACTCGTTGCGAGCCGCGACCACACTCCGGAGCTCTCCGATGTGGACCGGGAGTTTCTCGACAACACGTTGCGAAGCCTGAGACGAGCGATTGGCGACCGCGGTGCCGCCGAACAGCTGCTGCACGGCGAGCCGCACCCAGGCAACGTGCTCAGCACGAAGAACGGGCTGCTGTTCATAGACCTCGAGACGTGTTGCCGTGGACCGGTCGAATTCGACCTCGCCCATGTGCCCGAAGAAGTCAGCGAGCACTATCCGGCTGCAGATCAAGAACTGCTCCGCCAGTGCCGGGTCCTCGTTCTGGCGATGGTTGCAGCGTGGCGCTGGGATCGAGACGACCAACTCCCGAACGGGCAACGAGCAGCGCGAGAATTCCTCAGCGCCCTACGTGAGGGTCCACCGTGGCCGGCGCCAGACGTGGTGATGCGCCGACTAGCTGGTCGGTAGGCTTACAGATACCACCGTTCCTTGGATCCTGGACGAACTCAGCCGCCTGCTTACCGCGACGACCGATGTGCCCCCCATGTGCCGGTAGGGGTCACCTCGCGGTCAGATCGGCACACCGAACAACAACGTTAGGCAGCTCGGCGCTCGCGACTGATCGACGGTTCGGTCGCCAGTGCGTGGAGACAGATCACCATCGTGCCGCCACGGACCAGCTCTCCACACACTGGGCAACGGACCACGTTCACCGTCGGCACGACTGACAAGGGTAGAGCGCCTACGACACCACCGGTACCCGCCAGCGCCCGTGTGGCTGACTAGCGATCAGCTTTTGACGGTGACCGAGTCGTAGTACTTCACAGCCAGGATCGCCGAGAGAGGCCCGAATGTTGTCGCATCGCTGCCTGGTGAGACGAACGAAAACCCAGCGGCCGAACTATCGAGTTTCCCCACGATTTGGGAGCCGTGGATGAACTCGTAGGCATCGACGCAGAAGCTAGACGCTGCCTTGCCTTCCTCGGTTCCATCTCGCCACTGGGTGTCAACGTCATGCCAGCCATCGGCCAACAGCACTTTGCCTACGTTGTCAACATTGATTGCCAGGCTCATTCAGGACCTCCAATAGTTCGATCAGCCACCGCTCCCGGCTTCATAACAGGGCCGACTGCTAATCGGCCGCAGTCGTAGACACCGACCTACGCTCGCCGTGTGAAGGCCCGAGCACGTCTCGTTCCATACCTCCTCCTCGGCGTCCTTAGCCTCGGCGCTGGACTCGGGCTCGGGCTGGGCTTATCAGAAGCACCTGTGACACATTCGGCGAGGTTCTATTTTTCGGCGATACCTCCGGGCGGAACGTGCACCACCTTCTCGACGGCCAGCGAAGTGGGAGTTACCTGTAGGGGCCCCAAGGTGGCCCCGTACGCCACCTTCGAGTCCCCCATCCCGAGGGGAGAAGCATCATGCCTCCCCGAAGCAAGGCTGGTAACAAGAGGTCCTAATGCACTCGAGAAGGCGGTGGCCTATCTCAAGCGGGAATGCTTTTCGAACGGCTAGCTGTCTCCACCGAGGCTGACTACGTAGCAGTCGCGGGCTAACCACTTGGCTCCAAGTATCCGATTGCCTCAGGGACCCCAGTGCAAGCTGAAGTCATTGCGGCGCGAGGATGACCTCTCAAATGAGGAAGATCTCCGGCGTTGGTCAGACACCGAGAAATGGAGCGCTGAAGGTCGTTGCATTGGGTCTCCCCGTCGTCTTCTCGGTGACGGGGGTCGGAGTCGGTCTGGCACTGCTGGCCGTGGAGGTCAGTTTGGCGGCTGCACTGATCGGTGCCGCTCTCTACCTCGGGGCCGTGTCATTTGGGATAGCTCGTTACGTGACAGTCAAACAGAAACGACGGTTGATCGGATCCGAGAGGACTCAGTAGGCAGCCGCTGGGAGACCTGATTGCGATCGGTCCGGCCAGCGATCTGTGGCTGTCTATCCATCAGCCACACGGGGGCTCGTCGGATGTCAACACGCGTTTGGTGACCGGTGACGTTCAGCCGGCTTCCTCAGCCTCGGAGGGCTCCTTGATCCACGCCGAGAACACCGGAAGGCCGTGCCACGGGTGTTGCTCCGCAACGCCGATCGCTGGCCACCCTGAAGAGACAACCACCGCGACGGCGGCGAAGGGATGGCCGAAACGGAGCTCAGCGGATCGCCGGAGGCCGGGCCGGGTCGTTGGAGCGCTGACGGCTATCCCGAAGGCACTAATGGCGGCAGCCTCGAATCCGAGCCGGCTGTAGCGGGCGATGGCGGACTGACGTGCTTCATATCGGTAACTGGTGAGTTCGAGAGCATGCCCGACGGCTTCGGCGGCTGCCGGGAAGCCCAGTTCAGCGACCCCGAGATCGTGTTTGGACTCAATCGACCATGCTGGCAGGACTGATTGGCAGCTCTCCTCGCGGCGATCGGGAGAAACGGTCTGCACTGGTTCTTCGGTGATGGTCCAGACTGGCCCGTCTCCGAGAGGAAGCTCAAAAAGAGAGCGCCGTTGCGAGCTGCCAATCCGTTGCGCCTCAGCAAGGGCGACGGCGTGCGCATCTGCAAGTACATCCGCCGCGGGAACACCCGGTTCGGCGATGGCTGAACATACGGCGAGGCCGTCCCGGGCCTTTGCAATATGAACACCGAGTAATCCCGAGCGCGCCCCCTCGGCAATGAACTGAACGTGTCCATGGTTGTAGGGCGGCGTTCTCAAGGCCTGTTGGAGGTCCGTTGACCACGGACTCGAAGCTCCGAGCGCCGAGCCTGGCGCCAGCATGAATGGCTCGGCCCACGACACCTTGGTGGCCAGCGCGGTGGCCATGAGGAATACGAGGTCCGGGGACGGATCGATCGGAAAAGATCGAATGAGGCCGAGGGTATGTCGGTCCGCCCACTTGTCGAGAGAAGCCTTCGTCGGGATGTCTCCGGTCTCGACTTGCTCAGGCAACGTCGATTTCCAAGACGAAAGCCCTTTGGTATTCACCGATGGCTCGTTCCACATTGCCGCCCCGCAGCCAACCAGCGGATGTGGACTTGCCACCAGGGTCGACGAGAACTGGGCCGCCTCATCGGGCTCTGCACCTAGCGCCTTCACCAGTTCGTCTCGTGCCGCTCCTTCAGACAGCGTGGAGCACAACGCGAGGATGATCCAGGCCCCAAGCGGAGAAACGACATGATGGTTGTCGCCTATCACCCGATGGACACGGTCGGCGTAGCGAGCGACTGCGCCAGCCCATTCACCGCCGTCCATTTGGTCAGTTTGGCATCATTGGGGCGATCCGCTACGGCAGAGGGATGCCGTTTGGTGGCTGATACGCCATCAGCCGCGAGCGCCGTGCAGGACGCCCGACGCGGCCAGATCTTGTCTTGCTTTCATGCTGCGCTCGAAGAAGGATGACCGAGCATGGACGGCAGGAGTTGCTCAATCGAGTGGCGGAGAACCTGTCCGTGCGCCGAGCCTTTGGCACCGCCTACGAAAAGGGCGAGCTTCTCGTTGTCCCCGTCGCGCTCGTGGCCGGGGGTGGTGGTGGGGGTGTTAAACGTGCGAGCGAGGAAGGAAAGCCAGTCGACTCGGGCGGAGGTTTCGGCGGTTTGGTCCTCCCGATGGGGGCCTACGTCGTGAAAGGTGACGAAGTTCGCTGGGTGCCGGTGTGGGACATGCTCCTAGTCGTACTCGCCAGCCTCGGGGTGCTTCGCCTGTTTGTCCGATTGCGAAGTCGCGTGCGCCTCAGTGAGTCCATGAACATCTGACCCGAGCGCATTCTTGGGTCCGGCTGGCTGATTGTCGGCGGAGTCAGGGGGTCGCACTTCTTGGAGATTGATCGGTTCAGTCCGGTCAGGTGAGGCTGCTTGTGGCGGCCCGCCGTCTGATGTTGAGGTAGCAAGGGTGATCCGTGCTCGGTCGGGTACTTTCAAGAAGACCCCAACCGGGAAACCGCAGTTCAGAGATCAGGGAAGGCCTTTGGTCCCGTAGGCGGCAGACTCTTCTGATCGCCACGTCCACGCGCCGGCCAATCAAGCATGGATAGACGGAACATGAAGGAGCTCATATGTCCCACCTCGCTCTTCCTACCGCCGACCAGGTCGCCATCCAACCTGGCTCGGTGGTCTCCAAGGTCATCCACCGTGATGACGAGCTCAATGTGACCGTGCTCGGCTTCGACGCTGGAAAGGGGCTCAGTGAGCATCAGGCCAGCCGCTCCGCCGTGGTCCAGGTTCCGTCGGGAAGGCTGAGTTTCACCGTCGACGGCGAGGAGCTCGATCTCGGTCCAGAACTGTGGCTCCATATGTCCCCAGGCACGTCCCATGCACTCGAAGCGACGGAACCCACGTTGATGCTGCTCACTCTTCTGCGGCCGTGACGACGGGCGAATGGATACGACGTCGAAGACGCTTCGCAGTCCTCGTGTCACAGCAACATCTCGGACTCGGTCCAAGGCTGCGCTCAGGAAGATCACGATGGCGCTGACGGTCCAGGTGCTCCGGTCCAAGCAAGGTCGTCGCTCAGCCAAGCACGGTGAGAACTAGGAACGAATGAACTTCGTCGTGACGTGCGGTGGGATGTCTGAGATCGCGACGACGGCATGATTCGCCCCCACTGCTGTCGGCAAGCCAAATGAGTCAGACGACCTCAAAACTTCAGTTTCGGCCCACCATCGACCAACGGGTCGCCGTAAGCGTCGTCTACGTTGCCGCACTGTTCATGAGCATCATGGACGTCACGATTGTGAACGTCGCACTTCCGACCATTGGAAGGCAGTTCCACGTGACGACGACCTCCGTCGATGTCATCGTCATCGGCTACCTCGTCAGCCTTGCCGTGATCATCCCGGCGTCCGGCTGGATCGGAGATCGGTTCGGTGCAAAACGGACGCTGTTGCTGGCGATCTTGATATTCACCGGGGCGTCTGCGCTCTGTGGAACCGCTGGCAGTCTGACCCAACTCGTCATCTTCCGGGTGCTGCAGGGCGTCGGCGGCGGGATGCTCACTCCCGTTGGCATGTCGATGCTCTATCGGACATTTCCCCCCTCCGAGCGCGTTCGGTTGGCCAGCATCTTGATGACACCGACGGCGCTCGCACCGGCCATTGGACCGGTCCTCGGCGGGCTGCTCGTGAGCGACCTCTCATGGCGGTGGGTCTTCTATGTCAACGTTCCGATTGGAGCTGCTGCCTACTTGTTCGGCTTGCTGTTTGTGAAAGAGCAGCGAGAGCTGCGCCCCGGTCGGTTCGACCTCGGCGGATTCTGCCTTGCCGGGCTCGGTCTCGGGTTGCTCATGTATGGCGTCTCCGAGGGACCCGATAAAGGCTGGTCCTCACCGCAGATCGTCATCACGATCATCGCCGGGTTGCTCTTGCTTGCGGCCCTGGTGATCATCGAACGGCGAGTTGCTCAACCAATGGTCAATCTTCGACTCTTCGGTGACCGGTTGTTCCGTGCCTGCAACGAACTGATCTTCGTGACGATGGTCGGGTTCTTTGGTGTCTTGTTCGTTGTACCGCTCTACTACCAAGATGGCCGGGGGCTGTCCGCACTGGGGTCAGGACTCAGCACCTTCCCTGAGGCGCTCGGCGTCATGATCGGGGCTCAGGTAGTGAGTCGGGTGCTGTATCCGGCCTTCGGCCCTCGTCGAGTCATGGCGAGTGGGTCCATCGGAATCGCGATCTTCACGGCCGCCATGGCGCTATGCGGTGCACATACCAGTCTTTGGTGGATGCGTGTCCTCATGTTTGGCCTTGGATACTCGGCACCCCACATGATGCTGAGCTTGCAAGCATCGGCGTTCACCACCATCACGCCAGCATCGACGGGACGAGCATCAGCACTCTTCAACGCGAATCGCCAACTCGGTGGGGCCATCGGTGTCGCGATCTTGAGCACGGTCATTTCCGTTGTGGGACCGGGGCACCACTTCGGTGCAACTATCGTGCCCAACCTCAACGCATACCACGCCGCCTTCCTTACAGCCTCCGCGATCGCCCTAGCCGGAGGCGCGCTGGCGCTTGCTGCTGTTCGTGACGAGGACGCGAGCGCCACGCGATCAGGCCGACGGCGCGGTATCGCTCACGGATCGGCGGAGGAGCAGCATGCATTAGTGGTCACGTCCGACTGACCACGCGGACTGCACCAACTAGATCACTCTGTGGAGCACTGACGTGGGCTGGAACTCTCCGTGCCGGTTGCATGCTTATCAGCCGCCGTCTTAGATGCCGTCCTACGCTTACCGTGTGCGCCTCAGGGAACGTCTGACTCCCTACATGCTTCTCGGTGTGCTCACGCTCGGTACCGGACTCGGGATTGGGCTCGGCCTGTCGGAAGCACCTCGGGTGCCGCCGGAGTTCCGCTTCGGCGTGTACGACCCGGAAACATGCATTCCCTTTTCGACGCCGATGAAGGCGGGGGTGACGTGTAGCACCACCGGATCGGGAATCTCGCTTCGGTTCACTGCTTCAGCTCGTCCTCACATCGCAAAGGGACGATCGTCATGCCTACCGCAGCAGGTGCCGATATCGAGGGGTCCGAATGCACTCAAGGATGCAGTGCAATATCTAGAGAGTCAGTGCTTCGAAGTACCGACCGCCGATTCCGTGCCGCCGACAAGACGGCTGGGCACCTGAGGACGTCGCCCAGATCATCTGCCCTGTCGCCGATCAGTTCAGCCGTGGGCAGGGTTCACAGCACCACCGTTCAGGTCCGAAGGTGAGAATTCCTGGAGGCCCCGTTAGCCGCCGAGCGCTGCTCGGATCGCGGCGAGGCGATCCGGTTCGACTCGCCACCACATCCATCGGCCCCGCTTCTCCCCGACGATCAGACCGGCTTCGGCTAACACCGTGGTGTGGTGCGAAACGGTTGGTTGGCTCTTGGCGAGAGGGGCTTCAAGGTCGCACGAGCAGACCTCGGTCCGGGCGGCGACGAGCGAGAGAAGCCGCAGCCTCACCGGGTCTGCGAGCGCGGAGAGGACTCCTGCCAGCTTGGCGGCTTCGGCCTGGCTGAGCGGTGCCTCGATGACTGACGTGCAGCACAGTTCCTTCCCGGTGTCGGCTTCGACTGCAGCCGCCTTGGCCATCCAACCCTCCACGTATTGACCACTGTCGATTCAGCAGATAACATCGACGAATACGAATCTATCAGGAGGACGTGACCATGTCCCGTGTCCAGCTTGCCTTGAACGTCGCCGACCTGGACGAGGCCATCGTCTTCTACTCGAAGTTGTTCGCTACCGAACCGGCGAAGATCCGTCCGGGGTACGCCAACTTCGCAGTCGTCGACCCGCCGTTGAAACTGGTCCTCATCGAGGACGCCAACCAGACCCCGGGGACGTTGAACCATCTCGGTGTCGAAGTTCCGACGACCGAGGAGGTCTCCGCAGCGCAGGCTCGCCTGGCCGGTGAAGGCTTGGCGACGGTGATGGAGGAACAGACGGCGTGTTGCTACGCGGTTCAGGACAAGGTGTGGGTCGATGGCCCGGGCGGGGAGCCGTGGGAGATCTACACGGTGCTCGCCGATACCGAGATGCCCGCTGGTCAGCTCCGCTCGTCCGCTCCGGGCCAGGCGGCGTGCTGCGCCACGCGCCCCGCCCTGGCCGGGGCGACTCCAGGCGAGAACGGGTGCTGCTGACCCCGCGAAAAGTGTGCACTGGAGACGTGCTGTGAGGGACGTCGTGTCCGAATGCCCGCCGATCGGGGTGACACCTGAAGCACCGGTTCTCGTCCGGCTGTCGTTGCTCGACCGGTTCCTGCCGGTATGGATCATCCTGGCGATGGTCGCTGGCATCGGGCTCGGGCGGGCCATCCCCAGCCTGAACACGCACCTCAACGCCATCCAGGTGACATCGGGGACGTCGCTGCCGATCTTCATCGGTCTGCTGGTGATGATGTACCCGGTGCTCGCGAAGGTCCGCTACGACCAGCTCGGCTCGGTCACCCGGGACCGACGGATGCTGGTCTCGTCTCTGGTGCTCAACTGGGTGGTCGGCCCGGCGGTCATGTTCACACTGGCCTGGTTGTTGCTGCCCGACCTGCCCACCTACCGGACCGGGCTGATCATCGTCGGCCTGGCGCGCTGCATCGCCATGGTCCTTATCTGGAATGACCTGTCGGGCGGCGACCGGGAAGCCGCAGCAGTGCTGGTGGCCATCAACTCGCTGTTCCAGGTGGTCGCCTTCGCGTTCCTCGGCTACTTCTACCTCAAGGTGCTGCCCGGCTGGCTCGGGCTCAGTACCGTCGGACTACACCTGTCGGTCGGGCGGATTGCCGAGACCGTCGCCATCTTCCTCGGTATCCCGCTCTTGGCCGGGTTCCTCACCCGTACCCTCGGCGAGCGAGCCCGGGGACGGCAGTGGTATGAGAACACGTTGCTGCCCCGCCTTGCCCCGTTCGCCCTCTACGGGCTGCTCTACACCATCGTCATCCTCTTCGCCCTCCAAGGCCACACCATCACCTCGCGTCCCGCCGACGTGGCCCGCATCGCCCTACCCCTGCTGGGCTACTTCGCCATCATGTGGTTCGGTTCGTTCGCCTTCGGCAAGGCGATCGGCCTCCCCTACGAGCGGACCGCGACCCTGGCGTTCACCGCTGCGGGCAACAACTTTGAGTTGGCCATCGCGGTCGCCATCGGCGTGTTCGGCGTTACCAGCGGCGAAGCTCTCGCCGGCGTCGTCGGCCCTCTCATCGAAGTTCCGGTCCTCGTCGGCTTGGTGTACGTGTCCCTCTGGGCCCGACGGCACTACTTCCCGGTGCCCGCACAAGCGAGACTGGAAGGAGTTCCGTGACCGACACACCCGTCGTGTTATTCCTCTGCACCCACAACGCCGGCCGCAGCCTCGCCGCCAGGGTCCTGCTCGATCACTACGCGCAGGGCCGGGTCGAAGTCCTCTCAGCCGGGTCCGAACCCGCCGATCAGCTCAACCCATCCGTCGTCGCCATCCTCAGCGAACGGGGCCTGGACCCGGCTCGGGAGTTCCCTAAGCCCCTTACCGACGAAACCGCGCAAGCCGCTGACGTCATCGTCACCATGGGTTGTGGTGACACGTGCCCGTACTATCCCGGCAAGCGCTACCTCGACTGGGACCTCGAAGACCCCGCCGGCAAACCCGTCGCCGCAGTCCGGCCCATCGTCGACGACATCGACCGCCGAGTCCGATCCTTACTCGCCGACCTCACCGAGCCTGTGAAGCAATGATGGTCCATGTGAACATCGACCTTCGGATGCGAATCCGAGCCATGCAGCCCGACGACTGGCCGCGGGCGGGGTACCTTGGTGATTGGTTCCGACGAGAACCCAAGTGTTGTTCTCATCGGGGAGGCCCCTCTTCATGACCATTCAGCCACCGCCTTAACCTGGCCGAAGCCCCGGCTTCCGCGTCGCCTACGGGGCCAAGCATTCTGCAGCCCGGAAAGCGTTAGTAGTTGTACAGGTCAATCCTTCTCCAAAACGGCGACATATGGGTCGCTCGACCGCGCTCCAAGAATCCGGCCTTGGTGCCAGCCCGTGCCCCGGAGAATCGTCTGCATCTCGTTGCGGGAAACAAAGAGCCAATCGAACGACGGGCTGGTAAAGCCGCCGTACCGAAATCGGAGACGGGACTGTCCTGGCATGATGTCGCGTTGCCGGTTCCGGTGGTAATAGTTCCGATCGAGTACCGGAGCACCGCCGCAGTACGGATTCGTGCTCTCGGCCAAGATGCGTGTGCCCGGAGTCGTCTTGTCGGCCCAGTCCTTCAGCACCTTTCGGACCCGCTCAGGAGTGCCAAACATTCCAAAATTGTTTCCAAACAACACGATGGTGTCAAACGAGCGGATTTTCCGGGACAGAGTGTCGATCGACATGCACCATGTTTCCTTCACGCCACGCATCCGCGCTGTCCGGATCGCAAGCGGTGAAACATCGAGACCAACAACGTCAAACCCACGCTGTTGAAGATATAAGGCCACCCTCCCCGCACCACAACCGACATCGATGACGCGACCGCGGACGTACCGGATGGACTGCCGCTGCGAGGAAGGCCAGTCCTTGAACTCGGCTAGATATCCCTCGTGGCCTGCACCGGTCTCTGTGAAACCATCATCACGTTCGATAATCTCTGGAACAGTTCCGCCCTGCGCCCAATCCAAAAGTGCGCGGCCAAAGACATCGGCTCCCTTTCTCATAGGATAGGGGGCCACCTCTCACACCATCTTCGTAAGAGGGTCTGAGGACATGGCGACGATGCCCAATGCCGCCGGTCAGTCCCCATCCGCAGCCTTCAGGGCGGTGCCGATAGTTGTGTCGACGGTCCACATCTCGGAGGCCAAATGGTGTTCCCCAGCCCAGGACACAGTCAGCGCCTGGCTACCGGCACGCTCAAGCAGCTTGGCGCCCAAGCGATCGTGGGTTAAGTACAGAGCGACTCGAGCTCGCCGCGTTAGATATCCGCTTGCTGAAGGATCGCCAGCCCAGAGAAGCAACCGGGACCGGCCAAGAATTAGCGCTGCGAATGTGACCCCGACGCGAGCGAACGTTCCGCACGATGACTCGATCTTGCCGACGTCGTGAAGAAGCGCCGCAGCGATAACGTCGCGCCCCGCTCGGTCAGAACCGAGAAGACGAAGGGTGTTCCGAGCCACTTTCACGGCGTGGCGCCGGTCGGGTCCCGACATACGCTGCCAAAGTGCCTGCTCGCCGTTGAGCAGGTTGTCCAGCGCCCAGGACTCGTCGGTTGGCGCTGGACCGATTGGCATGAGGGACGTCAAGAAACGACCCGACAGGTGACGCCATGAGCCGAATCCGCCTTTCGCACCCACGACGTCACGCTAGCGCGGCTCCCAAATTTGTCCTGGCTAGCTGTCCTTCATTTCAGCAACAGCGCATGCTCACTCTGAGGTATCAGCGCGTAGACCAGGGCTGCAAGGGCAAGAACCAGCGGCCGGTTTGCCGGCCATCACAAACGCTCGAATGGGATCGACGGGCTCACCTTCATGACTCCGTCAGGTCGCCAGGTCATAGATTTGGTCGGCTTTCTGCTGGGGGTTTCTGACCAGCCGTGAGGGGAACCGCAAAATCGGAGGTAGGCCATGGAGCACTTTCTCGAGACCTGGGGCTATCTCGCCGTCTTCGCTCTCAGCTTCGTCTCGTCGATGGGCCTACCGGTAGGCGCAGAGTTGGCCGTCATCTATGGCGGGGTGCTGGCCAGCGGCCAGATTCCGAATGAACCTCACCACCTCAACCTGGTCGTCGTCATTGTCCTGGCCACTTTGGCGGAATTGCTGGGGTCCTTGGCCGGCTACCTCATCGGCTACTACGGCGGACGTGCGTTGGTGGATCGGTTCGGCAAATACGTGCTGCTTACGCACAAGGACCTCGATCGGGCAGAGGCGTGGTTCGCCCGTCACGGCGAACCCCTGGTCCTGTTTGGCCGGTTCATCCCGCTACTGCGCTCATTCGTGTCCTTCGCCGCCGGATTGGGCGAGATGGCCATTGGCAAGTTCGTGGCCTTCACCATTATTGGCTGCGCGATCTGGTGCACGGCCCTGGCCAGCCTGGGTTTTGCGCTCGGGTCCAGCTACAACCACGCGCTGCGGGAATTCAGCGACGTCGGCTACGTCTTGGCCGTGGTGGCCGGGATCGCGGTAGTCGTGCTATTCGTCCACCGACTTCGAGTAATGCGGGACGAACGGCATGGTACTTGAACTTTCGGCGTTACTAGCGCCGGGTGTCGTGCTCCTCCGGGGTGCCGGCGGTGGATGGTGGGACTGTGGGGCAGCAGGTCAGGTCACAAATGACCGAATCGCGTTCCACCCTGGCTGTTGGTGCCATCCGGACAAGCGGTGTTCGACCACGCGGTTGCGAGTTAAGTGACTCCTGCCGATGACGAAATGAGTTAGCTGGTGTTTCCGGATACAACCGTCACGGCCTTGACTTCCAGCACAAAATTTGGAAAGACCAATGCCACAACCTGAACAGCTGTGCTAGCGGGTGGGTGCTCGGTGTCGATGGACTCGTCACGGACGTTGCGGACATATGTCCGCACCTACGGAGTGGTGTGGCTGGCCAAGTTCGCCATCTACCAGCTCATCGTGTTCCGACCCGTGACCGCGACCGCGGACGGGGGTGAGGGCGTCACAGCGCCCGAGAACCGGGCACGGGTGGAGCAGACCCAGCGCTGATGGTTGGACGCCGCCGCGGACTGGTGATCGGGATCATCGCGGGAGTCACAGCGATCGCTTTGGTCGGTGTCGTCGTGAGCGTCGAGTTGACGGGCCCGTCAGGCACTTCAACTTCGGTCCTGCCCAGCCTCGCCTCCCCCGTCGAGCCTGCGCCCAACATCGGCGGAGCTCCGCCAATCATTGGACGGATTAGCGCCCCCAGCGGACCGTTTCTCTACGATCGCAGCGGACGCATCATCTTCTTTCACGGTGTCAACGTCGTCTATAAGCACCCCCCATTCGAGGTGTACCCCGACCCGGGAAAGCCGTGGAACTTCAGTGCCGGCGACGCTTCGCTCATGGCTCGCCTCGGCTTCAATGTCGTGCGTCTTGGGATGACCTGGCGGGGCCTCGAGCCTGGGACCGCTCCGGCCAACGATCCGGCCATCTGCACACCTGGAGCCCCGACGAACCCTCACCAATTCAACCGGACCGTGCTCGACCGCTATTTGAATCATCTCCAAAAGACCGTCAACCTGCTCGGTCGCTACCACATCTACACGCTGCTCGACATGCACCAAGACGTGTACAACGAGATGTTCGATGGCGAGGGGGCACCCAACTGGGCGGCGTGCACGAGCGGCGTGCCGAGCGTCGATCCCCCGGGGAGATGGTCCCTCGAGTACGCGACCACGGCAGCGGGCATCGCCTTTCACCATTTCTGGACCAACAATGTGGTCGGAGACCTCCAAGGCGAGTACGACCGTGTCTGGGGCGACGTAGCCAAATTCTTTCGGGGCAATCCCTGGATCCTCGGCTACGACCCGTTCAATGAGCCATTTTCTAGGTCCCTCGTCAGCCTTGGGGATGAGCACTTCGACGCCCAGCTTGAGTGCTTCTACACGGGCACCACCAATCTGGGAACTCCGTCCCATGGTGCGCCTGCGATCCGGTGCCCGGCGAACGACCCTGCCGAGGGGGTCATTCCGACGATCATGGCCAACGACCCGACGCATCTGGTCTTCGACGAACCCGACAACTACGGAAGCCGGGGATATCCCACCTTCATCGGACCGATGGACTTACCGAACCTGGTCTTCAACATCCACATTTACTGTGGCGCCCGAAGCCCCGTGACTGGCAATCCCACCAATATCGGCGCTTGTGAAGCGCAGGAGACTCGCTCGCTCGCTCGCCGCGCCGCAGACCGACCGGACATGGCATCGGCCGTCCAACGGAAGGGCCCGGCCTGGTTCGTGAGCGAGTTCGGCGCCAGCTCGAGCCCGGCGCTTCTCGCCGCCTTCACCGCCCAAGCCGACGCGCATCTTGTCGGCTGGAGCTATTGGTCGTGGAAGTACTACGGCGATCCAACAGGTAGCAGGAGTGAAGCATTGGTCATGGCGAACGGAAAACTTCGCTCCGCGGCACGAGTGCTGTCCCGCACCTATCCCGAGGCAATCGCCGGAACACCGCTTTCGATGTCCTTTACCCCGAAAACCGGTGTGTTTCATCTTGTCTACAGGCCGAATCACACCGTCAATGCCGCTACGGTGATCTTCGTGCCAACCCAGGTTCACTATCCCAATGGGTACTGTGTTCGGGCCCTTGGAGCCAGAGTGATATCGAGTTCGAACAGCGAGCTCCTTGAAGTGGTTAACAATCGTTCAGCGCGCTCGGTGGGCGTAACGGTCACCTCGGGAGGGTGCCCGCATCGATGACAGCACTCGTCTCACCATGACGGCCGGCTCTGGTTGGCGGCGCGGACCAGGCGGGGTTGCGCCAGAGGCAGTGCCTCCAGATGACCGGTTACCGGCGGGATCCTGTCCTGAGACCAGCACCCGGAGATGGCTGAATGCGATCACGTCATGCTGACTCGCCATGGATTCGCAATACATAAGAGTCGGCGACTGGACCTTCAGGTTGCGCTAAGACTGTTCTTAACATGGCTCGTTAGCATCGAGCTGTGCTCCCAGCAAGGCCGCTGGACGCAGCCAGGCGCCCGGCCAGATCCAGTGCGGTGGCGGCACCTCGGCGTCGGCCCGGCCATGCCCCGATCCCCGTGGTGGCAGATGTCTTCGCGGCACTTGCCGGCCTGGGTTTTGGCGCCACCATAGGGCTGGTCATCACCGGAGAGACTCGCGGCTCACTCGCTGCACCCGGGGGCTGGCTGATCGCCGGAGGTCGCCTCGCCGGTTTCACCGGTGCGTATTTGATGTTGATCATGGTGGTGCTCATTGCCCGCCTGCCGTGGCTGGAGCGGGCGGTCGGCCAGGACCGGCTCCTTCGGTGGCACCGCCGGATCGCACCTTGGCCGCTTGGACTCATTGCGGTTCACGTCGTGCTCATCACGCTCGGCTACGCCCAGCTGGCAAAGGTGGGGCCGCTCCGTCAGCTCTGGGCTTTCCTCACAACGTATCCTGACCTTCTTGCCGCAGCGGTTGGTTTTGGATTACTCATCATCGCAGGCGTCACATCGATCAGGATGGCCCGCCGACACCTGAAATACGAGACGTGGTGGGTCATCCACCTCTACATCTACCTTGGCCTGGCGCTCGCCTTCGCCCACCAGATCGTCACCGGTGGCTCGTTCATCGGCCACCCGCTCACCCGAGCGATCTGGATCGTGCTGTGGGCATCTACGGCAGGCACCGTCATTGTGTTCCGAGTCCTCCATCCGATTTTCCGGAATCTCCAGTATCGACTACGGGTCGTGTCCGTCCGCCCGGAGGCACCCGGAGTCTTTTCGATCATCTGCTCGGGTCGGAGTCTCCGTCGGCTGGCTGTCTCGGGTGGGCAGTTCTTCCATTGGCGCTTCCTTACCAGAGAGCTCTGGTGGCATGCGCACCCGTACTCACTCTCCGCGCTGCCCCAGCCCCCATACATCCGGGTGACCGTCAAAGGACTTGGCGATCAGAGCCGCTCGGTTGCCCACCTCAAGCCCGGAACGCGGGTCTTTATCGAGGGCCCCTACGGCGCATTCACCCGGCACGCTCGATCCTCAGAACGCGTGGTGCTGATCGGCGCCGGAGTCGGCATCACCCCCCTTCGTGCGCTTCTCGAAGACCTCCCCCCGTCGGTGGATGTGACCGTGATCGTTCGGGGGTCAACCCAGGAGGAGATCGTCCATCGAGACGAGGTAGCTGCCCTCACCGCCCAGCGGGGCGGGCAGTTCCACGAGGTCATCGGACCACGCCATCTTGTTCGCTTTGATGCCAGAGCGCTGCGGCGGCTCGCCCCCGACATCGCGCAGAGCGACGTCTATGTCTGTGGACCGAAGGGCTTTAACGAGTCCGTCATCGGCGCGGCCAGAAGGCTCGGCGCACATCGTGACCGCATTCACCAGGAAGCGTTCTCGTTCTGAGGCTTTGAGGATCCAATGAAGCTGCGTGTTCTGACCGAGCGAAGTCGATGAAACGAGCGCCGATTGTGATCTCCGCGACCGTGATCGGAATTGCGGCCGTGCTGAGCTTTCACACGAAGCCGGCGAGTCTCACCCTCGGTTCGCTACCCGGAGCGTCGGCAACGCGGAGTTCGACCACGACCACGCTTCCCGCGGGAGCTCATTCGGGTCAGAGCTCCAATGGCACGAGCCCTCCTCCCACCTCAAGTTCGACAACGACCACCAGGCCCTCTGCATCACGCAGCGCCACCGGTGCGGCGGTCAACTACCACTACGGCATCTTGTCCGTCTCGGTAACGGCATCGGGCAGGAAGATCACCAACGTCGCCATCGCATCGCTCAACGACGGTGGGAACTTTCGATCTCAGTCGATCGACCAACAATCCATCCCGATCCTCCAACAGCAGGCTATGCAGGCCCAGAGTGCAAATATCCAAGGCGTCTCGGGTGCGAGCTACACGAGCGCCGGGTTCCAACAGTCGCTCCAGTCGGCGCTGAACCAACTAGGTCTTTCGTGATGTCTCAATCAGTTAGCGCGGGAGAACTGGAGAGACCGAGAACCATTCACCACCTTGAACACGTTATGGGCACTGTTGTGACCATTGATCTCTACAACCAGACAGAGTTTTCAACCGCCGCAGCTTCCTCGCACCTTGCTCGTGCTCGAACGATTCTTCAGCACGCTGACGCTGTCTTCAGCACTTGGAAGCCCGACAGCCCAATCAGCCGGCTGCGCCGCGGCGAGATCACCTGCGAACAGACCCCTCCGGAGGTGGCAGAGGTCCTCGAGCACTGCATGATCGCGCGTGGGCTCTCGGGTGGATGGTTCGATCCATGGGCGATGCCGGGGGGAGTCGATCCAACCGGATACGTCAAAGGGTGGGCCGCACAAAAAGCGCTTGCCGCACTCGTCTCGACCGAGATACCGGGTGCGCTCGTGAATGCAGCCGGCGACATCGCAGGATTCGGCGGCCCAGCGCTCGGCGAGCCATTCAGGGTCGGCGTCATTGATCCCTTTTCGCGGGGAGATCTCGCCTGCATTGTCCAGCTTGTCGGCGCGATTGCGACTTCGGGCACCTACGAGCGCGGCAATCACCTGATCGATCCTCATTCTGGCCGACCGTCTGTGCGAGTCGCCTCGGCGAGCGTCACTGGACCCGACCTTGGCCTGGCGGACGCGCTTGCGACCGCAGCTGCAATAGGCGGTGAGGAAGCCCTCGCGTTGATCGAGGTCATCGAGGGTTACGAGGCGCTGATCATTACGTTCGATCGCACATGGAATTGGACGTCCAACTTTCCATTCGCTGATTAATGACCATGTCACAGCGGGGACTGAGCTAAGAACTGCGTCGGACCCCTGGACGGCAATCGTTCGGCGAGTGATGACCGCCGGCGAGCCCCGAATGAGCAGCTGAACGAGCGCACACTCGGTGGCGGTCCGCTATTGATTGCTGTCGAGCGTCAGCTCTCGGGTCGTTGGATCAAATCGAAGGTCACCTGATCAGAGTACCGGACTGAGTCGGAGCACCCGTCGACGTTGCAGCGCTTGAAGGCGAGCAAGCAGCTCGGAGAAGTCAAAGGGTTTGACCAGGTAGTCGTCTGCGCCGCTATTCACGCCACTTACACGGTCTGCTGAGGTGTCCCGTGCGGTCAACATGAGAACGGGCGTGCGCACTCCGATTCTGCGTGCCTCTGCGAGTACCTCGATCCCGCTTCTCTTGGGCATCCGCCAATCGAGGATGGCCGCCGCGTACTCATAGGTCAAAGGTGTTTCACAGCGGATTCACCGTCGGAAACGGCATCGACCACGTAGCCGTTCTCCTGGAGTCCGCGATCCAACACTGATCGCAGGGCCGCGTCATCCTCGGCTACCAGCAGCCTCACCTCGTCACAAACCTTCCGACGGTAGAGGCGACTACCCGCGTATCGGTTCGATAGCGGCTGGTCACCATTTCGCATCCCAGCGAACGCACCGAGGTTCGGCCACGGGGCTCAAACCTAGGCGTCGGAGCTGACGACTCCATTACGGGCCAGCCCATCCGCTCCGGCAGCGGTCTCCTTCACATCTCCTTCAGGTTCATGAGTCCAGACTGAGCTGATGTTGAAGATTCACCCTCAGGACACCTCCCGGTCCGAGAGATCTACCTGCTGGCGTTTCAGCTACGGGCAAGGGTCGTGAGTGAATAGCCGCCCCTCGCTGTGTTTAGTTCCGGCGTATCGCCACTCAGGCAAGAAGACGCCCCGACAGCCCGACACCCCGTGTGTATCTCCAACACGTTCAGCGGGTAGACGAAGGGAAGGACGAATCCAATGAAGGCAACCAAAGCGCAAGAGTTCCCCGGGGAATGGCCACATGAGTTTGCCTGGCTCAAGCGGCTGGTTACGAACAGATCGATTTATACCCAGCGTCGGACGTGGCAGCGGCGGTCCGAAACGTGGGATGCCGACAACGACTCGGGTATGAACAAGGTTGCGGCCAAGGCTGCGGAGGTGGCCGCTGTCCGTCCAGGCATGCAGTGTGTCGACCTAGGTTGTGGAAGCGGACGGATTGCTCTGATGCTCGCCAGGCGCGGTGCCAGGGTCATTGGAGTCGACGTGAGCCAACTGATGGTCGAACGTATGGAGACACAGGCACGGCACGAGGGCATCGAAACCGTCAGCGGCATGGTTGTGGCCATCGAGCACCTCACGTTGCCACGTGGGACCCTCGACCTGGTGGTTACGAATTATGCGCTCCACCATCTCCTCGACGACGAGAAGGAACGACTAGTCAAGGCTGCTTTTGGCTGGTTGCGGCCCGGTGGCCAACTTGTGGTGGCCGACATGATGCTCGGACGCGGCACGGCTGCTCGCGATCGTAAAATCATTGCCAGCAAGGTCCGGATCATGGCCAAGAAGGGCCTGCCCGGATACTGGCGAATCATGAAGAACGCAGGGCGCTTGTTACTGCGCGTCCATGAGCGACCGATCACCCCCGATGCATGGAGCCGATTGTTCGAGAAGGCGGGCTTTTCGAAGATAGAGGTCATCCCGGTGGTGGCCGAGGCCGCAATCGTGAAGGGAACCAAACTGGCAACCTGACTGTCGGCGGCGCTCAAGTCAGCCCAGAGGCGCCCCAGCACAACTTCCGACGGGCGGCCCGGCAGAGGCGGAGCTAGTGAGCGTCGCCAAGCCAGCCACCGAACCGTCCGTCGTCATCGCATCCCGTTGAGCCGTCGAGTGTCGAAGGTAGCCATTGAGGAAGTCGATCGTCACCTTCTCCACGGTGTCGAACGGCTGTCCTGCCTCTAGGTAGGGACCCTCATGGCTCTGGCCAATCAACGACAGAAAATACTTCGGCTCAGGGGCCGCGTCGTAAAGTTGGACGCTGCACGCCGGCGGATTGATGTCGTCTTCCGTACCCTGAACAACGAGCATGGGAACGGGTGGAGTCGCGTAATAGGTGCCGCCAAAGGACGCCAGTTCGGCGCCTGAGAGGATGACGGCAGCCTTGATGCGACCGTCGCTACAGCATGAGTTGCTAGCGGTAGCGAGGGTGACGTCGCCGCCGTCCGAATGGCCGATCACAGCAATCTCACTCGGATCGATTAGCCCAGAAAGCGTGCCACCAGGAGTCGCTCCATCTTGGAGCACCGACGTGATGACGAAGCGCAGGTCAGCGGGGTGGTTGACGATATCGCTCTCATCGAGCCCTTCGGGTGACGATGGAGACGTGAACGGATAGGTTGGGTCAGCAACGACGTAGCCAGCCGAGGCCCACGCGTCCAGAAGAGTCGCATACGCCTCGGGACTGATGTCGTACCCCTCGGAGAACACCACAAGCGGGTAGGGACCATAACGGCGATCGGCCCGAGCCCCGGGTTGGTCCTCCGTACCAGCCGATCCGCTTGCTGGGTAGCGCACCTCGGTGGGAAGAGATCTGACGACTCCACCAGTTTCGCTTGGTTCGGCGATGTCAAGCGCCACGATCCCCACCGCGAAATGAGGGTCCGGTGGAATCGTGCTTGACGTCGTGGGTTGCCCCGTGCTCGAAGGGGGCTGAGCGCCATGCGTCTTCTGCCCTCCACGGCCAATCGAGACAACCAGTGCTCCGGTCCCTGCCAACACGGTGGCAATGGCGAGCACGACCCATGGTCGGTAGGTTCGCCACCGAGACCGGTACTTCGGGCGGTGCACCGTCGAATCGTACTGGAGCCGCTGCTGCGGGAGCCGAACCTGGTGGCGCCGACGGAGCCGGGCGATGTAGACCATTGCGAACAAGACGGTGGTTGCGCTGCCGTTGACCACAATAGCGGATGACCGGGACATACCTGCTCGTCATGTTGCAACTCGTCGTTCTCAACCCCAAGGATCATGACGGGCAGCCAACCGACCAGCCCTGAGTCCTTGGTAACGCCTTGTCCGACAACATCTTCACGATTCCTTCAGGTTCATGTCCCAGATTGGGAGGATGGAGCTGTACCCGGAAAGATAGCTCGCCATCTCCGTTGATCGACCCCTCAAACCGCATCCGCCACAGCAGTTCTCGATCGGAACTCCGATGCGTGAGGCGCCGCGTACAGCAATACCGCTCGGAATTCCTCCTCAGGGCGCGGCGTGTCGCCAATGGTGTTGGCATCAGCGGGCTTGTTCTTGCGGGGTGTGTCCTTCCAACCATCGCTATCCCCGCATACTTGGCGCGGGCGCCATCCGACATCGTTTTCGCTATCGTCAGGCAGCCACGGCTTGTCAGTGCCCGCAAGAGCACACGCTCTCTCGCTGGAACCGCGATTGACCCATCCCTGTTCGTCAAGGGCTCGTGTGTGGCGTTCCCACCGACTTCGGGCGATCGGCACAAGACCGTGTTTCTCGACGCTGGTCATGGCGGAATCGATCCGGGCGGGATTGGAGAGGCCGAATCCGGTGAAACGATCTATGAGTCCGACATCAACCTGCCCATCGAGCTCGACACAGCGGCGTGCTCCGAGCGGACGGCTATCGGGTAGTGGTCTCGCGAACTCGTGACGCGGCAGTGGCTCGGCCGCAACCGGGTGACGAGTCCGACGGCGTCTATACCGCACAAGGTGCACATAACGAAGTCGCATCGAGGGACGTATGCGCAAACCTGGCCAAAGCCAGCATCTTGATCGGCATCTACATGGATGCAGGCGGCTCGACCCAGAACGCGGGAAGTATCACGGCCTACGACGCTGCTCGAACGTTCTCGGCGGCCAATCTGCGATTGGCCGATCTGGTCCAGAACGCCGTTCTCGCCGAGATGAACGCCCAGGGCTGGGGCATCCCAAACGATGGCGTCCAGTCAGATGCGACTCTGGGTGGACCACCGCTCTCGTCCGCTGCCGCGACGTACGGTCATTTGCTGCTGCTGGGTCCAGCGATGCCCGGGTATTTCGATACGCCTAGCGAAATGCCGGGCGCCCTCATCGAACCACTGTTCATCACCGATCCTTACGAGGGATCCATTGCAGCCAGCACCCAGGGGCAGCGGCTCATTGCTACGGGTCTGGCCGAAGCGGTGAAGCAATATTTCGAGGCGCCGACAACCACCCCAACCACGGCCCTGACCCCAGGGCTCGGGACTTGACGCCGTGCCGCGCCGGGTGCGGGACCAGCAGTGGAGCCTGGTAAAGGCTGATCGGCCCAGGCGATCAAACTCACTCGGCCATGAACTGTCTCTTGGCCATGAACTTGGCCTCACCGCCATCCATATGGACGTTGCTGCCGCCCTCCGGGACCGCGATGGTGACGGTCGCACTGTCCACATCGTCCACACGACGTGTACGGCCCTCGACAAACGACGGGGCGAGCTTTAGTGAGACATCTGTTTGTCATTCTGATCGTGATCGTCAGCGTGACGCTCGTACTGGTCGTCAGCACCATCGCCATTGGAGCTGGTCGACGGAGAAGCACCCGTCGCTCCAATCATGGGAAGGCGATGGAGCGCTTAGAAGAACTCGCCCACCGCTACGGGGTGGACGAAGACAGCGGTCCGGCTGTCAGGGCCGCTCGACATGTACCCCCGGGACCTGCATCGCCGCAGGGAACCTTTCCCGATCAGCCACCGGGTACTCCACGGCACGCGGCAAGGGAGCACGGAGTGGCCGACTCGAGCTCGTCGCCTGCGGATCCGATGTCGTGGCCGCGCCACTTGAAGCGATCGTCGTCCATTTATTCGGTACCAGTACCTCACGTTGACGGGTCAATATCCGGGTACCCCGGGGAGGGTGCGCCCACCCCGTCGCAACCGGGCAACGCACGTTCGCCAGGGGGTCCGCTGGCTCGGACCCGTGTCGAGGGCGCCGGTACCGAAGTTCGCCGGGGAAGCGGCTCGGGTGGTCGGGGTATTCGATGATCCCGACGGCCGTGAGCCTGGCGTCGAGGCGAACTCGGTTGACCGCGACCACCGGGTTGTTACTCGTCGTGCTCTTCTTCTTCGAAGGTATGACAATCCCGGTGATTGGGCGGTTTCTTAACTGGCACATCGCCATTGGCCTGGCGTTGATCCCACCTGTCCTGCTCAAGATCTCCTCGACCCTATGGCGGTTCGGCCGTTACTACTGGGGCGATCAACGCTATGTCCGAGCGGGCCCGCCACATCCGATACTGCGAGTGCTTGGCCCCTTCGTGATCATCTCGACAGCGGCGGTCGTTACATCGGGGGTTGCATTGTGGCTGGTCGGACCCCAGGATCGCCTGCTGCTGCGGGTGCATCAACTCACCTTCGTGCTGTGGTTCTTTGTGGTCGCCGTACATCTTGTTGCCCATCTCTGGCGAGCCACCCGGCTCGCGGCAGCCGACAGCCGGGATGCCCGCACCCCTGGTTCTGGCCTCCCAGGTGCCCACGCCCGACGCCTCGTCGTGACGACGAACCTGGTAGTGGGTGTATCGGTCGGGCTGGCCGGTGTGACCGTGACCACCGGGTGGCCCCACCGAGGACCCCATTTCCCGGGGTCGACCACGGTGATGCGCTCGAACGGCCAGCAAACCACCCATCGGACTCGGTTGGGGTAGATGTCCCTACGCAGAGCGAAGCGCGGGCGCGTTCAACACTCGCGCCCATACACCTTGCTCATAAGCGTTGCAGCCGTTCTGCTACTCGCGTCGTGCTCCTCAGGGAGCCCTGCGGTCGAACCGGGCGGCTCGTCGAGAACATCATCGAACGGACCAAGTTCATCGCCGACTACGCCGCCTCAACCAACGACTACAACGACTGCACCCGAGGAACCCGGTTGGACGACCCTCAGCACCGGTCCCCGCGGTATTGCAATCGACGAACGAGTCTTCCCGCAACCCGATGGAAGCCAGGTCATCGTGGCCCGGTTTCTCGACAATCACGTCGACTACAGCCTCCACGTAGGCAGCCAGGACCCACCGACTGGCAGCGCCGTGATCGGACCAGACTCGGGCCCATCGGTGAGCAGCGCAGAGCAACCTCTCCTGCTCGCCTGTTTCAATGGGGGGTTCAAGGCGAATGCCAACGCCGGCGGCTTTGAGGTCGACGGCCAGGTCCTCGTTCCGCTCTCTGCGGGATTGGCGAGTTTGGTAGTCGACACTGCTGGTGTGGGGCAGGTGGGCGTGTGGGGACAGGGGTTCCCGGCCACAAATACCCAGGTCGCTAGCGTTCGCCAGAATCTCCCGGCCCTTGTCGTCGGTGGGCAACCGAGTCCCCTAATTGGCGACGTCGCGGCTTGGGGTGACACTTTGGGCGGGGTTCCGTCGGTAGCCAGGAGCGGGCTTGGAATCGACGACAAGGGTGACCTGCTCTACGCGGCCAGCATGTCGACCCTCCCTGCAGACCTCGCAAATGCTCTGATCAGCGCGGGCGCGAATACCGCCATGGAACTCGACATCAACCCCGAGTGGATACATCTCGCCATCGCGCCCACCCCCGGTGCCCCCCTGCTCGCTCAAGTGCCGGGCCAAAATCGTCCGGCTGACCAGTGTCAGGTCGGGTGGACGCGTGACTTCATCACGGTTCTCTCGATCGGTTGAGCTCATCATCGTCACTCACGCTTTGAAAACCTGTTACGGCGCGAGGCGAGGCGAGATCGTTGTCACCCTCGGCCGTGAGCGCCCTCGATGTCGGTCGGGGACCCGCTTCAGTGGCTGACCGCCAGCGCGGTTTGGCCTCGAGAAGGCGCGTGGACACTTTGTACGCGTGAGCGCAATGCTATGGGTTCGTCTCGTCAAGAACGTCGAGGTTGTAGAAACGTGCGTCGCCCTTCATCAGCGGACCGAGCTTGGCGATGCGCTCATGAGTGGCATCACTCTCGGAGTGACGCATCGCGTCTTCGTCGGAGTTGAAACGGAGGATCGTGGCGTACGCCCCTGGACGGTCTCGGTCGCGCACCACGACCGCTGATTGAAGTCCGGCCCAGCATCATTCGTACCGACGTCGATACCAACGTGCTCGGTGGGACCTCGTTGGTTGCGTCGGAGTTGAATCTCAATATGGAGAACACCGTCGCTTCCAACCCGACTCACTACAAGCTGATCGATTGGAACGGGCTCGTCCAGGCCAACCCGGGGTTACTCCAGTCCGATACGATCCACCCGAACGCGACCGGGCAAACCGAACTTGCGGACTGGTACGCGCTAGCGTTGTCGGTGTGCCCGTAGCGATTTGATCACGCCTGGGCGGCTCCCCCCTCCCTGGGTTCTTTCACTGGGCTAGACAGGTCGCGCGCGCAAAACCCCTCATCCGAACTTCATCGTCTGCTCACAATCGCCTGGTTAGATCAGCCTCATGAAACGGGCTGTCCCTGGCGCAATGCTCCTCGCGGTGAGCCTGATCGGCTCGCTTGTGATCAGTCTTCCCGCGGAGGCGCAGGGGGCCACTAAGGGGCAGCTCGTCTCGAGCACCCAGGTCCCAGGACCGGTTCCCACCCAGTACCAGACCGAGTACGCGGCGGTGCAAGACGAGGTCCAGTCGTTCTCCTCAAGCGTGGGGCGGGAGCCTAAGCACCCGATTACCAAGTTCGGCACCGAGCTACTCACCGCCAACGGCAACATCGGGGCCGGACTGCTTTCTCCCGGTGCGATCTCCGGGGTCGAACGCGAGCTCGACGCGTTCGAAGCCTTGGGCATCCAAGGCGTGACCGTCGACGTCTCGTTTCCGCTCCTGATCTCGAGCACTCCGAACAGCGCGGGGTATCTGGCCTTCTACGAGCAGGTGGCTCGTCAGATCCGGCAGCGCCACATGGTGTTCTCGGTCGAGGAGAACCCGATCTTCTCCGGGACCCCGCTCACGGCGCTCAAGATCAGCTACGCCGGGCTCACCCTCGACTCCTATGCCACCGAGGAACGCCAAGAGGCCCAGGTGATCATCGACCAGCTGAAGCCCGACTACCTCTCCCTACTCACCGAGCCCGACACCTACACCGACACCTTGCACCTCACGCTGGATACGCCGGACACCGCGGTCAACGTCGTCCAGAAGGAACTGTCCGGGCTCAAGCGCGGCCACACCCAGGTGGGCGCGGGGACCGGGACCTGGAGCAGCCCGGGCATCGACCAGGCCCTCGTTCGTCGGACCTCCATCGACTACCTGGACGTGCACGTCTATCCATTCGGGCCGAGCGCCATCGCGAACCTGTCCAGCGACGTGAGGGCAGCCAAGGCGGCCGCCAAGCCACTCGTCATGGACGAGACATGGCTGAACAAGCCGACGTCTGGGGAGGGGCTCGGCCCGGCCGGCGCCCCCGAGAACCTGAAGGTGAAGAGCTACAGTTTTTGGGAGCCTCTCGACGAGCAGTACGTGTCGGCGATGGCGCGCTACGTGCGCTCGGCGGGCTTCTCTTATGTCGCTTTCTTCGACGGGGCCCGCGCGTTCTTCGGGTACCTCGACTGGTCGCCGGCGCTCGAGGCGGCCAGTTACCAGAGCTTCTCAGCGCAGTACAACGCGGTCGTGTCCCAGAACATGGCGACCCTCACGGTGTCGGGAACCGGGCTCGCCATCCACCGGACCCTCACCAAGGGCTGACCAACCGACAAGAAGCCCAGTTCAGAGGGGATCGTGGGTGCTCGTTGACGGCAGCGGAGCGCCAATACGGATCCCGAAGTACGGGTCGCACCCGTTGTCGAACGATCATCAGAGAGCGGCGGACCGACGGGCGAACCGATGAATTCCTGAACTGTTCAGGCGAACTTCTTTGTCGGCATTCGGGAGAGGCTCCTGCGTGGGTCCCTTTTCGCACGCCTGGCGGTCCCCCGCGGCCGCCGTCGGCTCGCTCTGCCTCCGGCCCGCCCCCCGGCCCGTTTGTCCGGCTTCCGGCGGTCCGGCCCTCTCCCGGCTTCCTTGGTGTCCTAGACCCTTGACCTGGACCCCAAAAAGTGGACCTTGTGGAGCTTGTCGGGTCTTGCTCGAACCCCGGAAGAACATTCTCCACCCTGCGTGAACTGCTCCAACTCGAGCCATCCTGCCACGTGAGATCCGCCCCAAGGCCGACACGACAGGCTTGGAGACGATTACTCCGGACGAGGTCAACCAGTTGTCCGCTGCCTACCGAGCCGGTACCTCAGTCAACGAACCTGGCCGTTCAGTTCGGGATCAACCGGAATACGGTTGAGGGAAGGAGGTACGCCATGTCGGTTCTGGTGACCTACGGCTCGAAGGTGACGAGTCATCGGGCAAGAACGCGGCTGCTTCGCTACAAAGGCCGGGGAGTGCGCTAACCGATGGGCGAACCATCCGGATTCTGCCCGCAGAAAGCGTTGACCTGACTCGCCGCATTCTGGACCGCCGAAGTGGTGAACCCATTGGCATTCCCCGTGTTAACGGCGGTTCTCGCCGCCTGCACGAGCGTGCCTGCGGCAGCAACGATTGCGGATGGTGCCGTCGCCTGGAAGTCGACGATCGTGGCCTCGTTTGCCTTGAAGATCGGGATCAAATCGGCTGGGGTTTGAGCCACATAGGTGGCTTGAAGCAAGTGAGCGTTGTCACGGCAGAACTCGACCTTGTTTGCCGCGCCGATCGCTTGACCGACCTGGATGTGAAAGCTCGCGACACCCTTGTGGAGAGATCTCACCGTCACCGTCGCGGGATACTTCATCGTCGAACCGTACGGCGTCACCGTGCAGTGGATCGACGCGCCAATTTTGGCTTTCAATCCACTTGGACACACGACCTTGGGAAGCTTTTGTCCTGTCTCTTGGGCCAACGCCTTGGCCGTGTTTGCCTCGACGGTGCTCTTGGGAACGACGCCCGTAGAGGCGCCGGCGGACGTACCGAGCGCAACGAACAGTGCCGTGCTGACAAGCGCCGTGCTGA